>NZ_JBAVIG010000048.1:0-66894 GCF_049686655.1 Methanoregula sp.
CGATTATTCTTCGCGATTATTGCAATTCTGTGTTTGTGTATCCTTATTGTCCCTGTTGCAGCAAATGATCTCTCCAATTCGACAATCATCTCCAGCCAGCAATGGGTGGTTGCAAACGGGCATAACCAGGTTACCATCTCGGTTACGGCTCTGGATATGAATTTAATGCCCCAGTCAGGAATACCGGTAACGTTTTCCCTGGCTCCGGGTTCTGCGACCATGGGAACAATCAGTCCAACAGGCACGCTGACCAATTCCAATGGTGTAGCATCAACCACGTTCTCCGTCGGAACGACAAGCGGAAGCGCGACCATAAACGCCGCATTGAATTACAATGGCAAAATCAGCAACATTTCGTACGTTCAGCAAATTGACCACGATGTACCGATGTACTGGACGGTAACGTCGCCAGCTCAGGGCTCCGTTGGCACGGAGATCTATTTCAATGTCTCCTATACCGACCAGTGGGGTAACGTCATCGACCACCGCAACCCTGCTGATCCAAACACCGTCACGCTCCAGATTGGGTCTGTCTCCAATACAGCGGCCTTTGATGTTAACGGAACCTACGTAACCAGCACATCCCAGCAACTGAATGGAAATGGTGTACTGTCGGTGAAAGTACTGCTCGATAACATTGCAGGACAGAACAATATCCACATACAGCCCTTTTACCCGTCCCCGCTCGGCGCTATACCGGATGAATACCCATCCATCCTCGGCATCTCCAATGGCATTCCTGTGTCAATTGTAGAGACCGCAAGCCCCGTTCCCCCGGTCGTGCCGGCAGACATGGCCCATACGATCTCCGTCCGGTATATCATGTATGACAAATATGGTAACCCCGCAACCGGCCAGAACATATCCGTCCAGACAACTGCAGGCGATTATTATGCAAACCTGACAACAAATGATGTGGGTGCGGTAGTGCTGACGTATGGCCCCAGGGGTATTGCCCAGAATATCACCCTTACTGCCATATCTGTCGCAAATAACTCAGTTACCTGCAACCAGAATGTGACTTTTTACAATACGGCACCCGTAAACTGGGTGCTTCACGCAGATCCCCAGATCATGCCCAGTCTGGATGCAAATAACCAGTCTTCGGCGAATGTAACGGCACAGGTGATGGACATCATGGGCAACCCTGTTGCCGGCCAGACCGTGACGTTCAGTCTTGGCGCCGCCAACTATGACAAAGTTACGGATATTGTAACCGCTGTACCGAAAATTACGGCCACCAGTGCCGTGACCGATGGTAACGGCAATGCCAATATCCAGTTTATCCCGGGCGGCTTTTCAACCAACGCCTCGCTGGCGTTTTATAACGCGATGGCTACCGGAAATGCTTCAGTTACTGCCACATGGAACGGCACGCAGCAAAGCGTTGCCCTGACATGGAAGAACTATCCCTATCTCAGCGCCTATACGAGCGTGTCCCCTTCCACGATAGGGGTAAACGGGAATGTCACGGTGACCATCAAGCTGACCGGTGACGGGTGGGCGCTCAGGCCGAACCCGATCGATGCCGTCCTCCTTATCGACCGGTCCGGGAGTATGGGCGATGGGATGCCTACGCCCGACACTCATACGGAGATGCAGGATGCACAAACAAGTGCAAAACTTTTTGTCACCCTCGTGAATTCATCGAACGACCGTATCGCAGTTGTATCATTTTCCGGCAATTCGAACAATCATAATGTCGATACTACCGTTAATGCGCCGCTGACAACCAATGCGGCGACCATTAATACAGCGATTAACGGTCTGGTGCCTACCTCCTCTACGGGAACGCGGGACGGGCTCTACCAGTCCATCCTGTTACTCAAGAACAACCCGAATCCCAACCCGCAGGCAGTGAGGGCGATTATTCTTCTGACAGATGGTGAATATAACTGGCTGGGTGATCCGATGGGCCGTGGAACTGGGTATTTCCCCGCCCCACCCACTGGATTCACAGGTTACGATTCGACCTTCGAACCCAGTAAATACCTGTTCTACAGCGGATTGGGTGGCGGGCTTTTACCGCAGGCATATTTCACTGCAGCCGGCGGGTCCTCAAAAAAATACAACGTGACGTTCACGGATGCATCACTTGGTACCCCAACCTCGTGGAGCTGGAACTTTGGAGATGGCAACACATCGACACTCCAGAATCCCACCAATACGTATCCAAAAACCGGAACATTCACCGTGTCCGAAACAGCCATCAACTCTAACGGCAGCAATACATTGACCCGGACTGCAACTGTCGGGTACTCCAGTGGGAGTACCACCGTGAGTTTATCGGCAGCAACTGCCCCGGTGGGGTATGCTCCCGATGAGCAGTCTACAGAACAGAACATGACCAATTTCGCCCTTGACAACAATATCCGGCTCTATATGATCGCCTATACCGCCAATGGTAATCTTCAGGCACAAGCGGTCACTGATATGCAGACTATGGCCGCCGGGACCGGCGGAACGTTTGCAAATGCACCAAGCGGGGCCACCCTTTCGCAAATCTTTACTGCTATTGCCGGAAGCCTGCAGACCGCAGCCGGGGTGAACACCAATATGACCCTGAATTTCCAGAACGTGAACCTCACGGGCGTAACAGTTCCGGGTGCCCAGGTCTTCAATTACGTGCCCCAGACGCAGATCACCTGGCAGGATGGGGTGACAAACTACACCGACCAGTCCGCGCAATGGAGTAACGGCCAGCTGCTGAACTTCAATATCGGGACCATCTACCTTGGCCAGACCTGGCAGGCCACCTTCGAGCTTATGGTCAAACAGGGAGGTAGCATCCAGATCTTTGGGAACGGGTCCACCATCTCCTTTAACAACGGGACGAGTTCTCTGTACCTGCCCCCGGCCTACATCACCGCTATCAACAACCTTACCGATACCGGCGTGCAGGCGCAGTCGATCCAGATCTCGAATTTCGTAGTGACCAAATCCGGGGTGATTACCGATTTCGTGCCGTTACAATGGAGCACTAACTACCCCGGCTCAAACACCACGCTCGAACGTCTCTACTACTCGACTTCATCCCAGCCGGCGTCTACCTGCGGTGCCGCGGGGACGTCGTGGCAGCAGCCGCCGTTTGACACTCAGAATGGTATCGCCCCCGGTACAACGAATGAGACCTCAAGTCTTGATGTACGCACCCTGCCTCCGGGGACCTATTACTTCTGTGTCCTCGCTACGGCACCGGATGCGAACAGCGCAATGGCTGAAGCCCCCAGTAACACACAGGTCAAAGTATCCGGGAAGGCATATATCAAGCTGCAATGAACTCCCGTTCAACATTTTTTACCGGATTTTCCGGGATTAAGCCTTGAACCGGAAATTCACGCACCTTAAAAAAATCCGTTATCATTTTATTCCAATCCTGGCGTACCCCCCGATGTATCGTGTTATCGCACAATAATGTTCTCCCGGGTAATGGTGCAGGAAAACGGGGATATTCTTCTTCCTGGCGGAATATAGCCTGCCTGAATGTGTAATAACCCCGAAGAATTGGAGGTAGTTCTTCTCCTTTTCAGATGGCATCCTGCGTCACCGGTAAAATGGGAGGATTTACGATAAACCGGAGCCACGTATCTGCCAGATGGTGACTCTCTTGTGATGGATGCAGGTTGGCCCGCTATGCGTTTTGTCGCCCGGGTGATGGGCCGGTGATGCAGGAACGGATACCAAATGTCAGCTAAGCAGCCAGGAGTGAAGCGGAGTACGCGAGCCCGATGATAACAAAGATCGCAACGCGGATACCGGCCGCGAGCACATTATTCCCGCCCTGTCTTATTTTTATTGCGGCTATCCGTGCTGCCTGAAGGTTAAACGAAAAAGGGGATTTTTTCAAAGTCAGACAGATAGGACATTGATCTGATCCTGATAGACGACGATCTGACCCGGCCCGGTGAGCAGGGTATATACTCCCGGTGAAGACTGCGCCAGGCCCATGCCGTTCGAGAAATACGTATTCCATGCTACACTATAATCGCCGGTGGGATCCGGAGTATAACTCACCGTGCAGACCGTTCCTTGAGGAACCTGGATTGAAGAATAATTGGAATATCCCCGTGCCATCGAAACCGTGCCGATTCCCGACCGTGACATCAGGGATGTCGTGTTAAAACTGATAAGGTACAATGCAGCAGTGTTGGTCGTGCTGTCATAGAACCAGCGTGGTGTGGCAAGCATGGAGGATCCGTTGATTGTAGTCATGCGCATCACAACCGCACCATTTTCCAGGGCGATATTTGTCTGGGCGTCAACAGACTGGTACTGCATCTTTCCCGTAGAATTTGAGGGAATCACGGTGATGCCATTACATATGACCTTGAACGTAGCGGGGCTCAGGCTGTAGGATGCATTGTACACGGTCAGCGTCCCCCCGCCTATGTTCATAGAGGTCTCGGAGTACGGATCCATGTTGTACGAGAGGCCTTTGAGGTCATTTTGCAGAACGATCATATTCTTTTCCATTACCTGAACGTTTGCGGTCGACTGCTGTTGGAGGAGCACCGGATAGCCATACAGGGTAACGAGCCCTATACCCGTGATGATGATCGTAAAAATAATCACAAACCCTATCGCCTCTGAAACTCCGGCATCAGACCTTGAACTGCCTTTGCTTGAATACATGATTAAAACCCACCTGAATCATAGGAGATCGTGTTTATCCCCCCGCTTGTCGTATTTCCAATAACTGCACCATGAGTCGTCAGCATAATACCGCTCAGGCTGATATTGCTCGATATGGTATCCCGCCATACTATAACGTCCTGATCATTCTGGTCGGCACTTGGTTCGATATCGACTGAATAGGACTGTTCGGCAACATCAGGAGGAATGCTGAATTTTGTCGATATAGTCCCGTTCTGGGGAGCGAGGATATAGACATCAACAATACTCGTGGAAACCCCGTTGCCGATATCCGTAAACGCATAATAACTCAGCGTGTCAGCAGGGTTTGCCATAATATTCGTATTGACCAGCAGGAGCATCACAATAAAAAGGGCCATGAGGACGCCTGTAACCATGACATATTCTATCAGGTTTGCAACACCGGTCTCCGGCTTCCGATCAGGGTGAGGTCCAGGTCTCATTGTAAACGGTCACTCCGTTGTTATAATGTATCACGATACTGGTATAGGGAGCACTGTACGAACTTGTATAATTCACAATAGCACCCTTCCGTGCAAGGGAAATTGTCTGGATGTCCTGCTGGATACCGGGCGTATTAAAATCAGCGGGATCTGTGTAGAGTGAATTGATGATTACCGCCCGCGTATCGCGAATGTCATTTTTTGCAAAGTCCTGCACATTTTCTGCGGTAGTCTGGCCTACCAGGGTCGACTGGTCGATTACCGTTGCCAGGAAAAACAGGCTGAAGCTGATCATGAACCCCATGAGAATGATCCACTGCGCATTGTCGTTCATTCTCGCCATAACAGTACCTCCACGAGCATCGCATGCGGACCTGTCGGTCCTCCTGCATAGGGCGGACATGTCTGCTTGACCAGAACCCATTGTGTCACCCGGACCGCATGTTCCCTCCCGGTCATGTTCCTTGAAGAAACAAGCGGTGTCTGAATGATGTTGTTGTTAGCGTCGCGGCAGGTGACCGAAGCGTTATACTGGAGCGTGTCGGTCACAAAACCCGTCTTGTTGTTGATGCCATTCGTGAACGATACATTGAATAAATCGGGCCGGTCCTGCTCGATATCCTGCTGGAGTGGACTTTCCGAACCATAGGCAAGCGGGATGCTCATGGACCACAGGGTATCATGTCCCAGTTGTTCCATCTGGAGGTCACTGATGTGGGAATCGCCCGGGGTATATATCGTGGTAGAGTTGAGGACAAGGAAGACTGTGGAGATCATAATAATTGCGGCGGCAAAACCCTCGATAGTGTAGAGTTGTCCCCGGTCGTTTACCATACTTCAATCTCCATGACACCATCATTCAATGATGCGGGTGTGACATCAGAATACGTATACGGGAATGAACCGGATACCGTATTGTTCAGGTAATGGTCCGGTTGCGTGAGCTGGAATGTATATTCCACGTACATCTGTGTCTGCATATCCTGCTGATTCGCCGTATTATACCCCATGTTGTAGAAATATCCCGGTGAGAGGAAAAGCGAGAGATTACTACTGACATTGACCGGCAGCGTTGTAACCGGCGTGGAATTTCCATCCACATACAGGAATAATGGCGGGATCAGTCCCGTCATGTTGGTGGCACTGTTGAATTTTGCCTTTGTAACAGCCACCGGCACCGGGAACGGCTGGGACTGTTGAGCCGCGAGGATGGTCAGGCTGACAAGGCTGGCATTCGTATTGGCGTTCCCCATGGTTTTCTGCAGATCGGTCAGGTTTACCACCATCTGATCCTGCCACGGGTTGATCTGGTATAACGGGCTTTTACACGCAGGATTTGAGCTGTTGGCGAGAAGATCGGTGGAATTGAATTGCACGAGGAAATTATGTATGGTCACATTATCCGTGGATACCATGTTCAGGTTCGTAATGACCTGTTGTCCGATGGTAACATTACTGAACCCCTTCACTTTCACGACCCTGCGGATGTACCCGTACTCATCAGGTACTACATCACCGACAGCCCGTGTCGTATTTTCACCGGTTATCTGGAGCGAGATGTTGAACAGGTAAGGATAGTCGCCGAATACTGCCTTGGAGCGGTAATCCCCCGGGTACGCCAGGAGAGTACTGCAATAAAACCGGTTTATTTTCTGGAAGGACAATACGTTCGGTGTAGTCGAAGAGAGGGCGAGACCCAGCCGGGTACCCGTGGCCCCGTTCTGAATGAAGTAATCCGTATATAATGCCGGGTTCTCCCATGATACCGGAGATCCGGAGTCCTCGGTCAGGATGACACCCGTGCGGTAAGCGACAGCATTGTAATCGATATTCGTATTCTGGAGGTTGAGCAGGAGGCCGGGTATGAGGGTGGCCACATAGATGAAGGCGATGATAAATATTGTAAAGCCTGTCATAAAATCAAGGGAAAGATTTGCTCCTTCTTTCACGGAGATATGACCAGATCTGCCAATAGAATGTTTTCGCCGGGAACGTACCCTCTCCCTGAGCCGGCACGTGGTATGCACAACGGTTTTTTCGGTCCCGGTCCCTGTCGCCATCATTTTGTCTGACGGAAACGGAGATGTTAGTAAGTGCATATCCCACCTTACTGCCATATTGGCGAATACCTGATATAAATATTGGTTTTTTTCTGACCCGGAATCCAGATTTCATCTATCGGGGCCCGCGCTGGAACAATTGGTATCTGGTAATGTTTATGAATGAGTACTGGATTTTCTCCGTTTTCCCGGGCTGTGCACGGTTCGCGCACAGGCAAAAAGGGAGGTGCGGGAGTTTTTTCCTCAGGGAACGATCTTGGAGATCGGGATCTCAAGGATGTCTTCTGCCCCGCACTGCTTGAGTTTCGGGATCAGGCCGTTGACGGCGCTTTTCTGCACCACCGTCTGGATACTGTAATAATCGATCCCGTGAAGCCGGCTCACGGTAGGCTTCTTCATCGCCGGTAGCGCAGCAACGAGTGCCTCCATTGAACCTGTCGGGACATTCATGGTCAGGAGCACTTTGTGCCGGGCGTCGATGACGCCGAAGAGCAGGGTCCTGATCTCCTCAATCTCCCGTCGTTTTTCCGGATCGTTCCAGCTTGCCTTGTTAGCGATGATCACCGTGTGGGACTCCATGATCTGTCCGATGATCTTGAGGCCGTTCTTGCGCAGCGTTGTGCCCGTTTCTGTCAGGTCAACCACCACGTCCATGAGGTCCGGCACTTTTGCTTCGGATGCACCGTACGAGTGGAAGAGTTGTACCGGGATATTCAGCCGCTCAAAAAATTTCCGGGTGAGCTCGGGGTACTCGGTCGTGACCCTGCTGCCCGGCCGGATCTGGCTGACATTCCCGATCGGTTCGTCGCGGTGGACGGCCACGACGATCTTGACATTGCCTTCCCCGGTCTTGCTGTACGAGAGGTCGGCGACTTCCACCACGTCGGAATCTGTCTCGTGCACCCAGTCGAGCCCGGAGATACCGAGATCGAAGTAGCCCTTCTCGACATAGGTCGGGATCTCCTGCGGGCGGAGGATCTTGATCTTGCCGATCCGGCTGTCCGCGATGCGGGGGTTGTAGTCCCGGTCCGTACGTTTCACCTCGAGGTCAGCTTCCTTGAAGAGCTGGAGCGTCTGGGCCTCGAGGCTGCCTTTCGGGAGTGCGATGGTGATCATACCATAACACGAACGATTTAAAAAACGATTAAGGGATCGGTAATTTACGACCAATCGAACGTGTGGATCACAAGACCGCTCAGCAGTTTGGGCTCAAACCAGGTGGACTTTGGGGGCATGACACCGCCAGCGTCGGCAATGGACAGGACGGTTTCCACCCGGACCGGCTGCATGGCAAACGCGAGTCTGTATTCGCCGCTGTCTACGAGTTTCTGGAGATCCGAGACCGGCCGTGCCCCGCCGAGGTACTGGAGCCGTGCATCCCCGCGGGGATCGGTAATGCCGAGCATGCCTTCGAGCACGTGTCTCTGGAGCACAGCCACATCGAGTGCCTCAAGGGGTGACGCACCCGGTTCGATCGGGCGGGTGCACTCATACCATTTCCCGCCAAGGTAGAGATGGACAACATGGTACCGTTCGGGATGGGCGATTTTCGGGGGAATATTATACCCGCTGCCATCCAGCTCCCCGTATATCTGCACTGCAAACGATTGTTTGAGTGCCTCGGGAAATGTCCCGGGGGTATATTCCCCCAGGTCCGTGAGGAGCCGGCTGTACCCGTGGATCTTTACCCGGTCGTGGGCAAACATCACGCCCATGAACCGGCAGACCTCCGGGTCCGGGACCTTACCGGAAGCAAGGATCCGGTCCGCAAGGTTCACGGACGCCTTCGCCCGGTGATGCCCGTCAGCAATATAGAGGGCGGGAACGGAGGAGAACCGGTGTTCGAGCCGTGAGAGCACTTCTGGATCTGTGATCCGGAAGATCTGGTGGAGAATGCCCTGCTCCGTCCGGACTTCGGCAACCGGCTGATTTTTTGCCACCTGCGACTCGATGGAAGAGACGAGATCACCGGTATTCCGGTAGAGGAGCACCACAGGTCCGTTGTGGGCCTTGACCGCCCCGATATGCCGGGTCCGGTCCTCCTCCTTGTCGTACCTGGTCTGCTCGTGCCGCCGGATGTTGTTCTTCCGGTAATCGTCCACGTCAAGACAGCAGCAGAGGCCGAGGAATGTTTCGCCGTCCTGCTGCACCCGGTAAAGGTATAATCCCGGTTCGGTGTCCTGTTTCATAAGCCCGTCACGCTTCAGGGCCTCGAAGTTCTCGTGCGCCCGCTGGTACACCCGGTCATCGTGCGGGGAGATCCCCGGAAGCTCGGCGTCGGACCGGCTGACCCGGAGAAAACTCTTTGGGTTCTTCGCTATGGCTGCCCGAGCCTCATCCGCGGTCACGACATCGTACGGCACTGCTGCGATCTCCGGGGCGGCCGATGGCACAGGCCGCACACCTGCAAAACGATAGATCTTCACCATGAGAACAACGCCCCGAAACGGTACGCAAGTTGCTCACATTGTTGGGGCTGATCCCATATATATGCAAAGACCGGCCGGGAATGTCTGCGGGTCCAGGGGCCTCCATATCCTACACCTCCTTTCCGACTTCTACAACCTCCCCTTGGGCAAACATTTTTTGTCCCGGATGCTCATGCATATTCCAGCAGGACACAAGGGGATCTCCAGATGATACGGCCGCACGATCTTGCCACTTTTCCGTTACCGCTCATCCGAAGAGCAATGCCGGCCGATATTCCGGCTATCGTATCCATCGAGAAGGAGTCATTCATAGACCCGTGGGACCACGCGGTCTTCCTCGAAGCACTCGCGTATTACCCATCCACGTATTTTGTCGCAGTCTGCGAAGGCGCAGTCCAGGGTTTCGTTGTCGGGGGCCTCGAAGACACCGGGGAGAATATCTACGGTCATCTCTGCAACCTCGGGGTTAATCCGCGTTACCGGCGGAAGGGAATCGGAAAACTCCTCGTGAACCGGGTCGAGCACCAGTTCGCGCTGGAACTTGCTACCGGTGTACAGCTGGAAGTGCGGGTGTCCAACACGACAGCGCAACGGTTCTACCAGCGTATGGGATACCGCCCGGTATTTGGCATTGACCAGTATTATGCAAATGGTGAGGATGCCCTTGTCATGATGAAGTGGTTCCGGTTCTGAAAAGGGAATTACCAATTATGTTGTGCGGGAAGGGACCTGTAAAAAATTATCCCCGGCCGAGCTGCTGGTGGGCGCGGGCAAGATGCTGGGCGGCGAGTGCACCGAGAAGGGAGAGTTCACCGGCAAGGATGCCGGCCCCGATGATCTCCGCGAGTTTCCTTGCATTGGTTCCCGGGGGTGTCCCGCTGCCAGCGACTCCGAGCAGATTCAGGCACTCCTGCTGAGTGTCAAGTGCAGTTCCGCCGCCTACGGTCCCGACCGGCAGCGAGGGAAGGGTTACTGCTACATACACGCCCGTCTCCGTCAGGTCGACCGTAGTGATGCAGGTGCTACCGTCGATCGCGTGCGCTGCGTCCTGGCCGCATGCGATGAACATCGCGGCCGTGACATTTGCTGCATGGGCGTTGAACCCGGTTGCGCCGGCCCGGGCAGAGCCGACAAGATTTTTCCGGTAATTCACTTCAAACATGGATTTTGCATCGGTCTTGAAGACCTCTTTGATCAGTTCATGGGTCAGGGCAACACCGGCGACTACGCTTCTCCCCCTTCCCATGATGGTATTGATGGCGGCGGGCTTTTTGTCGGTGCACATGTTGCCCGAGAGCGCGATCAGCTTTGCACCCGTTCCCTGCGCAATCATGTCGGCGACCTTGGCACTTGCGATGGTCACCATGTTCATGCCCATCGCGTCTTTGGTATCGAATTCCATCCGTACGTAAACGCTTGTTCCAGCAACGAATGTGACGATGTCAGTCAGTTTACCGTGGGAGGTGGTACTCTCCGCCGCGGCTTTCAGCTCGTCGTAGTGGACCGTCACCCAGTCACCGACCTGTGCTGCGTGGCCTACGCTGTCGGTCGAGAAGACCGGTGCCCGGGTCATGCCGTCATGGAGGACCCGGACTTCCGCACCGCCGGCTTTTGTGATCGCGCTGCACCCGCGGTTGACGGAGGCGACGAGTGCGCCTTCCGTAGTCGCGAGCGGGAGCCAGTAGTTCCCGGTAGCATAGCCCCCGTTTATGAGAACCGGCCCTGCGACACCGAGGGGCACCTGGATGACCCCGATCATATTCTCGCAGTTCCGCTTGACGACCCGGTCGACATCAATCGAGAGGATACCGATGTTTTCGAGTGTTGCGCCCGTCTCTTCCTGGATGAACTCGCGCCGCACCCGGATCGCATCGATCGGGGAGAGCTCCTTCTCGAGTTCGTAGAGTTTCAGTGTCCCGTCCCTGAGCCGCTTGTGAATAATAGTATCCCTGTCCCTGTCGTGACCTGACTTTGCGCTGCCCTGCCCGGCGCCGCGCTCCGCATCATCAGCCATGATTAATGGTTAGCACCTATACTGATATGATATACGTGGTCAGGATGACGGTCCCGCAGTGGGGCGTCCGGGTGCCGGCCCGGCAGGGGGAGGAGATGCGGCAGGCACTGATACGTGAGGGCGCGCTCGACGCTTCGCTCAAGCTCATCCGTAACGGTGACTTGCTCATCCTGCCGGTGCTGGAGCAGCGCGAGGGTGCGGAGTGGTGTGAGTTTGAGGCACATCCGGGCCGGGAACCCCTGCCCCGGCACGAGCTGGTCGGCGGGATCGCGATCATGCAGGATGACGATCCCGATGGGGCGCAGAAGCTGCTGGCCTCACGTCCCTCGCTCCACACGGTCGTCTTTGCCGAGGGGGAAGTGCACGGTGAGTACCGCACCCGGGAGTTCCGTGTCCTTGCCGGCCAATCCACGACACGGACACAGGTGACCGAGCACGGGTTTACCTTCAACGTTGACCTGGCCGGTGCCTACTTTTCTGCCCGACTATCGACCGAACGCCAGCGAATCCTGGTGCATGTTCGCGAAGGAGAGGTTATCCTCGACATGTTCGCAGGGGTCGGACCGTTTGCGATCACGCTTGCAAGGATCGCATCGCTTGTAGTTGCCTCCGACATCAACCCGAAGGCAATTGAACTGATGCTGGAAAATATCGCACAAAACCGGGCGAAGAATGTGCTACCGATGCTCGCGGATGCCCGGCACCTCGACGGGATCATCCCGTGGCAGTTCGACCGGGTCGTGATGAACCTGCCGCTGTCTGGTACGGAATTTTTACCGGCGGCGTTCCGGCTCAGCAGGCCCGGGGGAACGATTCATTTCTACTCTCTGGTTTCAGTGGAAGGGGAGCATGTGGCCAGGATCCAGGAGCTCGGCGGGACGGTACTTTCCGAGCGGGTGGTGCGGTCGTACTCGCCGGGGCAGTGGCACGCGGTGTATGACGTGCGGGTCGGGGAATAATCCGGATTTATTGTGGTAAACATCTGCTGCAATTTTTGCGCTGCTTATTACCTTTTGTTCGAACTCTCGCTATTGGGGGAGCCCACGCGGCGGGGGCGAAACCCCCTTGAGCCTCAAACCTCTCATGAATTCCCGTGTACGCTCATAATCCCACTTCCGACAGCCGGATTCTGACAACTCCTGCCACGGACTGAAACCCGTTCCCCCTTGTTTTCCGCCCCGGAAAGAGACCTAAAGAGGCATATTTCCGGGTTCATATCACAGGGGGATGCCTCAAACCCGGGCATGGATAAAAAAAGAGATGTAAAAATTATTCCGCGGGCACGAACTTCGTGCCATAGTGGATGATGCCGCTTGCGCCATCGGTGGCGATCCTGCGGAAGACGCTTTTTACCTTCATGCCGATCTTTGCCTCTTTCGGGTCGCAGATGATCTGGGTGGTCATCTGGGGGCCTTCGTCGAGCTTGATGATGGCAAGCACATACGGTCCCGGGGACGCGAACTGGTCGGGTGCGGTCTGGATGACCGTGTAGGTCACGACCGTTCCCTTCCCGGAGAACTTGTGGTCCAAGATCTTGCCGGTCCTGCGGCAGTCGGGGCAGAAGGTTCGCGGGGGAAAGAAGTGCCGTCCGCACTTCTCACACTTCGTTCCGATCAGGTTGTACCTCTGGGGGATCTTTCTCCAGAATCGTGCTACGGTCATCTTACACCCTCCCGAGGATGTGCACGGCAACGGTGGCACCGGTGCCGCCGACGTTATGGGTCATGCCGATCTTCGCATTCTCGATCTGCCGCCTGCCCGCATCGCCGCGGAGCTGCTGGACGATCTCGTACACCTGTTTGATGCCGGTTGCGCCGACCGGGTGTCCGCAGGCCTTGAGGCCGCCGCTCGTGTTGACCGGGATCTTCCCGCCGAGCGCGGTCTCTCCGTCTGCGGTGAACTTACCTGCCGTGCCCTTCTTGCAGAACCCGAGGTCCTCGATTGCACAGATCTCGGCGATCGAGAAGCAATCGTGCACTTCCACCATGTTGATGTCTTTGTGCGTCAGTTTTGCCATCTTAAACGCCCGCTGCCCTGCGGCTACGGTTGCGTCAAGAGTCGAGATGTCGCGCCGGTCGTGGAGGGCGATGGAGTCGCTTGCCTGGGCCGTTGCCAGCACCTTGATCGGCGTGTCCGTGAACTCCCGTGCCCGCTCAAGCGGTGCAACGATGACCGCAGCTGCCCCATCGGTGATGGGCGAGCAGTCGAAGAGCCGGAGGGGCTCGGCTACCATCGTGGACCTCAGCACGGTTTCAAGCGTGATCTCCTGCGGGAACTGGGCGATCGGGTTGCGTGCGCCGTTGAAATGGTTCTTCACGGCGACCTGTGCCAGCTGCTCGCGGGTCATGTGGTACTTGTGCATGTAGTCATTTGCAATCATCGCGTAGAGACCGGGGAACGTAGCGCCGACAAACCCTTCCCACTCGCGGTCCGCTGCACCGGTGAGGGCGTCGGTGGTTGCACCGGGCTCGACATCGGTCATCTTCTCGACGCCGGCTGCCACGACAATGTCTTCCATGCCGCTTGCGACTGCAATTACAGCCTGCCGGAAAGCAAGGCCGCCGGATGCGCAGGCCGCCTCGACACGGGTCGAGGGGATGTGCCGGGTGGCCATGCCTGCGTAGTCCGCGATGAGAGCTCCGATGTGTTCCTGCTCAATGAACCGGCCTGCACTCATGTTACCGACGTACATTGCATCGATCTTTTCACCGGAGAGCTGGGCATCCTCAAGGGCAAGTGCCCCTGCCTCGACGAAGAGGTCGCGGAACGAACTCTCCCACTTCTCCCCGAATTTGGTGCAGCCCACACCAATTACTGCAACGTCTCTCATGCCTGCATCACCAGTTTTCCCTTGTGTTTTGCATACCGTGCATAGTCCAGGTAGATGGGATCCATGAGGAGTTTTTCCACGCTTGGAGCTGCCTCGCGGTGGATCTTATCCTTGATCGCATCGGTCACTTCAATGTCGAACGCGTCGCTGCCGGCGCCGGAGCCGAACGAACAGACGAAGATCGTCTCGCCCGGCTTTGCGACATCCAGCGTTGCCGCAAGACCGATAGGGGATGCCCCCGAGTAGGTGTTGCCGAGGCGCGGGACGACAAGGCCCGGCTTGATCTGCTCTGTGGTGAAGCCGAGGTCCTTTGCCACCTTCTGTGGGAACTTCGCGTTGGGCTGGTGGAAGACCGCGTACGTGAAGTCCTTTGCCGTCTTCTTCGTTTGTTCGAAGAGGAGGCTGCTTGCGCCCTTCACGTGCTTGAAGTAACCGGGGTCACCGGTAAACCTGCCGCCGTGGCGGGGATAGTCCTGGCCCTCGCGGCGCCAGAAGTCGGGGGTGTCGCTCGTGAACGAGCAGGTGTGGTGGATCGTGGCGATCGGGTCGTCATTCCCTATTACAAATGCCGCACCGCCCGCTGCCGCAGTGTACTCGAGCGCATCGCTCGGCGCACCCTGCGAGACATCGGAGCCGATCGCAACCCCGTACTTGATCATCCCGCTCTTTACCATGCCCATGCATGTCTGGATCGCGGCAGTGCCTGCCTTGCAGGCAAACTCATAATCCGCTGCGGTCATGTTCGGCGTGGCACCAATGGCCTCGCCCACGGTACACGCGGTCGGTTTGACGGCGTAGGGGTGGGATTCGCTGCCCACGTACACGGCGCCGATCTCAGCGGGGTCCACGTACCTGCGGAGCAGGGCGTTGCGGGCCGCTTCGACAGCGATTGTTGCCGCATCCTCGTCCATATCGGGGACGGACTTCTCAAATACGCCAAGACCGCCGGTGATGTCGGACGCATTTGCGCCCCAGACCCTGGCGATCTCCTCGACCTTGATGCGGTATCTCGGTATATAAACACCGTAAGTAATGATGCCTACCATTCTTTCTCCCTCAGGGTACTCACGATCTTGTCTACATCCATGCCCGTGCAGAATACGGTGATGCGGTCACGTTCTGCCATCTTCGCTACGATCGGGTGGACGTCAGGGGCATCGATCCCCTGCAGCACCACGCAGCGCGGCTTGAAAGGCGTCACGCGGATCGCAACCATCGGCGATTTGCCGGTCGAGACGTTGGTGAAGACCAGCGCCCGCTCGGTGCTCCAGCCGTAGATGCGGTTGAACTCATCGGATGAGAGCTGCATGATCGCGTTCAGGCTGTTGACCACCGTATAGCCGAAGATGAGCTGGTCGTCCGATCCGCAGAGCAGGGTGCAGCCGATCGCATCGGCAAAGTCCTTTATGGGGACCGGGTTCCCGTACTCGTGGAGATCGTAGATCACGTCATCTTCAACATTCGAAAAGAGCATGGTTGAGAATTTCTGGATGTGTTTCCCGCCGGTCTCCTCGTCAATGGCAAGGAGCGTGTCGACAATCTTGCCGACAACGGCGGTGCCGGGACTTTTCCGCCTGCCACTCTCATAATCGCTGATGACAGACGGGGAGACCGCAAGGCGGTCCGAAAGGACGCCTGGTGCGATCTCAAAGTTCATGCGCCACTTCTTCAGCGCATGTCCCGGTGAGTCCGACAGCGTAATCTCGCCCGCCATCTTCTCGGCAAGCTGGTTCCGCAATCCGGATTTCATGCTCATGATCAAGGAGCCCGGGTGTTATATAATTAACGAACGAAGATTCGACACAAAGCGAACCACGACGGAGCAGTTTCCGGAGAGCAACCCATAAATAATAAGCATCTCAATTTTGATAAGCATGATACCAGCGGAGGATCTCCAGTGTCTCAAGGCGATTGCAGTGCGGGGAGGCTGCCACGGTCCGGTCTTCGTCTCCACCCAGAGCATCGGCGAGATGCTTGCGATCAGCCAGCAGACGGCGTCGCGGCGGCTCAAGGGGCTTGAAACCGCGGGGCTCATTACCAGAACAATGGCCGCGGATGGCCAGCACGTGAATGTGACGAAATCCGGTGAAGATGCGCTGCGGAAGGAGTACCAGGAGTACTGCCGGATTTTTTCCGAAGGCGGCAAGACATATCTCCTTAACGGTGCCGTAGTCAGCGGCATCGGCGAAGGCAAATATTACATGAGTCTTGGACCCTACAAGGAGCAGTTCACGGCGGTCCTCGGCTTCGAGCCGTATCCCGGTACGCTCAATATCCGGCTCGCCCCCTCGAGTATGACCGTGCGCAAGAAGATCGATGCGCTCGACTGGACCCGGATCAAGGGATTTTCCACGGACGGCAGGACTTTCGGTGATGCACGGTGCATCCCGTGCCGGATCGGGACGATAAAATGCGGTATTGTGGTACCCGGCAGGACACATTACCCGGACGATCTCGTCGAAGTTATCGCGCCCATTGCCCTGCGCAGGAAGCTCGGTGTCGAGGACAACGACAGCGTCAATGTCGAGGTGGGGCAATGATCGACGATGCCCTCGCAGCCCTCCGGGACGGGAAGTTCATCCTCCTCTACGACTTTGACGACCGCGAGGGAGAGACCGACTTTGCGATCCGGTCCGACGCGGTCACGCCCAAGGATATCGTCCGGATGCGCAAGGATGGCGGCGGCCTGATCTGCACCGCGGTCCACCCGGTGGCGGCCCAGCGCCTCGGCCTGCCGTTTGCCAGCGACGCCCTGCGGGCGATCGCGGTCGCAGAACGGGAAGGCGACATACCGTACGACCGGAAGAACCACTCCTCCTTCTCGCTCTGGGTGAACCACCGGAACACCTTCACCGGCATCACTGACCGGGATCGGGCGCTCACCGTGAACGCGATCGCCGAGCAGGTGAAGCGTGCCCTCAACGGCGGCGGCGTGAACTTCCACGAGACCTTCCGGACGCCGGGCCACATGGCGCTTCTCCGGGCCGCAGACGGGCTCCTCGACGTCCGGAGGGGCCAGACCGAGCTCTCGATTGCGATGGCCCAGATGGCTGGGATCACTCCCTCCGTTACGATCTGCGAGATGCTGGACGATGAGTCCGGTTACGCTCTCTCGAAAGCTGATGCAAAGCTCTATGCCCGCAAGCACGGGCTTGAGTTTATCGAGGGGCCGGAAGTCCTGGAGCGGTGGGAGCAGGAGAAGTTGCGGAAATAAATCCAGAATACATTCTTCTTTTACACTATTCCGGCAATTTCCGGGCAGGCAGATTAGGAACAAAGCTCGTTAAAAAAAGCCACTCAAGCGGCTGTTGAAACTGCCTGGCAGTTTCAGACATTTTCAAACGCGATCGTAGGGTGTTAGTTAAGCAGCCGATGATCGGATAATTACCCTGCAATCGGATGTACAACTAACAGCTGATCTCTCTTTCCGGCGTTGACATTTTGACCGGATCCGGATTTTTCATAAAAAACGCGATCGCAAAATTCCCGATCAATTTTCAGTTGCGCTTATTCCGGAAATTTTTCCGGAATGTAACCCGGCCCACTCGTTGCATAGTGACCTGGACTTCAATGAGACAACACATATACCTCATGAATTAAACAGCTGGAATAGATGGCGAAGAAAACCTGTCCCAACTGCGGCGCACCGGTGGAGTCCAGTCGGTCCGTCTGCCCGAACTGCCGTGTTGTAATGAAGGAAAAGAGGTCCCTTATACCGTATCTCATCATCGGGGGGATCATCGTTGTCGTGATCCTTGTTGCCGCGGTACTCCTTATGAGTCCTGCGCCGCAACCTATAACGATACCCTCTCCCGTGATCACCGTTCTGCCGACCGAGGCAGCTGTATCCGCTCCACAGGCCCCCTCCTGCATGATCGCGATCACCGGTTCGAAAATGCCTCCATCCACAATCCAGCTCCGGGTTATGACAAGCACCTGTAGTAAGGAGGATATAACGGCACTTACGGTATCCGTCAACGGGGCACAGAAAGGGACGCTTGGTACCAACCCGGGTGCGAGCGGGACCTTTGCCGGCACCTCAGGCATCAATAACGTGGTTGTTGTGGCGGACTACGCAAACGGTGCGACAAATGTCGTATACCAGAATGCGGCACTGTGAATTTTTTTTGAAAATACCAAAACTCCTAAAAAAAATTACATCTTGATCTGCGCCAGCGCATCGTAGGCGATCTTCCGGAAGACCGATGGGTCGATCGTAGGGTACTGCTCCTTCGCCTTCAGGATATCCGGCGTCGGCTCCTTTGCATACGCATCGATCCGGTCGAGCGTATGCTTTGCCGCGTCCAGCACCCAGAGGTCCCGGGTGTCCTTGTCGACAACTGTTATAGATTCGACCCGGACCGAGACCATGAACGTCCCGTCCGGCTTCTGGTACAGGTTGGGTTTCCCTATCACCGCGACAAACGCCGGGGTCTCTATCTTCGCCAGCTGCTGCATCGCTTCGGGCTGGTAACTGCCGGCCATGATGAAGAACGTACCGGTCGGATCGACCACGCGGCCCCGGTAGAAGATGTTCTGTTCGCCTTGCCGCGTCTTCTCGGTCAGGGTACCGACAATGAAGATCCGGTTCGAGCGTTCGCCGCTCGGGAGGAGGACAAACGTGGGGCTCTTCTCGTCCTCGCCGTCCTTGAACTGGTACCGGCATTCCCGGAGTTCCGCGGCAAAGACCCGGCGTGCGGGCTCGCGCTCGAAGGCACCTTCCCTGCGTCCCATGTCCCTGGCATTCGTGCTCATGACGGTGCCCCCCCGGCGCGGTTCAACAGGGCCGTATGGTCTGTGGTGTTGAACGTTACCTTATCGCATTTATTGACGAGCACACGGTTCTCGATCTCCCTGCCGTGGCAGGTGATATACCGGCCGAGCACCTTATCCCGCATCTGGAGGAAGACCTCGTCCATACCGAGCGGGTTGTTCTCCGCGATCTCCTGTGCCCCGGCAAGGGTCATGCCGGTGAGTGACTCCACCGCGTCCCTCTGGAGCAGGATGTTGTGGGTCTTCTCACCATCATCGAGCCATCCCTTGATCCGGAGGTCGTACACGAACTTCGGCTGGATCTCGTGGACCGGACAATAGTTCTGGCGCGAGAGGGCGCGGTTGCAGCCCTCCACCGGGCAGCGCTTGATGATGCCGGAACCCGGTGCAATGTGCACGATCGCCCCGGTCACCGCGGCTTCACCCCCGCTGACCGCGATCTCGCCCTCCTCCTGCAGGATGGTCGCTGCATTCAGCGTCAGGGAGAGCCTGCCATTGAACTCGTCCACCGCCGCGTAGAAGAGATTGTATACGGCGCCGGGTACGAGGCTCTCCTTGCCGGGCTCTTTCCAGATGACGAACTTGATCGTGCCGGTTTCATCGCCCAGCAGGCCGGACTGGAGCATCCGGTCATGGGAGGCGTCCCATTCCTGGATGAACTTCGCCCGCACGCAGCCGATCCCGGGGTGCAGTTCCTTGATCGGTGTCGGAGTGGGGATAAGCGACCGGTCCTCGTTGATCTCCTTGATCGTTGTCCCGGAGTGTACCTTGAGGTTTGCAACCCCCTTGAACTCGTCAACGACCGCGGACTCGATCCGGTACCATGCTCCCTCTGCCATTACAGGGGCGTTCGACTTGGCCCAGACAACGAACCGGATAGCGCCCGATTCGTCTGCTATGATCCCGCTCTGTGCTATCGAGGGGGAGGCGGGCTGGGAGAGGCCCACGACCTTGCCTTCGATAGTCACCCACTCGCCGGGAACGCCATCTGCGATCTTCTTCTCTTCCGTTCCGCCGCCTTTTCCGCCGGCAGGACCCCCCCCGGATCCTGGTGCGGGGAGGCTGTACTCCTTTGCGAGTTCGTTCGTTACGCTGCGTTCCGCCTCGGAGGGCTGGACACCGAATTCATCCACGAGCCTGCGGAGCTTGCCCTCGATCTTCTTTGGGTCGGGGGTCTGGCCGCCTTTTGCAAATTTTCGGGAGATTCTCTCTGCTGCTTCTGAATAATCCATTTTCATACATCTCCAACTATATTTCAAAAATGTACTTTAGTATAAGTGTGTCAGCATGTGTAGTGAAAGTGTTGCTTTGTGTCCGGGATCCGGATCCCGGCCCTCGCTTTTTGCCGGTACCGGTCCGGCCACTATGGAGAGGTTTATCTGACCCGAAAACCGACTAAGAGATACTATGACTGATATCACTGCTGACAGCACCATCTACGAACTGCTCAAGGCAAAGCCCGAGGCCACCGAAGCACTCTTCAAGTTCGGCATGGGCTGTGTCGGGTGTGCGATCGCCCGCGGAGAGACCATCCGCGAAGCCGCCGAGGCCCACGGTATCCCGCTCCCCGAGCTCCTCTCCGCTCTTGGGATCAAGGAATAAATTCTCAATTTATTCCACTCACTGCACTCCTGAGGGAGGGCAGCATAAAAGAATATTTTTCATCATTCTTTTTAGTCATGCAGTAAAACCGCACGAGCAACAGGGAGTAAATACCCTTTTTTCCGCAGCCCCGGGGTCTGCTTTGTTATCAGGATGCCTGCAAGTACGTGGATGTCCGTCATCCAGGACGCCGGATTATATGAAATATGGAAATACCGGTGCGGGTATGTGCGGGATGGATCCCAGCGCCGGTGCCGGTACGACATCACTGCTACGGGATTATTGCTTCCCCGTCCTCTGTGCTGCCGCGAACTTCATCAGTTCTTCGCGTGATGCCCCCGGGAATTTCCTGAGATAGGCGGCCACCGCTGGCGCATGGAGGAGCGTGCAGTCAGCACAGTTCCAGACCCGGCCGCCGTGCGAGCTCTCCACCCACTGGCCGAGCGACTCGTCTTTGCAGGGATAGAACGGGCAGTAACAGAAGTCGCAGGACTGGCCTTTGAAGTGGCAGGGGTAATACGGGCATTCGTGCGGGGACCATTCGATCCAGTGCCCCCCCTGGAGCCGGCTGTAGACAAAGAACCCGGGCCTGCCGGATGAGATGCCCGCATCATGGCGCCGGAGCGCTTCGGGAATCCCGTGGAGCACAGCCTCGCGTACCCGGAGACCGGGCTCCGTGAGCCTGCCGGCATACCGGTGCCGTGTCTCCCCCTCGCAGGCACTGATCACGGCGTCCGTGGGTGTCCCGGAGAGCGGGAGATCGAGGGCCAGCAGCCCCTCGGTTTTTGCCTCAGTCGCCACCATGATAAGTTCGAGCAGTGCCGCATCTTCCATACCCTCGCTGCTGTGCACGATAATATTGATCGTGCCTGCCGCGTACGGGGGCTCGCGCCGGTTGCCGGCAGTGATGAAGACCGTGATGAAGTCGTACTGGAGCACGCATGCGTGGTGAACGGGGACTGCGGTCAGGAGCCCGAAGAGGTCCATTCCTATACCTGCACCGGCAGCCACGAGCTCGATCTCCTTTTCCGGGTCTGCCTCACTCCAACCTTGTGGAACAGTATGGTTGAGGAGCGTGGCAACTGAACGGATACCGCCGGAGATGCCGGTGCTGGCTGCGCGGAACGATCCGCGGATGAAAAGAGTATTGGAATCGAGGTAATATCTCATGCAACGGAATAGCGGGTACGGTCCTTGAGTTCCTGCTGCTTGCCGGCATTCCAGCCGGAGACGTCCTGCAGGTACCCGGTGACCCGGCTGATCTGGGTAACATCGTGGGAGCCGCACTCGGGGCAGACCGCCTGGCCGCAGAGCGGGCAGTATTCGATCCCCGAGATCACTTCATGGGTGCAGTGGCAGTGGTCGAGCGGGCACATCAGTTCGAGGTGGGTCTCGCCGCAGTTCGGACACGGGTTCTCCTCAACAATGAGGTGGCAGGTGTGGCACTTGTATTTACGTTCGTTTTCCGGGATATCGGTTAATTTCTTGTATTTCTCTGCCAGTTTCCGGTGTTCTGCGGTCCAATCCATACTATAACATTGTATAAGTCCTTAATAAATTTTTAGAACCTTCAGGTTCGACCAATCCGCGATCCCTCGTTTAAAAAGCGCGCATATGCGGATCTGGTCAGGATTTGGAGGATATTAATAAATCTTTACGCCTTAGCGGACCGATGAAAATGCCTTTATCGCGGTTACCGGGTCCTTTGCTTCGTAAATTGCCCGTCCCACGATGATCGCGTCCACGAGCCGTGCGATCGCGCCTGCGTCCCCCCCCTGAGTCCCCACGCCCGGCGAGAGGATCTTCCGTTTTCCTACGATCTTCCGGAGGTCCCTGACGCGCTCCGGCCGGGTGGCCGGCGCAATGATCCCGTCGGCCCCGCAGGATACTGCGAGCTGCGCGATCTTCTCAGCGGTTCCTCCGTGGAAGAATTCGGTGGCCCCGGGGTGGCTCATCTCCGCCACCACGAAGCATGCGCCCCCGAAATCAGCGGCTACGTCCACGCAGGCCTGCACTGCGTCGGCTCCGGTGAAGCCGTGGCAGATGATCGAGGAGAACCCGGCATCGAAGACCTGCTCGGCGATCAGCCGGTTCGTGTTGGGGATGTCGGCAACCTTGAAATCAGCGATGAGCGGGAGGTCCAGCGGTTCGAGATCCCGCGCTATGGAGAGGCCGGACGAGATGACGAGCGGGTAACCGAGCTTGATCGCGTCGAGGTGTGGGGCGCATAGTTCGGCGATTGCGAGCGCCTCTCTCTTTACGGTCACATCCAGCGCGAGGATCAGCTCGGTCATTTCGCCATCCGCTCCATGACGGCTGCGACCAGCACGGGGAGGGTAATCGTGGCATCGCCATAGACCGTCACGGCCTGCGCCTCCTCCGTGATCTTGCCCCACGACCGGGCTTCATCCAGTGTCGCGCCCGAAAGCCCGCCGAGGTCCGGCCGGTCGCCGGTCAGCTGCACTGCGTAATCGAACCCGTTCGGGGTCATGAGCATGCTCTGGAGGATGAAGTTCTTGGGCACGCCGCCACCCACAAGGAGCGCCCCGGCCTTCTTCACCGAGAAGCAGCGGTCCATAAGGGCCGGCATGTCGGCGAACGCGTCCACGGTCACCTTGTTCGTCTGCGAGAAGAGCCAGTACTGGAGACCGATCATCGAGTCCTGCACGGCAGGGCAGTATACCGGGATATGGTTACGTGCCGCGGTGTGCAGGATACCGGATTTTGTCTTCTTCCCGATGTGTTCGAGCAGGGCAGCGATCGAGATGGTGCTGCCGGGCTCCAGCTCGCCAAAGACTTCCTGCATGAACGCCTCGAAGTGCTCGAAGGCATCGTTGGGGAGATAGACATCGTAGATCCGGTTGATCTCGTCGTGCCGGAGCTCGATGTCGTTGCAGAACGCGGTGCCATGGAAATGATGGCAGCCGATCGCTTCGATGATATCGTGCGTGAGGTTGGCGCCGGTCGAGACGAGCACGTCGATATGTTTGCCCCGGATCAGGTCCGAGACGATCCCGCCCATTCCCGCGGGGACCATTGCCCCGGCAAGCCCGAAGAACTTCGTGGCCTCGGGGTCGCGGAGCATCTGCTCGTAAATGTTGGCAGCCCGGTACAGGGCCCCCCCGTTGTAGGCGCCGGCTCCGCCCATTGCCTCCACCAGTTCGTTGACCGTCATGCCCGGCTTCACATGGAGCTGGGTGACCGGCTCATCGCATGGTCGCGTCATGGTACTCCCCACTTGTGCCAGAGTATTGGCGTTCTTGGGTGATAACTGTGTTTCAGGCAGTTTCACGTCATGGCGCAGATGAACGGATCTCCCGGGTCTTTGGGGAATCGATCCCTCTGTCGTGGCATTTACAGGATGAGCAGGCCCCCCCAATTCAAAACGCGGGTGTGGAATCATGTACGGGGGCGCTCTTTTCCGTACTCTGTTCTTCCCGCCCGGGATTCTCCGCCGCGCATAGCATAACAACAAAAATATCGTTTTGTCACGGTTTTCAGGAAGATATTTACCCTTTCAGGATGGTCTATCCTCTATGCAGGAAGTCCGGCTAACCCTAAAAAAGCGGGCATTTCCGAGCCAGGGCCGTGTGCGTTTTAATATCGCGCACCTCACCGATCTGGGAATACTTGAAACGGATCGTGTAGATCTCATCAACGAATCCACCAAAAAAACTGTCACCACCAGTATTATCGCTGACACTATGGTCCGGCAGGGGCAGGTCCGTGTGAGCGAAGAGGATCTCAAGACCCTGGGTCTCCAGGATGAAGAAGAAGTCCTTGTCAGAAAAACGGTGCCTTTACAGGAGAAGATCAAGAAGGCAGCCGCTGATGCCGGTACAGCCCTCTCGAAAAGCGCTGCCAGAATCGATGACGCTGTCAGGAAATCCGGTGGTGCAAAAGCTGAGCCGGTTATACCTGCAGCCCCGGTGAAAAAAGCCGCAAAGACTACACCGGCCGCACCAGTTCCTGCAGCGAAGTCTGCGGTAAAACCTGCCGGTACCGAAAAGAAACCCGTGAAAAAACCTGCGAAGAAGGTAACAGAATCCGCCAGGGAACCTGCAAAAGGATCCGCCAAGGCCCGGAAATAGTGCCGGTCTGAACGAAACGGGAAACTAAAAACCGGTAATGTGGAGAAAAAATGGCACAGGAAGCAGTAATTACCGACACCGTCCTGATGGGTGTCCTCGTTGTTCTCGGCATGGTGATCGTGTATCTCATCATTCGCGAGATACGGATCATGAAGACCGCCAACCGCACGACTGAGCTGGAACTGGAGAAGGATAAACTTAAACTCCTCCAGCAGCACGAAGCCTCAAAGACGTTTTCCTTTACCCGCCTCTCATCCGAGCAGACTGCAGCGATCAGGCAGGTCGAAGATGAGAACGCGGAGCTCGAGACTACCCTCTATGCAAAGGAGAAACTCCTTGAAACCCGGCTGACCCGGCTTGAAAATATCGTGAAATCGAGAAAGCTGGACAACCTCCTCAGTAATGTCCAGGAACAGGAGAAGAAGGTGAAGTAAACCATGTACCCTGTAATCAACCAGAACCCGGACCAGGACCTGACCGGCGGTTCGTTCTGGGACCAGTTCTCCCATGTTCCCGGTACGATCGAATCCCGGATCCCGACGCTCGATAAATCGCTCGACGCTTACTTCGACCAGCACTTTGCTGCCATTATAGAGGAATGGGACCTCGTGACCGAAAGCGATCTCCATCGGCTCGAAAGCCGGCTGACCCGGGTAACCGATGAGATCACCGGTCTCTATGCCGGAAAAGTGACCCTCGAAGCCCGGGCAAAGAATCTGGACGATCTGATCTCGTCCCTGGAGAGATCACTATGATCGGGATGAACACCTATCTCAACGCCTACGTGGATCGCAGGATGAAGTACATTGCCGACGAATGGGATCTCTCGACCGGCGCGGATCTCGCGGATTTCACTGAACGCCTGTATGCCATCGAACAGGAGATCCCCCGCATGAAGGCATTTGAGCACGCAGCCTCGGACAAACTCACGGAACTCGAAAACCGGGCCGCCAGACTGAAGGGGAGGATCTGATATGGATATCCTCGAATTCATCATCCTCGTCCTCATCCTCTGTGTCACCGTGTTCCTGGTGTATTATTTTTTCCGGGGAGCGAAAGGGAATATCTCGCTCACCCGACCGGTGGAGAGCCGGGTAGATGAGTATCTCGACCGCAGGTTCCAGAGCATGGTGGAGGAGTGGGAGCTGGTCTCCCACCCGGGACTCCAGAAGTTCAGGGAACAGCGGATGCCGGAGATTGAGCAGAACGAAGCACGGCTTGCTGATCTGAAGAACTACGAGTCCGGGATGCAGACCATGCTGGTATCGCTGGAGGCACGACTTGACACTCTGGAAAAAGAGCTTGCCGGGAAAGGAAGCGCAAAAAAGTAAGGACTCCCCCGATCGCTTTCACGAGCTGAAAAGAGAAGTTACCGTGATGCGCAAGCAGGGGGAGCCCCCTGCAAAGGATCCCCACAGCTTCGCGCAGTACACGTGCGATCTCTGCAGCACGCCCCATCCGGTATCGGAGCTCCGCCAGTGCGTGCTCTGCGGGCGCTGGGCGTGCGAGGCCTGCTGGAAGGAGGAGTTTTATTCCTGCAGGTCCTGCGCCGGGCTGATTAAAATCCATTCCCTGACGGGCCGGTGATAATCCTCCCTTTTTTCACCACCGTTCCCGAAGGACGGGTTGTTTCCCGTGGCCTGTATTTTTCTCCCATCCCCGGCATTTCATCATCCATACGGTTATTTTCCTCCTCACGAAGTACTACAACAATGTCGTGCCCGGACTCCGCAGCCCCGAAAAGGCCGGATACCCCGGCCGGAGATCCCGGCCGGGCGGCAAACGCCCTCTTCCATGACCTCACCCGCTGGCGGGAGCAGCTTTCCCGGAGCATAGCAAGGAACAACCTTGCCCTCAGGAGCGGGGGGATCGCTGCGGCCACGAACCGGATCCTCTTCTCTCTCCTCTTCCTGCGGATCGCGGAGGAACGGGGCCTTGTTGCGGAAGGGACACTGCTGGGAATCGCGGATCACCCGGACCGGTACGGGCAGCTGCTCGAGGTCACGGCCCCACTTTTCCCCCTTTTTGAGGAAGCAGGCGACGCAACCCGCCATGACGCCGTGCCGATGGGGACGCTGGTGATCGAAGACCGCGTAGTCAGCACGATCCTTCTCCGCCTCCTTGCTCCGGACCGCCCGTACGGGTTTGCCACTATGGAGATTGAGACTGTTGCAGAGGTGCTGGCCCGGTACCTCGCCCGCACGATCCGGCGGTCTGCCGTGCACCAGGCTGACGTGGTCGATACCCATGACACGGTACTCTCCTGCGGAACCCGCGCCATCCCTCTCCCGGTAATCCGGTATCTTGCCGGGAGTGCCCTGCGTGCGGCAGAAGAAGGCCGGTCGAAGCATGAACTGCTGCCGGTCCGGGTAATTGACCCTGCCTGCGGGACCGGCACGGTGCTCCTCTCCGCGTTCCGGTACCTTCTTGCTTCCCATGGTGGAGACCGGCTGACCTTTGAGGAGCGGCACGCGATCCTCACGGGGTCGCTCCACGGGGTGGATCCGGGCCGGTACGCCGTTGCCGCAACCAAGATGCTCCTCCTCTTCCTGCTCTGCGAAGGCGACCGGCCTGCCTCCCCGGGAGCGTTCCCCGGGTTCTCAGCAGGGATCTTCCGGGAACTCCGGCATACGATACGGTGCGGGGATGCGCTGACAGGCCCGGATATCGTGGATGACGAGTCATGGGCATTCTGCACGGCCCGGGAACGGCATACGATCCATCCCTTTGCATGGCCAGCGGAATTCCCGGAGATCTTCACTGCCGGGGGATTCGATGCGGTGATCTGCAATCCCCCCGGGGGATCGATCGGATCGAGAGAGTGGATCCAGCGTTATCTCCAGCGGCACTACGCAGTCTATGATCCGTCCGCGGACCGGTCCGCATTCTTCATCGGGAAGGGATTCACCCTGCTCCGGCCCGGCGGGACCCTTGGTATATGTACTACCGACCGCTGGCTCCGGGGCCGTGCCGGCACACCGCTCCGCTCCCTGCTTACCGCCCGCCGGATCGATGAGGTCACCGTGATTGCAGGGACCGGCGGGGATATGGCCGGGCCAGGGTTTTGTATCCTACAGGCGACCAACCTGCCGCCCGGCCGTCGGTCCCGCGTGACGCTGGTGGACGCGGGGTATGCGGGCAGCCTCGCTGATTACGTGAAGAGGCATGCATTTCCTGTCGGCCGCGAAGCGCTTGGCGATGGAGGCTGGTCGCTCCGGGACAACCGGGCCGGGGCAATCGTGGAGAAAGCCCGGCTGGCCGGCACACCGCTCGAAGAGTACGTGATGGGGGAGAGCCACCCGGAAACAGGGTGCCCTCCAGCCCCGGGATTCGCGATCGATGCCCGGGCCCGTAAGGCACTGGTCAGTGCAGATCCCCGGTGCAACTCTTTCCTGCGGCCGGTGATTGACGGTGCTGCGATCGGACGATATGAGCCGGTGACATCTGCATCGTTTATGGTCTTCGTCCCCCGGGGCTGGACAATGGGCCACCCGGCAGCGGTGGCCGGTCCGTGGCGCTGGTTTAAAAAGCGGCACCCGGCACTGGCCCGTTTTCTTAAAGAAAAGATCGGGCGGCCCGGGCAGGCTGGTGGCGGAGCGAATACGGGATCGGTTCATACCGGTGATTGCTGGTGGGAGACCAGCTGTGACGATGACCGGTTCCGGGAAAAAACCCCGCGGATATTTTTCCGGGAACGGTTCGGGCAGCTTGCATTTTTCTATGATGGCGGCCGGGCAATCCCGGGCAGCGGGACGGTAGCGCTCCCGGTGTCCGGCCCGTACCTTGCCGGTGTCCTGAACAGCCGGCTGATCGCGTTCGTGTTTGCCATGACCGCAGGCATTTCCGGGTGTGAACGGGTGGAGTACTCGTGGGACGATCTCCGGTCCCTCCCGGTTTACACGCCGGATTTCGATGACCCGGCCGATGCGGGCCGGCACGACCGGATCGTTTCGCTCGTGAACCGGTCGCTCGATCTCAGGAAGAAGGTCTCACGTGCAGAGACGGATGAACAACGCGGGGCACTCCGGCAAAAAATTGAGGCAGCCGACCGGAAGATCGACCGGATCGTGTATGAACTCTACGGGCTGGACGAAGAGGAGATTGCAGTGGTTGAAGAGAACCCTGCCTGAACCCCTGGGCCGGCCGGAGAATAAATTCCCGTTTTTGCTACAGATGAGTCCTTTTGTAAAATACGACTCTCCGAAGAAAAAAAGGAGGGTCATAATGGGCACCGGAGCGTCTGTTTTTCCGGGATTACCTGAAATAACCCCCCGGAAAAAGGGGCTGCTGCAGGCCCGCTAAATTGCAGGTTTAAAATCCCCGAAAATCAGCCCGATAAGAAAACAACGCGATTTTATTACTTTTTTCCATCGGCGTGGACACGGGTTCCGGTCCGGCCGGAAATGAGCTCCGTCCTTTTGGCAAAAGGAGCGTTTTACGGGCGTTTCTGACTTCAGCTATTCTCCCCCCTTCTCCGCAGGGGTATGGTGTAACTGTATGGTGCCTTCTTCCAGTACTCTTCCCGGAAGTGGGTGTTCCGGTAGTTTTCTGCAGTGTTGGCCTCGATCTCCACCGTTGTGCCTGGCAGGATAATGAACCGGCGGTACGCCCGCTCGTTCTGGGTCCGGACCCAGAGCTCGCGGATAACTGCGGATGGAAGAGGAAGGTCCCTCAGATCTGCGACATCGTCAGGAAACTTGTCTTCAGCGAACCAGTCCCCGCCCGGATCGTACCGGATTTTTTTCAGTTTCACGGCAACCATCCTGGCCGGCCTGTACATCAGGCCATCGAACCGGATTGACGGATCGGTGTTGTCTGTCCAGTGGTAACCCATATGTTCTGCCAATTTCTTTGCTTCCTTTTTGAGGCTGGTTGCCGGTGGTCCCCTCAGACAATTTCACTTCCTGTTCATTGAGCGTAACTCATATATGTGTAATTATTTCTTTAATGGAATGAACCGGAAGATGATATGCTTTTCCTTTTGCGAAGTTTCTGTCTTTTTTAAAACGGTGGCGACCTTCAGCAGCCGGTTATTCCGGCAGACCCCGGCATAACGGTTTTGCAAGATGTCTTCTTGCAGTCGGCGGTACCTCATACCACCCCGGCTTCAGCGTTCGGATGATCTCCTCTACATCCGGAACCCCAGAACGTGCCCCGCACTTTTTGCATTTCCAGCCCTTGCCCTTCCCGTCGCTTGTCATCCGCTTGCTGCATGCTGTGCAGACCGGCGGACGCATGGTCACTGATTTCCCGGGAGCGACAACGTTCATCTTCTCCAGGTTGATGCTCCCTTTCTTGTAACTCCCGCAGGCAATGACAGTATCGCCCGGCCTGAGCTGGCGGACAATCTGCCGGAAGTTCTTCGTGGGTTCGTAGGCCATGCACCGTACCGCACGATCCCCGTCCTGAATCGTGAACGATGTATGCCCGCCGGTCCCGGTCTCCGGCTCATTCTCCACAATCCCATGGACCCGGTACGAGAGCCCCTCGCGCAATGAGCCGATGTCCCCGTCAGTGAGATGGGCATCCGTTCCCTGGTTCGTCACCCAGATCTGTTCGATGCCGGGGGGTTCTGACCGGATCATCTGCCGGGCTGCCATCACCCATTGCGGGCTCTCGCCGCGGATCCCAAAGAGGACGGGGTCAGGAGTATGCGGTACGCAGACCACGACGTTGTTCACGCGATCCACCGTGTCCCACGTATGCGGAAATGTGGTCTCTTCCGCAGCAAACAGGCTTGCCCGGTCCACCGAGCGGGGCGTGCCGAACCGGTGGGGCTCGCGGTATACCAGGATCTCGGAGGTCTTGTCTGCGAGCTCGCTTGACACGGCTGCTGTCGCACCGATCAGCCCGCGCCGGTTCTTCCACCCCCGGTACCGGGCGCCGGCCTGATCGAGGATGCGAACTGCATCATCGATCTCACAGAAATCCTTTACCGCCTTTTCGTAAAATGCCGGATCCGGCTGGCGGTCAGCAACAACCACGCCGGGATTCGTGTTCTCGCAGGTGAAGTCCGCGAGTTCCTCCACAAGCGCACATGCGATCGCAAACGCACGGTCCGGGTCGCCTTCCACATCGAGCATGATCGCCGCGTTCCCCCGGGTCTTGAATGTCACATTCGGGTTGAGCCGGACGAGCCGGGCCTCGCGTACCCGCATATGCTCCCGGATCAGTCTGCGGACCAGCACGGCCCCGAGGTATGTGGTACACATACCCTGCGGTGAATCCGTATCATCAATGCCGATCAGCATGTCTATATTAATATATGGGTACGCTCCATCCATTTGTATCCACATGTCCCAGGACCGCCAGCTCCAGCTGGTCACCAGTGTTATGATCACGGCAGGCTTCGATGTCTCCGAGCGCTTCACCCTCCGCCCGCGCAGCTTCGACCTCATTGCCCGAAACGACGGGACACTGCTCGTCATCAAGGTGGTCTCGCATATAGATTCTGTCAGCGAGGAAGCGGCTTTCGATCTTGAACTAATATCGCGCCTGCTGGGTGGGATCCCTCTTATTGTAGGCGAACGGGCCCGGGATGCGGAACTGGAGCGGGGGGCAGTATATGTCCGGTACGGGATCTACGCGGTCAGCCCCTCAACGCTCTACGATTACTTCGTAGAGAAGATCCCGCCCCTCGTGTATGCTTCGCCCGGCGGGTTGTATGTCAATATCGACGGGGACGCGCTCAAGGATCTCCGCGAGAAACGGAACATGTCGCTTGGCGATCTCGGGAATGTCCTCGGAGTCTCCCGGCGCACGATCAGCAAGTACGAGAGCGGGATGGGTACGACTCTCGATGTTGCGATCCGGATCGAGGAGTTCTTCAACACCGGGGTTGTCGAATCGATCGATCTCATCAGGCACGAGTTGCCCAAGGCGATGGAGGCCGAGAAAACAAGTTCATACCTCCAGAGCCCTATGGAGTTCCTTGAGCAGATCGGCGTCAGGCTCCACACGCTCCACGGCGCCCCGTTCCAGGCCCTCCTCACGTTCGACAAGCACACGATCCTGACGGGCTATGGCCCGGCACAGAAAGTCGTGAAGCGGGCAGCCCTGATCGGGAACCTCTCGCAGATCGCCAAGAAGCACGCGATGTGCATCATCACCGATTCTACCCGGGAGAAGAAGATCGGGCGGACGCTCGTGATCAGCGAGGAGCGCCTTCATAAAATCGAAGACGGTTTTGAACTGCTCGACCTGCTGGGAGAGTAGGATCTCAACAACGTTTATATAGAACCGCAGACCAATTTTAGTGCTAAAAGTGGTGATTTTTATGTCACAACAACTTGGAGGACAGCAGATTCTTATTCTTAAGGAAGGCAGCACCCGTACCCGCGGCCGCGACGCTCAGGGTATGAACATCACCGCCGCAAAGGCTGTGGCAGCTGCCGTCAGGACCACTCTTGGTCCAAAGGGCATGGACAAGATGCTCGTCGACACCATTGGCGACGTAGTGATCACGAATGATGGTGTCACGATCCTCAAGGAAATGGACATCGAGCACCCGGCCGCAAAGATGATGGTCGAGGTCGCCAAGACCCAGGATGACGAAGTCGGCGATGGGACAACCACCGCAGTCGTCATTGCCGGCGAACTCCTCAAGAAGGCAGAAGACCTCCTCGAGCAGGATGTTCACCCGACCGTTATCGCCGCAGGCTACCGCCAGGCAGCCGAGAAGGCACAGCAGATCTTAAAAGAGATCGCGTTCGATGTCAAGGCAACCGACAAGGTGCTCCTCAGGAACATTGCAGGCACTGCAATGACCGGTAAGGGCGCGGAGGCCAGCAAGGATAAGCTCTGTGACCTCGTTGTCAGGGCAGTGACCATGGTCACTGACGATGACGGCAAGGTCGACATCGAGAACATCAAGGTCGAGAAGAAGACAGGCGGATCGATCGAGGACTCAGAGATCGTTGAAGGCGTGCTCGTGGACAAGGAACGTGTCCACCCCTCGATGCCCAAGAAGGTCACGAACGCGAAGATCCTCCTGCTCAACGCAGCAGTCGAGTTCAAGAAGACCGAAGTCGACGCCGAGATCAACATCACCAGCCCCGACCAGCTCCAGGCATTCCTCGATGAGGAAGAGCGCATGGTCAAGGGTATTGTCGACAAGATCGTGGCAAGCGGTGCAAACGTCCTCTTCTGCCAGAAGGGCATTGACGACATTGCACAGCACTACCTGGCAAAGGCCGGACTCTTTGCAACCCGCCGTGTCAAGAAGAGCGACATGGAGAAACTCGCCCGGGCAACCGGTGCAAGCCTTGTCTCATCCATCGACGCAATCAGCAAGGAAGAGCTCGGCAAGGCCGGACTCGTTGAGGAGCGCAAGGTCGGCGGCGAAGAGATGACCTTTGTCGAGCAGTGCAAGAACCCGAAGGCGGTCTCCATTATCGTCAAGGGCGGCACCGAGCACGTAGTCGACGAGCTCGAGCGCGCAATCCACGATGCACTCCGCGTTGTCGGTGTCGTTGTCGAGGACAAGAAGGTAGTCGCAGGTGGCGGCGCACCCGAGACCGAGCTCTCGCTCCGTCTTCACGAGTACGCAGCAACCGTTGGCGGCAGGGCCCAGCTCGCCATCAACGCATTCGCGGACGCACTCGAGGTCATTCCCCGCACCCTTGCAGAGAATGCAGGTCTCGACCCCATCGACATGCTTGTCGAGATCCGGGCAGCCCACGAGAAGGGCAAGAAGACGTACGGCCTCAACGTGTTCGAAGGCAAGGCAGTCGACATGAAGGCAGCCGGAGTCGTCGAGCCTCTCCGCGTCAAGACCCAGGCAATCTCATCCGCGGCAGAAGCAGCGGTCATGATCCTGCGCATTGACGATGTCATCGCCTCTTCCAAGAGCCCGATGCCCGAAGGCGGTATGCCCCCGGGCGGCATGGGTGGAATGGGCGGTATGCCCCCCGGTATGGGCGGCGACTTCTAACCCTATAACCAAACTTTTTTACTTTGTTTTATCCGGGACCCCCCGGCAATCAGGATTTGTGTTCAGGTCCTCTGTATTGTCGTATTTCCCTTGTACGTTGTTCGGACCCGGGTTTTTTGTTCAGCCCTGAATAGGACATACATTGTAAACCTCACGGTACCGGAATACGATACAGAGTGAAAAAAAAGCTGGGATTTTAAGTGGAATTTGTTGGTTCGGACATTGCCACCATGGTGGGCCTGCCGACCAGGGTATCGCCTTTCTGGACGATGATTGTTCCGGTCACATTCATATTGTAACCATCGGCATACTGGTAGGTTCCCTCGCTCTCGCTGAAAGTATAAATGAATGTTCCACCGTTGACGATGGCGCCGGAATTGAACATGCCCGCGTTGTCGCCAATCGTTTTGACGGAGTGAATTGTCTGGTCATCATTCTTCCAGGTGATCCCGGTACCCGGGAGGACCATGAGGACTGCCGGTGAGAAGGTGTTATTTACGATGTGGACTACGGTAACCGCAGTTGAAGGAGTCATACTCATCGTTACGGCCTGGGTTACGGTGGGCACTTCAGATGTTTCTTCCGGCGTGGTGACGTTTTCTGCCGTGGCGTTGGTTGCAGGTGTTACCGCTGCTGTTGAATTATCCATCGGGGCAGCGGTGGTCTCGACCGTTGTTGCGACTGTTGTTGCAGCAACCGTGGAGACGACTGTAGTGGGAACAGTAGTGGTCACTGGTGCTGGTTTTGCCTGCTGGGTACATCCACTGACCGCAACAAGGACAAGGATCAAAATAAGAAGTCCAATAACTTTCTTCATACCAAGTAGTTTGAATTCGCCTCATAATTAAATTTACTGCCTTGCCCGCGACGGTTTTTCCACAAGAGCCCAGAATTGCCTTTATGCGGGAAAAATATGCATAAATACGCGTCCCCGCGGGAAAAATTCTATTCGCCATACCGGGACGAAGGTTCGTGAAGGGTCAGTGTACGCGTGGCCCGGGATTTGCGGTTACCCCTCCGCTTCCATAGCCCGGGGAACTGCATGGTATCCTGATCGGCAACAGGTTAATGAACCCGTACGAATCCACTATCTCCCATGAGCGACCGTTTCATCTTCACGAAATACCGCACGGACTGCTACCATTGCAAAAAAATTGCCGACCAGATCATCAAGGCTGTCCCGTACCAGGCCCAGGTAGCTTGTGACAACTGCGGGGCTACCCGTGTCTTCGTCCCCCGCATAGAGGATGTGGATGAGGCTGGAGTCCTGACAAAAATCGGAAAATACCCGCTCTGGGAGCTCGTGCAGGATGCTCCCTGCCGGAACTGCCAGGTCACCGGTCCCCACGATATTGTTGTCAGTTCACGACACCTCACGGTCCGGTGCAGGAACTGCCATTTTACGCATTTCTATAAATTCGATCTCGAATATATGGCAAAAGACGAACTGAAACTGAAGTAAGGTAAAAAAAAGGCAGGGCTTCCGGTCTCAATCACCTGCGCACGAACGGAGCATGGGGTATGTGTTGGCATACTTTGCCACTATTTCAACAAGCCGGTTCCTGATCGCCGGGTCTTTTGCAAGGAGGAAAAAAGCAATCTCGTTGTCCGTGATGGAGACCGGGTGTGCGCCGGTGAGTTCGGACAACTGCGAACACCTGCTCCGGATATACCCATCGTGAGTCTCCCGGGGAAAATGCTGGTAGATCATCAGGATCGAAGTATCGTCCATGAAGTCACTAATCTTTTTCACTTCATCGAAGAGCAGGTGCCGCCGCGTGGGGTTTTTCACCTCAAGACCGGTATCGGGATCGAGAAAGACCAGGGATTTTTTCGGGAACTGGTCGAAGAGTTTACTGAAATAATTCAGCCGGTGCTCGTGGGAGAAACGGTTTTTCTGGAGCACGTCGATAAGGATGTTTTCCTGCCGGAAATAGGACTCGATACCGGAAAAATAATCCATGTCGTCCTCGATCTCCTGCAGTTTTCCCAGATATTCCATCAGGTTCCTGTTCTGTGACCCGGCCTTGCCGGCTTTTGCCGCCTTCAGGAGATCGGTTGCGGCACTCTTCTTCAGCTTCGTGGGCTCAGCCTTGTCCGTGAGCATGGGAATAAAGGTGAAACTCGCCAGCTCGGGAAAACTTTTCATAAGGTGGCGGACGAGATCGAACTTGAAAAGGTCGCGGGTATCCCCGGAAAAACGGATATTCATGCGATCAACTCCATGCGGTGATATATTGCCGGAGATAGAAAAAGGTTGTGAAATTATATTTTCACGAGAAAAATAGTGCGGAATGAAAATTTCTTTGCCGAAAAACAGGGGCAGGGCCCTATTTCTCTTCCCGCACCATCACGATCGCTTTTTTCGGGCACTCGTTGGCGCAGATACCGCACCCTTTGCAGAACTCAAGATCGATTGCGAGCTCCTTGTCGATCGCGGCGTCGGGGCAATAGGTGGCACAGAGCCCGCATTCATTGCACTTCTCCCGGTCCACGACCGGACGGAAGACCCGCCATGTACCGGTCTTCCCTGCTGCCCCCTGGACAGGCCTGCTCATCGCAAGGCGCTCGCGCTTTGCCGGTGGTGTCATGCGCTCATCTCCGTGTAGGCCGCTTCGGCCGCTTTGACGTTACGCTCATCTGAGAACATCTCACGGATCGCTTTCTTTGCCGAGTCTGCCGAGACGATCCCCATCTTTGCAAGGGCACCGATGACTGGCGTGTTGAGGATGGGGCTTCCCGAGACTACGAGTTTTTCTTTCAGGGCGATTCCTGTCAGGTCCACGTAGCTCGATGTGAAGCTGGCAAACTCCCTCTTCTGCTGGCTGTTGACCAGTACCTTCCCCCCGGTTTTGAGACCCTGCAGGACATCGACCACGTCCATCACGCTTGCATCGAGGACGACCACCATGTCAGGTTTTTTGATCTGGCTGTAGACCTTGATTGGCTTGTCATCGATCCGGACGAACGAGACAATGGGTGCTCCCCGGCGTTCGGCACCGTAGAACGGGGCTGCGGTCGCATATTTACCGTCGTGAATTGCGGCAAGGGCGAGGAGCCGTGCTGCAGTAACACCGCCCTGGCCTCCCCGGGAGTGGATGCGGATCTCAAACATGGTTGGGCACCCCGAACCAGAACTCCGTCCCCAGCTTGCGTTTCCGGACAAAGTCTGCTATATCCTCGTAGGTTACTTCCTGGCCACCGAGACCGGCGATCACACTGAAAACCTCTTCTTTTGTCTGCGCCATGATCTCCGTTGCGAGGATCCCCCCGCGGCCAAAGGAGTAGTCGCGGTCGATGACAACGACCTGTTTTCCCTTGAGATTCAACTTCGGGAACGGCCGCAGCCAGCGAAGGCGCATGGAACCGGCTTTGATCCCCTCATTGCGGAGCAGGTCGATTGCAACTTCCGCCTCTTTCCCGAGGGTGCCCATGGCAACGACGATCACATCGGCGTCACCGCACCGGTAATCCTCGGTGAACCCGTACTGACGGCCGAAACGTTTTGCAAACACCTTCTCGGTTTCTTCGATCACCTTCACCGAGTCGCGCATCGATCGCTCGATATCCCAGCGGAATTTAAACTGCTGGTCAGGGCCGGTGAGTCCGCCGTAGCCGGCCGGGTTCTTCACATCGATGGCGTAGGGCAGGTGGAGCGGCGGGACGAAGTCGCCCGGCTCGACGGTGTCGAGCGGCTGCATGATATGGGAGAGGAGGAACCCGTCGAGGTTCACCATCACCGGCAGGAGCACGTTGTTGTGTTCGGCAATCCGGAACGCCATCAGGGTGGTATCGTAGGCTTCCTGCACGGTGCTCACATAGACCTGCAGCCAGCCGGTGTCCCGTTCCTGCAGGGCATCGGTGTGTTCTGCCCAGATGTTCCAGCCGGGCCCGAGCGAACGGTTGATGTTTGCCATGACCACCGGCAGGCGTGCCCCGGCTGCCCAGTTGGTCATCTCGTGCATATAGAGGAGGCCGTGGGAGCTCGTTGCGGTGAATGTCCGGGCACCGGTGATGCTTGCGCCTATACACGCCGCCATCGCCGAATGTTCGCTCTCAACCGCGATGTACCGGCTTTTCAGTTCGCCGCTGGTGACAAACTCGGCGATCTGCTCCACGACCTCGGTCTGCGGGGTAATGGGGTACGCGGCAATTACGTCGGGCCGTACCTGTTTTACTGCCTCGGCAACCGCCTTGTTGCCGGTCGCGATCTTCTTCATGGTACCTCCTCCTCTGCCGCGAGTTTCGCAAAGTGCTTTGCAATGCGCTGCTTGAGAATTTCCACCGTCTTCTGGTCAATACCCCTGAACCGGCCCTGCGGTTCGAGGTATTCCTCGAGCGGCAGGGTTTTTTTCATTGCCGCTTTCGACTGGGCGCCGATCGTCAGTTTACCATATTCGCGCTCATAGAGCACCCACATGCCGGACTTCACGGCAAGTTTACCCATCTCGACCGTTTTCTCGGTCGGGAACCGCCAGCCGGGCGGGCAGGGGGCAAGGATGTGGATGAAGCTCGGACCCCGGAACGTGAGAGCTTTCTGTACCTTCTTGAAAAGGTCCTGGGGGTACGCTGCAGCGGCTGTCGCCATATATGGGGGATCGTGGGCAGCGATGATCGCATCGATGTCCTTCTTTTGATCAGTCTTGCCGGTGGGGGTGGTGGTGGTCCTTGCCCCCAGAGGTGTCCCGCTTGACCGCTGCATGCCGGTATTCCCGTACGCTTCGTTATCATAGCAGATATAGAGGAAATCGGTTCCCCGTTCGAATGCGCCGGACATGGCCTGAATGCCGATATCGAGGGTTCCGCCATCACCGGCATAGACGATCACGTTCGTCTTCTTCCCGGCAGCACGGAACGCATTGCTCATGCCCGAGGCACAGGCAGCAGCGGCACCGAACGCGATATTGTAGACCGGGACTTTGAAGGCAGTGTTCGGGTAGATGCCCTGGATGACGCTCGTGCAGCAGGCAGGCACGACGAGCACGGTATCGGGCCCTGCAGCCTTGAGCACGTACCGCAGGGCGAGCGAGTCGCTGCACCCGGCACAGGCTGACGTACATTTCAGAATATATTCTTCCTGGGGAATTTCGGCGATAGTATCCAACTCCTGAAGTTACCTTGAAGAAGGTGAAGGAAGGCGATGATGGGATCGCGGCTTTTAACAATAATCATCGTTTTCGCATCTCAAAAAGTGATCTGTTGGATCTTATATTGGAGCATGGATCCTCCGGTAGCTTATGATCAGACGGAGCCGGCAGAGGTCTTGCGCGATGAGGATCTCAAATCTGATCCCCTGGCGAGCTGATCTGCTCCAGCATCTCTATTTCCGGGGAAGTCCACAATAATGTGATGAAGACGCGGGATATGCCTGATGGTGACCCCCATCCCTGTTTCCGGCAGCAGCTGCTGTACTGGATCACTTTCACCCCGCCCGGTCAGGAGTTTAAACACGGAATCTGCCTACAGAGTAGGTGGGGAGGACGAAAACCCTCTCAAAGAGTCAGGTGCCACATAACCGCTTGCACGTCTTCTCCCTCTCAAACCCTGATGCCGGCCTACACCCGGGAGCGATACCCTCTCTCACCGGATGAATACGGCAAGGTTATGGCCGAACTGGCCAGACCCAAAAGACCCTCTTTTCTTTGTTTCTTTCTGGCGCTGCGTGCTGCTGTTGGCATTTTTTTTGCTTTGCAGAAAACCTCATAATCGCTGACGCTCTTTTGGGCTTTGCCCCCGCCGCTATGGCATCTCCCGGTTGCGATGACGATATATTACCTGCCATTTGACTATGGTCATCGCACTGCGCCCCGTCCCCCGCGGGGACTGGTGGCGCAAGAGGGGGGCATTCGTCTCTTCGAAAAAAATGATTTCTACAGAGCAATTTTTTTCACAATTTTTGGCATGGTTTTTTTCGTGCCGACTGGATCCACCGGTTTTATGTAACAACAATATATTTTGGGTTTTTCGCATTCGGTCTCCTTTCTCATACGAAAGGTATACTCTCGCGACATGAGCGATAAGGCCGTATGTGTCCCGGTACTCCTGCCGGGCAAACAACTTTTCATCCTCGTCGAGCAGCCGCGGGGGCATCTTTGCTGTGATCGAGCGACACCGGCATCCGGTGGAGCGGGTATACGAACATCCCTGTCGACCCCTCAGGTACGTAACGAGTGAAGTCCGGTATTTGAGATACCGATGAATTGAATCTTCTCTACCCCGGCATGTTCGCCTTTACCCAGGCATACGTACCTTTCCGGTCGTACACGTGCGAGATGATATAATTGTAGACCTTTGCATAAGCCTCCTCCAGGGCTACCTGCTGACGGTACGTGGAAAGTTCAGCATTGTAGGCCGAGACCAATGAATTCTGGGGCGAAACCTGTGCATTGTAGGCCGCGATGTTTCCTGTGCTTCGCATGGCCTCCATCTTCGATTCGAGCCTCGTTATCTGTTCTTGTTTTGCCGTCATGTCGGCAACATACGGTTTGGCCTGCGTTTCCATGCTTAGCGCCTTCTGCTCCGACAGTGTGGACATGTCGTTTATGTATGTTGTTTCCGCACCGCTGGTGTATAATGTTGTACCGCTTCCAACCGGGATGATCATCGGTTCCGATGTAAGGATTACCCCCCCTTCAAGCTCAGCGGGCGGTATTCCTACATAGGAAAGATTGGTTGTTTCAAGGTAGGTATAGCCGGTGTCCTTGTATACAGAATCAGGGGAGCCGACACCAAGCGCCATATGCGATTCGGGGGAGAACACGAGGAACGAGACCTTGTACCCTTCGCGGGAGAGGAGCCCGGCGAGAAGCAGGCTCTTGTCAGCACAGTCACCAGTCCCATCCACCACGGTCTCGACCGGGTACTTCGCCGGGCTGCCGGGTCTACTGTCGTAGGGAAGGGATTGGGTATATGTCGCCATCAGTTCCAGGTATTCGTCACTTGAAAGCTCCTGGTCGTCCCGGATCTTCCGGAACTGGGTGAGAAGATCGGTAAACATCGGGTCCTGCGCAGGATCGTTCATCATGGCAAGGGAACTGTCCGCAAGCCAGGTGCTTTCCGAGACATTGCCATAGATCGAGACATAATGATCGGTTGATTTTGCCCCGTGGTATACGGCCGCATCGACAGGTACAGAGATAGTGATCCGATTTTTCTCAAACAGGAATGTGCTCGTCGTATTAATGGGCGGCGATTTTTCCGTGCCCACCACAATGTGGGGAACGACAACCGATGGCCGGGTGTACAGGCAACCAGCAGCAAGGGCTACGGAAAACACTACGATAATTATTACGGCAAGGGTTTTTTCCGTGCGGTGCATGATTCTTGTTCCTTTACAGGATAGTTCTGATATCGCCAATAGAGTTTATCATCACGGCAAGTATCTGAACAATTTCCAAAAATGATTGCAATACGCCGTCATGAAATAATTTCTCATTGATCTTTGTTTAAGAGAACTAGAATGTTTCATCAACACACCAACCAACTCTGATAACGATACCGGTTCTGTAAAAATACTCCATCACAATGCGAATGCACGGATGCGGTACTTTTCCCCCCTCTCCCGGAGTCTGGCTCAAAGTCGCCCTTCGAACCGGTACGCCATTTTCGGAACAACGATCCCGAACCGGGCTCCCTGGCCAGGAATCCCCGTATCATGGATGGTGATGCCGGTAATCGATAAGGATCTCCCGCACTGTGCCGGACCAATAATTAGTCTTGCGCCAGCGGAGGGGTAATATATTTTAGGATCATTTTTCTAATGTCTGCTATGGCTCTCCGATCCCTCAATCTTCCTGGCGTGGGAACAAAATATGAATTCGATACTGACAAAGGCGATACGGTGGCGATTTTTTTCACAAAAACCGGATCGATCCAGATGTATACCCTCCAGAAAGGGTGCCACACCCCCAGTGCCGCTGAAATGACTCCCGTGGAGGCACGGAGACTGGGCAATATCCTGACGGGCGCGATCATTGAGGCCGACCAGGAGAGCGTTGAAATTGCATTTTCTGCCCTTGCCGATCTCCGGGTGACTATCCACACGTTTTATGTGCCAAAAGGCATTTCCGGGAAGACCATCGAGGACCTCCAGATCCGGGCCAAGACCGGCGCGACCGTGATTGCCGTCTGCCGCCACGACAGGAATATTATCAACCCGCCGCCCACGTTTGTCTTTGAGACCGGGGATGCGGCGCTGGTTATCGGGGAGAGTGACCAGATAATAAAATTTGAGCGCGAAATCATGGTGGAGTAATGGAAGGTCTGGTAATCGCGCTTTTTCTCTGCCTGTTCCTGGCGCTGGTCACCAAGTACCTCTCGGTCCCGGCAATTCCTTTTTATATCCTTGCCGGGGTCCTTCTCGGGAAAGCCGGGCTCGGGCTTGTCCAGGCCGATGATATCAGCCAGTTCTTCTCGGAGATGGGGCTGATCTTCCTGCTCTTTTTCATGGGGCTCGGCCTGAAACCCGAGCGCATTGCGGCCAACCGTGCGGCGGTCCTGACGAGTGGAGTCATCGACCTGAATGTGAATATGATCATCGGCTTCTTCGCCGCATACCTCCTCGGCTTTACAATCACCGAGTCCCTGATCATCGCCTCCGCGTTTTACATCTCAAGCACGGCAATGGCGATCACATCGCTTGTCGAGAACCGGAAACTGATGCTCCGTGAGTCAGAAACGATCATCTGGCTCATGGTGTTTGAAGATCTCGTCCTGATCATCTTCCTTGCAATCATCTCGGCAGGGGACCAGAACCTGTTCTTCTTCTTCTTCAAGATCCTGTGCGTGCTCGGTATCCTGTATGCGCTTGCCCTGTATGGCAAGGAATTCCTCATATCGATCCTTGACCGGGAAGACGAATTGCCGATCATCTTCACATTTGCCGCTGTCCTTACCACGGCCTCCTTTGCCCTGGTGCTCCAGATCCCTGAAACCATGATGGTGATCGCGCTCGGGGTTGCGTTTGCCACTACGGATCCCGATGCCTTTGAGCAGCATGCCCGTCCCTTCAAGGATGTTTTCCTCGTGGTCTTCTTCGTCTTCTTCGGGGTGACGATCGACCTCTCCGGGGGAGCAAACCTCTTCAGTATCTCGGTCATCTGCATCCTCGCGGTCATAAGCAAGCTCATATCGGGTCTCATCACGGGTCTCGTCATTCACGACTCGGCGATGTCGGGTCTCGAGATCTGGGCAAATACAATCGGCCGGGGAGAATTCTCGATTGCGCTTGCCGTACTCTATGGATCCCCGGTGGTCGGGACCACAATTGCAGCGATGGTGATCGTGACTTCGATCATCGGATCCTTTGCAGCAAAATACAGTACCCTCATGCGTCGGGGAATCACTTCGTTTGGCCGGCGCAAGACGCCCTCACACCGGGGACACCTTGGCCGCTGATGGACCGGTCAGAATCACCGGGTCTGCAGGAATGCACGGTGGGAAAATATGGAATAAGGGAGTGTCTTCCGGTTACACCGTAATGGCCGGCATCCTTTTTTCAGGTCTGAGGAGCCGGGTGGTGCTGGTCGTGGGAGCGCTTGTCGATGATGCGCTGGACCACAAGACGGGAACTGCAGAGATCCCCGTCAGGACATCTCCCGATCCGGATGATCTCCGGGGTAAGGTTGCGGGCCCGGAGTTGCCCGGCCAGTTTTGTCTCATCGAACATCTGGTTGAACCCGATCGTGATGACATCCGGCATGAGTTCCTCGATCGGGCGGAACATGTCCGACTTGTCCCCGAGAACTGCCCTGTCTACGGGCTTTAACGCCGCCACCATGCGAAGCCGGTGCTCTTCCGGGATAACCGGGCGGGGCTTGTGCTTCACGTTGATATCCCGGGCAACGATCACGATTAGTTCGTCCCCCAGTTTCCGGGACTCTTCGAGATAGAAGAGATGGCCGGGATGGAGGATGTCGAATGTGCCGGTGGCAACGACGCGCCGGGCGGTCACGGGATCACATCCAGGGTGCAGGGTTCGCCGTCAGCGGTGAAACAGCGCCAGTCGTTCTCCCGGTACGGGAACCCGATGATCAGGTGGTACCTGCCGGTCCGCGGGAAGAACCTTACATCAGCGTCTGAAGGCCGGAGAACACCGTTCGGGTGGCTGTGGGCGCTTCCTGCAAGATGCGTATCGAGGGGCATCATGTCGTAGAGGAGAGATGCGGAGTTTTCGCGCCCGATCGTCCCGGGCAGCAGGTTGAATTCCTCCATGATCCCGTCCTGCTCGCGGATCAGGCCGACAAACTCGTTGGGATGGCTTTCCTGTCCCATCTCGAGGAGCAGGGAGAGGAGTGACTGTCGGATACCGCGTATGTTCATGCAACTGTCCTTCTTTTAGCACATGACGTACTGTACCCATCTTCTTGGACGCGATCGCAAAAAAACTCTCCTCACGTAAAAAAAAGAGGGTTATCGCACTCTTTTCATAATGCTGCTTTCAGCCTGCGGGAGGCTGATTCCCGTAAATTCAGCTTCTGTAGGCAATACACCGGCGCCCTGTCAAAAAAGGATTATTTCCTGCCTGTGACCTTGATGACGTGGTACCCGAACTGGGTCTTGACCGGTCCGAAAACCTTGCCTACCTGCTCCTCAAAGGCAATCTTCTCGAACTCGGGTACCATCATGCCTTTGCCGAACCAGCCGAGATCGCCTCCCTGTTTTCCCGAAGGGCAGGACGAAAACCTGCGGGCGACCTTGTCGAACTCCTCCCCCTCTGCGAGACGTTTGAGGATCTGGTCGGCCTGGTCTTCAGTCTTTACAAGGATGTGGGATGCTCGGGCCTGCGTTGACATGTATAGGAATGAGGGAGTACTGGAATAAAAGGGTTGACGCACACGATCAGGATCCACTGCCGGTCAGTACGGTGGTGTCCGGAACTATCCTGCCCGATGTTTGCTATTCTGTGTTGCCAAGATCCTGCGGCTATTTATCTGCCGCACCCTGATCATATTTCAGCAGGTATCATGACAGAAGACACAGGGAAGTCACCGTCCGGTGCAATGACCCCATTTTTCGGAAAGACTGCAATTGCAGTGATTGTAGTATTTTTCGCGGTGCTTGTCATCGCGTTTGCGGTCTGGTTTTCCCCCTCATCTGCGGGGCAGCAGGTCTCTTCCCAGGCCTGCGGATACAAGGTCCTTCATTATGTCAACCAGAACCTGGTCCAGCAGGGATCGCAGGCATCTCTCGATCATGTCACAGATGTCAATGGCATTTATGAAATTGCAATTCAGTACGACTCGCAACCGGTTTCCCTCTATGCAACACGGGACTGCAACCTGTTGTTCACCAATTATTACGATATGAATGCGTCCACTGGTGCAGGCAGTCAGGCTGCAGCCCGGCAGCCCACGGTGAAATCCGATCGCCCGGTCGTTAACCTCTACGTGATGGCATTCTGCCCTTACGGGACGCAGGCAGAAGCGGCGATGAAACCTGTCGTGGACCTCCTGGAGTCCAAAGTGGATATACGGCTGCGTTATATCACAACGGTCTCCGGCACCACCGCAGCTTCGGTCAGCTCCCTTCATGGTGCCGCTGAGGCACAGGAAGATCTCCGGCAGGTTTGTATGCAGAAATACTATCCGGGAAAATACTGGGACTATGTCGGACAGTTCGATTCCACTTGTTATCCTGTATCGACCAGCCCGGATACCCAGACGGCATGCCAGCTGAACGCGAGTGCTTCAGCCGGGATTGAGATGAGTACGATTCAGAATTGCATATCCGGGCCGGAAGGTGTCTCGCTTCTGAAAGCCGATGAGGCCGATTCGGACAAGAACGGTGTTTCGGGATCCCCCACGCTCATCATCAATGGTGTGACATACTCCGGTGACCGCACACCGGAAGCCTATAAAGAGGCAATATGCAACAGTTTCACAAACGAATCCGCCGAATGCGCCACGAACCTTACAGATACGGTTGCTGTTGGTCCTGCCGGAGGGTGCGGATAAATACCCTGAAATTTCAGCGGATGGGGATACTCGCACCAGTTTCCCCACCCTGTTTTACACTTGTATGCGTTTTTCTCTCTCCATGTGCACAGTAATGATGTAAATGCGAAAAACTCCATGATGAGCCGGGTCCTCATTTTGGCAGAATAAGAGCAGGACTCTTTAGAATTCGCCGTCCTGCTCAAAACTCCGGCCATACCGGATCGCAAGTTCTGCTTTGTACAGTTCCCTGCCGAGATACCCTGCATGGTCGAGGAGAGAAACATCTCCGTGGGCGATGATTGTGTTCAGCACATCCTGCCAGCGTGTGCCGATTGTTGCCTTCCCGTGTATCACGGCAACGATCCTATTTCCTTCAATCCCGATCCGGAAGTTGCCTTTTGTGTCGTAGGAAATCTCGTCCGGCACCTGCTGCAGGGGAAGTACCGCATCGTACTCGAGCGGGGGCTCACGCCGTCGGCGTTTCTCCTTGAGGATAAGGAGATCTGCACCGAGATCCTTTGGGTACGGCCGGCTTTTTGCAAGTGCCATCATTTCGGCTGCCGTTCGCATCTCCCTCACGGATCCCCAGGTTTTGTCGGAATGCTCGCTCGTGAAGATCAGGGCGGCACCCAGCTCCATTGCCATGCCTGCGAGAACTGCATTTATCCCCGGTGAATCCGCATCGAGCAGTTCAGTCACATTACCGGCACCAAAGAAGAGAGGATACCGGCTTTTCCGGAACTGCCTTAATGATTGCACAAATCCTGATCCAACCGGCTGGAGGAGCGGGTCGGCGATAATGCAGTGGATCCCCGCCCTCTTTGCCCTCACGATATTCTTTGCAAGCTTGCTCCGCCCGGGTACGATGATCGCGGCGGCCCCGGCTTCGGCAACAGCAGTTCCGATGAGAGGGATGTTCTCTTCCTGCAAACTGAGGATGATGTCAGCCCGGCACAATGCAGCCCGGATCAGGGCCGGGTCCTGGGTATCGGCGGCAAGGGGCCGGTCGATCCCGTCCAGCGCACCGAACGCCCGGATGACCTCCTCCGGAGTTGCGTCGAACCCGAAGCCGAGATCTACGATATCAGCCCCCTCCGAAAAGTACGTTTCAACCAGATCCCGGATATCGTCCCTCCTGTGGGCGTCCATGATCTCGGCAAGCACTTTTATCCGGGATCCTCCACCGATTTTTGTCCCTCGGATGACGCATTCGCAGTCCGCATCCCGCTCAAGCTCATCTATCCGTCGCATTGCATCCGCTGCTCTGCCCATGGCAAGAAAATCATCGGCCGGGATGGTACGCGAGAGTGTGATCGAGCCCAGCTGCGGGAGGATCAATGCCAGATCCGCTGCATGACGGGGCCCGCGGTAGACCGGGACACCCGTCTCGCGCTCGACCTGGTCGAACGATGCCGTGCTCATCCCGGACACGATTACCATATCATAGGCGCCGGCCGTCACCAGCTCCCTGAGGTGGTGCGGGGTTAAGAATGATGCAACCTTCCCGGTCACCACGACTTCCGCATCGAACCCGGCGGCTGCTTTCCGGACTATTTCTTCGGTGACGGCACCGGTGGGCAGGAGGATGCGCATAAGTTCCCTTAATACCAGAGAGATAAAAACACTATGATCAGATGCTGACCTGCGACCTGCACGTACACACGAGTTATTCCAAGGACGGTGAGAGCAGCGTAGAAGAAATCCTCCGGGCTGCTGAGACTGCAGGACTTGATGTGATTGCAATTACCGATCACGACACTGTTGACGGAGCAAAAAAGGCACTCACCCTGCCTTCCCCGGTTCTTGTTATCCCGGGTATCGAGGTCTCGACGAAGCAGGGGCATCTCCTCGTGCTCGGGGTGACGGAAGTTATACCCGCAGGTCTTGATGTAGTGGAAACAGTCAATATTGCACGGCGGATGGGGGGCCTCCTCATCCTTCCCCACCCTTACCATGTATGGCGGCACGGTGTTGCCCGTCGCAAGAAGTCGGGGATGTCCGTTGTCGACGCGGTGGAGTCCTTCAACAGCCGGTACATTGTGGGCTCGGCCAACAAGAAAGCAGCCCGCATCGCACGCCGGCTGGGAAAACCGTGCGTTGGCGGGAGCGATGCCCACAACGCGAAGTTTGTCGGGTTTGGCAGGACGTATATCGATGCTGAAAGAAACATCCCGGCGATTCTTGAGGCAGTCAGGGCCGGAAAAGTATCCTGCGGTGGCAGGAAGACACCGCTGCGCACCTACACGCGCCAGTCTATCAACAACACATGGAGAAAGATCAAACGGATAACGCGACACATGCAGCTCCGGTAAGGCTGGCATTCCGGGTCTCGTACCTGGGAAGCAGGTTCTTCGGATCGCAGATGCAGGCGTCATCCCGTACCGTGGAAGGCGAGTTTGTAGCTGCATGCCAGCGGCTCAGCCTGTTCGAAGACTGGCGGGAAGCAGGGTTCCTGTTTGCCGGAAGGACGGACAGGGGTGTCCATGCGACCGGCCAGGTGGCAGCTTTCACGACTGCTGCACCGGACCGTGCGATCCAGACAATCAATACTCGGCTTCCCCCGGACTGCTGGTGCACCGGCTATGCCGAGGTTCCCCCACAGTTTCATCCCCGGTTTGATGCCCGGAGCAGGACGTACCGCTACTTCTATGCCGAGCGCCCGCGGGATGTCGAACCCATGAAAATTGCTGCCGCCGCTTTTCTCGGGATCCACAATTTTTCCAGCTTTGCACGTGTTGAAGACAGGAATCCCCTGCGGACCATTCTGCGGATCTCGGTGATGGAAACGGACGGGTTCGTCTGCCTTGAAGTGACTGCAGAGAGTTTCCTGTGGCACCAGGTCCGCAGCATGGCAGCGGCATTGTACCTTGTGGGGAACGGTGAGGCGGAGACAGACTCGATCGCCCGGCTCCTCACTTCACCCGGGGAAAAAACCCTCCAACCGGCCCCGGCCGAGGGGCTGATCCTGTATGAGACGGACTGCGGGATCACATGGAACCCGCTGTCCCCACATGAACGGAGCTCCGGGTTTGTCAGGAACCTCTGCCGGCACCATGCCCTCATGGAGCATATATGCCGGGCGGTAAAACCGGAATAAGATAAAGCGGTAAAAACCGACCGCAGGCGCCTTTCTGGCACTGCCGGGTCCTCATCCTTGTTATGGATCACCCGATGCTTGCGGGCACACCGCATGCTGCTGCTGCTTCACTTACTGCCCGGGCAACCGCAGCCACAACTCCCCGGTTGAGTATCGCCGGGAGGATCCTGTCCATGCGCGCCTCTTTACGTAATCTGCCAGGGCACGGGCCGCAGCGACTTTCATCTCATCAGAGATCCGGGTTGCCTGCACATCGAGTGCGCCCCGGAAGATCCCGGGGAATGCAAAGGCGTAATTGATCTGGTTGGGGAAATCGTTCCGCCCAGTCCCGACGATTGACGCCCCTGCCTGTAGTGCATCGCCCGGCAGGATCTCCGGCATGGGCAAAGGCAAATATTACCGGGTCTTTGTTCATCGATCGGACCATAGATGGCGTGATGATCCCCGGCCGGTTCACAAGGTTACTGTTCTCCGCAGCCCGGGGATTTCTCTTCATTCATGCCACAGCAGGAGTTCCCATCCCCGCCGCAACTGCATTCCCCGCTGTCCATATCCTTTCCCCGCAGGGCAGCATTGATCATTGCCCAGGCGCACCCGACCCCGCTCTGTACTTCGATCGCCTGGACCGGACAGTTCCGGGCGCACGCCCCGCACTCCATACAAGCAGACGGGCATTCGAGACGGACCGTATCGGTTCCCGGTGAGAAGACCGCGTGGGGGCAGACCTGGAGACAGCGTGTGCAGTTGATGCACCGCTCCGGGTAGTACACGAGAGTGGTCTCCCTATACGAGTTAAAAAGGCCGGATGGTTGCCGGATTTCTTCCGAAGCGGACATCAGATCGCCCCCAGGAGCCGGCCTGCGCCCAGCAGTATCCCCAGTAACACTCCGCTGCCCGCCATGAGTGCCATGACCGGCACGTACCGGAAGATCTCTTTTCTCACACCGGTCCGTGAAGTGAACGGGGTTGATCCGGTAAAATTAAGGGCGAGGTATGCGACAACGGCAGGGATAATGAGCAGCGGGACAATTGCTGCACCCACCGCCGGCCACCCGGCAAGGTGCGGATCCGTTCCGAACAATGCGGCAAAAGGCAGGGCGGCGATCCCGCCAAGGATGAACCCCTTGGTCGAGAAGTCGTGCGTGGGGATGAACGGCAGCAGAATCGGGAAGAGGACGGTCCCGGTAAGCACGACTGCCGCAACGGCAAGGGCCCCGGTAATCCCTGTAAGGAACCAGAGCACCAGGGTGACCACGAACGCCGGGAGCAGCACCTGGACCAGTTCGACCGGTGCAAGCACGGCCCTGTCCCGGATCGGGAACTCCACCGTCCGCATCGCCGGCGTTGCCATATGTGTCCTGAGATAGTCCGGCAGATCGCGGGCCCGTACCGGGCCGTATTCCACAACGAACCCGGTCCGGCGCAGAATGTCAGGCCATGATATGCCGGGAGCGCCAAGCTGGGGGACGATGATCTTCCTGTGCAGGACTATCCCTGAAAGTCCCGCGGCCCCGATCTGCCTTACAAGTTCGTCCGTGCCGAATGTACCTTTTCCGGCGGCACACCAGACGTTAATTCCGTTGGTGTCCAGCACAATGATATAAGCATCCACTCCTGAAAGGGCGGAGCGGAGTGCATCAAAACTCAGCGTATAGTTTGCCGATGCAAAGACCGGGGAATCAGGACCCGGGTTCCCAAGCCGGTACAGTCCCGGTGCGACCCTGTGCCCCCCGCGGTTCACGCCCCAGCGGGCAAGGAAATGATCGAGCCGGTTGGCCGCAGTGATCCTGCCATCGGCAACGCGGATCTCCGGGGAGGTCATGGTCTCATCTGTGCAGCTGCATGGTGCAACGTCTGATCGCGTGGTACAGGAACAGGGTGCAACAGTTGGTGGTGTCATGTTTTGTCCTTCCTACATAAGGGGCGGGGAAAATGTCGCGAGCAGGAGCATTCCCGTATCTCCGGTAGTGATGCTGTGGACCTGGTCGGCGGGCATGATGCCCATCGTGCCGGGCAGGTACTGGATTTCCATTCCCTCGAGCATACATATCCCCCCACCGGACAGGACATCGTGGATCTCAACCATGCCTGCGTGGGTGTGGTCACCGATTGAGCAGCCGGGATCGATCTGGACATGGTGCAGCGACAGGTGCCCGCCGGTATCTGCCCCGGTAACCAGGTGGCGCAGCGCTACGCCGGCGAACTCCGGGTGCAGGTTCCACGGAAGCGCGGACACCGTACGAAGTTCCTGATTGCAGGCAAGCGTGTGATGGCCCGGGATGCGTGAGACTTCGCAACCATTTTCACCGACTGCAGGTTTCTTGTGGGAGTTCATGGAGTCATCATTTCAAATTTTATTGAAACAACATGAGCGGGTGATGATTATATAGGTTTGCATTTCATAATAATTTGAAATGGCTCGTGCAGAACCTTCATGCTGCGGCAGCAGGCTGCGCCGCACAAGAACGGGAGACAACAGTATCCCGGCCCAGGTTCAGGAAGAGCTCGACCGGCTCGGGGGGTTCGAGGCACTCGCAGGGCAGATTCCCGCTCCGGAAGATCTTGAGAAAAAAAGCCGGATCCATCATGCACTTGCCGACCCGCTCCGGCTGACTATCCTCCACCTTGTCCGCGACCAGCCGCTCTGTGTCTGTGTCATCAACCGGTTCATGCGGATTGCCGATTCGAAACTATCCTACCATCTCACTATCCTGAAAGATGCCGGTCTCATCGAAGGGGAATATCATGGCAACTGGATCATCTACAGCATCACCGGGATCGGAAGCCGGTATCTCTCGATATGAAGATCCTGATATTTCCTGTATGCACCCCTGGCTACCCATTTTTTTATCAGGCTGCCGGCCAAAGGACGATCAGGGTATGGCGAAATTTGTCTGCAATGGTTGCGGGAAATGCTGTGCCGGCTATGGATCGTTCATAAGAATTGAGCGCCAGCTGAACGACCGGGATTATTACTGCAGGTACGGCCTGACCGGCGACCTGTTTCCGGTCCACGCGGATGCCGACTATGCCGGCGAGATCGCAGACCGGTATACTGATGGCCCCGGGATTGCACGGGAAGGAAAAAAACCCTGTCCGTTCCTCTGCCGGAACCGGAGTGGCGAAGGATTTGCCTGCGGTATTTATGCCACGCGTCCCCCCGTCTGCCGGGAGTTCCGGTGTTACCGGATGCTCGTCTATAACCGGGAAGGGCAGCTTGTCGGCCGGGTGATCGGGGCCGGTGGAATAAGTACATCTGATGAGTACCTTGCGCAGGTCTGGAAAGAGCAGATCGCAGGCCTGCCGCATACGCATCCCCCGGGAACAAACGATCCGATCTGGGTGAAAAAGGTCACTGCAATTCTCGCAGAGCACGGATTCCAAGGGGATCCGGCAGAATAATAAAAAAATTCTGTTCTGTAGAAATCATTTTTTTCGAAGAGACGATCTCCCTCTCTTGCGTCACCAGTCGCCCGCGGGGGACGGGGCGCAGTGCGATGACCATAGTCAAATGGCAGGTAATATATCGTCATCGCAACCGGGGGATGGCATAGCGGCGGGGGCAAAGCCCAAAAGAGCGTCAGCGATTATGAGGTTTTCTATAGAGCAAAAAAATTTTAGAAAAATTATGCTGAAGCATTGACTGCATTCACAGTCATGCCCGCACTTGCATTGGCTGATGTTGTTGCCTGGGGAGTGACATTTGTCACGCACCCTTCATTTCTGAAAAGAGCCCATTCCTCGCAGCTGGTCCCATTGGGGAAGGTACACATACCATACTGTCCACCGTCAGCGGCAGTCCTGATCTCCGTAGCTCCGCCGATCTTGCCGCAATTGACTGAGGCAGGGTTTGCCATGCCCGCACTTGCATTTGCGGGTGTTGTGGGCGCGGGAGTCACATTTGTTATGCACCCTTCGTTTCTGAAGAGGGCCCATTCCTCGCAGATGGTTCCGTTGGGGAAGGCGCACATGCCATACTGACCGCCGTCTGCCGCAGTCTTAATTTCGGTTGTCCCGCCGATATTGCCGCAGTTGACCGATGCGGGGTTTGACATATTGGCAGTGACGGCAGCTGTGGGAGCCTCTGTTGCTGAGGCGGTTGCCACGGATATGGTAACGGTCGGGACCGTGGTCTGGACCGCGGCGGGTGCCTGCTGTTGTGTACATCCTGCTACAAGTAAGCCGGCGATAATGCAGGCTAAGAGAATAATAAAGATACTGGTTCTGGACATCATAATAATTCCAGATACCATAAGCATGCCCCGTATAAAAAGATCGTCGGAATGATATTACTGCCGGCGCGGGATGTGTGCAGCAGCCTTCATTCCGGATACGTAATTTTTGAGCTGCTGTTCCATCTCGCCGGGATCCCTGAGATTTCTCTCGATGATATCGACAATGGCACTACCTACAATGATGCCATCGGCCCCGGCTGCAGCACACGTCCTCGCGTGGTCCGGGGTGGAGATTCCAAAGCCCAGGGCCAGCGGGAGATCCGTGTGCGTCCTGACCCTGCGGAGGAGCTCGAGTGCCTCTTCAGGCACCTGTTCCCTGACGCCGGTGACACCGAGAACGGACACAAGGTAGAGATACCCACGCGCTTTTGATGCAATCTTCCTGATGCGCGCATCGTCCGTTGTCCTTGTGATCAGGAAGATCGGATCGATACCGTGCCGTGCTGCGATGCCGGTAACTTCCTCCGACTCTTCGACCGGCATATCCGCGATAAGGATTCCATCGACCCCTGCCTCCCCTGCCTCCCGGTAAAACCGTTCGATACCCCTGCGATAGACTATGTTGTAATACGTGAGGAAGACGATCGGGACTTCCGAATATTCCCGGATCTTTTTTACCAGTGCAAAGATCGTTGTCGGTGTTGTGCCTGCCGCCCGCGCCCGGTCATCTGCACGCTGGATGGTGGGGCCGTCTGCCACGGGATCGGAGAACGGGATGCCGATCTCGAGGATGTCCGTGCCTCCGTCGATCAACGCCCGTGCGATCCGGAACGAGGATCCTGCATCCGGATCCCCCCCGACGGTAAACCCGATGAACGCTGTGGTCCCGGGTTGTTCGAAGACTTTGTTGATCCTGCTCATAATGCACGCCCCTGCAGCCTGGCCACTTCGGTCACGTCCTTGTCCCCGCGCCCGGAGAGGTTGACGACTATGATATCGTCCCGGTCGAACCGGTCCCGGTTCTTCATCACCCAGGCAACTGCGTGTGCCGATTCGAGGGCAGGAATGATGCCTTCCGTTCTCGAAAGGAAAGAGAACGCGGTGAGCACATCGGAATCGTTGGCTGCCTCGTAGGTTACCCGGGAGCTGTCCTTCAGCATCGAATGTTCGGGGCCCACGCCCGGGTAATCGAGACCTGCTGATATGCTGTGGGTGGGGAGCACCTGCCCGTCCCTGTCCTGCAGGAGATAGGAGAGTGCCCCGTGCAGAACGCCCGGCTCTCCGGCGCAGAGCGTTGCGGAATGTTCGCCGGTCTCGATCCCCTTCCCTCCTGCTTCAACGCCTACGAGTTCCACATCGTCGTTCAGGAACGGGTAGAAGATGCCGATCGCATTCGATCCGCCGCCGACGCATGCCACGATCGTGTCCGGGAGACGGCCTTCTTTTTCCATCACCTGCGCCTTTGTCTCTCTCCCGATCACAGACTGGAAATCCCGGACCATGAGGGGGTACGGGTGCGGGCCCACTACCGAACCAAAGAGGAAATAGGTGTCCTCCACATGCGCCACCCAGTACCGAAGCGCCTCGTTCACTGCGTCCTTGAGGGTGCGTGTGCCCGATGTTACCGGGACCACTTTGGCCCCCATCAGTTCCATGCGGAAGACATTGAGTGCCTGTCGCCGGGTGTCGAGCTCCCCCATGTAGACCTCGACAGACATCCCGAGTGCTGCCCCGACAATTGCCGTGGCAACCCCGTGCTGGCCGGCGCCGGTCTCGGCGATTAGCTTCTTCTTGCCCATGCGACGGGCGAGGAGCGCCTGCCCGAGCGTGTTATTGAGTTTGTGCGATCCGCCATGGACGAGATCCTCGCGCTTGAGGTACATCCTGAACCCAAGTTCACGGGAGGCGTTCCCGCAGAACGTAAGCGGGGTCTCCCGCCCGGCATACTCCGTCTGGAGGGTGGCAAGTTCCCGGGCGAAGACCGGATCCCCGCTTACCTTATCGTATGCCTCCTCAAGTTCGATCAGGGCGCCCATGAGCGTTTCTGAAACATATTGCCCGCCGAATGTACCGTATCGTCCTTTTTGTGTCATGTCACTGTCTCCTGCATGCGGTGATGAACGCCCGGATTTTCTCACTGTCCTTGATCCCCGGTGATGCCTCTACACCCGTGGCTACGTCAACCGCGTAAGGATGGACCCGCTCCACGGCCTCCCGCACATTTTCCGGTGTCAGTCCCCCGGCAAGGATGACCGGGATAGCCGATCGTTCAACTGCATCGCGGGCATAGGAGGGATCATACACCTTTCCCTTCCCGTGGCTGTCGTCAATAATGATCGCGTCACAGTCTCCCGGCAGAGGGTCCCCTCGCCCGATCACCCGGATCACCCGTACACCCGGGTCTTCCCGGAAGGTGAACGGGTGCGAGATCTGGATCGCCGAAGGCTTCAGGGCAATCATCCGCGCCAGGTCCTCTTCGGATTGGGTGTGGCTCACTGCCACGGTTGTCGTGAATGGCCCGATGCTGTCAAAGATCTCCCGTGCCCGCTCTGCCGGTACGGATCTCGGTGAGTCTGAGAATACGACAACCCCTATTGCATTGGCGCCAAGTTTTTCGGCGTTTTGTGCGTCGACAGGCCGGGTGATACCGCAGATCTTTATGCGCATACAAACTCCTCGAGCTTCTTCCTCGGGTGCTCATGGGACATGATGGACGAGCCGATCAGGAAGGCATCGCAGTACGGTTTCATCTCCCGGACATCATCCGCAGATCTCATACCACTTTCGGATACGATCAGCCGGCCCTCCCTGCGGACGCTTTCCGAGAGGAGACGGGTAGTTGACCGGTCGATAGTCATCGTTGCGAGATTGCGGTTGTTGATGCCGATGAGCGCGGCGTCCGTCTGGAGAGCCGATGTAATTTCTGCCGGGTTGTGCACTTCGACCAGGGGCTCAAGACCAAAATCGGCGGCACGGTCGACAAACAACGGCAGCCGGGGGCCGAGCACGGCGGCGATCAGGAGCACGGCATCAGCCCCGAGGGCCCGCGACTCGGCGATCTGACGTTCATCGACGATGAAATCCTTACGGAGGACCGGCATGTTCACGGCGCTTTTTACCCGTGTGATGTCCTGCCCCGCCCCTCCGAAGAAATAGGGTTCGGTAAGCACAGAGAGAGCGACACATCCGCCTTCTGCCAGTACTCCTGCCATCTGCGCCATATCCACGTTGCGCCGTATCATGCCCCGGCTTGGAGATGCACACTTGATCTCCGCGATCACTGCATTCTTCCCGTTTCTCTCCCTGATCGCAGCAGCGAGACTTGCATGAATGCGTGGTGGCGGTTCCGGAAATGTTGCCGGAAGCATTGCCGCCCGTTTTTCGGATCTCCGGACAATCTCGTCCAGTATCATGCTGCACCCCGCGTGGCTTCGATCAGTGCGTCCAGCCGGGCAAGGGCACGTCCCGAATCGATCGACGAAGCTGCATGTCCAATCCCTTCCCGGAGATCGCGTGCCCCGCCACCTATATAGATAGCAGCACCGGCATTCAGGAGCACGATGTCCCTGCACGCACCCTGCTCCCCCCCAAGGATATCGCGTACGATCCGGGCGTTTGTCCCGGCATCCCCCCCGGCGAGATCCGACAGATGTGCACTGGGGATGCCAAAGGTCCCGCAGGAAATCGTATAGTTCCGGATATGATTATCGGAGAGTTCTGACACGAGGGTCTCTCCTGTTGTGGTTATTTCGTCAAGCCCGCTTCCATGCACGACCATCGCCCTGGAGACCCCGAGCAGGCGAAGTACTTCTGCCATAGTGACCGTGAGACCGGGGCGATAGACCCCGAGTACCTGCGCACCTGCCCCGGCAGGATTGGTGAGCGGTCCGAGGATGTTGAAGACCGTCCTGCACCCGAGCTCCTGCCGCGCCGCCATTACATGGCGCATGGCGGGGTGGTGGCTGGGTGCAAAGAGGAATGCAATTCCTACCTGCTCGATAATCCTTACTTGGGCTTCCGGACCAATTGTAAGGTTTACCCCAAGTGCGGAGAGGACATCGGCCGAACCGCATGTGCTGCTCACGCTCCGGTTGCCGTGTTTGACTACCGGGATTCCGGCGCCTGCCGCAACGAATGCCGCGGTGGTGCTGATATTAAACGTGTGCGCCCCGTCGCCCCCGGTCCCGCAGGTATCCACGAGCGTTTTCCGGATGGCCGGATTTACGGCGACTGCATGTTTTCTCATCACAGTTGCAAATGCCGCGATCTCTTCCGGTGTCTCACCTTTCATGTGCAGCGCAGTGAGGAATGCCCCGATCTGTGCCTGCGATGCCTTTCCCTCCATAATAGTATCCATGATCCCGCCCGCTTCGTCCGGGCTGAGATCCTGGCGACCGATGACCCGCAGCAGGCCCTCTTTGAATATCATGATACAGCTCCTGTCTGGTCTAGGAAATTTTTGAGAATCCTGTCCCCTTCTGCGGAAAGGATGCTTTCGGGATGGAACTGAACCCCTTCGATCGGGAACTTCCTGTGCCTCACGCCCATCACGTACCCGTCATCGCCGCTCGTTGCCGTCACGACCAGATCCCCGGGAAGGGACTCCTCACGGGCGACCAGCGAATGGTACCGCGTTGCAGTGAACGGCTGCTGGATACCAGAGAAGATCCGTTTTCCGTCATGGTGGATGGGTGATGTCTTGCCATGCATCAGGTGCGCGGCCCGAATGACTTCGCCGCCGAACGCAGTGCAAATGGCCTGGTGGCCGAGGCAGACCCCAAGTGTCGGAATGGTCCTGCTCAGGGTTTCCAGCACTTCAAGGCAGACGCCGGAATCCTGCGGCGAGCCCGGGCCTGGTGACAGGATTATACGATCGCATCCGGTCTTCTTCAGCACATCGAGTGGTGTGTCGCAGGGAAGTACAACCGGGTCTGCGCCCAGTTTTCCGACCTGCTGGTAGAGATTGAAGGTGAAACTGTCGTAACAGTCCACGATCAGAACCCTGGATTTCATGGCCCTGCCCCTGATTGCTCGATCGCCCGGAGCATCGCTGCCGCTTTGTTCTCGGTTTCCCTCCATTCATTTTCCGGGACCGAATCAGCTACAATCCCTGCTCCTACCTGTACAGAAGCCATACCGTTTCTTACCAGGATCGTTCTGATGGCGATGGCAAAATCGAGGTTCCGGTCAAAACCGATATACCCTACGGCACCTGCGTACAGCCCGCGGGGACCAGGCTCCTGATCATCGATGATCTGCATGGCCCGGATCTTGGGTGCTCCCGATACAGTGCCTGCCGGGAAGCAGGACCTGAATGCATCGTAGCAGTCAAGGTTGTCGCGGAGTATCCCGCTGACTGTCGAGACAATGTGCTGGACATGGGAGAACTTCTCGATGCCCATGAACTCTGTGACCTCAACAGATCCGAACCTGCAGACCCGCCCGAGATCGTTTCTTGCAAGATCTACGAGCATCGTGTGTTCTGCCCGTTCTTTCCTGTCGGCAAGAAGATCTTCCGCGAGCCGGGCGTCCTCCTCTTTCGTGCAGCCCCGGGGCCGGGTCCCGGCTATCGGGACCGTAGTCACCCGGCGTTTCTCCACCCGTACGAGCATCTCAGGACTTGCCCCGATCACTTTCTCCTCGCCAAAGTCCAGGTAATACATGTACGGGCTCGGGTTGATCTCCCTGAGTGCTGCGTAGAGAGCGAACGGGTCCCGGTTCACGGGGAATTCCATGCGACGGGAGATTACGGCCTGGAAGATATCGCCTGCAACAATGTGCTCCTTGACCTTCCGGACGGCCTCATAGAATGCCTCTTGCGAGATGGAAGGATAAGCCTGTACGGGAAGACCTGGTTTATCAACAGGAATGTTCGGTCCCGCGTGCTCATGCACTAGTGTGCCTATGCGATCACTGATGGTCTGGATCTTTGCAACGCTTCGGTAATACTCTCCAGAGAGATCTGAATCGTACGTCAGGAACGGGCTGGAGAAGATGAAGAGCTTTCTATCCCGGTGATCGATCACAATACAGTCCTTGGTAAGCATGAAACAGGCATCAGGTTCCTTGTCTGCAAGGACGGGATCCGGAGTCTTTGTTCTCTCAACTTTTTCGAAGAGTGAGTAAATACAGTCGTACGCAAAATAGCCGACAAGGCCACCGAAGAACCTGGGTGCTTTGACGTTCATGTAATGGAACCGGGAAAGGACTGATCTGACCTTGTCGACCGGTGTCTCTCCTTCGGGATCCCTCGCAATAGCAACGAATGGCTCGTTGCCCCGAATGGTCACCGTTCTGCCGAGAGTAATTATCATCTCCGGATCGATGCCGATGAATGAGTACCGGGCAAGTTTTTCACTTCCCTCCATAGACTCCAGGAGAAATCCGCTCCCGGTTCTGGTCCCTGTATAAATGTCGAGGGGAGAGATATCGGGCAGGGGAAGTTCTGCGCACAGCGGTATGATCAGCGGTTTTGGCTGGTTGCTGACAGCGGTGATAAACTCCTCGTAGCCGAGATTCAGATTCAGTGGTAATGGCATAGTTCTCACTCTCTCTGGCAGGCTCCCGGGATCTGCCGGATCAGTTGGGAATATTTCCGGTGTACTGAAATTTCCGATTAACATCTCTGCTCTATTGTTTGACTTTGTACATATTTATACATTATTGTAATTTTTTGTACTTTAATGCTTTTTATGTAGCAAAATAATATGCCCTTTTAGTGGGTTGAACAACTATTCGGGAATCCGATCGGAATCTCGTATGAGATCGTGCGGGACCCGATGAATGTGGGACTGCAGATCACCGTTAAAAATACAGAACCGGGATTGGCTTATACGGGAAATCTGAAATAAAAAATAAAAAAAAGTACGAAAATACAATAATCTCATTCGGTCCGGATGCCCCGGCCTTTGAGCACCTCAGTTTTTTTCTTTGAGCACTCTTCGCAGCGGAACTCGGGTTCATGATCGTGGGTCTTGTCATAATCGCCGGATCTCACAAGCCGGTACCCGCGAGCGACCCTTCCGCAGTCCACACAGGTGATATTATCCCTTACTTCCCACTGTGCAGCTAGCGACTGCGAGGTGAAAATGAACTGATCCACCCAGAAGAAGATAAGGCCCCCAATCAGGTTTGCGACAATCGCTGCCACCAGTTGTCCCGTGGACGCAAGGATGATCCCCACTCCGGCGAGTATAGGTGTGCTTGCCTGCCACCGGAGCAGGTAGAGCCCATATCTTTTGTAATTGATGTGCATAGCTTAGCAACATAGTCTTCCGTCTGGGATTATACATATTGTGCATGATATCATCTGTATAAATTCTCCCGATCTCCAACAATCTTATATCACCCCGACAAGATAGGTACAGCATTTCCGGGAAGGAGATATTGTGCGCTGTCGGACACAACCTTTTGGCTGGATATTTGTATCAAAGATGATTGGCATCATCGGATTCCTGATCATGGTGGTCTTGGCAAATATCCTTACTTTTTATGTTTCAAACCCGGTTTATCAAAAGGGAGTCAGTTTCATCAATGAAAACTTCTGGCTTCTCCTCCTGATCGCGATCATCTTGTTTGTGGGAGCGATCTTCGGTGCATTTCCCTTTCCTCTTAACTTGCCGGCGCCACTCATCAAAGCAACCGGCAGTGTCTTCTGTATTGCATTTTTCCTGCGGATATTCCAGTGGATCGATTCGGTGGCAATAACGAACCCTATGTTCTGGCTCCTGTCATTCCTCATCGTGCCGCTGGTATTTCTCCTGGTCCTTGCTAGCGGCTACTTCGAGATCGTACGGCAACTTTGGTGGCACCCCAAGGCCGGCATAAACGAAGACGGCCAGGTTGTCCATGAAAGTCATGATGATGTACTTGCCAATGACAGGGTGCTGGACGCTAAGTCATGGGAAGAGATAGGAGTGGAATTCCGCCTTATGCTCTATGATATTCTCCACCGGTTCCGACAGGAAATTAAACAAAAAAAATAAAGTATAGTAATATAGCCAGATTTCAAGCGACTGCGATATTACCAATCAGGATTTTCCTGATGGAATTTTCGCTCTTTCTCTTCCAGTTCTTCGCAGCTCAGGTGTGCCGGCATACAGAGGCAGCGATGTTCGATGAAGATCCCGGCTTTGAAGGACCCCTGCCGCTCACCTGCTCCGCAGGCCCCATAGATGTTGTCGTCGCAATCGTGATAGACCTGCGTCAACCCCTCCCTGTCTGCGGATTCTTTTGCCACTCTCCACGATCCTGTCATGAAGTATGATGGGGACAACAGTATCTTGAGGCTATCGGATCCGGCAAACCCTGAATCCATATAGCTGGAAAACTATTGATAAAAATGGTAAATAAAGGGAATCAGAACCGGGTTTCCGGTGTTTGGGGAGACAGTCCCTGCATTATGGTAGAGGGATTATACAAATGCCGGGATGGAAAATTTAAGGAATAATCTCGCATCCGTTGAATTTTTCATGTGCGAATCCTGTGTTGCGTATCGTACCCCGGGTGATCAGGTCCCGGACCCGGGGCAACGCTTCCATAAGGGCATCGTGCAGATTCTCAATAGTCCCACAGACAAGCTTGCGCTCCGCCTCATCCCATGGGCGTGTAATGTTGGAATAGAGGCATCTCCCGCCACAGAAATCCGCAAGCCGGCATCCGGTACATTCGCCGCCCACCGGGATGTCCGGAAGATTGAGCGGATCGGCTGTGCTGATGTGGCCGAGATAATACTGCTGCATGCCGATCATGACCGGGCAGGGAACGATGTGACCATCGGTCAGGATACTGTAATTGGCATAGCCCGAACCGCACCTGAGACGGCTCGTGCGACCGTTGAGCAGATCCTCCATCGGGTCAAGGAAGGGATACCATTTCGGGATTGTGCCGGTATTCTCCATACGGGAGATCCAGTCATTGACAAGACTGCGGATCCCGGGATTGTAGCATCCACCGGCCCAGTCAAAAAACCGGCGCTGTGAAAAATCGCCGGCAAAATTTGCATCGATCTGCCAGTGAATGGATGAGAAGGAATAGTCCGGGTTATCGGCAAGGTGACTGACTGCATCAACTATATCCGTCTTTTCCGTGACAGTCATGCGGGCGATAAGTTCTCCTTCATATCCTCGTGACCTGATCTTCCTGACATTCTCCATAACCCTATGGTATACTCCCCTCCCGCGGTGGACATCGGTCAGCTGTTCCCTGCCGTCAATCGACACGAGGATAGTAGCAAACCTGTTTATGGTCTCCGGTGGGAGCCGATCGAGCAGCAGACCGTTGGTCTGTATCATGAACCGCTGCACAGGGGCCTCGTGCATTATGCGCTCGATCAAATTTGCCCGAAGGAGTGGCTCGCCACCGTAAAACGTAAGAGTGGGCGATGGATCCCGCTTAAGGAACCTGTAGAGTTCTTCCGTATCATATGCAATATCAACCGGCAGATTTTCGTCAATGATGACAGCACGCTCGTCATCGCTCTCGGGAAGATCGAGAAAGGCCTTTGCCCGGCAATAACTGCAACAGAGGTTGCATTCATCGGTAAGGATGAGATGAAAGTACACGGATAACCCGGTAATCATGGGATCTTTTCTGCGATAAATGTGCGGCGCATTTCTTATAAGCAGCCGGAAGATTCATCGCACGGAGATTTCTGATATTACTTTGGAGATTCCCGTGGTCGAGAATACGAACGGACCGGCATTCCGCTGGAATCCGGAGGATTACCGGAACAGTTCCCCAGCTCAGAAAATGTGGGCGGAGGAACTGGTGAGAAAATTGGCACTCACTGGGAACGAGCGGGTGCTGGATATCGGATGTGGGGACGGTAGCGTGACTGCCGGAATTGCACGTAAACTCCCCTGGGGCAAGGCAGTCGGTATTGACAGTTCTTCAGATATGATAGGTTTTGCCTGCAAACACTTTTCCACCACGCAGTACCCGAATCTTTCCTTTCGCAGGATTCCGGCCGAGTCCCTGGATTATCGGGAAGAATTCGATATAGTCTTCTCGAATGCCGCTTTGCACTGGATCCCCGATCACCTCCCGATTCTCACCGGTATTGGACGAGCCCTGGTTCCCGGCGGGAGGATGCTGATCCAGATGGGTGGCAAGGGAAATGCAGCAGGAGTGTTTAAAGCGATTGATGCGCTGATTATCGAAAACGAATCCTGGGGCAGATATTTTTCCGGTTTTTCTTTCCGGTATGGTTTTTTTGGTGTTGGAGAATACCGGACCATGATCACAGCTGCAGGTATGATACCTGTCCGGGTAGATCTCATACAGAAGGACATGACGTATCAATCCCGCGAAGGGTTTGCCGGATGGATCCGTACGACCTGGCTCCCGTGGATTTGCCGGATCCCAGCACATGAACAGCTAGCTTTTATCAACGCACTTGTGGACAAGTTCTGTGCCATGTTCCCCCAGGATGCGGCAGGAACAATCCATGTCGGCATGGTCAGGCTTGAAGTTGAGGCAATAAAGGACTGATCTTAATCCATCATTCGCAATCTATAAAATGCCCCCCACGATTCTCTGTCAGCCCGGAGGCTTGTTCGTTTCTCCAGAGATAAAAAAATGGCATGAGACGATCTCTTCATCTGTACGGAAGAGGGTGCCGCGCCCTACCCGTAGTTCACCGTCGCTATAACCCCCCCAGGGGCTGCGCTTCCGCTTCCGGTGCGCATAACCGCCCCGTGGGGTATTCAGCCAGTTATTGTGCCGAATTAGGTAAAACTGGGCGGTTTAAACGGGTATTTAATCGGGATGATTAGTGCGCCAGAATGTCAAAAATACCCCCAGATATGTGGCTAAAAACCGGACTTCGACGGCATTTCGACGGAAACCTTTTATATTATCAGGCGTCAATTCTCATTATCAAAACCCGATTGAGGTTTTGAGGTGTTTAAATGGGAACCAAAATTGGAAAAGAAAAGATTCAGCGCGAAAAGGGATACCTCTACTTCATTGGCAAGGACGGGTATGTCTGGGCAGCCCCGATGAAGCACAACAAGACCGGCAAGAAGAAGAAAGTCGGTACTGAAAAGATCGCCAAAGAAAAGGGCTTCATGTACTATATTGGCAAAGACGGATTCGTCGCAAAAGCCAAGATGAAGAACGCATAATCTCACTTTTTCCTTTTGCACGCAGTCCGCCTGCCGTCCGGAGCAATCCGGTCGGCGGGACTGCTCAATACTTTTCCTCAAGACTCGCGAGTCTCTCGCGATCGTGACCGGGCATTCTGGACTATTGTCCTTAACTGGGAGGATCCATTCATAGATCCGGTAATCGCAGATCCTGTCCGCAAGCATGAACTGCCAGAACATGAACAGAACGATAATGGAACCTTCTGATCCGGGATTGTACATGCCTTTACATGTAAACTCAGCATTTGTAGCCTGGACGCCCGATCTTGATTTGTTACTGGTCAGGATCTCACTTTTCGAGTATATCCGGGACATTCCCTGATTCATTTACCTTTCCGATAACCGATCCCATGACTGCGCCAGAACAACTCCTGACCCCGTTGAAACGGTAAATAATTCGCACCGGGTTTTATGAGAAACGGATTTCTTACCGTATTGCAAAATACTTCAAAGTATTGCACGTGCAATACACAGGCGATATATAGTGACATCAAAAATGACTATTGATACCCCTTTGTTTCCTGTGGAGATCATCAGAATTTGCCATTTTCAGGAGAAATACACGTTTATTTTATCCTGTACCGCATATGGAACATCAGTATATTCAATCCTCTCTGGCATATTTCCAAGACCGATCCTGATTGCATGCCGGATAAACGGGTGGATGCGGACCGGTACAGTCAGAAGATCCCTGACATTCGCGTTCTGAAAGAGGATTAAATGTTCTGCCATACGCGGAAGGAATGGAACTTCATGTTTGAGATCTTTGAGTAAGGCAAGGGCATACGCTTCAGCTGCAACCTGATCAACGCTTGCAAAAACCAGTCCTGGTTCGGGTTTCTTAACATATGCCCTACCCAAACCCAGCGGTCCGAGTCGGATTCCAAACCGGTCAGGGCCAAATGTGGCCTGCGCCTCTGTTGCAACGATCATGGTCAACCGGAGTTTTCCCTTTATCGCATCACTGATTTCTACTATCTTCTCAAAAAAGGTACCCGAATGATCGTCTTTTGCCGATAGTACACTCCCTTTCGCCGCTTTTGTTATAACGTTATTATACGGCCCGTTTGCATGGAACTCCATTCTGCTGTCCTCGCGTAGCATCCCTACCATGATCTTGAACCCCAATGTAGCCCCAGCCTGACTGTGGGTACTCAACCGCGGAAGGCTGATGATATGGTCGGCTTTCCGTGCCCAATCCGAGATAAAGAAACCGTACGGCCATGAGGGGGTGCTCCCGGACCGGTAGTGATAAAAACCGGTATCCCATCCCCCCTCCTCGAAACTCACAAACCGAGTATCGTCTTTTGAGCCCATACCTGACCTGATGTAACTGGACCGGCTGCTTCCTCGGATCACTCCTCCCGGGTGATGCAGTACATGTTCGATCCCAGACTGGTCCCCGATTACTATTTTCGCACCGCGTTCCGCGAGAAGCTGTGAGGTAACTTCAATTGCCAGAGGATGCGTAGTGGCGGGGTAGGGATCGGAGGAGTTCAGCGCCGGCTTTAAGAGAACAGTATCCCCTTTATCCAGCCAAGAGAAACCATCCGAACTTTTCAGGAGAATATCGCGGATTGCAGCAGCAAGGGCAGATGCCCGAACATCTTGGCCGACCCCGTAAACAAAAACCGGTTTCATCACGATGACTATCGGTGGTATGTTAATAAAATTATCTTTAACAGGATGGGCAAAATAAAACGTTGAAAACGGAGTGGGCCCGTCGTGATTCGAACACGAGATCTTCGCCGTGTGAAGGCTTGAATTTGGAAATAGAGCCAAATGCTTTGAGTTTGAATGAATTACAATTGCAGTATTCTCATAAAGAACTTGAACAATATCTCAAAGCGAAGACAACTCAACTCTCTGAAAAGTCTGTATTATGGTTCAACAAAGCATCAACCATACTTTGGGATACTACACAGGGCATTATCTCTAAAGACACAATGAATGCAATTCGAGAATATACCCTCTCTAATTACAAATGTCATGATTCATGGGGTAAAATATTCGGGTTTGTGAAGTCTTTTTTAACTCATCTGACGCGCACACGAATGAATTCAAATTATCAGAGCTTTGATGTTTATATAGAAAAGCCGAGAGTGAGAAAAGAGATCAAACTGCTTACCTCCAGAATACTCACTAGCGATGATGTAAAGAATGCTCTCATCTCCCTTGAGTCTTCTAATTTGCCCCGTGAGAAAAAACAGAACTTCAAAACAACACTCTTATTTTTAGCCTATACAGGTCAGAGGGTTATCACAGTATCGAGATTGACTGTAAAACAAGTGAAGGATGCCCTAACCAAAACACCGAATGTTCTCACCGTCGAAGCGAATCAGGATAAAATAAGACTTCAACATTATGTTCCTCTTCACCCTGTGCTTATCCCATTGTTAAAGGATTTGACAGAAGGGAAACAAGATGGTGATTTAGTATTTTGTTACAATGAATTCATGCGATGGCTATTCCAGAACCCTGTGCAACTGACGAATATTGATGGCAAACTCCAACTGAAAGACCTTCGAAAGTTCTTCGAACAGAAGTCGGATGAAATCGGTTTCAACGATGCTAATAAGAACTTCATTATGTCGCACGGCGTGAGTTCAATCAATTGGACATCGTACAAGCAGTTCTTACCGGAGAATGTTTACAAAAGATACATTGACTGCTGGGGCAGTGTGGATATTAACAATTCTAACTCTCCCAACG
>NZ_JBAVIG010000049.1:0-13638 GCF_049686655.1 Methanoregula sp.
CGTATATAATGGTGAAAATTTCATTATGCATTCCATCATGAACCATAAAACAATGCGTGCGCCCGCACGTTGTGAAACCCGATGATCCAGGACGACGTTTTGGAAATCCTGTTATTTATTGTGTGCGTCCTCCTCTCCGCGTTTTTTTCAAGCTCGGAAGTGGGGCTCATCTCCATCACCCGGGCCAAGGTCAGGACCCTTGTCAACGAGAGTCGTCCCGGGGCCTCGGCAGTGGCGGCACTCAAGGAATCCCCCGAACACCTGCTGATCACCCTCCTCATCGGGAACACGATCGTCAACATCACCGCTGCATCCATTGCAACGGCGGTTGCAATTCAGGAATTCGGCGATGTCGGGGTCGGGATCGCGACCGGTTTCGTAGTAATCGTTCTCCTCATCTTTGGCGAGATCGGCCCGAAGATCTACGCGGCCCGGGCATCCGAATCCTTTCCCCTCACGGTTGCCCCGGTCATCCTCTTCCTCTCACGGATCTTCTCCCCCATCATCTGGCTCGTGGAACGGGTAAGCCCGACATTTGGCATAGGCAAGGAAGTGGCGGAACCCGCGGTCACGGAAGAGGAGATCAAGGAATGGATCGATGTAGGCAAGGAGGAAGGCACGATCGAGCAGGCGGAGCAGGACATGCTCTACTCGGTGCTTGAGTTCGGTGATACCACCACCCGCGAGATCATGACGCCCCGGGTGGATGTGATCCTGATGGAGGACACGGTCACGTTCGAAGAGGCGATCCGGATCTTCAACGAAACCGGCTTCTCACGGATCCCGGTCTACCACGACCAGATCGACAACATCACCGGCATCCTGAACGTCAAGGACGTCTTCTCCGCCATGGTCTCCCACCGGAAGAGCTCGATGATAAAGGAGATCATGTTCGACCCGATGTTCGTGCCCGATACCAAGAAGATCGACGACCTGTTAAAGGAACTCCAGGTCCACCGGGTGCTGATGGCGATCGTGATCGACGAGTACAGCAGTTTTGTCGGGATCGTGACCGTCGAGGATATCCTCGAGGAACTTGTTGGCGATATCATGGACGAGTACGACAAGGAGGAACCTGAGGTACAGGAACTCTCGCCCGGCGTCTTTGTTGTCGATGCCCAGATGTGGGTCGAAGACATCAACGAACGGATGAACCTCGACCTCCCGACCGACGACTCCTACGAGACGGTCGGGGGTTTGATCATCGACAGGCTCGGCCATCTCCCCCAGCACCCGGGCGAGAAGGTGGAGATTGGCGAAGGCCGGGTGACACTCGTTGTCCTGCAGATGCACGGGCGGCGTATTGTCAAGGTCAAGATCGTAGTCCGCCCGGATGGGAATGGCGGCAATGGCAACAGTTAAGGTGCAACCATACCAGAGATCTGGCAGGTATATCCATGAAAAAACGTATAGCGGTGCTCGCATCCGGCAGGGGATCGAATTTCCAGGCAGTGATCGATGCGATCGCTGCCGGTACGATCCCGGCGGCCTGCGAAGCGCTCATCACGGATAACCCGGGTGCGTACGCGATTGAACGTGCAGGGAAGGCCGGCATTCCCGTACGGGTGATCGACTACCGCTCGTTTTCTTCCCGTGAGGCGTACGAGCGCTCGCTCCTTGCGGCCATGCAGGAGGTTGACGCAGACCTGTACGTTCTTGCCGGGTACATGCGCATCCTCGGGACGGACCTTGTCCGGTCCTTTTCAGGAAAGATGGTGAATATCCACCCGGCGCTCCTGCCGAGTTTCACCGGCCTGCACGCCCAGCGGCAGGCGATCCTGCATGGCGTAAAGGTTGCCGGCTGCACGGTCCATTTCGTGGATGAGAACCTTGACTGCGGACCGATCATCCTCCAGTATTGCGTACCGGTGCTGGACGGCGATGACGAGGACACCCTTGCCGACCGCATCCTGGAGCGGGAACACGAATGCTATCCGGAAGCCATCCGGCTCTTTTGCGAGGACAGGCTGGACGTGATCGGCCGCAGGGTCAGGATCCGCTCCTGAACAGAATCTCTCCTTACCGTCACCCCGACGCTTATCATCTAGGACGCTTTAATGTACAGCACAACCGGGAACCGGTTCTGACGAAATGAAAGAGAAGTCCAGGAGCCCTGCGACGCGCATGATCGCACGGGAACGCATCGAGGTGCTATTCGGGCAGGCGGAGCAGGCATTTCCCGACCATCCGGAACGAAGCAACCGGTACGTGGAGCTTGCCCGGAAGATCGCGATGCGCCAGCGGATCCGGATCGACCGGGCATTCCGGCGCCGGTACTGCCACCACTGCTCTGCGTTCCTGGTCCCGGGCCGGAATATGCGGGTGCGGGTGTCCCGCGGTAACGTCGTGGTCACCTGCCAGTCCTGCAATAAGAAGATGAGATACCGTGTGGTGAGACCAAGTGCCGGAAAAGAATGATTCGTCCATGCAGGACCTCAAGCCGACCGTCTGGATCGGCAAACAGGGCTGTACCGGGACCATGATCGAGGAGATCGTGGCCCAGCTTAAGAAACGCAGACTGATCAAGGTGAAGTGGCTCCAGAACACGGAAGTCGATCCGTCAGTTGTGGCCTCGGAAGCCAAAGCGAAACTCGTGGAAGTCCGGGGCAGGACGATGGTGCTGGGAGCTACAGGTAAGATAACCGGCACCTCGGGAACTGCCGGAAAGGGCACGGGGAAGCCCACCGGAAAGCCCATGGGGAGACTCGCAGCAAAGGCTCCTGCGAAGGCTACTGCCAAAGCCACGGCGAGATCTGCGGTTAAATCCCCGGCGAAACCCTCCGAGAAAGCCCCGGCGAAAACCGCTGAGACCGTGAAGCCACGCCAGACCGGGGCGATGAAGCGGGCGAAGAGATAAGATTATTTCACGTGCAGACGCCCCCGGGGTGCTCCGCGGGGGTGGCGACTTGTTTTAATTGATTGCAGGTAAAACAATAAATCTGCATTGAAAATTTACTGGAACGGAAAATTCCGTGGTACCGGCTCAAGAATATACAAGACGTATCTCATCATCTCTTTTCCTCTCCCGCCGGCTCTTCTGCCCTTGGAAATATATAAGAACCTTCCTCACAAATAACATAAGACTGTTATTTCATTATTCAACAGTGAGGTAGTAGATGACAACAGTATACGATGTCCCCGCAGACCACATCATCCGGGCGGTCGCAGAGGAGCTCAAGAAGCGGAAGGAGATCACTCCGCCCGCGTGGGCAGCCTTCGCAAAGACAGGGGTTCACAAAGAGATGCCCCCTGAAGACCCCGACTGGTGGTTTATCCGGGTAGCAGCAGTGTTGAGACGCGTCTATGTCGACGGCCCTATCGGCGTCGAGAGGATGCGAAGCTTTTACGGCGGTAACAAGAACCGCGGCGCCCGGCCCAATGCGTTCCGCAAGGGTTCGGGGTCGATCCTGCGCAAGGCTGTCCAGCAGCTCGAGGCAGCGGGTCTTATTGTCCACGACAAGGTCGGCCGGAAAGTCTCCCCTGCAGGTATGGCCTTCCTCGATGCATTCGCACAGGAAGTGAAGAAGAACCCGCCGGCACCCGTCCCGAAACGCGTGAAGCCTGTTGTCGAAGAGCCCAAGAAGGCCGACGCAAAGGGTGGAAAGAAGAAGGGCGGCGACAAGGCCGCAGCCCCGGCTGAGGGCGCTGACGGTGCCAAGGCCGAGAAGAAGCCGGCAAAGAAGAAAGCCGACAAGGCAGAAGCACCCCAGTGAGGTGTCACCATGGGAGACGACGAGCTTAACGAACTCCGCAGACGCAGGATGGCGCAGCTGCAGCAGCAGGCTGGCGATCAACAGGGTATGCAGGAAGAGCTCGAACGCCAGCAGCGCCAGAAATCCCAGATCCAGATGATACTCATGCAGATTCTCGAGCCGGATGCACGGGAACGCCTGAATACCATCAAGCTGACCAAGCCTGATTTCGCGAGCGCGGTTGAGCAGCAGCTCATCCAGCTTGCTCAGAGCGGCCGGCTGGCGAAGAAGATTTCTGACTCACAGCTCAAGGAGCTGCTCAGGCAGCTTGCACCGGCCAAACGGGATTACTCAATAACCAGGAAATAATGAAAGCAGGAGTGCTGTATAGCGGCGGTAAGGACAGTTCCCTTGCAGCAATGATGCTGGGTACGTATTACGAGGTCGAACTCAACACGTTCGTGTTCGACCCGGACCGCCAGATCCCGATGGTCGAGGCAGCGGCAGGAGTGCTGGGGTTTCCCATAAAAAAGAGAGTATTCAGAGAAGGACTGCTGGACGAGATGGTAGACCTGGTGATTGCAAAGGGGTATCCGAACGATGCCATCAACTGCATACACCAGGAAGCTGTCGAGACCCTTGCGGCCGAGTATAACGTGGTCGGGGACGGCACCAGGTTTGATGACCGGGTCCCGATGCTTGCCCGCGATGCAGTCCAGAGCTTGGGCAGCAGGACAGGGTGTTCGTATGTACGGCCCCTGCTCGGGTATGTCAGGCCCGAAGTCGACCGTCTTGTCGACCGGTTCCTCACCGTCCAGTACGGGGAGACCGGGCAGGTCCGGAACGGCGACTATGAAGCGGAGATCCGGGAGGCGTTCCGGGCCCGCGGGCTCGATTTCGCCCCCCTGTTCCCAAAGCACCACGAACAGTCGCTCGTGGTGGGCAGGAAAAATACATAAATCCAGGTGAAAAAAGATGAGCAAGCTAAGCAAAGGCAGGAAGATCCGGCTGGCAAAGGCCTGCGACCAGAACCGTCGCGTGCCCCAGTGGGTAATGGTCAGGACCAAGCGCGGTGTCGTGGCGCACCCGAAACGGCGCAACTGGCGCAAGAGCACGCTGAAGGTGTGATATGGCAGAGAAGATGGAAGAGCACGTATATATCATCCCCCTGCGGGATGCACGGCGTATGCCCCGGTGGAAGAGGTCCAACGGTGCGATCAAGGATATCAGGAAGTACCTCGCCAAGCACATGAAGAGCGAGGACGTCAAGCTCGATCAGGGCATCAACGAGCAGGTATGGTCACGGGGCAGCTCCAAGCCGCCATCAAAGATCCGTGTCCGTGCCATGAAGATGGAGGACGGGCAGGTTCAGGCTGAACTTGCACCGGAATCATAAGATGGACAGGACGATCACGTTTGCAGGCGATCCGAACATCGGGGTATTTGCCCGGGTGGTCGGGGATATCGCCATTATCCCCCCGGAATCTCCGGACGAGTTTAAAGCGGCAGTGAAAGCGGCTCTGCAGGCAGAGCTGGTAGAGACCACGATCCAGGGCAGTTCCATCATCGGTTCGCTCGTGGCCGGAAACAGCCGGGGTATCGTGGTCTCAGGGCTGGCAACCGATGAGGAAGTCGCGATCCTCTCGAAGCACCGCAAGGTGTTCCTGCTCCATGAGTCTATGAACGCCGCGGGCAACGTGATCATGGCAAACGATACCTTTGCCGCAGTCCACCCGGACATGCCGGTCGACATGATGCATGCGATCGGCGAGTTCCTTGGCGTCGAGGTCTTCACCCTCGTGCTCGGCGGTGTCAAGACCGTCGGCATGGCAGGTGTTGCTACGAACAAAGGCGTCATCGTCCACCCGCGGGCCACCGACCAGCAGATCGCACGGATCGAGGCGGTCGCAAAGGTTCCCGTAGGGACGGGCTCGATCAACATGGGCAGCGGCCTCGTGGGTACCGGCCTTCTCGTGAACGAGAAGGGGTACCTGGCAGGCAATGCCACGAGCGGGTTTGAACTGGGCAGGGTAGAGGACATATTTGGTTTTCTGGAGTGAGGTATATGACAGAGCAGAAGGCAGAACTGAAGTTTGAAGTGAAGGGCACGTTCCGGATGGGCGAGGACTGGATGCCGTACACGAAAGTGATCGAGGCGCCCAACGAGAACCAGGCAAAGGAACGCACCTTTGCGGTCATCGGCAGCAAGCACAACCTGAAGCGGCGCTACATCAAGATCGATGCAGTGAAAGCCGTTTGAGGCTGAAGAACACAATTTCTTTTATTACTTCTCTCTTTTAGGTTATTTACAAATATCAAATATTGTGATATTATTTCAGGAGCTCATACTAGAGTTGATGAAAATTGCGATATTAAATTTTGAAATTTCCAAAAAATGTTTCCTTTGAATGCATTTCCAGTGAGTATAAATTTTGGGGCTCTGTAGAAGCCCTCCATTCCTCGATGTTAACAACTGACCACAAAAGCTAAGGTACGGTGTCTCCTTACCTTGTTATGCCAATATCTCGTAAGGAGGACAATTAAATGATCAGCAAACCGGATATCAGGTTTGTTGAATTGTCCTCCGGGTTGATCAGAGATTCCCGAATCCCACTATTCTCGTCGAAATTCTCAAAGAAGACGTTTACCCAGCACCAGTTACTCATTCTTCTTCTCCTGAAAGAGTACCTGTCTGAAGATTACCGGGACATTGTGGAACTCACCGAGATCATGGACTCTCTCCGGGAGAGGATCCATCTCGATGAAGTCCCCCATTTCACGACGATCCATAAGTTCTGTCACGGATTCGATCCTCAACATTCACCCGGTTACTCAACCGACTCATTAAACAGTTTTACGACTGGGGTGAGATGATCGCATGCACCGCAATTGATTCGTCGCATCTTAGTTCCCATATTCCCTCAGTATAACCTCAACTTCTGGTAAAAGGATGTAGTTCATGTTCCTGCCGTCCCATCTGGACGCGATCATGTTCTCCTCAAGAAATTGCTGGAGATGCCAATGGACCGTGTTCCGTTTTAAAAGCAAACGCTCCGCAATCTCCTTATTGCTGATGCCAGGTTGGTCGAGAATCAGATTGAGGATTTCCTGTTTTGCCGGATTCATGATATATCCGTACACTCGTTTTTTCTCAAGGGGTCTTCCTCCATTGGCGAAAAGGTAGCTTAGTTTCCCGTATTTTTTTTGCACGACCTTTCGTTCGAGAAAGAGGAGATACAGATGATACCGGGCTGTTCCACGGTTAATGCCGGTCTTTTTCGATAAATCCGCAATAGTACAACCGGGATGTGTCCCGATATATTCCAGCAAAAGAGTACGATTTTTATTTTGGAGGACAGTTTTGACTTTCCCAAAAAGGAGTGGGCCGAATTTGATCGTGCCTAAAATTGCTATAAGAAAACAAATGCTCCAAGTAATCTGGATCCAGAGCGGTAGTTCAAAGAAAGAAATCGTGCTGTCGGCGCCGAGAATATCAGAAGGCCCGGTCCGGAGTGAATATGGTTCGACGGAATAACCTCCTTGGACTACTGCGACATTGGCAAAAAAAACCAGCAAAAAAAAGAGGACGATTGATGAATGTTTCATCCGACAGTACATCACAACTCAGATGGAATAAGCTTGTGTTCCCGTCACATGATCTCCGTATACTTCAAAATACCAGGTCCCTCGGGCAATACCGTTGCCGTTAATGATATTCAGGTTGATACGTCCGTCATTGACGCCATCAAAACTATCATAATAAGGACCGAATGTGTAACCGTCAGGAGAATAGATTTTCAGCCGGAGCGAATTTGAAGGATTACCCCAATTCAGATTTACATTCATTGAAGTGATATAAGATGACACTGTTTTCGTATGCCAGTTTGTCACACTCTGGGTGATTGTCCCATACACGATCAATGGGTGCATTCCTGATTCGTGCACCGGTTCGATTCTATAGCCACCATTGCTGACAGTCGATACTTGTTCACTTGCTGATACTACTGCAAATGATGCGATCAACAGAAGCATCACCGCAACAACTCCCAGTCTTTTTGACATAAGAGTTTTGGTTTCGGGAAACATTGCTTGTTTTTTCTGTCCCAATAATCGAACTGGCAGTTCGAGAATGTGGACAGAAATCCTATATTAAAAATCAGCTGAGTCCCTTGCGTGAATACTATAATAGTATTCCCGGGGTCCCAGCTACTATCCCAGTCACATCCATTGGGACCCTGAATTGAGCCCGGTATGTGAGATCGAACTCGGGTGTGTTACAACCTATCATTTGCCGAGCGAAGCGTATCAAAAAATTGGAGATGAAACTAAATGAAACAACTAAAAACTGGCGTTATAATGCTAGCATTACTGCTGACAGCAATGACGATGGTTCCGATGGTGAGTGCCCAGGAAAATGATGCGATAAACGCTGATACCGATCATCCTCAAACTGGAATGGTTACACCGGTTTTTGACGAATCGGAAATTGTCCTGAAAGAGCCGGTGAATGAATCGGAAATTGTATCATTTGTGTTTCCTGCCAGATGGTTGAACGAACAAATGGAAAACTCTGATTCGGTATCTGTCACTATTCCCAGAACCCTGATGGTGACCAAAAAGTTAACCGATGGATCTTCGATTGAAGTCAACCCAAATCAGAAGATAATAAATTCTGAACCGGTTGCATTGCTACAGATCCCAAAGGAACTTTTAGAACAGGATAATAAAGCAAATCCTTCCCAGATAACACTGGATTATCCGCTTTCCTATTATTCGTTCTACCCGGATATGGCCGAATTAACAAAAGCGACCGAACAAAGAAAAAATGAAAGGATTTCGAAACAGAATCCTGAAGTCGTATATAATTCGAATAAAAAAGCAGGAGCGTCTGTTATGGGTCCTATGGTATCGACCCTGTATGCCGAATGGGATCTATGGAAACGAACATCTACGAGTTACACTCCCGTTGCATTACGGGGAGATATGAAACCGGACACATTCTCCAATGCCGGTCAGAGTACGGCAAACTATCATGAGACAGAAATACATCTTAACAGAGACGGGGATGTCATTGAATTGCTGTTATGGTATTGTGATGATGGACACATCTGGCTGTCCGCACCCATCTATGACGAGGGAGTTTTAAAATGGGGTACTGGTGGAACGGGGATGAAATGGATCGACATCACATCGAAAAACCTTGTGAACTATGAATTCTATGTCAACGCCAATGGCCAGTACAGCATCAACTTCTACAATACCGGAACGGGTATCTGGTATACGTTCAACTATAACGACAGCGACAATCCCTCAACATACATCAACCGTATCGTGCCCTCGACAGAACTGACGACAGACACGGTTAATCACTCGTTCGATGCGATAACGAATACCATGAAGGCATACGAGACAAAGGATTCCGGCAGCTCAAGCTGGATTGGAACGTGCACGCGGTTTTCCCATGATTATTTCACGGGAAATGCAAACTACGTACTGCTGAACGCATATAAGACCGGAAATACGATATATTCGTACCACCGGGCTGCAAATTCCCAATCCTGATATTTCTGTGAGGGACCATGAAACCAGAAAGAACACGAAAGATTCCCCATTTCCTTTTTTTTGGATTTTTTATTTTTCTCTGGATTTTCCCGGCGGGTTCTCTGGCATATCCGGATCAGATTCAACCCATTCCCGCACCAACCCCCCTTGTATTTGAACAAACCCTGACGAAAAATGTGTTTGAGTACGGTGAGATAGTCCCGGTATCATCCATAATACAGAATGACGGTAATGTCCCGATCAGCCTTACCGGAATCCCTCCGGAAATTATAGTGAGCCTCCGTAATACCGGCTGGGATCGGGGAATTGTAAGAACTATTCCTCCGGGCAAAGAAACCATGACGCTTGGATCTCACGCACGTCAAAACTGGATCGTTTCGTGGGATCAAAAGGATGACCGGGGAATGCAGGTCCAGCCCGGTGTATACTACCTGACAATGAATGCATCGGGAGTTAACTCGTACGCGGAAGTTATCATTCAGTATCCTGAAGGAGCACTGACCAGCGCCATTTCACCCATGCAGAATGTCACAAGCGGCGGGGTCATGGCACGACTGGAATCGATCGCGCTCGACGACAATGAAGGTCTTATTACCCTCAGGGTATTCCCCCCCTCAGATTCTCACGTGTCGGGATCATCAGGATTCTCCCAGATTACCGCAGAATACCAGGTCGATAACAGATCCCCGGTAAACTTCAGGGACGTATCCGGGAAATATACGGAAAATGGCGAATATGAAATTACCTGGCAGACTGCTCCGATATCCTGCAGTGCCAGGGTCCTGAACATTCGTGCAACAAAATTTGATCCTTACGAAGGGGACTGGAATTTTTCGATCAATCTTGATTCTTTTTCCCGGTGTACTTCTGGAAATGGAACGGTTTTTTCCCGTACGAATACCGGGAGTAAGACGCGAGTCTCATCGGCATCGTCAGCACAAACATCTGCACCTCTTCCTGTTGCGATCATGACGATTGGCCTGGCATTCGCAGTAATCATATTCGTAGTGAGGAAAAAATCGTCTCATTGAGGTTTTCTACAGAGAAAATCACATTTTTAACTTGAACCATTTGAACAGTTGCTCTTTTCGTTAGCTATAATCTGCAATTTGATTAATACTTCAGTAAATAAGGGATAACACCCGGAATTAAAAAGGGTGATTGGACAAAAAATGGTGTGGAGATCTTATAATCATCAGGTAATATCTCATACTTGCGATGAGACGCCGCCGCCCCCGACGGGGCGCCCCCGCGGCGGATCAATTACCTTAAATCAGCAAAACCCGGTAATCGGCCCGCCGTGCCCCGGAGGGGCACTGAGGCGGGGAACTTTCGTTCTGAAATGCCTCAGAAGAACAACCGCGACGGGGGTCGTTGGGGGGTCGCGTGGGTACAAGCTGCAGATCGGCCCGGGCATCCCGGCATTTACAGGATTGGCCGGCCCCTTCCTCTTTTTCGTCAGTATATTCGCGATCTTCCAGAGCATCAGCGGATTGCCAAATCCATTCGCAGGGGCTCTGAAAATTCTTTTGTACCCATGCGACCCCCCTCAGCCGATCTGCATTTTATGCGAAAATATGGAATTTTCACGTCATAACAGTATCCGGATATGTACTATTCTGGCGTGGGGGGGTCGCATGGGTACACGATTATTCCCGGCGCGACCTGGGGAGATGGTGGTACTGCCCCCTCCGGATTTTTTATCACCTTCCCGGCCTGACATATCACTATGAAGGAAGACATGCGCTGGAAGCTGATCGTGGGTGTCGCGCTCGTCACCCTGACGCTCCTCCTGATGACGATCCACCTTATTGTCTTCCAGGATTCCCATTACCTATTCACCTATCTCCTCGCTGACCTTGCCTTTATCCCGGTCGAGGTCCTCTGTGTCACCCTGATCATCGACTCGATGCTTACCTCACGGGAGCGGCAGGAGCGGATGGAGAAACTGAACATGGTGATCGGGATCTTCTTTTCCCGGGTCGGAACCCCGCTCATTGCCCGGTTCGTAAAAGCCGATCCGGGCACCCGGCCCCTGCAGGCACAGATGGCAGCAGGCCCCGACTGGACCGCGGACCGGTTCCGTGCAGCACACAGGAGCCTGGCCGGCTGGAAATGCACCATCGAACCCGCCCGCATACATCTCGAAGACCTGCGGGAGTTCCTCCTCGGGAACGAGGACTTCCTCCTCCGTATCGTGGAGAACCCGATGGTCTTCGAGCACGAGACGTTCACGGACCTGATCCTGGCGGTCACGCACCTTGCCGAGGAGCTGAAGGCCCGGGACGATCTCTCGCTGCTGCCCCCGTCCGATATCGCCCACCTTAAAGGCGATATGGAACGGGTGTATTCGCGCCTGGTGCCCGAGTGGTTGAAGTACATGGAATACCTGCAGAACCATTACCCGTACCTCTTCAGCCTTGCGATGCGGACGAACCCGTTCGATGAGAATGCGAAGGTGGTGGTGGAGTGAAGGGTACCTGCCCATCCCTTCCCGGGTTCCTCCGGTGACCAAGTCCCCGGAAACGGATCGACGGTACCTGGCCGGCCCGGGTTACCGTACAGGCAATGGGACAACCCGGAGGTGAACGGGGGGATCGAATTGATACGCGGAAATGGAAGGATGCCAGAACCCTGATTAAAAAGAGAGAATATTTATTAGAGCTCGCGGTATACCACGTCCCCGACATGGACCCGCTGATCAACCCTGAAACCGATGTCCTGCCCGCAGTCAGCTTCAGCAACCGGTACATGATCCATCTCCAGCGAGGTCACGGTCTGGTGGAAGTCCTCACTGTGCCCGTGGATATGGATCCAGTCGCCGCGTGCGAGGTGGTCCTTGAGTACGATCGCAGCAACGCCCACTTTCGGGTAAAAGTGGGTCACTTTCCCAATCATGGTCTCCATCATCTTTGCCTCCTATATGTGACTAATACCGGGTGCCACAGGATAAAGTTTTTCATGGCGGGGAGCGCTTCTGAACGTCCAGAAGGTTTTACATCCTTACTGGCTGGAGGTAACAAAAAATCAGCCGCATCCTGAGACCCTGTGAGTCTTATTATAGCGGGCTTGTAATTTTTCATGAGATTGTAATAACATATCGCGTGAAAATTTCCTCAGGTGTGACATTCTTTGACACACCGACAATGCGACTGCTGAATTCATCCACGGTTGTCGCAATTTCTGCAGGATTACGGCTTCATATTGCTTTCCTGCTTGCAGGTATCGCTGCCCGGATTCCCGAGTATTTTGCCTTCGGCCTCCTTATGTATGCAACCTATACGCTCGATCGTGCTCTTGACTGCAAAGAAGATGCAATCAACAAGAGTGAGCTCTGCGGTGCAAACAGAACGATTGGACTGGTCGCGTGCATGATAGCGTTCTGTGCGGGGACGATCCTTCTCTTTCTGGACGGGATCTACCTGGCTCCTTTTTTACCGTTCATTATCGGGTATGTCTATTCCCGGGGGTTCCGGATCGGATCATTCAGGCTCAAACTCAAAGGCAGCCTGGGAGTAAAAAATGTGATAGTAGGAATTACCTGGGCGGGAACAATTGCCCTTATCGTGGGCCAATGGTGCAACAGCATCCAGACCGTCGGAATAATCTTCCTCTTCTACAGCATGAAAATATTCGTAACTTCGTGCGTAAACGATTTCAAGGACGTCAAGGGGGATATCGTTGCCGGTGTGAAGACCCTGCCGGCATATCTCGGGGAGAACCTTACCAAGAAAGTGCTCCTCCTCATTCTCGCCACTCTGTACAGTATGATGGCGTATGCAGTATTTTTCGGTGTAGTCCGGGATGAATGGATAGTCCTGCTGTTCAGTCTCGTAGTCACCATCGCCTTCCTGCTGGTGTATTCCCCGTCATTCGAAAACAGTCCGGCCCTGTTCTACCGGAAGATGCGGGAATTTGTGATCTCCTGGGAATCACTGATATCCCTTGGGCTCAGGGCCTGTGTTGCCGGTTAATCGGGACGCTCAATTTTTTCAGAGTGTTCCAGCAGGAACGCGTAGATCCGCTCTCCCCAGTCGAGCGCCGAAGGGTCATTGCTGGTAACATCATTTTTGGAATCAAAAATCCCGGTGTTGTAAAATAATGAGATCGAAAAATAGGAATCGGTGACTACGAACGAGAATTTGAAATCTTTTTTTGTGACATACAGGCTGGTTGTCCCAAACCCGAGAAACTCGCCGACCCAGCCTGGAAATTTTTCGTTCATGATCTTCAGCACACCCGGGGTAAATATCAGCGATGTCTCCACACCGTCCCTCGCAAGATTCATGAAAAAATCCGGATACGTGGGATGCACGGTATGGGACAGCCCTTTCAGCGTCTTTGAAGGGGAGATATTTTTCAGGAATGTGTTAACGTCAAATAT
>NZ_JBAVIG010000050.1:0-8385 GCF_049686655.1 Methanoregula sp.
TCATAAGACCGGGGTCCCTTTCTCGAGCATCCAGAAGGCATTCTCCGTGGGGACCATGGGGCGGGATACTATAAGGCACCTTGTTCCCACCCGGTGGTCGATCACTGCCTGCGATACCATTATCGGCGACCGGCTCCTTTCAGAGGTAAAAAAATGCCCGGTTATTGATACCTGGCAGGTGCATGAGTTTTCCAGCCTGCACAACAACTATGCTGTGATCCTGATGCCGACCGGCTGGCAGTACGAGTGGTCGGAAGCCTTTCTCCATGTACTGGGAAATGAGGAACTGGTCTTCTCGGATCACGAGGGAAACCGGAAAAAGACCGAATATTCTTCTCTGGGTGGGTGCTACTACTCCTGCAAGATGGCGGTGCTCGAAGCGCTTGCCCGGGAACAACGGCAGGCAGGGGCGATCATTCTCCGCGAGGCCCTGCACGGGTATGTGCCAATGGGTGTCTTCAATGTAAGGGAAAATGTGCGGAGCGCCATGCAGCAGCCTGCACGGGAGTTTGAGGACATCAGGCTTGCGCTTAACTACCTCTCCGGTAAATTCACCCTCCCCATGGACCGGTTCATAAAGGAAGGTGACCTGCTCAGGACAATGATCCGTCAGCGGCAGTGCACTATCAGTGATTTTTCAGGATTGCGAACTGAATGCCCTGCAGTGTAAATTCGTCACCTCTCCAATCATATGAACTGAAATTATCAGAAAAAATCTGAAATATATATACCCGTCAGTAACTCTCTGCAACATCAATCACTATATATACACACATTTGCAACAGTTGGTAGCTCTCGTAATGAACGCAGGAAAAAAATGTCACACCTATGCCCGGTCTGTGGAACCTCCGAAAATGTATGTTGCGATGATGACCTTGGTGAGGTGGGGATGTTCTTTTCCTGCCGGGTGACCGGTGGTGGATGTGGTTCAACGTTCAGAATAACTTCAGACGGGCACTATCACGATATTTTTTAGCCTGCCCTCTTCAGACCTTTTCAGACTGTGAAGATCCTGCGTACCGGCTTTTACAAACAGCACGAGGTCACTTTCATACTGCCCGCTAAAGTAGTATATCTCCGGAACACCATCACTTAAAAAATGGTTCCGCACGACTCCCGGCAGCGGATGATCCTGCATCTGGATATGGACAGTTTTTATGCATCCGTGGAAGTACATCACCAGCCCGATCTCGCAGGGAAACCTGTCGTAGTCGGTGCAGATCCAAAGCAGGGCAAAGGCCGGGGTGTTGTCTCTACCTGCTCGTACGAAGCACGGGCATTTGGGATCCGGTCGGCAATGCCTGTTTCGCAGGCATTTGTCCTGTGCCCCCATGCGATCTTCCTCCCCCCGGATTTTTCCAGATATACCCGGGCTTCTGCCGGTGTGATGGAGATCCTGGGATCGTACGCGTATCCTCTGGAGCAGGTAAGTATCGATGAGGCGTTCCTCGATATATCCCCTCTTGGGAATTATGATGAGGCACGATCGCTGGCAGGAGAGATCAAGACCGCCGTATACCGGCAGCTCGGCCTATCCTGTTCAATAGGGATCGCCCCGTCAAAACTGGTGGCAAAGATTGCATCGGACTTTAAAAAACCGGATGGGCTGACGGTGGTGGAACCAACAGCAATCCAGGAGTTTCTCGATCCGATGCCGGTGAGAAAGATTCCCGGGATAGGGAAAAAGACCGAAACGGCACTCTTCGAACTGGGAATCAGGACAATCGGCGAGCTTGCACGTTATGATATCCAGGTACTGATAGGAACGTTTGGTCGCGGAGCGGTTCTGCTCAGGCAGGTGTCCATGGGAATCGATGACAGCGAGGTAGTAGCCCGCGACGGCATGAAATCGATATCCCGGGAGACAACTTTCGAGACAGATACAGATTCAACAGACGCCCTGCTCCGTGCAATTGATATCCTTGCAGAAGAAGTCCATGCAGCTCTTGCGGATGAACAGCTCAGGTTCCGGACCCTCACCGTCAAAGTCCGGTTCCATGGATTTGTCACTAAGACAAAAAGTCGCAGTCTTCCCCACTATTCCCGGGACCCGGCTGCACTGCGATCCCATGCACATAACTTGTTCCGTGAGCTGTACGATGGCAGGAAGATCAGGCTTATCGGTATCCGGGTCTCATCCTTTGAAAAATCCGATGTGCGCCAGACAACCCTGCCGTTCTGATCAGAGTCCGGTTGTTTTTTGTGCGTACTTTCGTATCTGGTCCTCCAGATCTTCAATATCCAGAGAAAAAGATTCAACACCTTTTACAAGATCTGCCAACTCCTTGTCCCCGAACTCAATCCGGTAGTCCTCTGCGTCGAGGATTTTTTTGATAATGCAGAGTGCGGTCTGCACATTTCCCTCGCGGAACGGGGGATACGCGCTGAACGAGAAAAGGACAAACGCTGCCTTATGGAACACATCCGCTGACAGGTTTACGTGGAAGACTATCTGGTGGAGCCCGGCCTCTGAGAGGACCCGTGCGTCACCACCCACCTGCGCGATGAGACGTGAATGGATGCCGATGATGTCATCTATGGTCAGATCATCCATGGATACTCAGGTATTGTATCGTGGTACATGCATAGGTTGCGGTAAGTTTGCGCATGAGGGATAAATCCGTGTTGTTTATTCCCCTTTCAATGCAGTTTCCATAGAATTATCCCGGGCAAAGGACAGATACTCATGGGAGCTGATGGTCATACCCAATGTGCTGTTTTTTGTCGTCGTTCTTTACCTTGTGTCAAACATACTCGCATTTGGCGCATTTGCCTTTGACAAGTGGAAGGCACAGAGAACTGCCTGGAGGATAAGCGAAAACGCCCTCCTGGCACTGGCATTCCTCGGACCCTTCGGGGGGTTCTGCGCCATGAGGCTCTACCGGCATAAGATCCACAAAATAAAATTTTACCTTGTCCCGGTGTTCCTTGTCATCCATCTCGCAATAATCGTCTACCTTGCCGGCATGCTTCTGCAGCCCGGAATGAACGGTTCAAACCATGCCTCTTTAATACCGGGTTTCGCCATATTCTCCTGAATGCGGACCAACAGGCATCATTATTTCCTCGACCTTGCCACACGATGCGCCCACCAGGGCACCTGCCTGCGGCGCAATTTCGGGGCCATCATCGTTGACGAATTCAATACGATCGTTTCCACCGGGTATACGGGCGCGCCCCGGAAACAGATGGACTGCACCGAACTGAACCGGTGCTGGAGAAAGGAGCACAACATCCCCTCAGGCTCGAATTACGAACGATGCAGGAGTGTTCATGCGGAGATGAACGCACTCCTCCAGGCCGGGAAGCACTCCCGGGGATGTACGCTCTACCTGGCCGGGTTTGATGTCGAAACTGATGAAATCACCCAGATCTGGCCATGTTTCCTCTGCTCGAAGATGATTGTCAACAGCGGGATCGGCAACGTGATTATGCGGACCGGCAGGGACAGCTATAAAGAGATGGACCCGATGGTGCTGTACCAGATGCGGAGCAGGGAAGCACTGGGTGAGGATAAGAAATAACGGGTATGCGCCGGATTTCACAATTTTCCTCGTATTTTTTCCGAAGGTATTTCCTGACACCTTTGGTATTCTAAAACAAGGACCTGAAAAATCTCAGGGAAGTTTATGGAAATCCACGTACCATGTCGCTTCCCACGGCATGGGTTTTACATCCTGGAGCCGGATACTCAGCAGGCCATTGTCCCTGAGCTGGTTTGCCGCATCAGAGTTGATAGTGATGCTGCTCTTGCCGGAAGCCCTTCCGCCGGGATTTATCGTACCGAGAAAGATGCTGGTACCCGGATAGTCTGTGCCTGCATTATCGGTGATTCGCGGGTAGGCCATAAGTGAAATTCCTTTTTCGCCAGTATTCGTCGCCGTCATATCGACGGTAATGGTTTGCGGGTTCCCTGGTGATGACGTGACACTGATATGATCAACGGTAACCTCGAACAGGTAGCCGTCCTGTTCGAATGTCGCAGTCTGATTCAGCTGCAGGACCGATTTTGGAGCAGTAAGATTGGAGATATAGGATGTGCAGCCGGTGACAAGGAGGAACAGGACGAGGATAATCAGAATAAGATATTTTCTCATATCCTGAAATGTATTTTTCACCATTTAACCATGCTGGATTATACCCTCAGGGAAGGACATGTTTTTATCCCCTGTTTTTTACGTCCCTTCTCTGGCCCGGGAGAAGTTTCTTCTCCCCCTGTTATTCATCTGTCCGCACGTTGGATCTCATTGTAGAGCGACACAAGGGAGAGACTGATGAGGTTCATGGTGGTAGCTGCGTACCAGAGGAATGATTCCACCGGATTGAGTTGCGTGATCCATCCCGTCCAGAGCATGGCGCAGATAATCGAGAAGCTGATCAGGGTATCGATCGCAAGGAAGACCGTGGGTTTACCGACAACCTGCCCGAGTTGTGCAATAGTACAATATTCAAACCATGCCTGCCTGTGAAGGAGATCCAGGAGGGACCTCCCGGTGTTCATGAGAAGGTCTGCTATCGCCCAGGTAACGATCAGCCAGCCCAGGACCGGAACAAACGGGATACCCGGGGAGTTTTCCCGGATTGCCATCAGACCGAAGATGAGTTTGAATATACAAAACGGGATACCTATCGTGAGGCTCAGGAAAACCGGGCGTACGAAGAACCTCCTTATTGGATCGGTTTCCGACAGTTGTATTCCTGCATCCTGCAAAGGTTTTTGTTCAGTCATGGCGGATCGCACATTCTCGTTGTCAATGTATGCAGGCGTTTTTTACCTGAACAATAATTTAGTTTCCCCGGGCTGGCTGTAAAAATAGTCCGGGGCTCACCATCTCCGGAGTACGAGCAGGCCGGCGGAAACGGAAAGAAGCGTGATGCCGGTTTCAAGCGGCGCCTGTCGTGCAGGTGTTGTCGTAGGCTGGGGAGTTGTCGGGATCGGTGATACGGTTTCGGGAGCGGTTGCAGGGACAGTTGTCGGGACCGGTGTCGTCGCCACGGTGACCGGAATTTCCGTGGGTGTAATGATCATCGGGCCCGGTGCAGTTCTTGAATAGAGGGTCTCTTCTATCTGGAGGTTGTCCCCTTCAACTGACCGGGGATTTTCCGCTTTTACCGAAAAAGAACTGAGGGCCGTGTTCAGGGATGTCTGGAACTCAACGATCGCACGGCCGTTTTCATCCGTTGTGACCTGTGCATAATAATTGGTATCGGACATCTGGGCTGTGGATGGTGCGACAGCATCGCGAATCGTGCGTCCTCCCCCGTTATTGTACTTGTAGGACCCGATCGTGTACGGCCCGTTGGGCGGGTCTTTCACCAGATTCTCCGTATTGTCCGCGATAACCGGCGGCTGGTCTCCCGGTGCACCCGTCATCGTGAATGTTCCGGGCAGCCAGATGTAATAGGAGGTGTTGGGCAGGCCGGTGAGGGTAACGGTGAACATGCTGCCCCTCGTCAATGAGTTGCTGACCGGCTGTTCTGCAGATGTTGCCCCTGAGACGGGAACCAGTGCAATCACTATACATACTAGGAACACGAGGGTAAAAGACTGCAAGTACTTTGTTGTCATGGGACACACTCATCCGTTCTGCTGAGTTCGTTAATTTGAGATATACTGTCTATGATTAAAAGGATGCAACATAGCAGGGTTTCCCGGGGATCGGTTCAGTAACCCAGTGCCTCATTGACAAGGACAAGTGTCACCCGCCCGGGAATTTTCTCGCGGGCAAGGATCACACATTTACCAATGCTGCTTGGTGTCCCGTAGGCCCGCTGTGCCCGTGCATTCTCCAGCCGGAACGCGTACTCATAGACCCGCTGCATTGCCAGTTCGAGCGATGGTGCGATCTTGTTGATCCCGACTACCAGTATGAGATGGCCGGCAGCAAACGGCCATGCACCTACCCGGCTCCCGCCGGCATCGCAGGCAACAATCTCTCCCGTCTGTGCGATGGCATTTGCACCGGATACAAACCAGTCGGCAGTTACGGATTTTCTCCTGAGTTCAGCCCGTTTTTTCTCGTCATTTTCTGAAGTGATGACGGAGTGAAGGCTTTTCCAGCCCGACCTTCCGCCGCCAATATACTCTTCAAACCCGATCTCGATCAGGGTGGTTGACGAACCGGTCATCACTTCCGCGCCCGGGGGAATGAGATTTTTTAATACCGCGAGGGCATCATCACCATTGGCTGCCATGACAACGGTAATCCCACGCTCCTCAACGGCCCTGATGGTCAGGTGCACGATATCTGATGACGGCAGGGTATTCCATGTACGGGCATCAACGTCTGCTTCACGGATCAGGTTGACGGCACTGAACGGTGTTGATGTTTTCATGTATTCTCATGAGGGGGTCTATCTCTGGGGGTTTTATATTTTTGCCCGGAGGGGCATGCCCCATAATCCTGTACACCTGAAGGCCAATCCTTTATTACGGGGCAGATGCATCTCCCACATAATGTGTGGAGGGTGCAGTCTATGGACGAGGATCTAGTATTCATGATTGTAAAAATAGGCATTCCCGATAACGTGAATATCATTCTCGGGCAGTCCCATTTCATAAAGACTGTTGAGGACATCAGTGAAGTTGTGACAGGATCTGTGCCCGCTGCAAAGTTCGGCCTCGCCTTTTGTGAAGCATCCGGAGACTGCCTTATCAGGACTGACGGGAATGATAATGAACTCAAAACGATGGCAGCAGATCACGCGGGGCGTATTGGTGCAGGCCATTCGTTCATTCTCGTGCTCAGAGACTGTTATCCCATCAATATCCTGAATGCAATCAAGAACCTCCAGGAAGTCTGCACCATTTACTGTGCAACGGCAAATCCTCTTGAAGTGATCATAGCGGAATCCGGACAGGGGCGGGGGATCATGGGTGTGATAGACGGGGAGAAACCCCGGGGCATTGAAGGCCCGGATGATCTGGCAGGGCGGATTTCGATGCTCAGGAAATTCGGGTACAAGCGGGGATAGTGCCCCGCGCTATCTTCATCTTCAGGTGCCCCCTCTTCTTTTCAGGCGGGTCCATTATTTTCGTAGGACTCCTGTACGTTGCATCTTTTGCGGGCACCGGCCCGGCAATCCGCTCCTTCAGCGGGTGGTTCATCAGTTCCCCATACCCCGGCCAAAGGGAGTGGATTGACGGGACCGGTGGGATCACGCGGTATCGTGCATCTTTCCCCTTACCAGTGAGAAGAATATTCCTACCAGACAGAAGATCGCAAAGACAATAAACCCGATATGCATGCTTGCCATGAACTGCGGGTAATACGCGGGGGTGATCTCGACCGGGCCGATCATTATCGCAAAGACCAGCATCGCGATCCCCATCGATAGCATCTGCCCAAGGAGACGCATCGTTCCGACCATCCCCGATGCTACCCCGTAGTAGCGCTTTTCGACAGCACTCATGATAGCATTCGTATTCGGTGAAGAGAAGAGACCGAACCCCGCCCCGAGGACGATAAGGCAGAGGACGAGATACCACAGAGAGGTTGTTTCCGTGAGGAATATCAGCAGGATCAGGCCTGCCGCAGTAAGTGCCATTCCTGCCGATGCAACTACTGCAGGCTCAATACGATCCGACAGTTTCCCGGCTATCGGGGAAACAATGGCCTGAAAGGCGGGTTGCGCGATCAGGATCAGCCCGGCACTTTCCGGGGTGAAGCCACTCGTGTACTGGAGATAGAGGCTTAACAGGAACGTGACCGCATACGTAGCACTGTAGTTGATCAGCGCAGCAAGGTTGGAGAATGCAAAGATCCGGTTTCCCGTGAACAGTTTTACTTCGAGGACCGGGAATTTGATCTGCCGTTCGTACAGGACAAAGACGATCCCGGCCGCTATCCCGGTAAGAAGGAACGCGTATCCTGCACCTTCAGTAGCAACAGAGAGCCCGTACATGACTGCAACAATGGCTATCCCGTAGATAACCGATCCGGCCAGGTCAAAACGCTCTCCCTGGCACTCGGCCCAGTCCCCTTTCAGTTTCCAGGTGACGAGAAGAATCGCTGCGATCCCGATGGGAACGTTCACAAAGAAGATACTCCTCCAGCCGAAGTACTGGGTCAGGACACCCCCGAGGAATGGACCCATCGAGAGGCCGAAGTATACCGAAGTTATGTAGATGCCGAGCGCTTTTCCCCGCTCTCCGGGAGGGAAGACCGAGCTGAGAATTGCGACCGTGGTCCCGAAAATCATCCCGCTCCCGAGACCCTGGATGACCCTGATTGCGATCATCAGGTTCGTGGAAGGAACCATTGTCATTGCAAATGAAGCGGCTGCAAAAATGCCGATGCCATACAGGAAGATCTTTTTTCTCCCGTAAATATCTGCAATCTTCCCGAACGGGACAAGGAAGAGCGCTGCCGCAAGGAGATATGC
>NZ_JBAVIG010000051.1:0-26439 GCF_049686655.1 Methanoregula sp.
TTTCAAAGAGACGATGCCCCCCTCTTGCGCCACCAGTCCCCCGCGGGGGACGGGGCGCAGTGCGATGAGCCCCGAGTCAAATGGCAGGTAATACAATAGTCATCGCAACCGGGGGATGCCATAGCGGCGGGGGCAAAGCCCAAAAGAGCGTCAGCGATTATGAAGTTTTCTACAGAGCATTTTTCTGGAAGTGCCTCAGGCAATACCCGGAGATAGATCCCCTGACGTCTACCCGTAGGAAACCGATACCGGTGGGTCGTGTTTCTGCTACCTGCACTATCGTTAATAACTATTCCGGCACATAACATATGGAAATCATGAAGGCGGTTCTGGGTCTTGAGGACGGACAATACGTCGTGGGAGAGGGGTTTGGTGCCGAAGGGGAATGTGCCGGTGAACTGGTATTCAACACCCAGATGACCGGCTATATGGAATCCCTCACCGACCCGAGTTATTTTGGCCAGATCCTGATGTTCACGTTCCCGCTGATCGGCAATTATGGCGTTGATCGTCAGAATTTCCAGAACGACAAGGTCTGCGCCCTGGGCTGCATCACCCGGGAGATCTGCGAGAAACCATCCACCCGGCCTTCCATCAGATCTTTTTTTGAAGAGAATAACCTGCTCGGCATGACGGGGGTCGACACACGTGCCCTGACTATCAAGACCCGGGTCCACGGCACAATGCGGGCGGCCCTCGTTATTGGCAGCGATGATGGTGATTATGCAGTGCAGCTCGCCCGCAGGACACCCACCATCTGCGATATCGTGCCCATTCCCGAAGTCTCCTGCAGACAGCCGTACCATCTCCCGGGAAGCGGGAAGCGGATCGCCGTCATCGATCTCGGTATTAAGAAGAACATGCTTACCAGCCTCTCAAAACGGGGTGGCGATCTCCATGTCTTCCCCTACAACGCCACCGCAGACCAGGTGATGGCCTGCAAACCCGATGCGCTCTTCGTCAGTAACGGCCCCGGCGATCCCAAGCAGGCGACCGATGCGATCACCTGCATCCGGGAACTTCTCGGCCAGCTGCCGATTTTCGGGATCTGCATGGGCAACCAGGTCTCCGCTCTTGCACTCGGTGGCGATACTTACAAGCTGAAGTTCGGGCACCGGGGGGCAAACCAGCCCGTCCGGTTCAAGGACGGACGGATCTTTATCACAACCCAGAACCACGGGTTTGCTGTGGATGCCGAATCCCTGCCTGAGGGCTCGAAGGTAACCTATACAAACGTCAACGATGGCACGGTCGAAGGATTTGAGAACGAGGACCTCTGCCTCACCACCGTCCAGTTCCATCCTGAAGCCCACGGGGGCCCGCGGGACACGGAAGCGCATTTCTTCGACTCGCTCTTCAGGAGGATCGCCTGATCATGCCGAAACGCACCGATATCAAAAAAGTCCTGCTGATTGGATCCGGCCCGATCCAGATCGGCCAGGCCGCAGAATTTGATTTCTCCGGATCGCAGGCCTGCCGTGCCCTCCGCGAAGAAGGCATTAAGGTAGTCCTTGTCAACTCCAACCCGGCAACGATCATGACAGACCCGGAGATGGCCGACGAAGTCTATATCGAACCCCTCCGGGCAGACATTATCGCCAAGATCATCGAGAAGGAGAAACCGGACGGGATCCTCTCCGGTATGGGCGGCCAGACCGGCCTGAACCTCACGGCCGAACTTGCCGAGATGGGCGCGCTCAAAGGGGTCGAGATCCTCGGTACACCGCTCGAGGCGATCTACAAAGGAGAGGACCGGCAGAAGTTCCGGGACCTGATGCGGGAGATCGGGGAGCCGGTCCCGAAGAGCATAGTCCTTAACTCGATGACCCAGATCGACGAGGCAATCCGCGAAATCGGTCTTCCGGCGGTCGTCCGCCCGGCATATACCCTTGGGGGAGCCGGTGGCGGTATCGGCAAGACCCGCGAGGAACTGGCCCGGATTATTGAACTCGGCCTCTCCCGTTCCCGTATCCACCAGGTGCTCATCGAAGAGAGCGTGATGGGCTGGAAGGAGATCGAGTTCGAGGTGATGCGGGATGCGACCGACACCTGTATCATCGTCTGCGGTATGGAGAACGTGGACCCGATGGGCATCCACACCGGGGAGAGCGTGGTCGTAGCCCCGATCCTGACGCTCCGCGACGACGAGTACCAGATGATGCGCAGCGCAGCGATCCACATCATCCGTGCCCTTGATGTCCAGGGTGGTTGCAATGTCCAGTTTGCGTTCTGGGAAGGCGATTACCGGGTCATCGAAGTCAATCCCCGGGTCTCCCGTTCATCTGCGCTCGCCTCGAAAGCGACCGGCTACCCGATTGCCCGGGTTGCAGCCAAGATCGCGATCGGGTTGCATCTCGACGAGATCACCAACACCGTAACCGGGTGCACGTTCGCCTCGTTCGAACCGACAATTGATTATATAGTCGTCAAGGTCCCCCGCTGGCCGTTTGACAAGTTCAAGGGTGCCGACAGGACACTCACTACTTCGATGAAGAGTACCGGCGAGGTCATGGCGATCGGGCGGACGCTGGAAGAGGCCTTCATGAAGGCCAAGCGCTCCCTTGATACGGACGTGCGGTCCCATACGAGCCCGAGCGAGATCCGCATGATCCTCTCCCGTCCTACGGATGAACGGTTCCACTGCCTCTTCGACGCATACAGGGTTGGTTTCACCCTTGACGAGATTGCCCATCTCACCTCCATCACCCCGTTCTTCCTCGAGAAGATCCGGAACATTGTGGATATGGAGAAGCGGCTTGTACAGGATGGCGGAACCGATGCAATCCTTGCGGCAAAAAAATATGGCTTCTCTCATGCCGAAATAATGAAGATTACCGGAAAATCTCTTGAAGAGATAGAGGCTGTTGCCGGCCTCCCGTCTTATAAAATGGTAGATACCTGCGCTGCAGAGTTCCCCGCACAGACCCCGTATTTCTATTCGACACAGGAACCGGTCTGCGAGATCGTACCCAGTGACCGGCAGAAAGTCCTCATCCTCGGGTCGGGCCCGATCCGCATAGGCCAGGGCATAGAGTTCGATTACTGCACGGTCCACGCGGTCCAGGCACTGCGGGACGAAGGGGTCGAGGTTCACATTGTCAACAACAATCCGGAGACGGTCTCTACGGATTTCGATACTTCAGACAGGCTCTTCTTCGAACCAATGCAGCTCGAGGACGTGTCCAATATCCTCCGGAAAGATAATTATTTTGGCGTGATGGTCCAGTTCGGGGGACAGAACGCGGTCAACCTCGCTGTACCGATTGAGAAAGAGATCCGAAGGCTCGGGCTGTCCACCCGCATACTCGGGACAAGCCCGGATGCGATGGATATTGCCGAGGACCGCGACCGGTTCAGTTCTCTCCTCACAAAACTCAAGATCCCCAGCCCGGCCAACAGTTCTGCTTATTCCGAAGGTGAAGCCCGCGCAAAAGCAGAAACGATCGGATACCCGGTACTTGTGAGGCCGTCCTATGTGCTTGGCGGCCGGGCCATGGAGATCGTCCATGACGAGCGCGAACTGGAGACCTACATGAAAGAGGCAGTGCGGGTGAGCCGGAACCACCCGGTGCTCATCGACTCCTATCTCCAGAATGCGGTCGAGCTGGATGTCGATGCGGTCTGCGATGGAGAGGAAGTCCTCATCGGCGGGATCATGGAACATATCGAACAGGCCGGGATCCATTCAGGAGATTCTGCCTGCGTGATCCCCACCCAGTCACTCTCCCCGGCAGTCCTTGATACCGTACGGGACTATACCCGGAAGATCGCCATGGGCCTCGGCGTGGTGGGTCTTGTCAACCTCCAGCTTGCTGTCAAGGATTCCATAGTCTACGTGCTCGAGGCAAATCCCCGCGCCAGCAGGACCGTCCCGTTTGTCTCGAAAGCGACGGGAACTCCTGTCGCGAAGATTGCCGCAAAGGTCATGATCGGCAGGAAACTGAAGGACCTCGGATACAAGGAACGGGAGATCCGCCATATTGCAGTCAAGGAGGTGCTGCTGCCCTTTAACAAACTGGCCGGCGTGGACACCGTCCTCGGCCCTGAGATGAAGAGCACGGGGGAGGTCATGGGTATCGACTATGACTTTGGCCTCGCGTTTTACAAGGCCTGCATATCCGCAGACAACGAACTGCCCCTCAAGGGAAACATCTTCATCTCCGTGAATATGGAACAGAAAGAAGAGGCGATCCCAATCGCACGCCAGTTGCGCGATCTCGGCCTGGTCCTGTACGGTACGGAAGGGACCGTGGATTACCTGCATGATGCGGGTGTGGAAGCCCACCTGGTCCGGAAGGTCCAGGAAGGGTCGCCCAACGTGCTGGACATGATGCGGCACGGGGAGATCCGTCTGATCATCAATACCCCGCAGGACAAACAGTCCCGCCAGGACCATTACCAGATCATGCGTGCGGCAGTGGACTTCCAGATACCCTATATTACGACCCTTCAGGCAGCGCGGGCAGCCGCTCTCGCCATTGACGCGATCAAGCGCGAGAAAGTGACGCTTGAGCCAATAAGCCATTATCTGAAGGAATAAGGGCAATATAGCCAGAATTTCTTTTTCCCGGGCTGTTTTACGTGGCCGTGACCAGAAACCACCGGCCGGGTTTCCGGGTTAATCTAAAAAAAAATTGAATATCCTTATATACCGAAATAACCAAAAAACATGCATGAAGAAATTACTTGTTGTTCTTGCAATCCTGTTTATCGGGATCCTGCTCGCGGGATGCACATCCCAGCAGGCAGCACCTGTGGCCACCCCTGCCCCGACGGCAGTCCCGACCGCAGTTGTTACAACAGCAGCCCCGACCGTTATCCCGACAACAGCAGTCCCCGTTGTTATCGTCAACACGACGCCGAATGCAACCCCGACACCGACACCGACACCCCAGCCGTCCGTCACGATCACCTTCAATTCAGATATGACCATAACTCCCGGAACGACCGTGTACATCCCCGTTGGTGGCGAAGTTATCTGGCAGAATAACGATCCGTTCAAACCCCATGGCGTTGTGGCAATCAACTACCAGACCGGGCAATACTTTGGTGGCATGAACACCGTTACGATTCCCTACGGCAAGTCCTTAACCGTGACCTTCCCCACAGTCGGCGCGTTTGACTACAAGACCGTCTACCAGCCAGTAACTGATGGAAAGATCATCGTTACCGCCCAGTAAATCCATCCAATAGCCGTTCAGGAAAAAAGCCTGAACAACTTTTTTTCAGTTATTGACCAGATCGTCTCACAGGATATTGTAAATTCTTCATTCCTGCGTCCTTTGTGCCCCTGAACATATATGCTGGTACTGCCAACAGGTACAGCACTACCATCTGCAAGGAGTATCAATCATGGGAAAAGGCACTATTGTTCTTGCATATTCCGGAGGGCTCGACACCTCCATCTGCATCCCCCTTTTAAAGGAACGGTATGACTATGACCGCGTTGTCACTGTTGCCGTGAACGTCGGCCAGAGAGATGAAGAGATCGACGTCGCGACAAAAAAGGGCAAGAAACTTGCCGACCGCCATTATACCATCGATGCCCGTGTGAAATTTGTCCGGGAGCATATTTACCCGGCAATCCGGGCCAACGGCTCCTATGAAGGTTACCCGATGGGCACGTCCCTTGCCCGCCCCCTCATTGCCGAGGAAGTCGTCAAGATTGCCCGCAAGGAAGGTGCCACGGCAATAGGTCATGGATGTACCGGCAAGGGAAACGATCAGCTCCGGTTCGATTTCATTATCCGCGGTGCCGGTCTCGAGGTAGTTGCCCCCATACGGGAACTCAACCTCACACGTGATTGGGAGATCGATTACGCAAAGCAGCATGGAATCCCGGTCCCGGTCAGGAAGAGCAAACCCTGGAGCATGGACGAGAACTGCTGGAGCAGGAGCATCGAGGGTGGCCGGCTCGAGGAACCTGACTACCATCCCCCGGAAGAGATCTATCTCTGGACGGTCTCCCCCCGGAAAGCCCCGGACAAACCGGAGAAGATCACCCTTGCATTCGAACGTGGCCTGCCCGTAGCCATAAACGGGAAGAAATACCCGGGATACGAGCTGATCCAGACACTGAATCTCCTTGCCGGGAAGCACGGAATCGGCCGCAACGACATGATCGAGGACCGGATTCTCGGGCTCAAGGCACGGGAGAACTACGAGCACCCTGCGGCAACCGTTATCCTCGCGGCCCATCGCGACCTCGAGAGCCTCACCCTCACCCGGCAGGAACTGGTCTTCAAGCGGACCGTCGATGACAAGTGGTCTGAGCTCGCCTACAAGGGCCTGGTGTACGAGCCGCTCTATGCAGCACTGAATGCCTTCATCGATACCACCCAGGAGCGGGTGAACGGCTCTGTAGACCTTGAACTCTATAAGGGATCGGTCAGGGTACTTGGCCGGTCCTCACCGGATGCGATCTACTCAAGCGATCTGGTCTCTTTTGACAGTGCCTCGATCGACCAGTGCCATGCTATCGGTGTCTCCCAGTATTTCGGCATCCAGGCACGCATGGTAAGGCAGATGCAGCAGAAGAAACGGAAATAATTTTTTCCGGTTTATGAGTCAATTTCCTGTTTTTGCCTGCCAACCCGGCCGGTGTTATGTCTGCATTTCCCGCGTTACCCCTGCCGGGATCTTCTTTTCGGCATATCTCTTGGCATTGAGTGTCTTCCGATCGCCCGGGTTCAGGGTAAGGGCATGATCAAATGCGGTTATTGCATCACCGAACCGGTTCATCTGGAGGAGGACAAGTCCGCGGTTGTGCCACCCGGCAAAAAAAAGGGGATTTACCGATACCGCATGATCAAATGCAGCAAGTGCCCCGGGCAGGTCATGAAGTTTTCTCTGGGTGAGGCCTTTGATGTTCCAGATGCGGTAATTACCCTCATCGGATGCAAGGGCATGATCAAATGCGGCCAGGGAATCCTGATCACTTCCCATTTTATGCAGGGCGAGTCCTTTGAGTTCCCACGCCCGGGGAACCGCTGAATCCAGACTGAGCGCCCGGTCAACGGCAGCAACTGCCTCCTCATAATGAAAGTCGCGGTACAGGGACACGCCTTTTTCGTACCATGTCCGTGCATCGGTATAATCCGCAGGCCTGCTCCGTGCATCGTCACTGCTGACGGGATGATAGGTCCGGGAAAAATACAGGATACCCCCGAACGGGTACTGGACAGGATACAGTTTTTCGTCAAGAGTCCTGGCCCTGGCAAGTGCGGTTTTTGCCTCGCGTCCCCTGCCAAGATTTGCAAGAAGGATTCCTTTCACGTACCAGCTGACGGCATGGTTCCCGCGTATGGTCAGGGCAAAGTCAACTGCCTGGAGGGCTGCATCCCATGATCCGTTCCGGAGAAGTTCTGCAGATTTGTTGAACCATGCCGGCATGTTTCCCGGGTCCAGCAGGATCGCGTGATCATAGGATTCAGCTGCTTCAGCATGGAGATGGAGCCTGCGGAGGGAGATGCCACGGTTATACCAGGCGGCAGCCATTTTCGGGGCAATGGTGATCGCCCGGTTAAATGCACCGAGGGCCTGGTCGTACCGGCCCTGGATACCAAATACGAGTCCTTTGTTAAACCAGATTACTGCAGAGTTCTTGTCGATTGCAAGAGACCGGTCATATGACTCCAGTGCCGGGCCGTATTCGCCAAGGTACGTGTGCACCAGTGCTTTATTGTACCATCCTGCCGCAAGTTCGGGATTTTTAGCTACCGCTGTATCATACGCCTTCAGTGCTTCCTCGTACCTGCCAAGAGTGTCGAGAGCAACACCCTTGTTATACCAGAGAATAGTTGAGGCAGGTGACAGCCCCAGTTCCTTTTCATATTCCTGGACTGCTTCCTCGAATTTGCCGGACCGGGTAAGCCCGAAGGCGTGACTTGACCAGGCTTCATGGAGGCCGGGATCTATCGGTACGGCCCGATCGAAGGCTTTGATCTCATCGTGATCCCGTACCAGAAAACGGATCGTATTCCTCTCGTTGTACCATGCCAATGCGATATTCGGGCTGAGATGTATCGCTTCTTCGAATGCATGCAGTGCTTCGGCCGTACGACCGGATTTACCAAGGGTCACCCCTTTCAGGTACCAGGATTTTGCATCATGATTGTCCATCCTGATCGCCTGTGTGAGGTTCCCGAGCGCTTCATCGAACCGGTTCAGGTTGATCTGCCCCTGTGCCCTTCCCGCAAGGGCCGTAATGTTGCCGGAGTCCTGTACAAGGACCCGGTCAAAAGTTTTTACCGATTCCTCCACCTGACCAAGTTCCATAAGGACAGCACCCCTGCCAGTGAGGGCATGGACATTCGCGGGATCAAGGGAGAGGGCTTTTTCAAAAGCCTGCAGGGCGTCATCGTGACGGTCGAGCTCGAACAGGGCATTGGCTTTTCCCGTCCACTCGTTCGCATCATCCGGTCCGTACCGGAGAGCTCGGTCATAGGCTTCGATCGCCTTGTCATATTGTTCAAGTGCAGCATATGACCGGGCTTTGCCTCCCCATGCAAGGGAGTGTTCGGGGATTTTTGCAAGTATGCGATCGAATGACCGGAGTGCCTCGTTGTCATGCTTGAGGATATGCAGTGCAAGTCCCCGGTTGTACCATGTTATCTCGTTGTTTTCGTCCCGTGCAATTGCCCGGTCGAATGCCTGGATGCACGCCCCATATTGTCCGAGGTACGCGAGTGCAAGGCCCTTGCCGATCCATGCACCGGTGTTTTCCGGGTCCAGTGCAAGCGAATGTTCGAATGAGAGGAGAGCCTCTTCGTATTTTCCCTGCGCTGAAAACGATATGCCCGACAGGTAGGGTTCCAGCGCTTCTTTCATAAGGAGCATCTCCATGTGATCTGTGATGAAGTTTCTTATCCTCCAAAATCACGTCCTGACTCAAAACAGAAATGTATATGGTTTGCCAGACAAGATTCGGATCACATGTGCGCCAGTTTTTTTTCCCGCTTCACCAGGCCCAAGCCAAATATCGTGGAGAGCCCCCCGCCTCCTTCCATCACCCACGGCGCCGGGATGCAGATCCCCGAATACAGGAACAAGCCCTATTTTCTCGTCGCTTCGGTCGAGATGGGGAACACCACGACCAAGTGCATTCTCACCGGTGTCAGCCTCGAGACCGGCATGTCGTACGTGATCAACAAGACCGTCAGCATGAGCCGGGATATCCGTCCCCCGAAACCAAACGAAACGGTCTTCGGGGCAACGCTTGACGGCACGCCGCTCACCCGCGAAGCCGTGACCGAACTGGTGCGGGATACCCTGGTACAGTGCCACAGCGAAGTGCATCTGGACATCCAGAAAGATCTCGATTTTGTTGTCCGCAGTACCGGTGTGGTTGCGGAGATGGAATCCCCGGACCAGATCGGGGATTTTGTCATCGCACTTGCCAATGGCTGCCTGGTGGCCGGGGTTCCTCCCCGGAAGATGACCCCACCCATGTCAAAAGAGAACCAGCCGGAGAAACTCCAGCCGTTCAGTTTTGCCGACAAGGTGGTCTTTGTCGGGGCAGTTGCGGGCGTGATTCCCCCGGTCGGTTCTACCGGTGTCGAGATGGTGGCAAACGAGATGGAGGGCGAGCTTGCCATGGCCGGGATAAAGGAAGGTGCAAAATGGACCGGTGTCGATTTCCGGAATCCCTGTATTTCCGTGGATTTCGGTACCACCCTCGACGGGCGCATCACTACGGATGTCAACCCGGACAGTCCGAACCCGTTTGCCCGTACCGTGGGGAACTTCTGCGGTCTTGCCGGTGCGATTCCCGATGCGATCGTGCGGGGGACCGGTCTCGTCCAGGCCCGGACCGGGACGGCACTGGATATATTCGGCGAACACAGCGTGGCCAGGGGATTGTTTGGCGGGGGCAACAGGAAAGTGGTAGCTGATTTCGTAGACCGGTGCCACGAGCACATCGATATCCGGATCGTGCCTGCCGACCGGAACCGGTTCGGCCGTGTGCCGGTCAACGCCCGCCTTGCCCTGGAGTCCGGGATCGCCATGATCGGATGCGACTGCGGTACCAACAGCAGCGACATGGACAAACTCCTTGCGATTGGAGCGGAGATCCACAAGAACCATGGGATGTCCACTCTCAACGAGGTGATCGACCGGGTCTGTGCGAGAATGGCCCTGCGCCTGATCGATGTTGCCGTGGAAAAGGGCCTCGTACCGCGGAACGCGTCCATAGGCTTCACCGGCCGGGCGGCAATCTCCGGGCGGAAACCCGAGTATATTCTTAAAGGGATCACCGAACGCAACCTCTTTGACGACCCGAACGATCACCTCGTCTTCGTGGATGACGGCCTGGCCCGGGGCGCGGCGCTCATGGGCAGGTGCATGAACTCACTCGGAAAACCGAAGAATCCGATCGGGGGCGTCCGCGGGGGCCCATGTATTATGAGCCGGCGGATCAAGATAGGTAAATGATACAGGTGCATGAACATGACTGATGACGAACCACTCTATGATGTCCTCATCCCTCCCGGCGTCCCGCAGAAGATCATCTTTGCTGTTACAGAAAAATTCGATGTCAAGGTAGTTGAGCGCATGGAAAAACTCAAGTTCGCCAACATGGAAGGAGACGAACGGGAACTGCTCGCTTTCCGCGGCCCGCTGGAGACTGTCCAGAAAGTTGAGAAATACATGATCGAACAGCTGAAAGCGTTCGTTGAAGAAAAGTAATCTTCAAATTTTTTTTGTATTTTTTTAAAATGGGATTATCAGAATAAATGCCACATATGATGGGGTTGCAATACGCGAGATACTTATAACCCAAAGGAAAAGTTCTGGTATAGGGATTCGAACCTCGATAACGATCGATTGGTTATACCTGTGGTAAAAAAATGTGTGAAAATGGGGTAGTCACATTCTTCAAAGATTGCGATGAACGCCGCCGCCCCCGAAGGGACGCCCCCGCGGCGGCCTCAATTACCGGTCATATTTGAAAACCGGCAATCTGCCCCGCCGTGCCTCGGAGAGGCCCTGAGGCGGGGAATCCTCCTTAATACTACCAAGTTCAAACAACCCGGTGATTCGATCATGAAACCAATTTCAGATCGGATTCTGGCGAACCCTTTTACAAAAAAATTCCGGCTCCCGCTCGCAAAATAAAATCGCGATCGTGATTGATAATTTTCCGGCAAGGTCTGATAAAAAAAAATTTAAAAATTATTTCCTGAGCAGCCGGACCAGCAGGGCTTTCTGGGCATGCAGCCGGTTCTCTGCCTCGTCCCATACAAGGCTCTGGCCGCCTTCCATCACTTCGTCCGTGATCTCCTCGCCACGGTGAGCAGGCAGGCAGTGGAGGACCCGGGCATCGGGCGATGCATGTTTCATGAGTGGTGCATCGACAGTATATTTCCTGAAAACCCGCATCCGCTCTTCCTTCTCACCCTCGTCACCCATCGAGATCCAGGTGTCGGTGACGATCACCTCGGCATCCTTTACCGCCTGCCCGGGCTCCCGGACAAGCGTGACATCGCCGCCAAGGGATTGTGCTTTCCTTACAATCTCCCCGGCAGGCTCATAGCCTTCCGGTGTGGCTACGGTGACCCTGAGACCGGTCAGGACGGTTGCAAGGATGAGGGAGTTGCATACATTGTTCCCGTCACCTACCCAGGCAACCCGGATGTCCTTTGTGGACCCGAAATGCTCCTGGATGGTCATAATGTCGGCAAGGAGCTGGCAGGGGTGTTCGAGATCCGAGAGGCCGTTGATGACCGGGATCGTGGCATATTTCGCGTACTCCTCGATGGTGCTGTGCTTGTAGGCGCGGATCATCATGCCGGAGACGTAACGCGACGCGGCCCGGGCCGTATCCCTGATCTCTTCGCCGCGCCGGATCTGCATGTCGCCGGCGTTTAAGAAGAGGGCATGGCCGCCGAGCTGGTTCATCCCGACCTCGAAGGATATGTGGGTCCTGGTCGAGGACTTCTCGAAGATCATCGCGAGCGTCTGGCCGGCAAGCAGCAGGTGCTTTATCCCGGCTTTTTTCTGGCGCTTGAGCTCGTGTGCTTCGTTAAGCAGCTGCTCCAGTTCCAGTTCATCGATATCAAGGATCGAAATAAAATCTTTCTTCATCGCAGCTCCTTCATATGCGCGATCCGCCGGTTGAGCAGCTCCTGCGTCCCGATATCCCTGCGGTGGCGGACCTTTCCTTTCACCGCGGATGCCGCAGATTCGGCGGCCTGTTCTGCCTGTTCAAGCGTCTCTCCTAAGCCGACAAAGGCAAGGGTCCGCGAAGTCTGGGTGACCAGTCCCCCGTTTGATCTCTCAATATTGGCATAATAGAGAAGCGCATCATCGTGGGAACCGATGAGGACAGGATCGCCGGCATGGGGTGAATCCGGGTATCCGTCAGGAACAAGATATTTGCAGACGGTAGCCTGTGCATCAAACGAGACGTGGGACGGCAGGAGCGATCCTTCGGCAATATGGTGCACGATCTCCGATAGATCGGAAGTCAGGAGGGAGAGGACGTTCATCGCTTCCGGGTCCCCGAAACGGGCATTGAACTCGATCACTTTGGGCCCCTCCGTGGTATTCATGAACTGGCCGTAGAGGATCCCTTTGTACGGCTGGCCGGTCCGCTCCATGGCAGCCACCACCGATTTCATGATCTCAATCGCTTTTTTGTAATCCGCTTTTGTCACGAAGGGGAGCATGTGGTCCGGCATCGAGTACGAACCCATGCCACCGGTGTTCGGCCCGATATCCCCGTCAAACGCCCGTTTGTGGTCCTGGACAAGCGGCATGGGTACGAGATGGGTGCCGTCGACAAATGCCTGGAGCGTGAACTCCTCTCCGATGAGCCGCTCCTCGAGGACTGCCTCGCCATGGAGGGTCCTGACATAGTCAATCGCCCCGGCCCGGTCCACCTGTTCGCCCATGATCCTGACGCCCTTGCCGCCGGTTAGCCCGATCGGCTTGACAACAAGGTCCCCCTCGTAATCCTCTATGAACTCTTCGGCTTCCGGGAGGGAATGGAAGACCCGGTATTTAGGGCATCCTTCAATTGCGTTCCGCTCCATCATATCCCGGCAGAATGCCTTATCGGTCTCGATCCGGGCAGCAGTCTTTGCAGGGCCTATCGTGGGAATCCCGGCAGCTCCGAGTGCGTCAACGATGCCTGCCTCGAGCGGGGCTTCGGGGCCGATGAACGCATAATCCACGTCGTTCTCCCGTGCAAACGAGACGATACGGGGTACATCGGTCTCTTTTGCGAGGAGAACCTTACCGGCGATACCATCAATACCGGGATTACGTTTTGCCATTACGGAGAGAATGGCAGTCTGTGTGTTGCGGGAGAGGGCAGAGGCTATCGCGTGTTCCCTTCCTCCCCCGCCCACAACGAGAATCTTCATACCATCCTAGTGTACGCTGGAAATAAAAAGTCCTTACTCTTTTAAGAGTTCGCTCAGCCGTACCAGGGGGATGATCCGGACGCCTTCGCTCTTCAATGCCGCTTCCGCTCCCTGTTCGCGATCGACAACGGTTACGACACGGTCTGCACGGGCACCGGCTGCCAGGAGTGCTTTGATACCGTACAGCGCAGAACCCCCCGAGGTCGTTACGTCTTCAATCAGCAGGACATCCTTGTCCTTCACATTGCCGATTATGACATCTTTCTTGCCGTGACTTTTCTCCGAGGACCGGATGATCGCGTACGGCTTTTTTGCAGTGAGGGCGACCGCGACCGCGAGGGGCACACCCCCGACTGCTACGCCGGCAATCACGTCGAACTCGTGCGCGGAGGCGACAGCTTCAGCGACTGCTGCAAGCAGATCCGGATTGGTCACCGCAGATTTCACGTCAATATAATAGGGGCTCTTTGCCCCGGATGCGAGCGTAAAATCCCCGAATTCGATCGCCCTGTACCTGATGAGCATCTCTGCAAGTGCGTTCCTTACCATGGTACCTCCTTGACTTTGATAGTGAACCCGATGATATTCATTGCCCGGTGGAGGATGGGAGTGAGGATCAGGATGAAGATGAATGCGGGAAGTGTGATCTCCCCAAAGAGCCAGCCTGAGTCGAAGATGACGAGGAGGAGAAATGCTCCTGCCACAAGGTCATACTGATCGGCAACGGGCCACTTCGCTCCCCGCTCCCTGCCAGACCTGCGCTTGAAAAAACTCTTGACAATATCTCCAAGAAGTGCGCCCGCGGCGAGAAGGCAGACGGCCAGGAGCGTAAGGTGGGGAAGGAAATCAAGTTCAAAGGCACCTGCAGCCCAGATCTGGATAATACCGATCCCGACACCTGCAAGGATGCCGACGATAAGCCCCCGCCAGGTCTTGCCATCGCCAAAGATCCTGCGGCCGTCGGTAAAATTCCTGCCGAAATCCACGGGAGTTCCCCCACCGGACACCGCGGCTACCGGGTTCGGGAGGTATGCCGGCAGCATGATCCAGACTGCGGAAAGCAATGGTATTATGAAGAAATCGGTACTAATAATGTAGCACTCCATCCAATACCTGTAGTAAAGAACAGATAGAAACATTAAGGTTGCCCCAAGGGGAATCTTTTACTGCCTGTAACTATAATCTGAACCGAGTGGACATACATGCTGATAAAAAAGACACGCAGTCTTTGCCCTACCTGCAATTCCGTCCTTGAAGCGGAAATTGTAGAAGAAGACGATAAGATCTGGCTGAAGCGGACATGTCCGTCACACGGGATCTTCCGGCACCTTTACTGGTCGGATGCCCGCATGTATCACCGGTTCGAGGAGTACGATGCCATAGGAAACGGGATCGCCAATCCCCAGAACCCCGGTGCACCTGCGAACAGTTGCCCGACAGCCTGCGGGTTGTGCAATAACCACCATTCCCAGACGCTTCTTGCAAATATCGACCTGACCAATCGCTGCAACCTCGACTGCGATTTCTGCTTTGCCAACGCACGGGCCTGCGGTTTTGTGTACGAGCCCGGTTTTGACGATATTGTCAGGATGCTGCAGGTGCTGCGGGACGAAAAACCGATCCCGGCCCCTGCGGTGCAGTTCTCCGGCGGGGAACCTACGATGAGGGATGACCTGCCGGATATCATCCGGAAGGCCAAGGCAATGGGGTTCCCCCAGGTGCAGATCGCGACAAACGGTGTAAAGCTCGCAAAAGATCCGGGTCTTGCCCAGGAACTCAAGGACGCCGGCCTCAATACGGTTTACCTGCATTTTGACGGCGTAACCCCCGAGACGAACCCGTTCCTTGCGATCCACAGGAAAGCGCTTGAGAACCTCAGGAAAGTCGGGCTCGGGACCGTGCTCGTCCCTACCGTTATCAGGGGCCGGAATGACAAGGAGCTTGGGGATATCATCCGGTTTGCCATCGAGAATATCGCTGTCGTGCGGGGCGTGAATTTCCAGCCTGTGGCATTCACCGGCGCTGCAAGCGACGAAGACCTGGAAAATGCCCGGATCACCATCCCCGATGTCCTCGGCCGGATCGAGGACCAGATGGACGGGATCCTCAAGAAGGACGATTTCTACCCGGTACCATGCGTGCTCCCCTTCTCGGATCTCGTTGAGGCCTATACCGGCAGGCCGCAGGTCCGGTTCACCGCCCACCAGCACTGCGGGGCTGCGACATATGTGTTCGTGCAGGAAGACGGCGTCATCCCGGTCAACCGCATGGTCGACGTGGAGAGTTTCTTTGAATCGATCGAGCATATGGCCGAGACCATCAAGAAAGGCGGGACCATCAATAAGTACAAGGCGCTTCTCGAAGGTGTCAAGGAGATGCACGGCTCCGTGAAGAAGGGGGAGCAGGGCAATACTGCGGAGTTCTGGAAGATCATCGGCAAGACCCTGATCGGCCAGAACTTCGATGCCCTGCGGGAGTTCCACTGGAATGCGCTCTTCATCGGCGTCATGCACTTCATGGACAAGTACAACTACGATATCGAGCGGGTCCAGCGCTGCTGCATCCATTATGCAACTCCCGACGGGAAACTGGTTCCCTTCTGCACCTACAACAGCGGGCCGGTGTACCGGGAGCAGGTGTGGAAGAAGTACGCGAAGGAGAAGCCGGAAGAGTGAAACGATGGGCAGGATTCTAACAATACAAAACTTTATATTGTTTTTAAATTAGATGAAAAATCGGCTCTGTAGAAAACCTGTGGTAACCGACGTAATCTGTTGACCACAAAAGCTAAGGTACGGTGCCTCCTTACTTTATTATGCGAATAACAATCAAGGAGGCAAAATAGTGTCAGCAAACCGGTATATCCGGTTTGTTGAATTATCCTCAGGACTGATCCGGGATTCCACTATTTTTGTCGAAATTCTCAAGAAAAACGTATTCTCAGCACCAGTTACTCATTCTCCTGCACCTGAAAGAGTACCTGTCTGAAAATTACCGGGACACGGTTGAGCTTACCGCGGTCATGGACTCTCTCCGAGAAAAAATCCATCTCGATGAAGTCCCTCATTTCACGACGATCCATACGTTCTGTCAACGGATAAGATCCTCAAACATTCACCCGGTTATTCAACCGGCTCATTAAACAATTTTACGACAGGGATGAAAGAATCGTTTGTTCCGCGATTGATTCGTCGGGGTTTACCAGCTCCTATGCCAGTTCATATTATTCCTGGAGAACCGGGAAGACCCGAAAACGATTTCTGAAAACATCTATCTCCGTCGATACTGATCGACAGATCATAACCGGGTTCAGGATCGCTGGAGCAACCGGTCCATGATATCCCTCACGCGGAAAAACTCCTTGTTCAATGTCACAGAACGAGAAAATCCGATGTCTACGTCCTCGATAAAGGATAAGATTCTGAAGATCACAGACTCACCCGCGATGACCTTAACGCTTATTCTCGTATCCCGGTCAGAACCAGAAAACGAAAGCGGATATTCGGTACCTACCGACGAGAACTCGCCAGGTCGTTCGACAAGGCCTGCTATCATCAACGAAACAAGGTCGAAACAGTATTCTCCGTCTTGAAAAAAAAGTTCAGGGAAGCCCTGAACGCACGGAACTTCCAAGCACAGGTCAAAGAACTCAAAATCAAATTGATCCTCTACAACATCTCGAAAATTATTCTCGCGATCTTTAGATGGATCTTTTACCGAGGAATTCTACATAGCCGAAAAATCTTCAAAGCAAAATACACAACGCCGGTGCCTCCAATGGCTGTTATTAAATATGAAATCTCGCGCAATAAATCCATTTTTCGTTGATGGATAATCTTATCATAATTTTGTAAAGGTTTTTGAGTGTAAAATTTAATTTCTGACCTTGTAGCGTTGAAAAAATGCATCAATCTCGATAAATTTCGTTATATTTTGAAGTATCATGAAGATTATGAAGATCCCATAATACAATTTTTCTATCGTCACGATTCAAATCATTTTTTATTTCGCGTACTTGGTTTGGTGATAAAACTAGATCTGAGTCATTTTTCAAAGATTCTAAGTAGGATTTCCATCTTTGTTTTACCTGATTAATATTCGACTCAATGCTTTGAACTTGACTTTCAATTTTTAATTTATTTGTTTTGTCCAATTCAAATAAATCAAAATTTGAAATATCCGGCATAAGAGATTGTAAAATCTGAACGTTTGAATATTCCTTTAAAAATATTTGATCTAACGATGCCTTACGCGCAAAACGCCTCGGCGGGTTTTGCGCTACTCATTACCTGTACCAAGAAATGAAAGGTAATTGATCCGCAGCGGGGCGCCCTTCGGGGCGGCGGTCGTTCATCACAATTTTAAAAGAATATCCCGTGTTCGGATTGAAGTCCCACCTTATGTTGCAAATCCTGAAGAAATACTGATAAGCATATCAAATGCCATGGTGAAGTATGGATTTCTTTGACTCGGCATACCGGGGTACACCCCCCTGGGATATCGGCCGGCCCCAGAAGGAGTTCGTTGAGCTGGTCCGGAGGGGTGAGATAACCGGCTCTGTCCTGGACATAGGATGCGGGACCGGGGAGCATGCCCTGTTCTTTGCGAAGGAAGGGCATGAAGTGTGGGGGATCGACTCTGCCCCTCTTGCGATCCAGAAGGCAAGGGAGAAGGCTGCAGGAAGAGGACTCACGGTGCATTTTCTTGTCCTGAACGCACTGGAACTTTCCCGTCTCAACAGGACATTCGATACCGTCACCGATTCAGGGCTTTTCCATACCCTGTCCGATGAGGACCGCCCGGTATTCGTGGACAACCTTGCGGCCATCCTGTCCCCTGCCGGGAAATACTTCATGCTCTGCTTTTCTGAACTGGAGCCCGGCGGGTACGGCCCAAGGAGGATATCACAAAGAGAGATACGGGATATCTTCCGGGACGGGTGGACCATCAATTACATCAGGCCGGCGGTCTTCGAGAGCCGCACCCGGGCCGATGGACCCAAGGCATGGCTCTCGTCGATATCGAAGGAATGATAAAGAGGTATCAGGATTGCCGCAAAGGGGGGTACCCACCCCACCCACCGGGCATGGGAGGTATGGGTAGCTCCCCCTCCCGGCACAAGAGGGGTGGGTACCCCCCAGCACCTTCCGGCCGGGTGGGGGGGGTACCCCCTCACTAAAAAAATAGTGGAGGGGGGGTCTATCGCCAACCCCCCCATATCATTTTTGAGAATTGTGCATTATTGCACGCGTCCCGGACCTGTCAATCGCATGAACCATCAGACGAAACTCGCAATCCGGAAGCCTACTCAAATCTGATCAGAAGGTTTCTCCCGGGCCGGAGGGGAGTGGAGTCCCCGGCCAACCCCCTCTGCATGGTGAGAGGGGGGTTCACGCGGATTAAAAAAATAACTGGAGGGGGGTTTTGGCAGCGGACCCCCCCACACTATGCCGATTATCTCCTCACGGGAACGGCAGCTCGAACGTTTTCCCGTGCTGCATTGCGATCTTTGCAATCGCAAGGTCCTGGATCGCAAGCCCGGTCGAGTCGAAGACCGTAATGGCAGCCGGGTCCCGCCGCTGCTTCCTGCCTATCACCACTTCGCCGATAGTGCCGGCGATATCGGCCTCGTGGAAGAGCCCTTTCGTAATCGGCACGTTGATCTCCCCGGAATGAACGGCCTGCGCCGGGTCGTCCACGAAGACCTGCGCCCGCCGGAGAATTGCGGGATCGAGTTCCTCCTTGCCCGGGGCGTCGGCACCGATCGCGTTGATGTGCGTCCCCTCGTGGATCCATTCGTCCCGGACAACAGGAGTTCTCGATGGTGTGGTGGTGACCAGCACATCGCAGTCGCACACCTTTTCCACCGGGCCCGAGGTACAGGGAAACTCCATGAACCGGTCGGCGAATCTCCTGACATGCGATTCGTCGCGGCTCCAGACCTTTATCTGCTGTATCTTCAGTTCCCGTGAGATGGCCGAGACCTGCGCCTCTGCCTGCTTCCCGGTCCCGATTACGCCAAGGATGATCTCTTTTTTCGGTGACAGGTACTTACAGGCCACCGCTCCTGCTGCCCCGGTCCGCATGTCTGTCAGCCGCGTGGCGTTGAGAATGGCCACGGGTTTTCCGGTCCCGGTATCGAGGATCACGGTCAGGGCCATCACCGTCGGGAGACCGTGGGCGGGGTTACCGGGATGCACGTTCACGATTTTTACCCCGGCGATATCCAGCGAAGGCAGGTATGCGGGCATGGTACGGAAATCACCGGCCGGCAGGGTCACGTAGACTTTGGGAGGCATCTGGACAAGCCCCTTCCCGTGATCGGCAAAGGCAGATTCCACGGCCCTGTTCACAAGCCCGATATCCAGTCCCATGTCCGTGTCGGTGAAGTACTGCATGACCCGGAATCGTCTTTATTGGGATTTCAATATTGTTGTCGTGGTGCCCCAATCTGCAGGAGAGATCCCAACCGGGGCTGCATCAACGGGAACAGAAAAACAGGGACAAAAAAAGATTGTGGTTATGAAGTGTAATCCATCTCTTTGAGTGTCTTGTCGGCAAGCTCTTTCATTCTTGCCGAGATCCTGCTGGATGAACTGTAGTCCACTTCCTTCATTGCATTCGCAATCTCGGTACCGAGTACAAAGATCGCGTATTTATGCTCCATCTTGCTCTTGTGCTGCTGGGAGGGTGTGATCTTCAGTGACTGGTACTGGGAGAATTTCAGCTCGGGGTTAATCTCTTCAAAATAATCCTTGACCTCCGCGAGCATCTGGTGAAGATTGATGAGTTCGTCTTTATGCATGTGACCACTCCAGACAGTAACATAGTTTTATACAGGATAAATAAATTTGTGTGGGGAGTTACGATCCCATTTTCAGCAGCCGTATCGTCAGGGGCCGCTTGATGATTCCCTTGAAATCGCGGGCCGCAACATAGGACATGCCTTTCTGGACGAGCCGGTCGAGGAGTTTCTGGTCCACGGGACGGTCCAGGACGAGCCCGGTCGCGGAGGTATCGATCGTCTCGATCGCCTTCTCCACTTCATCCGATCGCAGCTCCTTGACCACCGTCAGGTCATCGTTCAGGAACCGGGCAAGGCTTTGCCCCTTCACGTCCTCGATATGTTCCCGGAGGCTTAAGGGGCCGCCGGAGGAGTCCCGGGGGCGTTTTGCCGGCGTGTGGTGCCTGCCTTTCCGTTCCGGGGATTCATCAGCATCGGGTACCGCACGGCTGAACCGCAGATCGGCCGGGAGTTCTGTCGAGGTCTCGAAGTACTGGTCCCGCACATATTCCACAGGTACCTTGTTCCGGAGGGTCTTGATCACCTCTTTCCTCGTCATATCCTCGACGCTCTTTCCCTTGGGGGAGAAAGCAACGAAATCGATGTCTGCTACCTGCAGGAGTTCGCGGAGGATCAGTTCGCCGCCCCGGTCACCGTCAAAGAAAGCGGTAGTGGTCTTCTTCTCACAGAGCTCCACCACGCTCTTTGGGATGTTCGTCCCCTCAACAGCAACGGCATTCTTGATGCCGTACCGCAGCAGGTTCAGGACATCGGCCCGGCCCTCGACGATGATGATCGCATCCGATTCCAGCACGTTCGGCCCTGCCGGTGACCGTTCCTCGCCAATGGACCCGATCTTCTCAATACGGAGGGTCTGGCGGACATCGTCCAGCAGTTCGTCACTGTCGATCGTCCCGTCCTCGAACCGTTCGATCAGGATCTCTTTTGCCCGTTCAACGATCTTCTTCCGCTTGCTGACCCGGATATCCTCGATCGATTCCACGGACACATGCGCTACGCATGGACCTACGCGGTCGATCGTCTCGAGCGACGCGGCAAGGATCGCCGTCTCGGCCCGGTCAAGGGAGGACGAGATCATGATCTCGCCTTTTGTCTCGCCTTTTTTGCTCGTGATCTGGACGTCTATCCGTCCGACACGTCCTGTTCGCTGGAGGTCCCGCAGGTCAAGATCTTCGCCGAGTAACCCTTCAGTCTGCCCGAATATGGCACCGACTACGTCAGGTTTCTCGACCACCCCCTCTGCGGTGACGCTGATGTGAATAAGGTACTTGGTAGTATCCGGTGAATACAAGTAAACGCACCCCCATGTATCATGCAATGGATGTAAGGCCTGATCATAGGTATACTATTTATATATTGCCTGGAATTACTTAAAGTACAGGATCATTGCTGAGCATCGTATCCCTGTTTTTCCGTTCCGGTAAACCGTACGGTATTATGCAGAACAATTCAGAACACGTTAACCTTGTAACCTGCCCGCCTTTTTTGTTTTCAGCAGGTTTTATTCAACGAGGGGAGAGAGCCGTCCGAGCAGTTCGTTCTTCGTCATACCGGTTACAAGAATCCGTTTCTGGGATGCCGTGGAACCCGAAAGGATACTCACTGAAGCCGGGGGTACATCAAGACTCTGTGCAACCAGTGCGATCACGGCCCTGTTTGCCTTCCCCTCAACAGCCTGCGCCGATACCCGGCAGCCGATCATCTTCCGCCACTCATTGTATCCCGCAGGAAATGCGCTGGTCTTTGCACCTGCTGTCACTTCAATTGCAATAACGACCCCGTGCCGGTCCTCGAAAAGAGCGTCCGTGATATCCGGCATTTTGCCACCGTTCGTCATAAGGAAATGTAGCCCGGCATTAACGCACATGGATCACCAGTGGCTGCTGCCGTCCTTCACCTGTGTTTTAACCCATGCCGGGCAGATGCCTGTCGCGCACCCGGGTTGTCCCATGGATCACTTCCAGACACATGTCAATCGATCACCCGGGGACCTATGGGTACGCTTGTTTCGGCACCATCACATTCGGTGTCCGGGATATTGAGGATTTCGGACGGGTACTGCCGGGCCCCGCAGGGACCGGTGGTCCCGGCTCACTGCGGATAGTACCCTTTCCCGGCGAACCAGAGCGGCTGACCGCAGGTAAACTCCCCCTCCTCATAGACGACCGTCCCGCCCAGGATGGCCCGGGAGGGGAATACCGCGGGGAGCCCGGCGAACGGGGAGAACCCGCACCGGCTGTGCAGCAGGTCCGGGTCCACGGGGACTGCTGTTTTCGGGTAAAGTGCAAAATCAGCCCGGTCACCGGGTGCAAACCCGGCCGGGGGAATCCCGAGCAGGGCGGCGGGAGTTGTTGAGGTCTTTGCTATAACGTCCTGCAGGCTGATCCGCTTCTCCACGACTTCGGCCATGAGGAGCGGCACCATCGTCTCGACCCCGGGGATGCCGGATGGCGCTTCCGAAAACGGTAATCGTTTCTCCGGCAGTGTATGCGGGGCATGGTCCGATGCGATCACATCGATCCGCTGCCACCGGGTCCAGAGACCTTTGCGTTCCCGCCCGCTCCGCAACGGGGGATTCACCTTTCCGAGGGCATCATCCGGCCTGAACCGGTCAACGGCAAGGAAGAGGTGGTGGGGTGTCACTTCCACCGATCCCGTAACAGCGGCAATGGAGTCCCCGGAACTCAGGTGGCAGAAATGGAGCCGGCACCCGGCCGTATTGCACTCCTGCACAGCCTTCACCGCACGCAGTTCGCCTTCAGCGGACCGCACCTGTTCATGGGCAGGCAGGCTGTTGTCGGCACCGCTGCCGATCTCCTCGGCATGGATCGTCGCCAGTGCCCCGCAGGAATGGATCTCGCGCAGTGCTGCTGCGAGTTCGTCCTTTGTGATTGCGTCCCCGTAACTTGAGGGGGCAAAGAACGTCTCACCGAAGGCCATTGCACCCGAGCTCCACATCGCCCTGATCGGGGTATCGAATGTCACGCCGCTGTTGATGGCAAAACTGCAGAACGAGTGCGCCTTTGCCTCCAGCACCCGGGCCCTGAACGATTCCGGGTTCGTGATCGGCGGGATGGTGTTGGGCTGGTCGACAACTACCGTCACACCCCCGGCAAGGGCGCTCCGGCTGCCGCTCGACCAGTCCTCCTTTGCTGACTGGGGACCGCCCCGCATATGCACGTGCATGTCCACTGCCGCCGGGAGCACGAACAGGCCGGTGCAGTCCACGCTCTGATCTGCCGGTGTGGCAGAGCCCGCATGAACTACCTTCCCCTCCCTGACTTCAATGTCCGTAATGCGCCCGCCCGGAACGGTCACATTCCGCAGGACAAGGCTTGTGGAAGGCTCCATCGTACAACGTTTCCCCCTTGCAGTCATAAATGCATGGTGGCCGGTGAGTTGCCGGAAGGGCGGATGCAGCCACAGGTAGCCGGCACCCTTTCAGATGCCCGATCCCTCCCTGTGCATATCGACAGGTATTCAATCCGGTGCAGCTGTATTCATGATTATCAGACCGGTACCCGGGCATCACCCTTACCAGGGCAGTCATGCCGGTGCCGGAGGTTGTGACCGGTCATGGACAGGATCATTAAAATCACCCTTGCGGTATTCATCATAATTCTCGTGACGTTTGTTGCACTGGCCGGGTATTCTGCCTATGTGGAGAATGCATACCGGACATCCTTTGCAGGTTCCTATACCTATACCTGCACCATCGCCACGGATTCGCCGCTCAGCAATGTGACGCTCTTCATCCCGGTTCCTGAGGACCGGAACGGGAATTCCCCTGTCATCGCACAGTACAGTGCACAGAAGATAACCGGCGTGCCGGATACCTGGACAACGACCCTGTACGATACCGGCAAGTCGACCCTGGTCAGGATCACGATCCCTTCCCTTGTCCCCCCGGCCGGGACAAGCCATGCGCACCCGTATGCCGTCACCTTGTCCACCAATATCAGTTCGCAAACGATGATCGATACCCGGAATCCCGTAGAGAACAGCCCGGTGTTCCGCCCGGTAACGGATCCCGCATTGACCGGCTGCAGGGGGAATGAAACCCTTCCTGATCACCGGCAATGTTATTCATACCAGTCATCCGTATATGCGGATTACCGGTCAGGCCCGAACGCATCGGTGAGTATCACATCGACGCTCCTTGGAATGAATCGCTGGGACATATTCGGACCCCGGGAGAATGAATACGACACAGACATTTACGTCCTGATGCCGGGGGAAAACCACGGGTGGGCAATTGCACGTGGGTATCTTGAGCAGGGCCTCGGGTCAGATGATCCTGCCATGCAGCCCGCGGCACGTTCCGGCCGTTCATCGTGATCCGTCCCCCGGAATAACCGGGGGAACACGTATCCATTCTCCCGGCAATGAGTGATCATGACCCCGGATAACTCCTCACGGCAGCGGGCAAACATACGGCCAGGTATGACCGTGGATATCATCCAGAAGAGCGACCAGCGGAGCGGGAAGCTGACGCGGGGAACCGTACAGGAGATCCTCACCGGTTCTGTATCCCATCCCCACGGGATCAAGGTCCGGTTATCTGATGGTCGCGTCGGCAGGGTTGCGGCCATCATTTCTCCCGGGCCTCACCCTGGAGATTCGTCCGGGGCCTGATACATAATTATAAATGATGCCATACCCATCATCTCACCATCTGAGTTATCGGTAAGCGTAGTGCACCTGCTACGAGACGGGTGGTTGCAGAAGACAAACCATGGCCCGATCCGGTGACCCGGGATTGTGCTGCATGGAATTTACCCCGGAGCAGATGGATGCGTTGAAGGAGCTGGCGAATATCGGCGCTGCCCATTCGGCCACAACGCTCTCCCAGATGCTGGATACCCATATCGGGATGAACGTGCCGGAGATCAATATCGTGGATATAGCCCGGGTCGGGGAGTTTCTGACCGACGAACTGACCACGATGGTCTTTTTTGAGATCCAGGGGGATATTCCGCACGGCGGTTTCCTGGTGCTCCATTTCCCCCGGGACTCGGCGATAAGGACGGCGACCATCATGCAGGGCTCCCGCGATACGGATCACCCGCTGAGCGAGATGGACCAGAGCACGATCCTCGAAGTGGGGAATATCATGATTTCGTCCTTCCTGAGTGCTACCTCCGACCTTCTCGGTTTCATGATGCTGCCATCCCCGCCCGTCCTTGTCGTGGACATGGCGCATGCCGCCATCACCTCCCTCATCGCCCAGATGACGGTCGAGGTGGATGATGTGATCCTGTTCCGGGTGAAGCTCACCTCGGAAGAACATAAGATTGCAGGAAATATCCTGATCTTCCTCGAGGTCGACACGCTCCGGAAAGTCGAGGCCCGGCTCGAGGAGATGACAAAAAACCCGCCCCCCCTCCCGACTTCGTGAGGGACCGATCGTTTTTTGCCAGGGGATAATTCGCAATATCCATAATCCTGTACAGACAAACGTCAGATGCTGAAGATTATGAAAGTACTGATTGCGCTCGCCCCGGAGAAATTCCGGGACGAGGAACTTGCCGCGCCTGTTGCTGCACTGCAGAATGCCGGCATTGGTTTTGATATTGCATCGACCAGGCGGGGACCCTGCACCGGTATGCCGGGTTCAAAGGCCATTGCCACTCTCTCGTTTGAGGAAGTTGATCCCAATCTGTATGACGGGATCATCATCGTCGGGGGATCTGGATCGCAGTCCTATCTCTGGGAGGATAAGATCCTCCCGGTTCTCGTAAAATATCTCAGGGATAAGGGGAAAGTGGTCGCGGCCATCTGCCTTGCCCCGGTGATCCTTGCCCGGGCGGGTATCCTGAAAGGAAAGAAAGCAACCCATTTCGATAATCCTGCAGTTTTTCGCGAGATGAAAATCGGGGGTGCTATCGTGGTGGACCAGCCCGTGGTCACGGACACCCGGATTATAACGGCAAATGGCCCGGCTGCATCGGAAGCGTTTGCAGAGGCAGTTGTGAAGGCCCTTACTTCGGTTGAATGGTGAACCCGGGTTTTTTTGACCGGACCTGTTCCGGTGTACAGAATCTCATTCACGCAGTCCACGCATGCTCAAGGAAACGGGAAGTCCGCCGGAACCGGCTCTCGCCGCTACTTCGCCCTTGGTGACTTTTTGTCAACCAAGGGTGGGAAGTAACTTCCCAACTTGTGCCCCGGCCTTGTTCACGTAACATGGTGCCAAGGTCTTCAAGGGGCTCTACTTATCGTGAATTTTCCCCATCTTATCTTTTATATAATCCTTTGTTAAGG
>NZ_JBAVIG010000052.1:0-33061 GCF_049686655.1 Methanoregula sp.
CTGCCGGACCGTCTGGCCGGAGTACCCTTTCAGTGATCCCGCGTATTTTATCAAGTTCTCTGACGATAGGTGATCATGGATCTCATCAACGGGCACACCAAGGAACTTCCCGAACGACTCAAAGATCAGCCGGTACGATCGGATAGTCCCTGGAGCGCGATCCGCCGTTTCCATCATATCCAGATATTCCTTCACCGAGTACATGGTGTTACTTTCCCGCTCAAATTGCTTAATACTGTTCATGGAGGCGAGGTTATATGAATATTACTGCACTCCGGCCAAGGTTCATCGGGTACCTTGAACCGGTAGCAGATGTTTTTGTACGCCTCGGGATCACCCCCAACCAGATCTCCCTGATGGCGCTGCTTGCCGGTATAGCCTGTGCGGCCCTCTTCTTCCTGCACCAGTTCCTGGCGGGAGCGCTCCTCCTCCTGCTCTCGGCAGTCTTCGATCTCGTGGATGGCAGCGTGGCCCGGAAGACCGGTGCCCACACCAACTTCGGGGCGGTCTTTGACTGGATTGTCGATAAATACGTGGACGGGCTTGTACTCCTTGGTATCGGGCTTGGCGGGGTCCAGGTCATCAGCCAGTTCCTGCCGGTCCCGGCAGCAGCGGATTTCGGCGTTGTTGCATTTGCCATCATCGGGTCCCTGATGAACACGTTCATCAAGCCCGTGGTCTATGCTGAAATCGGGTACCGGGAAAAAGTGGAAGGGAAGATCGACGATCCGCTCGAAGGCGTCGGTTTTTTCGGCAGGCCGGAGACGTTTGTTGTCCTGATCCTCGGCGGCCTCTGCAACGTGATCTGGGTCTCGGTCATCATCATCGCAGTCTGCACCAACCTTTCGGCAATACAGCGGATCATGTACCTTTATAAAACGCTTTCCTGATCCCGCCGTACCAGAACTGGTACAGGTCATCCGCGGACTGCCGGGGTTCCGGGATGAATGCAAAGAGGCTCCAGGCAACAATACCCGGGAAGATGATCGGCGTCACTTCTGCAGTGCCGGCGTATCTGTACCTTTACCGAACGCTTTCCTGATCTCGCCGTAATAGAGCTGGTACAGGTCATCCGCGAACTGCCCGAGTTCCGGGATGAGCGTAAAGAGGCTGTACGCGATGACGATCAGGATAAGGAGTGCCGTCAGTTCGGCGATCACGTTGTGCGCCCAGAAGAAACTCTCGTACCCCGGCTCGCCGTTGCCTGCAAAATCCCTGAAATACGGGAACCACTGGTCGGTGTAGGCCATGATGACAAAGACGTTGCGCAGGAGATTGAGGAAGTAGATTGTCGGCGCAATGATCAGGAACGCCCAGACCTTCTGCCGCAGGGTTGTCGGGACCGCCGCGGCGACCCCGAGAAGGATCGCGATACTCTGGATGCCGGTGCACCCGAGAATGATCTGGACGCTGTACCCGTTCCGGGTAATGGTATCGAGCAGCTGGCCTCCGCAGGCCGAGGGGGCCATCACCAGCTGGGTTGCGGGATCCATGCAGGTCAGGGTAACGGCAAAATTCAGGAGGCCAAGGATCCAGAGGATCTGGTTTACGACAAGCGAGATCAACTGGTTGCCGAGCCATGCGAAGAGCGGGATCTCGGCAAACCCGAACGGAGCATAGATGAGGAAGGCGACTGCTGCTGCCCGTGAGAGGTGGAGCACCCGCTCGTCCCCGGCAAGGAGATATTTTGCCGTTACTGCAAGGAACGGGACGGAGAGCGCTGCAATGATGGGATACATGAAATTGTCTTCTTTGAAAAATTCCGGCAGCATCGCAAAGAGGGTGAGGACGATGAAGATCCAGCCCGCTATTGCGGCATACCTGCGATGAGGACCCGGAATGAGGAACGCCAGAAATCCGGCGCAGGACAGTAGGACCAGGTACTCGATCATTATACAATTATCCACCCGATACCAAAAAAAGGATTCTGCCGTGCATATTGATGCCCCCATCGTTACCCTGGTACAAACCCGGAAAAAAGCGTGATTCCCGCACATTTCAGGAATACTGCCACAATATCCGTAAATCCGGTTACAGCCCTGATAAGAGGGTTAATCTTCTAGCATCACGCATACTATACCGATGTTCTGCCCTGAATGTAAGACGATGATGATCTCTTCCGGGGGTCAGCTCAAGTGCCGCAAATGCGGGTATATACGTAAGATTGAAGTAACTGACCAGATGAAGACGCAGAAGATGCGCACGGAGAATGAGATCACGATCGTGGATGATGAGGATGATAAAATAAAGACCATGCCCACCATCCAGATCAAGTGCCCGAAGTGCGAGAACAATCTCGCGATCTGGTGGCTGCGCCAGCTCCGGGCTGCGGATGAAAGCGAGGTCCGGTTCTTCCGCTGCACCGAATGCGGCCACACCTGGCGGCAGTACGATTAGGCACCAGCCATACGAATATCTCCATTTTTTCAGAAATCCCATCAATTGTTTTGCCCGATGTTGTTTTCAATCTCAAAACAGCGTCCTGTTACCCGGAATAAGAATCCTTTGATGTATGTATCCAGGATCTCCGGCGCTAAAGGTTCCGGCACGGGGATGATCCGGTGGCCAGTATATCAACCGTAGCTGGTGACGGCCATGCAGTCCGTGCAGTTATATGCTGAATGATGGATGACAGAGGTAACCGGTCCTGGCACCGGGACTACCAGGCAATCGCGGTCCTGCCGGCAGCTCTCATTCCCTCAAAGCCAGGTTTTTTCTTTTTGGGAAGAGGTAAATCCCTGTCGGGAAATTCTCCCCTCCGGGTGTGTTGGTGTAAAAACGAACCGGAATATATTTCACTCCAGCATTTTCAATCTACACAGAGCAGACCATGGACGAAGTAAAAATATGCCCGCAATGCGAACGGTGTACTGATCTCGATCAGGAAAATTGTCCCTATTGCGGCAGTGCATTTACGAAATCCATTCCCGAAACGAATATGCAACAGGATTTGGTCCGGGACCAAAACCGCGATCCCGGTCAGAAGCAGGATACGGGTAACGGGTCCGTCCTCCTCTCAACAAGTCCGGAGAGGGCCAGTTTTTTCTTCAAATATCTGATGGCCCTTTCTCCGATCGTGTTAGTGATAGTCTGTGTTTTTGTACGAATGATCCTCGAGCGGATGTTCCAGATCGGGTCGTCGTCGTTTATTTCTGTAGTACCGGCTATGATGTCCGGCTATACGACCGGCCCTCTCAACCCGTATGCTTCACCAATAACCTATGCCACCAGTCTCACCATCCTGATGATCGCCCCTGTTGGCATCTTCATTTTTTTCGCATCGGTGGGATGGTCGATGCGGTTGACCGGGTTGTGGATAAGTACCTCGCTGACACTTGGCCTGAGCGGTGTGGCGGGGATGATCATGACAGGGCTGGCCGGGATCTCACCGTCATCGGGTAATTACCTGCTCCTCCTCCTGCAGTGGATAGAATTCCTTGTCCAGCCGTTCTGTTTTGTAGCAGCGGTTATCGTTATTCTTGCAACCGAAAAGTTCCGGCGGTCCATACGGTACATCATCACAAAGGAGGGGGTGTGGATACGGGGTGGTTTGCTGTCTGTGCAGGAGCACATGGTCCCGTACGATCAGATCGGCAGGATCGTATTTGAGCAGGATTTCCTGGGGACCATGTTCAATTACGGGACGCTCATCCCACAAAGCATGACCCGGTGGGGCCAGGAAATATCGTTCCGTGGTATCGGGGCGACAGGACAGAAAGACAATTTTGGTGCAGGAATAGGATACGCAAAAGGCCGCGAGGAGGGATCCCGGTATCCCCTTGACTGCCTGTACGGGATACGTGATCCAAAAAAGGCACAGGCAATTCTCACGGAACTGATCTGCAGGCATGATAAACGGGAAGATGAGCAGGTCTCCTACCTGAAAAAGATTTACGAGACGGATGTGGCAAAGACGACACCTCGTGGATCCGGCATAAGAGAACCGGAATCAACGGTAGTTCCCGGGCGCAGTACACCTGACGATGCCGGCAACGAACCTTTTGCGGGTACAGCTGCCGCCGGGAAGATGCCGGAATACCCGGAGGGTAAGGTAATCAGAGTACATGATGACGTGATCCCCACGACAACGATGAGTCCTGCCAGCGGCAATGTCCGGGAGATCCCGCCCCTGGCAAAGACCGAAACCCACCCCTCGCTGGGCATCCCTCCCGCTGAGTCGGTACTCGATCAGATCAAAAAGTTAGGAGAACTTAAAACATCGGGGATCATTACGGAGGAGGAATTTACTGCGAAAAAAACAGAATTGCTCAAACGGCTGTAATCGCTAAAAAGAATTTTTTTTGGTTCTGTAGAAATGCTATTTTTTTAAGGATAATATGGGATTCTACAGAGCCAAAATTAGTATGAGAAGTTCTTTTTTTCGATAGTGATGATTTCGATAATCAGCAGATCATCGTGCATGAAAAACGTAGCGCGGTATTCGCCGATCCGAAGCCGATACCTTGGTGCGTTCTTCGGTCTGTCTCTAACCTTCACAACATCATGCCGCTGGCCCGGGCTTGCTGCAAACCGTTCCAGGGCAAGTTCAATATGAATCCGTTGTTCATCAGGGATCTTTACCAGGTCGGTGCTGCTGCATTGGCGGTTGATTGCGGAATTTCAACGAGGTGAAATATCGGTCACCAACCGCCAACGCAACAGAACCTTGTAAAACTGCCCAAAGAGGATTTCTACAGAGCCAATTTTTTACTGTCCCGTACACGGGAGAAAAAAAAGAATACCGGAATATTTTACAGGAGTCCCGGTGCCTTGACCCGGAACTTCTGCCAGAGCACGCGGCCCATGACCCGGTACGTGTAATCCAGTTCTTCGAAGCTGGGGATGCTGTGCTCCTTGAGCATATCCCGGCCGATATTCATGGAATCCCCGCCGAGCAGCGTGGCAACGAGCCGGTTCTGCGTCATGGCGGAGAACTTAAGGATCTGCTTTGCGATCTGCTCCGAGGTGAGGACGAGGTTCGGGAACGTGATGATGAACGCGATGTCCCAGAGGTCCTCGTGCCTTGCCAGCACCTCGAACGTCTTCTCGAACCGTTTCTCGGTCGCATCGCCGAGCAGGTCGATCGGGTTGCCCTTGTTCCAGAACTCGGGGAGGAACTCGTTCATCTCGTCGACCACGCTCGCGGGGAGGTCGACGATCTCGACACCGTACCGCTCTGCATAGTCGGAGGAGAGCACGGCAAACCCGCCGGCGTTCGTTATGACTACGGCCCGCTTGCCTTTCGGGTACCGCTTCGGGTGGGCGAGCATCTGGGCGGCAAGGAAGGCACCGGTGAGGGTGTGGACTACGATCACCCCGGATTTCCGGAACGCTTCCATGTAGACCTCGTAGGAACCGGAGAGCGAACCCGTGTGCGAAGCACTGGCGGCCTGGCCCCTGCGGGACGACCCGGCCTTGATCGCGATGACCGGTTTCACCTTGGCCACTTCGGAGACTACCTCCATGAAGCCCTTGCCGTCCGTGATCTGCTCGATGTAGAGAATGATCGCCTTGGTCTTCTCATCCTTACCCACGTACCGGATGTAATCGAGGAAGTCGAGGTCGGACTGGTTGCCCACGGAGATGACGTTCGAGAACCCGATGTTCTTTGCAAGGCTCCAGTCAACGACGGTGTTGATGATGGCCCCGCTCTGGGAGATGAACGCGATGTTGCCGGGCTTTGGCGACTGGTGGACATAGGTAGTGTCGATACCCTTAGGGGGGATAATGACACCAAGACAGTTCGGCCCGATGATGCGGGTCCCGTGCCCTTTTGCAATGGCGAGGACACGGTCTTCCAGTGCCTTGCCGCCTTCGCCCATCTCCTTGAAACCGGCCGTGATGATCACGGCCATCGGGACGCCTTTTGCCCCGCACTCTTCAATAACCCCGGGGACGTGTATTGCAGGTACTGTGATGACAGCAAGGTCAACCGGCGCCGGGATTGCGGTGATGGTCGGGTATGCCTTGAGCCCCTGGATCTCGCTCCGCTTGTTGTTGACCGGGTAGAGCTGGCCGGGGAAGTGGAGGAGGTTATGCATGACGGCATACCCCATCTTCGACGAGTCCTGGGACGCACCGATGACTGCAATCGAGCGGGGGTTGAAATATTCCATCGGGACCGGAGTCCGCACGGGCTTCTCAACGACCTTTATGTCATCATCGACGATGATGCGTGCATCGACTGCGCAGGCACCCTTTTCATACAGCCGGATCGGGTTGATATCGAATTCCACTACATGCCCGTTCTCTTCAAAAAAGCGGGCCACGTTGGTGATGATCCGGACAAGATCTTCCTCGTCACGGGGCTTGGAGCCGCGGTACCCGGCAATGAGCGGGTATGCGTTGATCTCCTTGATCATCTGGCGGATCTCTTCATCCGTAATGGGCAGGATGCGGAGCGTCACGTCCTTCATGAGCTCGACCATCGTCCCGCCCATGCCAAACGTGATCACCTTGCCGAATGCCGCATCGGTCCTGCCGCCGATGATCAGCTCGAGGCCGGGCTCGGCCTGCTGCTCAACGATCACGCCCTCGATGTGGGCCTCGGGATCGTAGGCCTTTGCGCCGTCAATGATCTTCGTGAATGCGCCAAGGGCTGCTTTCCTGCTGCCGATACCGACAATGACACCGCCGGCATCGCTCTTGTGTACGATCTGGGGCGAGATGATCTTCATGACGACCGGGCAGCCCATGCGTTCACAGGCATGTGCTGCATCTTCTCCGCTCTTCACGATCTGGTATTCCGGTACAGGAAGATCGTACTTCCTGAGCATATCATATCCTTCTGCTTCACTCAACATTTTCTGGGTCAATGGTTCACCTCGAGTCTTGTGTTGTCCGTTCCCCTTGTGGAAAACGGGCTGTTGTGTTGGGAGAATGCGTGCAGAAGGGTTCTTGTGAACAAAACTCTTGCCCGCACATTGGTTTTTTTACAAATTTGGTATGTCATGATTTAAATTTGCTGTAATCCGGGAATCGCTCTCCGGCGTGAATTGGTGGCAGAAATGGGCAGATTTCCGCAATCAAAACCACAAAATTAATTAGAATTCATCATTATTGATAATGTAGATTAGAGGTACTCCATGGCAGAGAGCGCGGATCCAAAACCGGAAGTGAAGTACTATACGCCTGATCCCTCCTATCGCCAGAACAGCTGGATGGGGGATTACACCTGGGCCTATACTGAATTCTTAAAAGATCCCGATGCGTTCTGGGCGAAGATCGCATCCAAACTCCACTGGTATGCACCATGGGACAAGGTAAGGGAATGGAACTACCCGTACGCGCGATGGTTCGTGGGCGGCAAGACCAACATTACCTACAACTGCCTCGACCGGCACGTGCTCGGGAAGAACCGGAACAAGGTAGCGCTGATCTGGAAAGGCGAGACTGAAGAAGAGGAGCGGGTCTACACGTACCGCCAGCTCCTCCGGGAAGTGAACCGGTTTGCCAACGGGCTCAAGGAGCTCGGCGTAGGGAAAGGCGACCGGGTCTGTATCTATATGCCGGTGATCCCCGAACAGGTGATTGCAATGCTCGCCTGCGCCCGTATCGGGGCAGTGCACAGCGTTGTTTTCGGAGGCTACGGTGCCGCGGCACTCAACCAGCGGATCGTTGGTGCGGGCGCAAAAGTGGTGATCACGGCAGACATGGCCGTGCGAAGGGGCAAGTCGATCCCGCTCAAGCACGTAATCGAAGAGGCGATCATCAATGCCCCGATGGTGGAACACCTCATTGTCCTGCGTAGGGAGCTCGGGAGGCCGGTCGAGATCCACAGCGAGATGGAGCTGGACTTCTACGACGTTGTCCATGAGATGTCCCCAGACTGCCTTCCGGAAGTGATGGATTCCGAGGACCCGATGTTCATCCTCTATACGAGCGGCACAACAGGGGCGCCCAAGGGGATCGTCCATACCTGCGGGGGATACATGGTCGGCGTCTATTACACCACAAAGTACATCTTCGACCTGAAAGAGAGCGATGTGTACTGGTGTACTGCCGATCCCGGCTGGATCACCGGGCATTCCTACGTAGTGTACGGTCCGCTCTCTGTCGGGGGAACGATCCTGATCTCGGAGAACACGCCCGATTATCCCGATCCCGGGATCTGGTGGAAGATGGTCGAGGAGTACGGCGTGAGCATCCTCTACACCGCCCCGACCGCCATCCGCATGTTCATGAAACTGGGGGAGGAATGGCCTAATAAATATAACCTCAGTTCCCTCCGCATCCTCGGGTCCGTGGGAGAGCCGCTGAACCCGGAGGCATTCGAATGGTTCTACCATGTGATCGGCAAGGACAAGTGCCCGATCGTGGACACCTGGTGGCAGACCGAGACCGGCATGCACATGATCACGACCGTGCTCGGGGAACCCATGCGGCCCGGTTTCGCAGGCAAATCGATCCCCGGCGTTGTTGTTGACGTGGTGGACAAGGACGGGAAGCCGGTGGAACCGGGGCAGAGCGGCCTGCTGGTCATAAAGGAACCCTGGCCGGCCATGATGCGGACGGTGTACAATAATGATGAACGCTACCGCAAGTATTGGGAAACCATCCCGGGTTGTTACCTGGTAGGGGATCTCGCCATCAAGGGAACGGACGGCAACATCATGGTGATCGGGCGGTCGGACGACCTGATCGTGGTGGCCGGGCACAACATCGGGACTGCCGAAGTCGAGAGCGCGCTGGTCTCCCACAAGGCCGTGGCGGAAGCAGCAGTCATCGGGAAACCGGACCCCCTCAAGGGCAACACCATCAAGGCATTCGTGACGCTGAGAGTCGGCCACACGCCAAGCGACAAGCTGAAAAACGAGCTCATCTACCATGTCCGGATCACGCTCGGCCCTATTGCCATGCCTTCGGAGATCGAGTTCATGGACACCCTCCCCAAGACCCGCAGCGGCAAGATTGTCCGGCGTGTCCTCAAGGCAAAGGAGATGGGGATGGACCCCGGCGATGTCTCCACGCTCGAAGAATAAATGATGGATCCAAACCCAATTTTTTAAATACTGTTTTGTGGCATTTATAAATATGAAGGTCAGGCCAGAAGACTCCCTCAAGATCGAAAATATCGTTGCCTCTGCCAAGGTGACGGATTATCTTGATCTGCCCGCTCTTGCATCCAATATCAAGGATGCCGAATATAACAAGAAGCGGTTCCCCGGTGTTGTCTTACGGATGCAGGACCCGAAGATCGCCGCGCTCGTCTTTGGGTCCGGCAAGGTCGTTCTCACCGGAGCAAAGAGTATCGACAGCCTGAGCAAGGGCCTCAACATACTCGGGGGACTCCTGCGTAAGCAGGGCATCGACATCCCCAAGAAGCTCGAGTACAAGATCCAGAACATCGTCACGTCGGCCGATCTTGCCACGCCCATCAACCTCAACAAGATCGCTGTGGGGTTCAACCTCGACAAGATCGAATACGAACCCGAGCAGTTCCCGGGGCTCGTTTACCGCCTCGATGTCCCCAAGGTCGTGGTCCTGCTCTTCGGTTCGGGCAAGCTGATCATCACGGGCGGCAAGGAACCGGAAGATGCGAAGAAGGCAGTCATCAAGATCCTTTCGGACCTGCGCAGCTTGGGACTTCTCTGAAACCGCGTGCACTGCACCGGATCGTGCGGACCGGGGACAATCAACAAGAAGGGTCGATACCCCCCTCTTTATATGATGAACATTATCCGGCTGCCCTGAACTTTTTTCCCCTATATAATTTTCACGGTCATTAACTGACAATAACAGAGCCTATATATCCTATTTTAGATAATTGTTATACAGAGTTCCAAAAAAAATTGTGGATGTGAACCAATGAGAACTGAAAGTGTGATGTATTTTACAGAGAAAGAGGAGGAGTTTGCAAACCTCCTCATCGAGATTGGAACGAAGAGGAACGTAGCAAAAGTGCTGGTCTTCCTGGCCAACACCCCCGAGGCAACCTCCCGTGCCATAGAGCGCGGCACCGATCTCCGGCAGCCGGAAGTCAGCATCGCCATGCGCTACCTGATCGAGCAGAACTGGATCTCCAGCAGGGAGAGCAAGGCCGAGAGCAAGGGCCGCCCGGTCAAGATCTACGAGCTGGCGAGGCCCATCCATGAGATCATGGACAGTATCGAGAAAGAGAAGAAGAAGGAAGCCAACAACCAGCTGGCCCTTGTCCAGAAATTACGGGACTATATCCGCTGAAGAGACAATTTTACACTCTTTTTTATTTCCTATTATCAGGGTAGTCTTATCGGCAAACCCGGTGAAGAGCCCGCTCTCGACCACACCGGCGATCTTTCCGATCTCTGCTTCGAGCAGGGCAGGGCTTTCAATGCTGTAAAAGCTGCAGTCGGCGATGAAATTCCCGTTATCCGTGATCACCGGCCCGTCTTTTTTCACACCCTCGCGGATCACCGGTTTGCAGCCCAGTGCCCGGAGCTGGGCAAGGACGGGTGTTGCCGCAAACGGGAGGATCTCGACCGGCACCGGGGCCTGCAGCCGGGGGACAACTTTCTGTTCGTCTACCACCACGATAAACCGGAATGCCGCGGCAGCTACACACTTCTCCCGCAGGTGGGCGGCTCCCCGCCCCTTGATCAGGTTCAGGCCCGGGTCCACTTCGTCCGCGCCATCGATTGCCAGGTCGATCGCCGGGTAATCGTCCAGCGTTGCCAGCGGTATGCCGTACTCCCGTGCCCTGATGGCGGTCTGGTACGAGGTCGGAATCCCCGATATCTTCAGCCTTTCTTCCCGTATGCGGACAGAAAGCCGTTCAATCATGTAGAACACGGTCGAACCCGTTCCAAGGCCGAGAACCGTTCCGTCTTCCACCATATCCGCAGCCCGGAACCCGGCCGTAGTCTTTGCCGCCGTGAGGGCGCGTGCCTTCTCATCCATGCAAGTGATACGTATCGGTGCAGGGATAATTAAAATAGTGCGCTTTGTTCCCGGGCAGGTCTGCCATCATCAGGGAAGAAATATCTTTTTTATTTCCTCGTGCGCATCGTGCGCCGTGCAGTCGAGTGTGATCGGTGTTACGGACACATTCCCTTTCCTGACAGCATGGACATCGGTTCCCTCCTCCGCATCCTCGTAGAGCGGGCCGTTGATCCAGAAGTACGGCCTGCCCCGTGGGTCGAGCCGCTTCTCGACACCGGTATGGAAGAGCTTGCGGGCGAGCCGGGTCACCTCGTACCCTCCTTTCACATCCGAAGGTATGTTCACGTTGATCACGTCCGCATGGGGGCAGAACCCGGATTCAAGCACCCGGGAGACCACGTCCCGGACGATCTTCTTTGCATTGTCAAAGCTCTGCCCGTGGGAACTCGGGTCGTCGAACTTGTCCCCCTGGTCCTCGACCTGGAGGGAGAAGGCGATCCCCTTCGTGCCCTGGTTGGAGGCCTCCAGCGCAGCGCCGACAGTGCCGGAGGTCATGATAGATTCGAACGAGAGGTTCTCCCCGATATTGATCCCGCTCACTACCATCGTGGGGTTGAGTTTCAGGGCGTACAGGCCGATGATCACCGCATCGGTTGGCTTGCCTGCCACCGACCATGCGGCCTGCCCGTTGATGGTGATCCGGCTCGCCCGCAGGGGCTCGAAGATCGAGATCGACCGGCCGACCGCGCTCTGCTGGGTGGCCGGGGCGACCACGGTTACATCGGCAATCGGGGCGAGGGCTTCGTACGCGGCCCAGAGCCCGATAGAGCTCACGCCGTCATCGTTGGTCAGCAGGATCGAGGGTCTCATGTGCATTCTTCTATAGCTCCACCCCCCAAAATAGTTCACTGATCGGTGGGCTCATTTTCTATAAAGTGCAAACCGGAACGGGATGAAGGTCCTCCTAGCTGAATACACGGTCTCACACGATCCCTCGCTTGCCCACGAGGGCGCGGCGATGCTTGCAGTGCTCCGCGCCAGTTTCGAACGCTGCGGGCTCGATGTGGTCCTGCCAGGCCCCGGCGATTTCGGTGACGAGATCGCGCGACTTGCCCCGTCCTGCGAAATGGGAATCGTGATCGCCCCGGACCACCTGCTCTCGAAGTACACCTTCCTGCTCGAGCAGGCCACGCACAACCTCGGCTGCGGGTTCATGACCGTGGCGCTCTGCGCAAACAAGGTGCAGACCGGGAAGATCCTGTTGCAGAACGGCATCCCCGTGCCGGGCGATGCAGGGGCCGGAAAGCGCGTGATCAAGCCCGTGAAAGGATGCGGTGCGCAAGGAGTCCGGCTCTCGGTAGGCCTGCCCGGTGAGGGGGAGTTCGCACAGGAGTATATCGAAGGTGAGCATTATTCAGTCAGCATCATCCCGAACCGGGTGATCGGGGACGCCTGCCTGTACTTCACCGGCAACCCTCCTCTTATTCTTGCCGTGAACAAACAGGAGATCGCGATCGGCGGGGGCGGCTCGTTCCGGTACCTTGGCGGCGAGACGCCGGTCCACCCGGCCCGCGAGGCGGAGATTGCCGATATCGCCCGGAAAACGGTCGAAGTGCTCGGGTGCCAGGGCTATTGCGGGGTGGACGTGGTGGTGGCCGACAAAGTGTACGTGGTAGATGTGAACCCCCGGATCACGACCAGCCTCGTTGGTATCGCGGCGTGCATGCGGGAAGAGATCGCGGAGCTCCTGATCGCTGCGTCAAAAGGCAACGGGCCCAAAGAGGTACACCTGACGGGCAGCGCCCGGTTCGATACGGACGGGAAGGTCACGAAGCTATGATCGGGATCGATGTGGGCGGGGCGAACCTGAAAATCTTCGACGGGGCTGATGTCCACATCCACTACTGCCCGCTCTGGGAGAAAGCGCCGATCACCTCCCTGCTGGAACCGTATGCCAACGGAAAGAACGATCAGGTGGCCGTGGTGATGAGCGGGGAACTGGCAGACTGTTTCAGCAACAAGATGGAAGGGATCTCCTTCATCGTGGACGCGGTCCGGCGTGCGTTCCCGTATGCCCGGTTCTATGGCACGGACGCCGCATTCCACGATGGGGCCGTACCGGCGCTGGCCGCAGCGAACTGGCTCGCCTCGGCCGACTACCTCCGGGCGAAGTATCCCGATGCGGTCCTGCTCGACATCGGCAGCACGACCGCGGATATTATTCCTCTTGGCCGTTTCGATACCCTGCGTGGCCTCACCGATCTCGCCCGGCTGCAGCAAGGCTATCTCGTCTACACGGGGATGCTCCGGACGAACGTGGTCACGCTCCTTCGTACCGTGGATCTTGGCGGTACCAGGACCCCGGTCAGCAGCGAGTATTTCGCCACGAGCGCCGATGTCCATCTCGTGCTCGGGACGATCACGGCAGAAGAATATGGCTGCGACACCCCGGACCACAAGGAGAAGACCCGGGATGCGTCCCTGCGCCGGCTGGCCCGGGTGGTCTGCGCCGACCTCGAGGAGATCGGCGAGCAGGGCGCAGTGCAGATTGCCCGGCAATTCCGGGACGCCCAGTGCACGGTGGTCTGCGATGCCGTGCGGGCCTGTGTCTCCTCATCGGGAGCGGAATCGATCATTGTCGCGGGGATCGGGGCGCCGTTCTTTGCCGGGAAGCTTGGTGCGATCAGCCTTAACTGTGAACTCGGACCGGTGGCGGATGCGCTGCCGGCGTTTGCGGTCCGGGAGATTGCACTGAGGGATGGGGTATTTTCGTAATTGGTGTTGCGGAGGGGACAGTGCCTGTCCCCCCGCACCGCCCCTGCGCTTTGCGATGCTGCTGGAATTACCTTCATAACTAAGAAATATTCCTAGCTGATATCGATTCCACGAGGTTACCGTATACTGATAAAGAGACAACTCCCTGCCCCGCCGTGCCTCGGAGAGGCCCTGAGGCGGGGAGCACTCGTTAATGAGTGGAGCTTTCACTTATTTATCATTCAGGATTATTTCTGTTTACCGGCAATTCACAAGAAAATTACAGCAATTGCAACTTTTTGGTATACTTTCTGGAATTTTCACATCCGCATTTAGCTCAGTCGCTGTCACTGCCCTGGTGCGGTACGGGTTCCTGTTGTCCCGGCGCTTGAGGAGTCACCGATGCACGGCGCCCCGAAGGATAACCGCAGGCCGCGAGCACGTCTGCCCCGGCGACACGCTCCCCTTCCGGTACAAGGGCAGCAAGGTTTGCGAGGGAGAGTACCGAGAACGGCAGCCGCATGCCAAAGACATCCGCGGTCGGGATATCACCCGGATGCTTCTTTGCATAGAGCAGGCAGCTGGTCCGGTCCACGATCACGCCCATAGCTTCGAGCACCCGGGCCGCCCGTCCCGCGGGCATCGTGGCCGAGAGCGTGACGCAGAGGTCGATGACGGGCGAGCCGATCCGTGTGTCCGGGTAGAACGGCTCGTCTGCATAGCAGAGCCGGCCGCACTCCCGGCACCGGAATCGTTTCACCTTCACGTGGATTGTCCGTTCCGCCCCCTCATCTTCTATGACCGCGAACTGCTTCTCTTTCATATCATAACCCGCGACCGTCCCGCTGCAGTGCGGGCAGGCAGCGAGTTCCGTGAACGCGATCCCGTCCAGTGCGGAGAAGGCATTCTGGATGATGGCGGCTGCCATGGGGGGGATGCGGGGTGGTTTCATGGGAGATCCTTCGATTTTGTTTTTCCGTACTGCGCTTTCTTCCATTTATGTGGTAGTGTACTGAGTACATTGTATTATGGAACCACATTAACCCACCGTTATTCATCAATTTCTGGTACTTTTTCATTAATCTTATATACCGATGCGTCAGACAATTTGTGTTCGAGGTTAGAACATGGAATTCAAATACGTACCAAGCACCTGCCCCTACTGTGGCAATGGTTGCGGTATCAACCTGGTCGTCAAGGACGGCCAGTTTGCCGGGATATCACCCTGGCAGCGCAACCCTGTCAACGAGGGGAAGGTCTGTATCCGCGGGAACAAGTCGTTCGAGTTCGTCAACAGCCCGAACCGGCTGACCACCCCGCTCATCAAAAAGGACGGGAAGTTTGTCGAGGCAAGCTGGGAAGACGCCTACAAGGAGATCGCCTCCGCGTTCAAGGCCGTCAAGGGAGACGCGATCGGTGTTGTCGCCTCCGCCCGGAACAGCAACGAGGACTCCTTTGTGCTGAAGAACTTCGCAGCGAACGTGCTGAAGACTGCCAACATCGACTACTGCGGCCGCCGCTGCAATGCCGATGCAGTCAAAGGCCTCGCTGATGCCTTCGGCGCCGGTGCTACCACCAACTCGCTTGCCGATCTCGAAACCGCACAGGCAATCCTCGTCGTGGGCAGCAACCCGCTCGAGGAGAACCCTCTTGCAGGCCGCAGGATCATCATCGCCAAGCAGAAGGGTGCAAAGATCATCGTAGCCGATGCCCGCAAGACGCCAACGGCACGGCTTGCCGACATCCACATTGCCTGCAACCCGGGCACCGGTGTCGCAGTCGTCAACGGTATCATCAGCGCGATCATCAAGGCAGGTAAGGAGAACAAGGACTTCATTGCAAAGAAGACAAGCAACTTCGACAAGGCCAAGGCAGCAGTCGCATCCAGCACTCCTGAGGCAGTCGCCAAGATCGCGGGCATCGATGCAGCCCTCATCACCCAGGCAGCCGAGATTTTCGCAGCAGCACAGCCCGCGGCAGTAGTCACCTCCGCAGGTGCAGGCTCGGGGGACCTTATCCGGGCCCTTGCAAACCTCCAGCTCGTCACCGGCAATGTCGGCAAGGCCGGCGCAGGGGTCAACCTCCTCCGCGGCAAGTCCAATGCCCAGGGTGCAGCCGATGTCGGCGCAGTCCCTGGCGAGAACGGCCTGGCCGTCCCGGCCATGATCGATGCGGCAGCAGCCGGCAGGATCAAGGCACTGTACGTAGTTGGCGAGAATATCGCCTCCGCAGGCGCCCACGTCACCGACGCCCTCGGCAAGCTCGACTTCCTCGTTGTCCAGGACCTCTTCCTGACCGAGACCGCCGCGAAGGCAAACGTTGTCCTGCCCTCTGCCTCCTTTGCAGAGCGCGACGGCACCGTCACCAACGCCGAGCGCCGGGTCCAGCGGATCCGCAAGGCGATCGAGCCCGTCGGGACCTCAAAGGCAGACTGGCAGATCATCTGCGACATTGCAAAGGCAATGGGACACGAGAAGGACTTCGTGTTCAAGGATGCAGAGGCCATCTTCAACGAGATCGCAAAGGCAGTGCCCGCATACGCAGGCATCAATTATGCGAAGCTCGAGAAGCCCGAAGCCATCCAGTGGCCCGCAGCAGGCGGCGTCTTCGGCACTGCATTCCTGTACGCTGACAAGTTCAGCACAAAGGACGGCAAGGCAGCCTTTGCCGCAGTAGAGTACAAGGCCGGCGAGGCAGCCGGTGCAGAGTTCCCGTTCATGGTCGCCGCACAGTGGCCCATGGGCACGCTCTCCATGAACAGCGCGTCCATTGTCCGCGAATGGCCCTACCCGGTTGTCGCGATCAACAAGGAAGATGCACACGCCCAGGGCATCATCAACGGCGACGCGGTCAAGGTCTCCGGCAAGGCCGGCAGCGTAGTCCTTGCAGCCAAAGTTACCGCCGAAATCAAGCAGGGTGTCGTCTCCATGCCCGCAGGCTTTGCGGCTGCGGCTGTAAAACTCGAGAAAGTAACGGAGGAAGCATAACATGGCAAAGAAAGGCGACATGCTCTATGCATGGACCAATGATGCAGACATCAAGAAGAAGGCCGAACTCGGTGGCGCAGTAACCGCAATCTGGAAGCATGCGCTCGACACCAAGGCAGTCGACGCGGTGCTCGTCATCTCCCGGGGCAAGGACCTCTACGATGCAAAGCCGACCCTTGTCAAGACATCCGCGGAACTCGCAAACACGGCAGGTTCCCTCCACTGCGGTACCCTCCTCCTCCCGAAGCTCGTGAAGAAGTACCTCGAAGGGTCCGAGAACATGAAGCTCGGTGTCACCGTCAAGGGCTGCGACGCGATGGCATTCTACGAACTGGCCAAGCGCAAGCAGATCAACCTCGACAACGTGGTCATGATCGGTGTCAACTGCGGTGGGTCGGTCAGCCCGGTCCTCGCCCGCAAGATGATCGCCGACAAGTACGGCGTTGACCCGGACACCGTCCACAAGGAAGAGATCGACAAGGGCCAGTTCATCATCGAGTACGAAGGCGGCCACAAGGGTATCTCGGTCGACGAACTCGAAGAGCACGGCTATGGCCGCAGGTCCAACTGCCGCCGCTGCAAGATGAAGGTCCCCCGCCAGGCAGACCTTGCCTGCGGTAACTGGGGTGTCATCGGCGAGAAGGCCGGCAAGGCCACCTTCGTCGAGGTCTGCTCCGAGAAGGGTGCGAACCTGGTCACCGGCGCCGTCAAGTCCGGTGTACTTGCAACCGAGCCCGCGAACCCCAAGGGCCTCGACATCCGCGGAAAGGTCGAGGGCGCAATGCTGAAGCTCGGCGAGAAGTGGAGAAAGCACGACTTCGAGGCACTCGGCGAGGGCAAGGACCGGCTCAAGAAGATCATGACCGAGACCTCCCGCTGCATCAAGTGCTACAGCTGCATCTCGGCCTGCCCGATCTGCTACTGTGTCGACTGCACGACCAAGAACCCGTCGTATATCACCCCCGGCGAAGTACCCCCGAACTTCATGTTCCACCTCATCCGCTTCGCCCACATCGCATCCAGCTGCGTGAACTGCGGCCAGTGCCAGGAACTCTGCCCGTCAGAGATCCCGAACGCGCTCTTCATGCACGCCCAGCAGGTAGAACTCGAGAAGATGTTCGGCCACACCCCGGGTATCTCCATGGAGCTCCCGATCCTCGCATACGCAGAGGAGAAGGTAGAGCGTGCACGCCTGCACAACACCGGCAGCGACATGATCTACCTCAACGTCTTCAACCCGATGAAGCAGCACTAACCTCAATCATACTTTTTTTGCAGGGTTTCCTGTGATTTCCGCGTCCTTTTGTTTCTCTCCGGGAGTTATCTTTTCCCGGGGAGCCGGTAATCGGGATCGCTATTCATAAGGGTAACGTGGTATTAACCCCCTGAAATTTCCTGAAACATTTCCACGGACTGCGGTCGGCTCGCCCCGGCCGTTGTGGCGACCCCCATACGGTTATAGAACGATATATCTTTGTTCAGATGCTGTTGCATTGACGGGACGAAAAAAACATAATCCCGTAGTAAAACCTGCCTGTCAGGAAGTTAAATGTCCTGACAACACACAAGACCCGTTCCGGATATTCTTTTGTGGCAGGTCATGTCCCGGGAGACTCCACCCGCTTCTTTGTGCAGTGCATTCCCTTCAGGCTCATCACCTGGCACCCTCCCCCGCAGAGATCCAGGTCCCTGCATTCCCTGCATTCAGCGGGGATGGAGGAACACCTCCCGTCGCGGAACTGCCCGAACCCCTTCTCCCAGATATCTGCAAAGCTCTCCCTTCGCAGGTCCCCGGCGATATATCCTCCTGCTGGCGGCAGTTCCGGACAACCCCGGACCTGCCCGTCAGCACCGATGCAGCACGAGATGATCCCGATCCCGCAGAAGAAGAAATCGTTACGGTGTATCTTCCGGTCGTAGCAGTCCCCCAGGTATCCGAGGTTCTCTCCAAGGAGGATCGGGAAGCGATCATGCATCTTCCCGGCGATAAAATCCAGGAGCGATCTCAACTGCCCGTCCGATAAAAAGAGGGAATCATCTTCCGATGCCCTCCCGATGGGCATCACCGTCCCGATCCTCCAGAGATCGGCATGCTTCCGTGCGAGCGTGTAGAGATCTTCCAGTTCATGAATATTCCGGGGCGAGATGATCGAGGTCATGCAGGCCTGGCGGCAGCCGTGCGTTTTCAGGAGATTCAGCGCGTTCATCGCCACGGCAAAGGCGCCGTCGGTCATTCTCAGCGTATCGTGGGTCCCCCCGATCCCATCCACGCTGACCTGTATCGAGTCGGCGGCCCGGACGATTCGTGCGATATTTTCCTCAGAGATACGGGAACCGTTCGTGGAAAATCCCGTTTCCAGGCCACATTCCTTTGCTCGCTCAAGGACCTCAAGGAGATCGGCGCGCAGGAGCGGTTCGCCGCCCGTGGCGAGAAACCTCATCACTCCCGTCTGCGAGAGGTCCCGGATAATATCCGATATCTCCCCTGTCGACAGTTCGTCCCGGGTAGTACGGCTGTCCCCCGAACCGCAATGGATGCATTCCATGTTGCACGCAAGAGTACATTCCCAGATCACGGTCTTCGGCGGGGGTGTCCTCCCCAGTTCCCTCATGGTGCAAAAGCCTGAAAGAAGGGCCTTTCTCTTGATTCTCTTGAAAAACAAATTGGTCATTAGATATTTATGTCAGGTGATTTTATATTAAAAATATGGTGAACCGGAAGGAGATCCCGCTCTCTTTTTTCGTATCAGGTCCTCTCATTTCTCTTTTTTACCCCCTCGTCCGGATGAATGTTGCGTATGCCCCACCTGGGATAACTGCTACATATGCCCCGCCAGGTATGATGACGGTGGGACACGGGCAGGACTTCACGCTTGTCGCCGTTGGTCTTGCCATTATTTTCCTGGCAGGCCTTGCCAGGTTCTTCATCGGACGGAGGCGGAAAAAGTCTAAGCCTTAAATATTTATATCGGATATTCACAAATTAATATTATGGTCACCTGGAAGAATATCTCGATGGCTTTTTTCGCTGTAGGTCTCCTCGGCCTTCTTCTCACGGTTTTTCTCTCCCTCGTCCAGATGACTTCCATGTATGCCCCGCCCGATGTCATGGCCGCGCAGACCGCAAAAAAAGGGCAGGACTTCACGCTTATCGTTGTTGGTCTCGGCATCATCTTCCTGTCTGGCGCTGTCACGTTCTTCCTCGGGAAGAGGCAGGAGGAGTCCGGGCCTCCTGAAAAAGAGCCGTAACTCCTCTCCCGTGCCCGGGTTCCCCGCCATATCCCACGGCGGAAACACTCCTTCGCCCCGTCATGAGCCCCGGCTGTGTCCCGGTCCTTGCGGGACGGAACACTTCATCAGGATTATATGATCATGGTACAAGACCTCTCCTGAATCCCCGGAGGATCCCCGCGTGTTCCATTATGTCCCGACCACCTGTCCCTACTGCGCCACCGGCTGCGGCCTGAACCTCGTAGTGAAGGACCACCGCATCGTAGACGTGGCGCCCTGGCACCGGAGCCCGGTGAACGAGGGGAAACTCTGCCCAAAAGGAGCCCATGCCCACGAGTTCATCAACCACCCGGACCGGCTCACGACCCCGCTGGTACGGAAGAACGGAGAGCTCGTCCCTGCGAGTTGGGACGAGGCTCTCGACCTTGTGGCGGAGAAGTTCCGGTCCGCTGCGCCCGGCACCACGGCCTGCCTCTCCTCCTCACGGGCCACGAACGAGGACAATTACCTCTTCCAGAAGTTTGCCCGCACCGTGCTCAGAACCCCGCACGTGGACAACTGCGCCCGGCTCTGCCACTCGTCATCAGTGACCGGCCTTGCGATGGTCTTTGGCTCGGGTGCGATGACCAACTCGTTTGCCGATATTGAGGAGTCGGCATGCATCTTCGTGATCGGCAGCAACACGCTTGAGAACCACCCGCTCATCGCCCGGCGCGTGATCCTGGCCCGGCAGAAGGGGGCGAAGCTGGTCGTAGCCGATCCCCGCAGGACTCCGTTAGTGAAGCAGGCGGACCTCCACCTGCCTCTCCTGCCCGGGACCGATGTGGCGCTCCTGAACGCGATGATGCAGGAAATCCTCCGGCAGGGATGGGAGGATGAGGAGTTTATCGCGGCCCGGACCTCGGGCTTTTCGGCGATGAAGGACGAGGTGATGCAGGACTGGTACAGCCTCGATAATGCGGCGAAGACCTGCGGGGTGAAGCCGGAGGATATTGCCACGGCCGCATCGTGGGTCGCTCAGTCCCCGTCCTGCTCGCTCCTCTTTGCCATGGGGATCACCCAGCACACCACCGGGGTGGACAATGTCCGGTCGTGTGCAAACCTCCAGATGCTGACCGGCAACATCGGCAACCCGGGCGGCGGGGTGAACCCCCTACGGGGCCAGAACAATGTGCAGGGCGCCTGCGACATGGGCTGCCTGCCGGACGTCCTCCCCGGGTACCAGCAGCTGGCCGACCCGGCGGTGCGGAAGAGGTTCGAAGCCGCGTGGGGCTGTGCGGTGGCGGAGAGCCCGGGGCTGACCCACACGGAGATGATCGCTGAGCTCGGGGCGGACAACGGGGCGATCCGCTCAATGTACGTGATGGGCGAGAACCCGGTGCTTGCGGACCCCGACTGCCACCAGACCGCTGAGGCGCTCTCGCACCTCGATTTCCTTGTTGTGCAGGACATCTTCCTCTCGGAGACAGCAGCACTCGCGGACGTGGTTCTGCCGGTGGCCGGTTTCGGGGAACGCGACGGCACCCAGACCTCGGCCGAGCGCCGGGTCCAGCGGGTGCGGAAGGCACAGGAGCCGGTGGGCGGGGCAAAGCCCGACTGGCAGGTCCTCTGCGAGATCGCAGCCCGGCTCGGGTTTGCGGAGCAGTTCTCCTATACGGATACAGCAGCGATCTTCCGGGAGATCGCCCGCGTCACACCGCAGTATGCCGGCATGGACTATGTGCGGCTCGACCGGCCTGAGGCCCTCCAGTGGCCCTGCCCCTCAGCCGATCACCCCGGCACCCCGATCCTGCACCGGGAGCGGTTTAATACGCCGGATGGAAAAGGGATTTTTACCCCGATCCCGTATATCCCGCCCCGGGAAGTACCCGACGCGGAGTACCCGTTTTTCCTCAACAACGGGAGGGCGATCTGGCACTGGCACTGGGGTTCGATGACGCACCGGTCCCCGACGCTTGAGCGGGAATGCCCTGCGGCCTGGCTCGAGCTGCACCCGGATGATGCACGGGCGGCCGGGGTCCGTGATGGCGACGTGGTACGGGTCAGCTCCCGGCGCGGGAGCGTGGAAATGCCAGCAAAGGTAACGGCCGTCACCCGTCCCGGCGTGGTCTTCATGCCCATCCACTTCGGGAAGACTGCGGTAAACCTCCTGACAAACCCCGTCCTCGACCCGTTCTGCCGGATCCCGGAGTTCAAGGCATGTGCGGTGAAGGTTGAGAAGGTACCGGGATAAATCCTTAAGAAATCCACACGGTGAAACAATAATTACCAGGACCGGGGAAGGCAAGATATATTATAACTCTCGGACAATACCGAACGATCAGGCTGTGGATCCAACGTATCGCATTCTCTACGTGGATGATGAACCAGACCTGCTCGAGGTCGGCAAACTCTTCCTTGAGCAGAGCGGAGAGTTCACTGTTGACGTAACTGCATCCGCCCCGGCCGCACTGACTCTGCTGGACACAAATAATTACGATGCCATCATCTCCGATTACCAGATGCCTGGCATGGATGGTATCGGATTTTTAAATACTATCAGGGCTTCGGGAAACACCATCCCGTTTATCCTCTTCACCGGACGGGGACGTGAAGAGATTGTCATCCAGGCCTTAAACGAGGGGGCTGATTTCTATCTCCAGAAAGGCGGGGAACCGGTATCGCAGTTCACTGAGCTCGCACACAAGATCCGGCAGGCTGTCGGGCGCAGGAACGCGGAGGCGGCTCTCCGGAATGCAGCCCGTGACTGGGAGACCACGTTTGCGGCTACAAGCGATGGCATCTGCCTCCTTGATCCGCATCAAAAGATTATCCGGTGCAACCATACTATGATGGAGATCGCCCGCGTAAAAACCGGTGAAGACCTTACCGGCCATGTCTGCTGGGAGGTGATGCACGGGACATCCACCCATATTGCCGAATGCCCGGTCGTATCGATGATGGCGTCCCATAAGCGTGAGTACGCGGAGATACCGATGGGCAACCGGTGGTTCGACGTGACTGCCGACCCGGTCCTCGACGGGTCCGGGAACCTTACCGGCATTGTCCACACTATGCGGGACATTACCCGGCAGAAACTCGCCGAGTCGGAGCTGAGATCTGCCTACGAGCAGATGACTGCCCAGGAAGAAGAGCTCAGGGGCCAGTATAACGAGATCGCGCTGCGCGAGCGTGAGGTCCACGAGAGCGAAGAGAAGTTCCGCGGGGTCTTCAACAATGCAAACGATGAGATCTATATCCACGGGATCCTGGCGGACGGATCCCCCGGCACGTTCATCGAGGTTAACGGTACCATGTGCAGCATGCTCGGCTACAGCCGGGACGAACTCCTGCGGATGACCGTAAACGACATCGTCTCCGGAGAGCACCGGAAAAACATGGCCCGGATCGGGGAGATCGTCGAAAGGGACGGGACCTCTACATTCTCTGCGGAGCACGGAGGAAAGACGGTTCTGTCTTTCCCGTGGAAGTCAACCTGCATAGCTTTTCGCTCTCGGGAAAGAAGATCGTTATTGCAATTGCCAGGGACATAACAGGACGGAAACGCACCGAGCAGGCGATCGAGCTTGCGAACAAAAAAATGAACCTGATGAATACTATTACCCGGCATAATCTTCTCAACATCTTCACCGGGCTTTCCGGGACTGTAGACATGGTCCTGGACACCCGGGACAAGGCAAAGCGGGATGAGCTCCTCATCCAGGTCAGGGATCTCGCCGGCCTGATTATGCACCAGATCGAATTCAGCATCGTATACGAAGAGGTCGGGGTGCGGGAGCCGGTCTGGCTTGCCGTGGAGGAGATCCTCGACCGCGTGAGCCCGGCGTTCGGGTATTCAGGGACCCGGATCACGACATCTCTTGCCGGGATCGAGGTGTATGCCGACCCGCTCTTCGAGAAGGTCATCTATACCCTCCTGGACAACGCAATCCGCCACGGTAAGAACGTGACAACGATCCGGTTTTCCGGAAAAGCCGTGGATACCGGGTTCATCCTCACATGCGAGGATGACGGGATCGGGATCCCCTCCGGTATGAAAGAGAAGATCTTCGAGAAACGGGAAGGCCAGGATTCCGGTTCCGAGCTCTTTCTTGTCCGCGAAATCCTTACCATCACCGGCATCACGATCCGCGAGACCGGCAAACCCGGTAAAGGAGCGCGCTTCGAGATAATGGTGCCAGACAGCAGGTACCGTCTCCGTACAGGCGAATAATAACGGCGTGGAATCAGTACGTCAGGTTCGCGGGCAATTGATGGTGCCATCCGAGCAGTTCCCGACCCGGGCGTCCATCGGGCACTCCGCTGAAGTATGGGCACAGTAACCGTCAGGACACCGGAACGGCTGGATCGCCGGGCATGCATTGTGCATACTCACGGGTGCATCCCCGGTGGAATTTGCGGGTTCCCGGAATGTGGCAGGCGGGCTTACATCTCCTGCAGCACCGGCAAATCCCGGGGTAGTGAAGACCGGGACCACCGGGGTCGTCATCACCGGCCCAGGAGTCGTAGTCGTGGCCTTTGGCAGGGTGGACGAGGATGACGAGGTGCAGCCGGTGGTGAGGATCGCAGCAACGATGCATGCGAGGATGACGAGGTGGGGTACGAATCGTCTCATAACTTCCGGTATGTGACGGTCATGGAGTAAAATGTTCCGGAACGGGGTCTTCATGCACGGAGTTCTCTGTTCACCCGGTGTCGGGTGCAGACCCTGTACTCCAGGGTGCAAAACAGTTCCCCCGAAGTAAACGATGACTTTTACCGGATATACCGGGTGGTGCGTGACGCAACGTACCTTAAAAAAAAGATTACTTGGTTGGGGCTTTTGTTTCACATTTCATTGCCATTGCCATTTTAATTGCCAGTATAATCATTAATACCCCGGCAATTATAAGACAAATACCCGTTACATACAGCGTACCGAGACTCATAGCCCCGCCAACTACCAGGGCAAGTCCGATTAAGACCAGTAATATGGCCGCTACTACTTTACTCATGTCAGTTCCTCCCTATGAATCTGTGGCAGCCTGGAACTTTCACCGGGTAAGAATCTCACGGGACAAAGAAGCTCAAGGGACAAGCTACCAGATACGCTTATGGATAGTCCGGTTGAAAAAGATATTCTTTCCCACTCGCGAGCCCGGTCATCACGGGTATAATCTTTAAGGGGAATCGCCGGGACCTGTGCGCAGGAAGTCCGGTGAGATGCCATTTTCCTCTGTTTCATGAATTACCCCATTAATAAACAGGGTTTCCACAATTCTCTTTTTTACTACATCCTGATTATTTCGTTCCTGTGGTGCCGGCAGGATGCCAGGGTGCACGTCATGGATTTCAGGTGCAGAACAGGGTTTACGTGCAAAGCCGGGACGGGGAGCGGGGATGCCCGGGAAAACGATCAGAACCCCGCCTCGAGCCCGTCGCTGATCGATCTCTTCTTCTCCGCGTTGAGCCCGGCAATGTAGTCCTCGTACCGGTGGATGCGGGTGCTGACCGGGAAGGGGATGCCGATCGTGGAGATGATCGCCTCACCGGTGTCAAGGGTCTGGATCTCGATCTCCATCTTCGAGAGGTCCTGCTTGGCGCTGCCCATGATGATCTCGCGATCGCCCCGGTCGCCGAGTCCCATCACCACGAAAGTGCTGATCTGGGCGAGCACTTTCTGGTCTATGTTCTTCGGCTGCTGGGTCACAACGCAGAGCCCGACCCCGAACTTCCTCCCTTCCATGGCGCACTCCCGGAAGATCTGGGTGGAGGAACCACCGGCCCCCAGCACCCTCTGGGCCTCCTCGATCGTGATGAGCACTTTCTTCTGTTCCGTTGGTTCGGCTTCCATGCCGAACTCCTCGGCCGATGCACGGTGGGCCTGCATGATCCGCCGGGTGATCATCGAGAGGACGAAGAGCTCGCTGCGCTCGCCCATGCGGGGGATGTCGATGAGGACCACCTTGTTGTCGTGCAGGTACCGGAGGATCTCCGGCACGCACGAGCCCGTTTCCCGGAAGAACTTCCGGTTACCCTGCACGATGTTTTTGACCCTGCGCTGGATCACGACGAGGGTGCCGGGCTGGAACGCCCCGAGTCTGCCTGCGATCTCCGGGTACGGCCCGGTGTACCGGTTCGCCCGGACCTCGTCCTGGAGCGTATCGACATTCGCTTCCATGAAGAACCGGATCACGTCGGTACCCTTGTATTCGCCAAGGGTCTCGACCACGTCCCATTGTGCCTGGGAGAGATCGTAGAGGAGGGCAAGGTCAGTCATCCGGAAGTCCTCGTAGTCGAGCCAGAGGCTGTTGAGCGAGTACTTCTTCCGGTCGCTCTCGCTGATGGTGAAGACGGCGAGGCCGTCCCTGCCTGCGCTGTAGTGGACGAGGCCGAGGGTCCGCTCCCCGGTGCTCGACTGCCCGCCCCTGACGTACTCCCCGTGGGGGTCGACCACCAGGAGGCCGAACTTCTGCATCTGCATGCAGGAGGCGCAGAAGGTCTTCATGAAGTTGGACTTGCCCATCCCTGTTGTTGCGAAGACGCCCATGTGCTGGGGGAGGACCCGGCTCGGGATCTTCACGGCGAGATCCTTCAGCACGCCCTGCCCGGTCCGCATGACGCCGACCTCGATATCCCCCATGACTTTCGTGAGGAACGCAAAGTCCGCGGTCTCCGGGATCTTCACCTCAGAGAATTTGGTCGGGACGGTGCGGGGTTTCCGGAATACCCCGTGCTCGTCAACGAAGCCGAGCGGCACCGCTTCGACCCCGAGGAAGACGTCCTCGCCGAGGCCGTAGAAGTGCTCGCTGAACGGGCGGGTGTCCCAGCGCTCGTCGGCAAAGTTGGACTCGTGGACCAGGTCGCTAACCTTGGCATAGAACGAATACCCCTTGGCGGTATCGGTGATCTTCAGGATATCCCCGACAAAGAGTTTTGCCGCATGGGGGATGATGAACCGGTAGAAGAGCACGCTCTTCCCGATCAGCCGGAATTTCGTAGTGTCCGTTGTGTCAATATCGTTCAAAGTCACCATGTAAATCACCAAAGAGGTCTTCAAATCTCCTGTTCCGGATCCCCCGCTCCGGGAGGCCGGCTTTTATGTCCTGCTGGACCTGCAGCACCAGAGGTTCACCGATAACTACCGTGCGGTGGGCGTCGAGGAGCGGGTAGGGGTACCCGGGGACCCTGCCGTCGCCGGCACAGGCCGCGAGCGCCTGCATGGTTGCCGCTGCCGTCTGTTCATCCGTATCTTTTGGCAGCTCCATCTTCAGCGGCCTGCTCACCTGCGGGTGGAGCGACGCCACATAGACCTTCCCATGCCTGCCCTGCCGGTACTCGGCGTGGTCGAGCATATGTTCATCGATCGCGGTCCACCAGGGGCCGGCGATGCCGAGCTGCTCAACGAGGCCGCCGAGCGCGGGGAGGAGCGGGTGGCCGCCCCCCCACGTGGCCCGGGTCCGCTTTGCCACGGCCGCAAGGAGAATCCCCCGTTCCTGTGCGGTCCGGATGATCTCTTCCATGACCGGCTCGTGGTTCTGGCTGGAGACCCGGAGCGCCCCGTCGATCAGCAGGAGCGCTCCCGGCGGCAGGGTGGCCGCGGTCCTGAGGGCGACCCAGTACTCCAGCGTGTCGCGGAGGATCGCGGAGGCCCGCTCGGGGTCGCTGTTGTCGAGCCCCTTCTTTGGCGGGCTGCCGAAGCACTCCCGGAACAGCTCGTCGAAGTCCTGGTTCCGGTGGCCGGGGCCGATGGTGACGAGCGTGAGGGGCGTGACGGACCGGCCGGCGCGTTCGTTTCCCGCGAATGTTGTCCGGGCTGCCCTGATTGCGGCAATGGCAACACTCCCCCCTTCGAGGACCATCGCGTTTGACCCATCGACTGCGCTCACGATGCCGGAAGGACCGGAGGGTATAGGGCGGATATCGTCCCGGACGATCCTGCTTTCTCCCGCGAATTTTGCCACCAGGTCTTCCGGGACATGGGCGGCGATCCGCTGAAGCGCTTTCTGCACAGACTCCTCGTACGAGCTGCGGGTGTCCATCACTCCACCTCCCGGATACGGCTCGCCTGGTCCGTGCCCATCTCGACGATGAGCGTGTTTGCGAACTCTCCCTGCATCTCCGGGATATGGGAGATGAGGAGGATCTGCGGGAACCGGGACTCCTGCGTCCTGAGGGTGGTGAGGAGGTTTGCCCTCCGCTCCTCGTCCTGGCTGCCGAAGATCTCGTCGAAGATCAGGAACGTGCTCTCGTGGACATGGTGGAGCTCGGCGAGGTACCGCGAGAGGGCGATTCTCAGGGCAACCGCGATGTCGTCCTGCTCGCCGCCGCTGAACCGGTCGATCGGGTAGTCGTCATCCGCGTCCCGGATCACAAGGTTGAAGTCCTCGTCCAGGAGCACCTGCTCGTACCTTCCGCCCGTGATCTCGCTGATGATCCGGCTCACCTCGCCCTCGATCCGGGACCGGACTACCTGCATGAGGTAGACGACGTACTCGGCGATGACGGCCCGGGTCAGCTTCAGGAGCTCGATCTCGTCCTTCTGTGCCTGCACATGCTCCTTCAGGAGTGCGATCTGCTCTGCGGCCCGCTTGTGGTCCGCGATCTTCTCTTCAGTGAACCTGAGGTCCTTTGTTGCATGGGCAATCGCGACCTCCTCGTTCCGGAGGGACGCGTCGGTTTCGGATACTGCCCGTTCGAGTTTCGTGACGTCATCGGGATTGAACGCCGCCGCCCTGATCTCGTCCGCGAGTCTCTTCAGCTCGGCGTCCCGGCCCGCGATCTTCGCAGTGAGCTCGGCGAGGTGCTGCTGTGCCATCAGCCCCTGCCCGATCTTCTTCTCAAGCTCGATCGCCCGCATCTGGACCTTCTGGATCGCGGTGGTCTCCTGTTCGCAGGCCTGGTAGACCTCGTCTTTGTAATCGAGCCTGCCAAGGGACTCTTCGATTGCTTTTTGCTCCTGCACCTTCTTCTTCTGTTTCCCTTCGAGCTCGGTGAGTTCGGCCTCGTACACCGGCTGCTGCCGGAGTTTCTCCGTGAGGGAGCGGACCGCGTCGAGCGAGGGCTTCAGGACCTCGATCCCTGCCTTCTCCTTCCCGAGTTTCTCCTGCCGCTCCAGGTCCGCGACCGCTTTGTCCGCGAGCTCCTGCAGTTTGGTGTTGAACTCCGCATCGAGGTTCCCGAAGTGGTCCCCGAGCTTCTGCCGGCAGAGTGGGCAGACCCCGTCGGCCCCGGCGGCATGGATCGTCTTCTGGTCTACGAGGATCTTCTTCCGCTCTTCCTTATACCGCTCCAGCTGTGTGGAAAGAGTGCCGTCCCGTTTATTGATCTCGGCGAGCCGGAAGCTGGCGGCCTGTTCGAGCCGGTCCTCGGCGATCTCCTGCTGGGTCCCGAGGCCCGCCCGGATTTTCGCCACGAGCTCCGCCTTCATCCGCACGTCCGCTTCGAACTCTTTGATCTTCGCCTTCTGCTTCCCGGCCCGGGCCGCGAGATCGGCGAGCTCCCTGGTGGCGAACCCGAGCTCCGCGTTCAGCCGGAGGTACTCGGCCCGCTTCTCCCGGAGCCCGTCCAGCCGCTGGCGCATCTCCTCGTAGGAACCGGCAACGTCTTTGATCTTATTGAACTCGGCCTCCTCGTCCCTCACGAGTGCGATGGCGGCTTCGAGCTTCCGGGCCTGTGCTGTATCTTTGTCCCGTTCGCTGCGGAAGGTCTGCTCCTGCTGCTGGAGCCGGGCAAAGGCGGTCTTCTTCTCCGCAAGAAGTTTCAGCCCGGCATCATACTCTTTCCGCCTGTTCGTGAGGAGGTCGCGGGCCTTCTCATGCTCCGCGATCGTGGCATGGAACCCGGCGACCGATGCTTGGAGCCGGGCAAACTCCTCTTCGCTCTGCCGGCCTGCCATCGCGGAGAGTTCGCCCTCCTTCCGCTGGAGCTCGCCGGTCTTCACATCGATCCGCTCTTTTAAGATCTTCTGGCTCTCGGTGTTCAGGTAATCGATCCCGAGCGCCCGGAGGAACCACTCCTTACGTTTCGCCGGGGTGTTGTCGAGCAGGGTGAGGAGGTCTTTCTGGCCAGCGTAGATCGTATTTCGGAAGTCCACCGGCCCCATCCCGAGCGTACGCTTCACCTCCGCTTCCACATCGCTGACACCATGCGCCCGTTCCTTTCCGTCTTTATAGAAACTCGCCTCGTGGGTAGCTGTCTTTCCCTTCTTAAATGTGCGGAGGACTGCGAAGTTGTCCCCGCCGATCCGGAACTCAAGCCTCACCTCGCACTTCTCTTTCGGTCCCGCGAACGAGGAGACGATGTAGTCGGCGGCGATCCCGGTCGCCTGCACGCCGTACAGGGCAAAGAAGATCGCCTGGACGATAGAGGACTTCCCCGTGCCGTTGTTCCCGAGGATGCCGGTGATGCCGTCCTTGAAGCAGATCTCCTCGTCCCGGAACCGCTTGAAGTTTTTGAGGACGAGCCGGTCGAGGATCATGGGAGGGCTCCTGGTGCCATTATCCCGCTGTTCGCTGAACCGATGCTCCCTGCTCTTTTAGTCAGTAGGGTTTGACGCTCCTGGGGGCTCTGCCCCCGCCGCGTGGGCATCCCCCGGTTGTGATGAGGCTGTATTACCGGAAATGTTACCTCGTTTTTTGTGTACAGGTAACACAACGTCATCGCAAACGGGGCGCCACAGCGGCGGGGCGAAGCCCCTGGAGCGTCAGATAATTCCGGGTGATCCCTGCAAAGGAGAGAATATCCGGTGAACCGATCACAATCACTCTTTAAATTCCGGTTCATGATCATTCCGCCGTCTCCCGGTGCTCGTCCATCACGGTTTTGAGAACCTCGGTCCCGCACTCTGCAATATATGCCCGCTGCTTTTCGGAGAGCCCCTTCTTCCCGATGAAGGCGTCGAACTCCTGCAGGTAATCGATCAGCCGGATGTCCTGCTGGAGCGGGACCGGGCTTTCCTCAGCCTCCGTCCTCACCCGGATCTTCAGGTCGAGGAGCTGCTCGCGGACCCCGGCGAGTTCCTTCGTATCGATCCCCTTCCCGTGCTCCCGGGCGAGCCCGTCGAGCGTCACCTGCGCCATCGCGTACCGCGGGAGGCCGGCCTTCTCCACCCGGGCGATGATCTCGGCCGTCACATCCCCGGGGTGCATCCCCCCGCATTTGATCGTCCCACAGTCCGCCATCGGCGTCTTCGGGAGTTCCAGGTGCCGGACACCGCGCCGGCCCAGGTCCACGATGAGGCCCCCTTTCGCGTCCGCGATCTCCCCGTACGTCAGGAACTCCGTGGAGCCCGAGTACCAGGCATTGTCCGTGACCTGGCACTGGCGGTGGTAGTGGCCGAGCGCGATGTAATCGAACCGGTCCGAGAGGATTGTCCCGTCCAGCTCGTGTTCCGCGACGGTGGCGAGGCGTTTGTCTTTGAGCTGGGTTGCGAGGCCGTGGGTCACGAGGACGTTGTTGTGATCTGGGCTGAGTTCTATCTGGTCGTAGGCCGTGCGGTAGTCTTCCGGTCTCAGCATGTTGGGGATGAGGTGGAAGACGGTGTCTCCGATTTCTACCTGCTCGTACCGGAATTTGTAGGCGGCCTTGATTGCGGATTTGTGGTATGTCAGGACTTCGTATGGACTCGTTGTGTACCGTGTTTTAACCATGCTGTGGTTGCCGGCGATTATTATGAGTGGGATTTCGGCGGCGTGGAGACGTTCGAGGGCTTCGAGAACGGTCGTGTAGGCTTTGGTTTTGGGTTTCACCGTGTCGAAAAGATCGCCGGCGTGGATAAGGGCGTCTGGCGTTTGTTTTATGATCTCATCTATCGTTTTGAGAAAGTTCTCGTAGATTTGTTTTTCGCGGAGATTCATGCCGGACTCGGGGTCTAACCGGGAGAACGCTGCGAGGCCCAGGTGGGTGTCGGCGATGTGGATGAGGTTCATCGTATAATTCTTAATGGAGTTTTATGGGATATAAGCGGAAGGGGGAGAGGGTGAAAATGAGTGGGTATTTTTTGGGTAACAATTCCCAGAAGATCAGCCTGCCCGGCATATCACTCTGGTTCCCGGTATTATTTCCCGAAATATCCCGCAACTTTTTTCAGGTGCGACTGGATCGGGAGGCCCTGGGGACATTTCTCCTCGCATTCCCCGCATTCCTTGCAGAGTGAGGCAAAGTGGGGCTGGTTGTCGAAGAACCCTCCGCAGAGCATCTGGTAATGACCCGCGGCCTGCTCTTTCGCATCGTAAATATTCCCCTTGTTGAACTCCTCGAAGCAGATCGGGATGTTCACGCCATTCGGGCAGGGCATGCAGTACCCGCAGTTGGTGCAGGGGATCATGACCCGCTGTTCCAGTTCTTTTTTCACCTTCCCGTACAGGGAGAGTTCCGCTTTCGTGAGCGAACCCGCATGCCCTGACTCTGCGAGAGCGACATTCTCCTTGACCTGCTCCATCGCCGACATGCCCGAGAGCACGACCGTCACTTCCGGGTGGTTCCAGACCCAGCGGAGCGCCCATTCGGCAGGGGTGCGCTTGGTTTTTGCCGTCTGCCAGATCTCCCGCACTCCCGCGATATCCCGGCCCAGCAGGCCGCCGCGGATCGGCTCCATGACAACGACCCCGAGCCCTTTCTTCGCCGCATAGTGCAGCCCTTCCGTCCCCGCCTGGTAGTGCTCGTCCATGAAATTGTACTGGATCTGGGTAAATGTCCAGTCGTACGCGTCCACGATTTTCTTGAACACCGGCACGTTATCGTGGAACGAGAACCCGGCATGGCGGATCCGGCCGTCGGCAATCGCATCGTTGAGGAAGTCCGTGATGCCAAGACCCGAGAGGTTCTCCCAGAACCCCGCGTTGAGCCCGTGCACCAGGTAAAAATCAATGTGATCGGTTTTCAGCCTTGTAAGTTGTTCATTGAGGTACTTGTCCATGTCCTTGCGGGACGTGATCAGCCAGCTGGGGAGCTTGGTTGCGATGTGCACTTTCCCGCGATACCCGCCGGCAAGTGCCCGGCCGACAAAGGGCTCGCTCTCCCCGGCATGGTAGGGCCAGGCCGTATCGATATAATTCACGCCGTGGTCGATGGCGTACCGGAGCATCTTCGTTGCGAGGGGCTCGTCGATGTTTCCGTCCGCCGTCACCGGCAGGCGCATGCAGCCGAAGCCGAGGATGGAGAGGTCCTTGTCGTTCATTTTCCGGTAGAGCATGGTTGTTCTCACTTAGTTCCGGGTAGGGGTGCGATGGGGGATAAAGGTGATGGGG
>NZ_JBAVIG010000053.1:0-78804 GCF_049686655.1 Methanoregula sp.
AGTACGAGGAAGACGAAGATCAGGGCAAATCCAAGGTAGGTCATCTCATCTTTTGACGAGGACAAACCTCCGATAAGCGCTGTCATGATATCGAAGCTCCCGATGGGCTGGACGGTGATACCCTGCGGCGGCTGGAGGAACGCAATATCATCGACCATCTCTTTCTTGAGGTCTTCCTCCTGAGGGATCTGGAGCGAAATCGTCCCGAAGTGCACAACGCCACGCATCGATCCGCTGATATACTGGTCTTTCACGGATGATGGGATCTTTTCCAGTACGGCATTGAGCTGGCTCTGGGTCTGCGGCATCACCCCGCCGTTATAGTCCAAGATGTAGGTGACGATACTGGTAGCTGACGTAAGTTCCGAATGGGTGGCAAGCTCATGGTCCTGGAAATTCTTGAGCCAGACGATAGTATCGAGGTCCGTGACCCGGGCTCCCTGCACATAGAAATCTGCCGTGCTCGTTGCCCCGAGGACCCTTGTGACTTTATTCATTTCGATAAGTGCCGGCATATCGCTCGGGACAAAGTTGTTCTGGTTTGCCTCAATGGGAATATACGGGTCGAGCTGGAAACCGATCACTGCGATGAGTGCCGCAATAAGGAGAATCGGGATCGGGTTTTTCGCGATCTTGACAGAGGTATCGGTGAGGAACTGGCCATAGGTCCAGCCCTTCTTCTTTGGCGCCGGGAGGGTATCGCAGGCCTCTTCGCCAACTGCATAACAGACCTCGGGTATCTGCGGCTTGGGCTTGTAGCCGATGATGTGGGCAACCGCCGGTATTCCCACGAGCGAGATGCAGTAACAGCTCATTATACCGATTATTGCTACCAGCCCGAATGACTGGATCATGGGGACCGTGGAGATGAACATGGCAGAGAATCCCAGGGATGTGGCTAGCATCGCGTACATGACAGCAGGCCCGGTCCGGGTGATTGTCATGAACACGGCATCGTCAAGCGACCCTTTACGGGACTCCTCGTCGAGTCTGGCATGGAACTGGATCGCATAGTCGATCCCAAGGCCTATCATGACAGGGAATGCCCCCAGCACTGCCATGTTAAGCTGGATACCTGCAAGCCCCATGAGGCCGATGGCGGTCGTAAGCCCCAATCCCACAAATACGACCGGCAGGAAGCGGTGACTGACATACGAGAAGAGCAGGCCCATGACAATGATCATCAGGATCATAGCGCCTCCGATCAACACCCCCATCGAGGAACCCATTTCAGCCTGCATCTGTTTACTGAAAGCGGGAGTGCCGGACACCTCTACCGTTACCCCGGCAGGGGGATCGGAATGATCAACGATTTGCTGCACCGTATTCAGGACCATGGTTTCGGTATTAGTTGACAGGCCGTTATCGAGGTTTACCTGTACCAGGGTCAGGACATTTGACGGTACCGCTCTGGCCCGGGTGGCGGGTGGAATCTCGTTCACGAGTGAATCGATCTCCCCCTTGGACTGGGGAAGGACCCCGTTGTTCTCACTTTTCAGAATATCGACAACACTCGATGCTCCGGAGATGTGCTGCTGCTGCCGGATATTTCCTTCGAGTCGATCGATATAATTGAGCACGTTCGGGTCGAGTGGATTGCCGGTCTCAACGATCAGGATAATGGAGTCCGTGTTGAACGTCTCGGTATACTGCGTATTGGCGATACCTTCCGGAGAATTCCTGTCCATATAAGTATCGTTGCCGGTCTGCATGGTAATCATCGTCATACCGATAATGGCAACAATAAAGACAATCCCGATGATGCCAACAACCACTCGAGGCCGACGGTTTACGAACCGTGCGATTGAACTGAAGATCTGATCAATCATAGTAATCCTGTCTTACAAGCAATGTTGGCTGGAAAAAATGGGAACTCACTGTTTCCTGACCCGCCGTGAATAGACGAAGTATCCGAGAACTGCAAGAATACCGATGACAACCAGCGTGAGCAGGCCGGGGAGGCCCAGTATATCGATGACGCCCCTTGATGGCACGACCTGGACGTTGACCTTGAGGGGGTCTGAGGTGATCTCGTTGTTGAGGGCGTCCTGGTAGATCACCTCGGAATCGAGACCGTATTCCTTGACGGTTGCATCGGAATCGAGGGATACCTGGTAGGAAGCCTGCCGTACATCGCCCGGGGCCATGGTACCAAGGTACGCAGTATCGTCGTTGCTGGTGAAGGGGTCGACCGCACTGATCCGTGCCTGTGCTTTGTATGCCGTTGCGGTCCCGGTATTCTGGAAGGTGACGGTAATAATGGACGTTGCGCCGGGCGAGATGGTGGTCATGACCGGTGTTACGTTGAACTGGATCTTTTCACCGACCGGTACCCCGATAGTCTCGGTTGCGGAGTTGACATACACGCCATTGGTGTTCTTGTAATTGACCAGCACGTCAAGCGGGTAGGTCTTCTGCTGGGCATCACCGGAGACCATGAGCCGGAACGTGCAGTTTGCCACCGCACCGGCCGGGTAATCCCCGATATAATAGCTCCCTTCCGTGGGCGAGAGCGGGCTCTGGTCGGGCTGCTGGATCATCACTACCGCGTCCTGGCCGTCCTCATACCCGGTATTCTGGAGATTGATCGTGACATAGCCTTCATTTCCCACGTTCAGGTCCTGCGTATCGATCGATAATGCGGTGATCTGTACTTCCGGTTTGATCGTTATCGGGATCGTCACGGTCTGGTTGACGGTCTTATACATATACGAGAGCGTATCGGTCCCGTACTGGTTGGCGGCGTAGAGATACGTGTAGTTCAGCGTTACCGGCAGGTTGTATGTACCCGCCGGGGCGTCCTGATTGACGGTGATGTGGAATGTTGCCGTTACTACCGAACTGCCGGGAAGATCTCCTACCAGCTGCGGATCCGACTTGACCCGAAGGGGCGCATCGGCGGAACCGAGACTTACGCTGAGCTGCTTGGCAGTATTCGAGAGATCCCCAGGATCGATAATCGACGACTTGACGATCTTGAACTGGTTGGTCCCGCTATTCTCAATGGCTACAGGCACATTAAGATCGTCACCGGGGGAAAACTCGTTGGTCCCGGATATATGCGCTGTAAGTTCCGGGTTCCCGGCCATGTACCGGCTTCCGGAATCGTCCGCCAGCGATGGCATGGCCAGAAGGATCACGGTCATTACGGCAAGGCATATATATAAATATCCTTTGCTGCTACCCACTAAATGGCCATTCTGTCCATTTGTGGGACGTATTGATCTTGTACTCTCAAAATTTTTCCAGATGGTTTCGTTCATGCGGTTCCTCGGTTGTAATTTAAAAATTTTGAACTGCAGGTTTTCAGTTCATAAATAGAACACATCCTCCATATTGCATAGCCAACCAAAAAAATAATCGTTATAAGAATTTTTCCGGCTGCCATTTCATATTATGTACTCTATTTCATCAGATCCATCATCACTATACTCACCAATAAATTCATCATGAAGAAGACAATAATTACATCGTTTTATTTTTGCGATCGCTTAACCAAGTCCAGTCCATGATAATTGATTTTATGATTATTTCAAAATTTTGAAATTTAACTTCCTCATTATCAATGTTAATTCATTATTTAATTTTATGGATAGTGGATTAACGTTTATAGTTACATATATTCATTATCAATTGATGTAACAATACACAATTATTTATTTATACAATTATACCATTCTCTAACGTATGGAACAATTTCAAAAAGTTTCCCTTAAAATACTTGATATTCTTAAAAACTCTTCTCATGGCATGAGTATCACGGAGATCGCGCGCATTATACATAAAAATAAACATTCTGTCGGGAGATATCTTGAGGTATTACAGGTTTCCGGACAGGTTGAAATGCGAATGTTTGGGAAAGCCAAAGTGTTTTCAGCATCCAACAGGATTCCACTTGAATTACTCATGAATTTTTCCCGGGAGTTTATTCTCATTCTCGATAACGATTACCGAGTACTCCATGTTAATAATTATTTTCTCGACCTGATCAAAACCACCCGTGATGCAATAATCGGAAAAAATTGCTTTTATATTTCCTTTTCATCCTCTTCATCTTCACAAACTATCATCGATTCAATTCAATCCTGCATCAAATCCGGCATTCCTGAAACTGAGATAATTGTCGGAAATGGAATAAAACAGATCTATTTGCTGAGAATTATATCCATTGTTTTTAATGAGGGGACGAAAGGAACCGCCATTTCGATTGAAAATATTACTGACAGGAAAAATGCAATGTTTCTGGAACAGAAATATAACTTTCTGCTTGATCTAATTTCTGATTCCACTCAGTTGGGAATTCTGATCGTGAGGAATAAAAGTGTTATTTTTGCAAATACGCCGATCGAAAGATTATTTGGTCCATGCCTGGAGACACCATTACTCTATTTAATGGAAAATATTGTACCGGAAGACAGGGACAGGATAAGCAAAATGTTTTTGGAACCTCGTGTGGGACTGCAAAAAACTTATGATATAACATTTGGTTTGGAAGGTGCATCACGGAGCAGGATCATTGTTAAGGGTCGTATAGGTTCATTCAATGAGGCCGATGGAGTATCATGTTTTTTATTGGTAAACGATATTTCCGGATAGAAATTCCGTTTATTAGTATTTCCACAATATTACCTAATCATAAATCCATGATATCTTGATCAGAAATTGAAACGAATTTTTTATCTGAAAATTTTTTATCATTATGTGTATTTAAAAATAAATACAGAAAAAACTCAATTCTTACGGAAATTAAAGAAGATTTAAAAAATATTTACTGAATTTGATATGAGTCTTCGATAGGTTTCCGAATACAGATGAATATCAGGATTTTTTTAAAGGCATCCCTGAATTATGATACTTCGCAATTTAAAATTATTTAAAGTTTGTAATCCAGCTACAAGGGATATTTGAAATCCTTAATTACTAGGAATTACAGTACTCTGATTAATGAAAAACAAACAATTGTATCTGATCAGTTGCATCGTGTTGCTCCTTATAATTGCTGCAACGGGGTGTGTTGCGCCGCCAAAAGATACATCTGGTGGAGCAACATTGACATTTAATCCCGCTGAAGGTACTCCCACGACAACAATGCGTAATTCCTATGTGACAGAAGTTACTCCATACGTAACCTCGCAGGGATCGAACGTATGCCAGACAGAAACTCTTGGATATCATACTTTTGCAACCCCGACACCATTGCCATCTGACAAAAGCTGCCGCATCTATACAACTACTCAGACTTTTACCTATAATTCGTCCGCGTTCACGTTCGACCTGAAAAATCCACCAATGTACATCAATTACACGGTTATTCCTACGAATATTACGGGAATCAAAGAGGTGACTTCACAGTACGGATCCAAAGCTGTAGAGGATATTGCATATGATACCTACGATCCACAATCGTATTTTATAATCACCGTCCGTAACAAAACATCCGGGGAGATATATCTTCAGGACGGTTTCGGTACGGGTTACACGACGTATCTGGACCGGACTCTTAAAGTTTTAGATAGTGACAACATGTTGATTGAGATGAAAGGCAACAAGATTACTGCAACCATGAGCGTCTGGGTAAAGCCCCAGGGAAATTTTGATGATCCAGATAACATGACATTTGATGCCTGCACATACTGGCAAGGCACACCTCGCGACGTCACGGCTGTTGCCTTAGTAACAGGTACCCCCCTACCAACGTGGGCAGGATCAGGCACTTCATAACTTATGCTTTCAATCCGAGGATATCACATTCTTTTTTAACGGTGAGATATTTAAGCGATGAGAGCAATTTTAGTAAGGCAGTCATTAAGTGCGTCCCGGTGGGGTAGTGGACATCCTAGAAGATTGCGGATCTTTTGACCCGGGTTCAAGTCCCGGCCGGGGCGTTTCTTTTATTATTACAAATATGTGAATGTTTCTTTCAATGCATAGTATAAGATCGCTCAGTTTTATCTGACCGTTTAGGCTCACTCGATAAAATAACTTTTTTATCTACGTATACGTATTTATGAAATCGGGCTTCCTATAGACCCAGTAAAAATCAGAGAATGTGTTCCAGTGCAAGAAATGTATATGTGCAGCTGATAGTTGCCAATCCCAATAGTACACAAAAGTCCCGCGCATGAAAGATGAATTCTCGCAAGCGGGTCCGTTTACCGGTCCGATAGCCGCGAATATCTATTGTCAATCCCAGCACGGTTGCCCGCGACAATGCATTCGATACGAGGGGTATGACAACCGGGGCGACACTGCGGAGCTTTCCGATCAGCCCGGTTCCGGGGTTATATCCCCGCGCAAGCTGTGCTTCATGAATCCTTGTTCCCTCAATCTGGAGTGTAGGAATGAACCTGAGGGCAACAAGAAACATGAGCGTATAATCAACCGGAATTTTCAAGCGTTCCATTGTATGCACGATATCCCGCGGCTGGGTTGATATGACAAAGAGCTGAAAGGCACAGATAAGGATCATGAACCTGAGGGTAAGGACCAGCCCGAACTCAACAGCACCGCTTGTCACCGGCAGACTTCCGCCAATGACTGGGAACCCGTTGGGGATCAGGTAGCCCAAGATTTCACCGCTCGGCATTGTGATAATGGTAATGCCGATAAGGATCACGCTCATGATCACGATGAGACGGAACTGGTGCAGCACTTCGGAACCAAGGTTTGCATAACAGGAGATTATGAGTATCGAAAGCACCAGCAATGCAAGAAATCCAAGGTTTGTTGACAATATGGACATCAGGCCGACGATGAGTATGAAAAGGATCTTGGTCACCGGATGGAGCCGGTGAAAAAAACCGTCCTTATGGACGTAGGCAAGAATTTCAGCCATCTAGCATGCTCCCCTTGCCGAATCAGAGATGACCCTTCCTTTCTCCATCATAATAACCCGGTCTGCGCAATACTGTGCTATTTCCCGGTTATGCGTGATCAGGATTATTGTATGTCCTGTCTGTTGTAGCGTTTTTAATATCTCCATAACGAGCCGGGCCTCATTTCCGTCAAGTCCTGTAGTCGGTTCATCCAGGATAATTGCAGGAGGTTTCATAGCGATAACGCAGGCAATAGCAAGTCTCTGGCGTTCACCCCGGGAGAGCCAGCGGGGGTAAAGATCTTTTGTATGGGAGAGGCCGACTTCTTCCAGTGCCTTCTCTATTACAGAATCCCCGTTATGGATTCCGATATTTTTCAGGCCGAATTCAACTTCTTCCCTGACGGTGTCTGCAAAGAACATGTGATCCGGGTTCTGGAATACCAGGCCTACATCCCTGGCCAGGTTCGTGATAGTGCATTGCCTGGTATTTTTGCCGGCAATATACACGTTGCCCTCTGTCGGTGTGAGCAGCCCGTTGAAATGTTTGACGAGGGTGGTTTTCCCTGACCCGTTCTCACCGACAATGGCAATGAACTCACCGGGCCTGATTGCGAGATTCAGGCCATTGATAGCATTTATATCCCCGTAGGAATACGAAAGGTCCTGAACGGAAATAAGCGGATCCGCGGTGATAACCGGTGCCGGAGAGGAGGACTTATACACGGGCTTCAGGGCCCGTATTCCTGAAAAATCAGGAATCACGATCTTTCGCAACCGCTCATCCTTAAGCAGTTCTGCCGGAATTCCGGCTGCACGGATCTTCCCGTTTTCCATCACAACGATAGTATCGACAATCTCTTTAAAATGAGAGAACTTGTGTTCTATCAGGAGAATTGTTTTTCCCTGTGCCTTAAGAGTGTTCAGGATTGACACGATTCGTCCGGTAGCATGTTCGTCCAGCTCTGAAGTTGGTTCGTCAAGGATCAGTATGTCATTGCCAAGCACGAGTGTTGCAGCAAGGGCAACACGCTGTTTCTGGCCCCCGGATAGCTTATGCGGTGACCGGTTCCGGAGTTCTGACAGGTGGGTAACCTGCATGATCGACGCAAGGCGGTCTTCAATAACTGATGCTTCAAGACCCCGGTGCTCAAGGGCTGATAGGATCTCTTCTTCGACAGTGGTGAAGATCATCTGTGCTTCGGGATCATCAAAAACGATACCTATCTTCTGTGCAAGATCGCTGAGTCCTGCATAAGAAGCAACGTTTTTTCCCTCGACTGTAACAGTCCCCTCTTTTTTCCCACCATATTCATGGTGCAGGATACCGGCAGCGGCAAGGCACAGGGTGGTCTTTCCGGCACCAGACGGACCGGTGACCAGAATACACTTCCCTTGCGGTAAAGAAAAAGAGAGATCATGCAGGGCTGTCTGCACGGTATGGGGATAGGTGTAACTGACGTTTTCGAGTTCTATCATCACGGTCCTCGTGACAATACCCGGTTTGCAGGTATGTAGAGGATTTGGACGATAACGGCATTAAATACTGCAGTTATGACTACAATCGGTACAAAGACGATGATGAATCCTTCCATGGTGGTATATTTGTTAAGGATCGTCGGGGCAACAGCAATGAGTGCAATCGCAGCAAAGGAAAAACCGCTGACCAGCGTAACAAGGAATGTTGTTGCTGTAGGTGCGAGTTTTGACCGGTTTTTAATGACGGCATACAGCGCAAAGCAGACCAGGGCGCCGAGAGGTTCGCTGATCAGATTTGCCGGGGGAAATATCGATCCTGATATCAGCATCGATAATATCCCCGCTACAAGTCCGATACCCACGGCCTCGAAAACTGTCGGTGCAATGAGGATGATTGCAAGACAATAGAACGCAATGATCATGTTCGGTGTCAGGGGTGTATGCAGCATAGCAAGGAAATACCGGAGAATCGCACCAATCGCAAGCAGGATTCCAACAATAGCAATATCTTTTGACTTCATGATTTGCACATCCAGAAATTACAGATTTCCGGGAAACCTCTGTAAGAGATTCCCGGAGTTGACTGAATTATACCTTAATGTATACATTTGATCATAGATGTATTAAGTTTTGTCTTTCTGCCATTATTTTAATAGGTTAATGTGTACTGCTCAACCGATGCAACTGCTCCAAATGATTTCTGGTGAGTTATTCCGAAAATTCATTATATCGACCGCTAACTTCATTGCCTGCCCGCTCACTGTGACGTATGTGATGTGATCAGAATGGTCTTTTCTCCAGGCAGCGATGAGATCTACAAGGAATCTCTTGCTCTTCACGCACTTCACAAAGGAAAACTGGAAATCCATTCCAAAGTCTCCCTGAAGACACGGCAGGATCTCTCGCGTGCATACACCCCGGGAGTTGCCGAGGTCTGCCGGGTAATAGCAAAGGATCGGAATCTCGCGTACAAGTATACCCTAAAAGCAAATACCATCGCAATTGTCACGGACGGATCAGCCGTCCTTGGTCTTGGGAATATCGGGGGCTATGCAGCAATTCCTGTCATGGAAGGAAAGGCCATCTTGTTTAAGGAGTTCGCCGGGGTGGATGCGTTCCCGATCTGTTTTGAGAACTATGAGACCGACTTTGTTGACCAGATAAAAAATATCGCGCCGGTCTTTGGCGGCATTAACCTCGAGGATATTGCGGCCCCGAAATGTTTTGAGGTGGAGGACGCTCTTCAGGATATCGGTATTCCGGTGATGCATGATGATCAGCACGGTACTGCCGTTGTTGTCCTCGCTGCACTTCTCAATGCCTGCAAAGTCACCGGAAAAAAATATAAAGATCTCAACATCGTCATCTGCGGTGCGGGAGCTGCCGGATTTGCCATAACCCGGCTGCTCAAGTGTATTGGATACGATCCCCGGGTATGTACGCGGGTGAATGAGATCATTGTCTGCGATACTCAGGGAACCATTTTCCGTGAACGGGAAGGTCTGTACAAAAACAAGTACAAATTTATTATCGGTGAAGAGACCAACAGGCCAGCCCTTGCCGGATCGCTCTCTGATGCGATGATCGGGGCAGATGTATTCATCGGTGTATCGGCACCGAACATTGTAACAGAAGATATGATCGCATCAATGAACAAAAAAGCCATTGTATTTGCCATGGCCAATCCGGTCCCGGAAATCTGGCCGGATAGAGCAACGCATGCAGGGGCGATGGTCGTCGGGACCGGGAGGAGTGATTTTCCTAACCAGATCAACAATGTCCTCGCATTTCCCGGCATATTCCGGGGAGCGCTCGATGCCCGGGCCACGCGGATCACGGATGAGATGAAGATTGCAGCAGCCCACGCAATTGCCGATTATGTCCCACATCCGAGGAGTGATCGCATACTGCCCAGTATCCTCGACAAGAACGTGACTAAAAATGTTGCTGCTGCGGTGAAAAAGGCAGCGATAAGTTGTGGCTGCAGCAGGGATATTGAATAACGGAGCGGTCCCGGCAACACTACCCGTAGCCGGTGATATCATAATCGATCAAGGTGGAGTTCTTGGCACATTCCTTACCGTGGATGAGAACCTCATCGATCATCTTTTTCAGGATAGCGGGGTATATCGCGCCCACCATCTCCTGGACGGGTTTCCCGTTACAGAAAAACTTGAACGTGGGAGTACTTTTTACCCCGTACCGTTCCGCTGTCCACTGGCTGGTCAGGATATTGAGGCGCACAAAAATAACCGAATCACGGTATTCTCCGGCATAACTCCTGAAATACGGTTCCATCTGGTGACAGAATACACAGGTTGGAGAGTAGAACATGACGGCAACAGGTTTTTTGGACTTCTCGACGGCATTTTCCCAGGTAAGATCATCAGTTTCGATGAGCGGATCGCCGTCCGGCAGGACTGCCGGAGCGACACCAGCCTGCGGTGCAGCCGGCGTTTTCCCCTCTTCATGTTCACCTTCCATGCTGGTAACTCCCTAAATGCAGACTTTAGGGTATATGCCCAAATAGTTTGTTGTAATAATAAAGGAAAGATGCAGCGGGATGCAACAGGGGAATTTTACACTATGAATACACCATCTGAAACCATAATCAATCGGTAAAGGAGGGAACACGATGCTGATGAGGATCGGAGGGAAAGAATCTGCTTCCCTTGATGAAGCATGGACGGAGGTAGAAAACCCGGCCACAGGTGAAGTGATCGATCGGATTCCGGCTGGATCTCCGGATGATGTGGCACGTGCGGTGGATACTGCCGAAGCAGCATTCCGGACCTGGAAGAAGAAAACCCCGCGCGATCGGGGCATGATTCTCTTCCATGCCGCACAGAACGTTCGACAGCAGCACAAGGATCTGGCCAGACTTCTCACCATGGAACAGGGTAAACCTCTCACCGAATCCATTGACGAAGTACGCGGATTTGCCAACATCCTCGAGTTCTATGCCGGAATCTCCGCACAACTATCCGGGGATACAATCAGGCTCGGTGCTGCGGGGGACTGCATGGTAGTGCGTGAACCACTGGGTGTCTGCGGTGCCATCATCCCATGGAATATGCCCGTACTCATCATGGGATGGAAGATCGGACCTGCGCTTCTCGCGGGCAATACATTAGTCCTCAAACCAGCCTCTACAACATCCCTTACAAATCTTCAGCTCGGAAAAATTCTCGATGAATCCAGTCTTCCCCCCGGGGTCCTGAATATTGTAACAGGAAGCGGGAATTCTGTGGGGGAGGCACTGGTGAAACATCCATCGGTCAGGAAGATCTCCTTTACCGGAAATATTGCCACCGGCCTCAGGATCCGTGATCTTGCACACCAGAGTCTCAAGGCAGTCACGCTGGAGCTTGGCGGATCCGATCCCATGATCGTGATGAACGATGCGGATATTGACAAAGCGGTCGAAGGCGCAGTCCGGGGCAGGTTTTACAATGCCGGCCAGACCTGCACGGCGGTAAAGCGTCTTTATCTCCACGAGAAAATTGCAGGGCCGTTTGTTCTGAAACTGAAGGCGCGAATCGAATCTCTGCGGATCGGCAATGGCCTTGAGCCGGCTATCGACATGGGTCCCATGAACAGCCCCATGCAACGGGAACGGATCGAGAAGATAATTGACGAAGCCCGGGATACAAACAGCGGAACGATCCTGACCGGCGGGTGTCCCATGAAGGAGGGATCGTATAAGCAGGGTTATTTCTATAGCCCGACTCTCGTGACTGACGTTACCACGGGCAGTCGTCTCGTTACTGAAGAACTCTTTGGCCCGGTGCTTCCGGTCATGACCGTACCGGACCTGGAGACCGCAATCAGCGAGGCCAACAACACGCGGTTCGGCCTCGGTGCTTCGATCTGGACCTCAAACCTTGCCACTACCAAACGGGCATTTGATGAGATCCGGGCCGGCATCATCTGGGTAAACCGCCATCTCACAGTACCACCGGAAGTCCCGTTCGGCGGTACAAACGAGAGCGGGATCGGCAGGGAGAACGGGCACCATGCCCTTGACCAGTATTCAGAGACCAAAACGCTGTTTCTGGGATGGTAAATTAAAGAAAAAATCAGGTATTTCCTTTTCTCATCCGCGTAAGGATGAATGCAGTGGAAACAGCCCCGATACAGATCCCTGCGGCTAACGCGGATTTTTTTGTCGTGGGAATGGCAGTCACCGGAGAGATTGCTTCGGTCTGCGATGGCATCGTTGTTATCATGGGTATCGGGGAGGGTATTGGTATTGTTGTCGGGAGCGGTTCTACGATATTGAAGGTGGCAGACCCTTTGATATCCTGGATAATACCGCTGACGGTAACAATATATTTGTCAGGCTTGAAATCCTTCCCGTCCACGTCAAACGACCATGTGTTGCTCCCATCGCTACCCGGCATTACCTGGACAACCCCGGTTGCACCGGAGAATGAGCTGTCCTGGTTCTTTCCGGTCGGCTGGAACGAGGATGAGTACACCTCCACCTGGAGTTGGTCCCCGACAGCAAGATTCGTGGACCCGGTAATGGTAAAATTTTCCCCTACCACATGATCCCCGACAGGATGAATGATCGTATCCGGGGGACTGATGAAAAATGAGGCAGTGGCGAACGTATCATCAATATTCTGGCTACCGATAGCCTGCATAAGGGCTGAGGCTGCATCCGGACTCTGGAGGCTCCCGGTCTTTCCGAGCTGGAAGATAACTGTGCCCCCTCCAAGCTGGCGGTTGATCACATTGCCCGTTGACGGATCGTAGATGATATCAAACTGGCCGTTCATCATCGGGTGCTGGACAATCACCAGGTACTGACCGGATGCAAGATTTTCTGTATCTGCAGATTTCATCTCGTAATTGTAGGTATTATCAGCATTGACCTGGATGTTGGAAATCATAAGGTAATTGTACCCGATTACCCAGACCATAAGTCCTGCCTGGGGGTGACCGGTGGCAATACCATGAACTGTCACCGGATCCCCGTTGGAGATCGCCGGCATTGACGACTGGGACATCCCAGGCGTCAGGTCAAGCGCCTGGGAAGGCACCACAACCAGAAGAATGCAGATACAGAGTGTAAGAACACCAGTTATCAGCCGGATTTTCTGAAACCTGCGTGAAGAATTCATAAGACCCCTTTTTTGTGTACCACGTTTTCCGCGATAATCGATAGATGTATCCATCAGGATCCGGAATCCGTAAGCATATCCATACCGGGTAAGAAAAGAACCTGAACTTCAGGTACAGGAACCCTGGTCCGACCAAGAAATATTCTTATTAAAAAGATCCATCCGTATAAAATCCTTAAAAGAAGTGAGTGGGAGGAGTAAGCCTCCTTTTGTTCTAGCGGCATTCAGCTTTGCGTCAAACCCGGACGGATACCGGACGATCCATCTGTCCTGTTCTGACTTGCACCCGCAGGGATTCGCCGTTTCATCGTTTCCTGTCTGTTAGCGCTCAGCGGGTTACTCGCATGGAGACCATGCTTCTCGCCTTAACGGCTCAGCCGCATCATCACTGAAAACAGGCCGTGTCGTTTCTGTGCCATTGCCGTGACTCTCGCCACCCGTACTTGCGTACGGCTGCGTGACCGGTGGGTGGGGGGACTTTCCTCAGCGACACTGAAGTCACCGTCGGCCGCTCTCTCCCTCTCCTGTACATATATGATTTCGCACGTGATAAGCGCAGCGCCGTAGCTCGGATCACGGCCATCTGCCGGCATTCTCCCGGAGGTTCTATATACCCAACCAGGGAAGATTACCAAAAATCCGATAAGTTGTTATCCATGACGGGCTATAGACAGTCACAAGGATGGGGGAATACCATGGATTTGCTGACCGCTGAAGAGGGAACACTGGCCGTCCGCCTGGCACGCGGTACGATCGAACATATCTGTGCAAAGAAACCAAAACCTGTCCAGAAGCTGACGCCGGTTTTCCGGGAGAAACGGGGTGTCTTTGTCACACTCAGCAATCGCGGGGAGTTGCGCGGATGCATCGGACTCCCGTACCCGGTCATGCCCCTGGGCGAAGCCATAGTCCATGCCGCTGCTGCTGCTGCGCTCGAAGACCCCCGGTTTCCCCCGGTAAAAAAAGAGGAACTGGAGGATATCTCCCTTGAGGTCACTATCCTGACGGTCCCGGTACCCCTTGATGCAAAACCATCAGAACGCCCCCATAAGATCGAGATCGGGCGTCATGGGCTGATCGTCCGGGGCATGGGCACCAGTGGCCTGCTCCTCCCCCAGGTTGCTACGGAATACGGATGGGACCCCACGACATTTCTTGAACATACCTGTATGAAGGCCAGCCTTTCAGATCACTGCTGGAAGAACGAGGCCGTGGAGTTCCTCACGTTCGAAGGCCAGATCTTCTCCGAACAACACTGAATGAAGAGGGCCCGAAGGGCAACCGTTTAACCTGAAGAGAGCTCAATTAAAGGCACATACGGTGCGTCATGGCAATTGCATTTGAAAGTCTGGACAGCGATTGCGCAGGACGCGCAGGAAAGCTGGCAATCGGGAAAAAGACTGTCAGGACTCCCGCGCTGCTCCCGGTCATCAACCCTCATCTCCAGCTGGTCACCCCAAAGGAACTCAGGCAGATGGGCGTCGAGGCGCTCATAACAAATGCCTACATCTTCTCCCAGAGCCAGCAGTACCGGGAACAGGCACTGGCCGAAGGGCTCCATAAACTCCTGGATTTTGACGGCGTGATCATGACCGACTCCGGCTCGTTCCAGCTCTCTGTCTATGGTCAGGTCTCGATCACGAATACCGAAACCCTCTCGTTCCAGCGCGATATAGGGAGCGACATCTGGGTGCCACTCGACATCCCGACATCTCCCGCATCAGACCGCGAGACTGCTGAACGGGAACTCGCTGTCACCATGCAGCGCCTCAAAGAAGCCCGCGATGTATTCGGCAGCGATGCACCGATCGCGGGTCCTGTCCAGGGGGGCATCTTTGAAGATCTCCGGGAACGGGCGGGTCGCGAGGTGACCGATCTCGGGTTCACGTTCTGCCCGGTAGGCGCAGTGGTACCGCTCATGGAATCATACCGGTACCGCGATCTTGTCAGCGTCGTGATGGCGGCAAAGCGGACTCTCTCGCCCGCTTCCTGTATCCACCTTTTTGGTGCCGGCCACCCGGCCATGTTTGCCCTAGCCACCGCAATGGGGTGCGATCTCTTCGATTCGGCTGCTTACGCACTCTATGCAAAAGACGGCAGGTACCTCACCGCGCACGGCAGTTACCGGATCGGCGAGCTCGCAGATCTGCCCTGTGCCTGTGCGGTCTGTCGTTCGCATACCGCAGAAGAACTCCGGACGGCGAAAGATCGGGAGCGCCTGCTTGCCCTCCACAACCTCCACGTGACGCTTGCGGAGATCGCACGGATCCGGCAGGCAATCGCGGATGGCACGCTCTGGGAACTGGTGGACGAGCGCTGCCGGGGCCACCCGCAGCTTCTGGCCGGATACCGGGCCCTGCTCGGCCACGCGCCTGCGCTCGAAGCACATGATCGTGCCTCCAAACGACGCTTCTTCTACCGGGGTACCGAGAGTTGCCGGCGCACCGAGGTCCTGCGGTACCAGCGACAACTCTCGCGCCTGAACCTCGGGAGGGACGTGCTCGTATCATTCGATGGCACCCGCGCTGAAGGGTTCGATGATATCCTGCACTTCAAACCACCTTTCGGCCCGTACCCCGCTGAACTGAGAGAGACGTTCCCGATCGGGCCGTGCGAGATTCCCGAGTGGGACGAGGATATGGTGCGCCAGGGATGCCTCGGGATAAAAGCCTTATCCGAAAGCCACGCTGGCAGCAGGATCGTGGTCTCCTGCAGCCCTCGATGGGAACCGGTGGTCAGGAAGGAACTTGCCACCATGGAGCTCTGGCATGCCCCGGTATAACATAAGGAAGCGGGACGGCCTTGCCCGCACCGGCATGTTCGAGACCGGAATGACAGCCTTCAGATTACCCGCCGCTGCTGGATGTGAAGAACTCTTTCCCGCACTCCTGGAAGAAAAATATACGAACCTTCCTCTGTCAGCCCCTGCTGCACTCGTGCAGCAGTATCCCCCGGCAAACAAGGGCCAGCCGGTCACCATCCATCCGCGGCTCGACAATCCTGCGCAGAGTGGTGACTGCGTGATGGTGCCTGGATGGCACACGGCATACGCCAATCCACGAACCTATGTGGACTGGTTGGTTGATCTCAAGGAGAAGACACCGGCCGATACGGCATGGTACGCTCCTGCAGCGGCCCTTCCGTCAACCATCGCCATACTCTGCTATTCCGGGTTCGATTTGTTTGATTACGTGGCCGTGGATCTCAAGGCTGCACAGGGCCGGTTCTGCACACCGGAAGGCGATTTCCCCAAAGAGGTTTTGGCAGCCGGCCTGTGCGGTTGTGCAGGATGCAGGGACACGAATCTCAAAGAGCACAACAGGCAGGCGCTCAGGTCTGAAATCGCGCTCGTCACCCGGTTCATCGAGCAGGGGCAGCTCCGCGAACTGGTGGAGTCCCGGTGCCGGATGGATGCGCCCCAGGTAGCGATCATGCGCCACCTGGACAACAAGTATACCTTCATGGAAACGCAACAGCCTGTCGGCCGGAGCGGCGTCATGAAGGCGAACTCCGGTGAGTCTATGCAGCGCGTTGAAGTGAAGCGGTTTGCCGAGCGCGTGGTCAACCGGTATGTCCCACCCCGCTGCGATGTTGCGGTACTCCTTCCCTGTTCGGCACGAAAACCATACTCCCTCTCCCAGAGCCACCGTAAATTCCAGATGGCGGCAGGTAGCCGGGCCCACGAGCTGATCGTCACCTCCCCGCTCGGCCTTGTCCCGCGGGAACTTGAGACCATCTACCCGGCCGGTCATTACGATGTGCCGGTAACCGGCTACTGGGATGCAGAAGAATGCGCAATCATAGCCGGTGTGGTCGAACGTTACTTCCGGCGCCACCAGTACCGGCGGATCATCGCCCACCTCGAAGGAGGAGCCCTGGAGGTTGCCCGGCAGGCTGCCGAAGCCTGCGGTATTACGCTCGAATATTCCTGCTCCGGGAACCCGGCGAGCCCCGCGGCACTGAACGCGCTCGATGCCGCACTTGCCGGGGAAAGGAAGATCAAAGACGACCGGCTCCACGGCATGATCTCCTACCAGTTCAACGTGGATGTCGATACAAAAGGGATCACGCTGCGCGGCCACTATCCCGAAGTTTTCTACAGCAAAGGAAACACGCAGCTCTTCTCTATCGACACCGGCACGGGGCTGCTCCGCCCCACGTTCGATGGCTGGAAGATGATACCGGAAGGGTACCGCGTCTGGATTGACGATTTCATACCGGAAGGCGATGTGCTTGTGCCGGGCGTAACCCGGACCGACCCCGGCATTCGTGACGGCGACGAGGTACTCGTAGTCGGTGCACGTGCGCTCGGCACGGGCCGTGCTGCGCTGCCTTCCGAAGAGATCCCCCGGTCAAAGCGCGGGATAGCCGTGCGGGTGCGTAAGATAAAGAAGCTCTAGCGAAAAAGAAGTACAGACAACATACTATCAGCAATATTCCCATCATCCCGGATATTTCGTATCTTTAATCGAGGAGTGAAAACGTTGTTTCGCATAGAAAAATCAGAGCAGCTTGCCGAGAAGATCTGCCAGATGTGGATCAGAGCACCCCATGTGGCCCACCACGCGCAGGCAGGCCAGTTCGTGATCTTACGGATCGATGAAAAAGGCGAACGGATCCCTCTTACCATTTCAGCAGTGGACGGCGATGCAATACGCATCATCTTCATGGCCGTCGGAAAGACCACCAACCACCTCGCCGCATTCCATGCCGGAGACCATATCCAGGACGTGGCCGGACCTCTCGGCAAACCCAGCGAGACACATAAATTCGGTACCTGCGTTCTTGTCGGCGGTGGTGTCGGCACGGCAAGCCTCCCGATCATTGCCCGGGCACTCAAAGCCTCGGGCAACCGGGTCATCGGCATTGTCGGCGCACGGAACAAGAGCCTGCTCCTGCTCGAGGACGAGATGGGAAAAGCCTGCGACGAACTGCTCATCTCCACGGACGATGGCAGCAAAGGGTTCCATGGCTTTGCCGCCGACCTGCTGAAGCAGGTGATGGCAAGAGAGCCCGTCCATGCGGTCTGGATCATCGGGCCCGCAATGATGATGAAAGTGACCTGCGAAGTGACACGCCCCGCAGGGATCAGGACCTTTGTCAGCCTCAACCCGGTAATGGTGGACGGGACCGGCATGTGCGGCTCCTGCCGTGTAATTGTTGACGGTGCCACGAAATTTGCCTGTGTCGACGGCCCCGAGTTCGATGCCCATAAAGTGGACTTCAACGGGCTTATGCAGCGCCTGCGCACGTACCAGCCTGAAGAGAAGGAATCGCTTGAAAAGTACCAGGCACATCTCTGTGCGTGTGGCGGAGGCGATCACCATGCATGACCGGCCGGTTGAGCGGCGTATCCATGACTTTGGCGAAGTGGATACCGGGATCACGCCGGAAGAGGCTATGGCGGAGTCCGGGCGCTGCCTCCAGTGCAAGAAACCCCTCTGTGTCAAGGGATGCCCTGTAGGTATCGACATCCCCACGTTCCTCCGGGAAGTCGCGGCCGGAAATTTCAAAAAGGCTGCTGTCATCATCAAGGAGCAGAATATGCTCCCGGCGATCTGCGGGCGTGTCTGCCCGCAGGAAGAGCAGTGCGAAGGGGAATGCATTCTCGGGAAGAAGGAAGAACCGATCCCGATTGGCGAACTCGAGCGCTTCGTAGCCGACCAGGAACGGGAACATGGCATGGTCCTCCCCCGGAAGAAGCCCACCACCGGCCGACGGGTAGCGGTCGTCGGCGCCGGCCCGGCCGGGCTCACTGCTGCTGCCGAGCTGGCACGAATGGGGTACCATGTCACGCTCTTTGAGTCCCTGCACGCAGCTGGCGGCGTACTGATGTACGGCATCCCGGCCTTCCGTCTGCCCAAGCAGATCGTGAAAGCAGAGATCGATGCCGTGCTCTTGCTGGGTGTTGACCTGAAACTCAACCACCTGGCCGGGCGGAGCGTCACGATAAAGGAACTCCTGGATTACGATGCTGTATTCCTGGGTACCGGTGCCGGCCTCCCCTATTTTATGGGCCTGCCGGGAGAGAATCTCCCCGGCGTATATTCGGCAAACGAATTCCTGGCAAGGGTCAACCTGATGCATGCCGACCGGTTCCCCGTCTTCGACACACCGGTCAAGAGGGGCAGCCGGGTCGTGGTTGCCGGTGGTGGCAATGTCGCGATGGATGCGGCCCGCGTTGCCCTCAGGCTAGGAGGAAAAGTCACGCTTGTCTACCGGCGGCGCGAAGAGGATCTTCCGGCCCGGGCGGCTGAGGTTGCCCGTGCAAAAGAGGAGGGGATAGAGTTCGTTTCCTGCGCAAACCCGGTCAGGATCCTGGGCGACCAGGCAGTGACCGGTGTTGAATGCGTAAAGATGGAGATGTGCGCACTGGACTCTTCCGGCAGGCCGGAGCCGGCACCAATAGAAGGCAGCCGCTTCACGATCGATGCCGACATCTTTATCGCGGCGATCGGGCAGGGGCCAAACCCGCTCCTCATCAGCCTGCTGCCGGAACTGAAGCGGGGGAAGCGGGGAAATGTCATTGTGGACGAAGAGTTCCGTACCTCTATGCGCAAGGTCTATGCCGGCGGTGACGTGGCAACCGGCGCAGCGACCGTCATCCTCGCAATGGGTGCCGCCAAGAGTGCCGCCCATGCGATCGACCGGATGCTCCGGGAAGAATAATCTTTTTTTACGTCCGGGTCTCTCGTAAGTTCCGGTGCTGTTCCAGGGTGAATGATCGCAAGGACCGGTATATGACGCTGCTTCTTATTCTGTCGGATTCTTAAAAAACGGTGACCTTATATGGTTATCTGCCAGAATGATGGTATCAGAGGGGGCTACACTATAGAAGATACCGTCCCGGTTCCGGATGGACAGGTTGTCCGCAAGAAACTCCACTTTTTCTGGATTGCCGACTGCTCAGACTCCATGCGGGGCAAGAAGATTGCGACCCTGAACCAGGCAATACGGGAGGCAATACCGGAAGTCCAGAAGGCCGTTGCTGCATACCCCCAGGTCGAGATCTTCATGCGGGCGATCAAATTTTCCAACGATGCTGCGTGGCACGTGGGCCCGGACCCGGTCCCGATCGAACAGTTCACCTGGCCGGAACTCGGGACCTCTGGTCTGACTGCCACGGCAAAAGCCCTGCGGTTGCTGGAAGGGGAACTCTCGATCGAGCGTATGCCCCGTCGCGGTCTTCCCCCGGTCTGTATCCTTGTTTCCGACGGATTCTGCACGGATCCCCGCGATGAATACGATAACGCGATCGCCGATCTCGCTAAGATCCCCTGGGGCGTCAAGGCAGTCCGGCTCGCAATTGCGATCGGCGATGAGTCTGACTACAATGAACCCGAACTCCTGAAATTCGTGAACCAGGACTCGGTCGGTCTCCTGAAGGCGCATTCCCCCGAAGAGCTTGTCTCCTACATCAAGTGGGCCTCGGTCTCGGCATCGGTTGCTTCCTCCCGGGGCAGGAGCCGCAGTACCGGTATCGCAGACGATACCTCCAATGTCACGCTCGACTCCCCGCCACCCATGATCACGTCCAACACCGACCTGTTCTAGTTCTGTCGCATGCACCCCTCACGACAATTTCTCTGTTCCGGTGATCCCGGCCTCGGCTGGGCATTCGGCTCCAGCCGGACCGGCGCCTCCCATCTCCGGTCGGACAGGCCCTGCGAAGATGCATTCGCCCTCTGGAGCGGAACTTCCGGTGCAATACCCTGCATTGCGGCAGCGATAGCTGATGGTCACGGAGACTTCCGCCATGACCAGAGCCGGGCCGGTGCCGCGCTTGCTGTCCACGCAGCGATAGATGAACTGGTCTCATTCCACCGGATCCACGGGGAGACCGCATCCCGGGTGATTCTGCGATCGGAATTCCGGGCCGATTTCCCACGGCGGGCTACCCGGCGCTGGCGGGAAGCGGTGCTCGGGGATGCACAACGGCGTCAGATCGACATTTTGCCGCAGGATGGCAGCAGATCCGGGGATTTTTCACGGTACGGCACTACGCTGATCGCCGCCATGGTCCTTGCAGATACGATCCTTATCGGGCAGATTGGCGACGGGGATGTAGTCCTTGTCCGCCCGGACGGGACGCTCGATACTCCTATTCCTGCCGATACCACCCTCATGGGTGCGGAGACCCGTTCCCTTTCGTCCCGGGACGCCCACCTGCTCTGGCGCACGGCCACGCTGGATCGCGGGGCCGGAGGCGTCCTCATTGCAGCCACCGACGGGGTCTCGGATTCATTCGATGGATCGGAAGGCGAAGAGTTCAGGAAATTCATAACAAGCCTCGCTGCCCGCATCCGGGATTTCGGGATCGAGAGCGTGGCCGGTTCCCTCAGCGGGTGGCTGGACAGGTACTCGGAACTCGCCAGTGGCGATGACATGACGATGGTGTTCGTCTGCATCAACCCGTCGGCAGGAACCTGTGAGCCGGGCCCTGATCCGGCACCTGAAGATAACCGGCAGATTGCAGAGCCCCGGCAGGATACGCTCTCGGGAGTGTGGTGATGCCGCTCTCGATCGGGCAACGGGTGAAAGCGGAATTATCCGGCGCCGAACTCCATGTGCTGAAAAAACTGGGCGAAGGCACGCAGGGAGAGGTCTATCTTGTCGAAGGACCGGACGGGTACCAGGCAGTCAAATGGTACAAGCCCGAACAGGCAACACCGGAACAGCGGAACGCGATCCTCTACCTGGTCCGGACCGGCCCGCCGTTCGGTGCTGCCGGGAAACGGTTTGTCTGGCCTCTCGATCTCGTTACCACGGGAACGTCAGGCCCGTTCGGGTACCTGATGCAGCGGATTGACACCAGGAGGTTTACCGAGCTCGGCGAAGTCTGGGCACACCTCAAGCCGGTGCCGAACTTCTCCGCGTTATGCGAAATCTCGTACCAGCTTGCCAACAGTTACCGGGCACTCCACCTTTCCGGCCACTGCTACCGGGACATCTCGGCGGGGAACCTGATGTTCGACCCGGTGACCGGTGATATCCTGATCTGTGACAACGACAACGTGGGCGTGGACCGCCAGTCGCGCTGCCAGGTCTGGGGTACGATGGAGTACATGGCACCGGAGATCATACGCGGAAGGGCCGATCCATCCACCCAGACTGACCTGCACTCCCTTGCGGTCCTCCTCTTCTACCTCTGGGTCTGGCACCATCCCTTCCACGGCGAGATGGAGTACCGGTTCCATTGCTGGGACATCCCGGCAAAGAAGAAGGTCTATGGAGAGACACCCGTCTTCGTGTTTGACCCGCAGGATGTGTCTAACCAGCTCCCGCAGGACCCGGACTATGCAATCGCACGTGAACGATGGGCATATTGTCCTGGAGAACTCCGGGACACCTTTATCCGGGCCTTTTCAGAAGGACTCCATGACCCGGACAGGCGCGTAACCGAGGGGGAGTGGCAGGGCCTCTTCTCCCGGATCAAGGACCGGATTGCCTGCTGCCCGCGGTGCAGGGCCGAGAACTTTGCCGGGCCTGGCAGCAGGATTCCCCCCTGCTGGCACTGCCATACTATGATCACCCCGCCACCTGCCCTCCATATCCGCCGCCCATCCGGGAATACCTCCCTCCTCCTCTCGCTCGGGACAACCCTGCGAAAGCGTCATATCTCCTCCTCGGCAACGCCCCGGGATGACGGGGCGGCTGTCGTGGGCATCGTAGTCCCGCACCCGTCTGTTTCCGGGGCAGCCGGTATCCGGAACATGTCAGCAGAACCCTGGCATATCACATTCCCGGACGGAAGGACCACTGATGTCCCCCCGGATCGTGCGGTACCGTTACATCCCGGGACTGCCATCCGTATTGAAGGCGTCGAGCTCATTATCCTTGCCCCCGGACCAGGAGCAAACCCATGAACGACGAACCGGCCCGGATTCTTGCATCGCTTGTTGCACGGTATGGCACATCCCTTGCGTATGATCCGCTCCGGTGCGAAGGGCTGCTACGGGATACCTGCGCCCGGTGCACCAGGGAGATCTTTGTTCTCGTTAATGCCGTCCGCCAGCAGGTGCCGGCCGATCTCCTTTCCCCGCGCCACTCGCTGCCGTTCCCGCTCTTCAAGGGATTCCTGGCAAAACGGCTCCAGGACGAGCTGGGCTTTTCGGACAACGCAGCACAGTGGGCTGTGGAGACCTGGTCAGTTGCGCTCGGGCTCGACCCTGGAGGGCCGGGAAAGGATCCGCTGCGTGATGCCACTACGGTTTCTCCGGGAAACCGGAAAAGTACGGTGCCTGAAGATCAAAGGACCCGGTGGGCAGACGATCTTGGGTCCGACAGGCAAGGAACAAGACTTGGTGCGGTCCGGGGACTGGCCGAAACCGGTGATCCCGCCTGCATCCCGCTCCTCATCAGCGCCCTGGAAAACGATCAGTGGCAGGTGCGATCTGCGGCGTACGATGCCTTGGTACATACCGGTGACCCCGCTGTTCCGGCCCTGGTTGAGGCGCTGGGCGATTCCCATCGGAATCTTGTCGGATCCGTAATTTTCATCCTTGGCGCCATCCGGGCCCCGGAAGCCGTAGATCCACTCGTCCGGCTTATGGAATCAGACCGGGACCTTGCCGGATATGCAATATGGGCCCTCGGCGAGATCGGAGATCCACGGGCCTCGACACCTCTCGTGAAACGTCTCTCGGACGGCAACAACTCCCTGCAAATGGCTGCTGAAGAAGCCCTCAGAAAGATCGGCTGATCCCATAAGGCGTACCGGCCAGATGTAACACAATTACAAAAAGCCAAAAAGAATTATGGCAGGGCGGGATTTATCACTTCAAAAACCAGGTTCCTGCCGAACACTTTTTCAAAGCTCCGCCGTTCACTTTCTATCCCCCAGATCTCCAGCTGGCAATCCCCGCGTGCAACTATTTCCAGGTGCACAGTCTCTTTTTCGACCCGGGCAAACCGGACATGCTGGATCAGGGCTGCATGGCTCCGGTCCAGGCTCTCCCCGAGCCGGATAAATGTGGAAAGCACCTTCAGGGCCTCCCGCTCCCGCATATCAAGATCGGAGATATCGAGATCTTTTTTCTTAGGTGTCTTCTTCCGGTGGAATTTTGCGAGTGTGGCCATGAAAGTCACCTCCTTCTGGTCGAACCCGAGCAGTTCTGAATTTTTTATTATGTAATACGAGTGGGCATGATGATTGGTATACGAGATAAAGGAACCTATATCATGGAGGAATGTGGCATATTCGAGGAGTTCGCGGTCGAGATCGGAAAAGTCATGGAGCTTCTGCTCCCGGGCAGAATCGAACATCTCGAGCACGAGGCTCGTGACTGTCCGTGCATGCACCTCGTTGATACCGCACGATCGCCCGAGCTGGAGCACGCTCCGCTGGCGGGACGAGAGTTCCCCAAGGAGGGGGAAGTTGTCCATGCGGGAGAGGTAATCAACCAGGAGACCGTCCTGCAGGCCACGCCCGGTGGTAGCAATAACATCGAGACACAGTTCCTTCATGAACACCTCAAGGATCGCTGCCCCCGCGATGATGATATCCGCCCGCTCCGGGTTGATCCCCGGGACTTTCCGGCGTTGTTCGAGCGGGAGGGAACAGAGCAGGTCAATCACTTTCTTTAAGTCCTTGTAGGTAAGTACCGCAGCGTCAGATGAGTCAGCGCCGGGATGCAATGCCTTCTGGGCAATCTCAGCAAGGTTCATGATCGACCCGGAACTGCCTATAGCAGATGCAGGCCTGAGCTTCCGTATTTTCTCGAGGGAATGGATGATTACGTTCCGGACATGCTGCTGGATCTTCCTGTACTGTTCAGGAGATAACGGGCCCGTGTCGTCCGGAGTGTTGTAAAGGTTTGAGAGCCGGATTGCCCCGAGCTTGAAACTGTCCAGGTACTGGTAATCCGCCGCGTCCCCGATGGCTATTTCGGTACTGCCACCCCCGATATCAATGAAAAACACCGGGGTAGTTATCAGGTTTGTACCGCTTGCTACACCGAGATAGATAAGCCGGGCTTCTTCGCGGCCGGAGATAACTCGTATATCGATCTGGGCTTCCTGGCGGAGCAGGTGCAGGAGCTCGTTCTGGTTGGATGCCTCGCGGGCGGCAGATGTCGCTACAGCCACAAATTCTTCAGAACTGAATGTCCGGGCAAGATCGGTAAAGCGCTTTGCAACGATTGCCGCCCGTTCCATCGCCTGAGGTGTGATCTCCTCATCTTCAAACTCCCCCTCACCGAGCCGGACCTGCTGTTTCTGCCGGGTCAGGATCGTGTAGGAATGGTTCGGGTTGAGACGGACAACGAGAAGGCGGAGAGAGTTGGTACCCATATCGAGAAATGACACTACGCGCCCGTTCGGGCCGGGAGACCGGGGTTTCACCGGATCACCAGTTCGCGCCCGAATGCTTGTGCAAACAGTGCAGATTTTGATCGCGCCCGTTCCTTCTCCTGCGCCACATCGACCGGTGAAACTATATCACAGAGAATCTCTCCGGCACCGGTAATGCAGTGGACCTCCTGCACGGAGCCGAGGTGCAGGTAGTCCAGCCCGTCCGCCACCCGGAGGAGAGCGGCGAGCTGCAGGATCTTCTTCTGCAGGTCTTCCGGCAGGAGCGGGAAGAGGATCTGGGTTTCCGGCATCGCCTTTCCGCGGTGGGCAAGCGCGATGAGCCCGACTGCCGCGCGGTCAGGGAGATCGAGCGGGAGGCTTTCCTCAGCATAGATACGTGCAGCGCTCAGCTCGTTGTGCCGTTTCTGCCGGATCATCCAGCCGATATCATGCAGCATGCCGGCGCATTCGAGCAGCAGACGATCATGAGTTGTCATCCTATGGACCGGCTGGAGGCTGTCAAACAGCATCAGGGCAAGATGCGTCACGTGCCGGTGGTGGGCAAGTCCATCCGGGAACTGCGCAGCAACAGTGCCGACAGCCCGTTGGATATCCACATTTCTTACATCCGGGCCCGGCTGGAATTTCTTTTTCCTGCCGTAGAGGAGGGTCTGCCGCAGCTCATCCCAGAGATGCGCCCGCTTCTGGGATTCCCAGTACCGCACGAACTGCCTGTGGAGGAGGATCCGGGCCCGTTCGCGTTCCTTAAGGAAGAGCCTGAGACTTGCCAGCGTCGCAGTATCCGGGCGTTTCTCTTCGTTCCGTGTACGCAGGTGAGACCGTTCACGGAGCAGGATGCGGGTGACGTGATCGATCCAGACATCGCAGTCATGGAGATCCCCGAGAATCTCCTGGATCTTCTTCACCCGGATTAAGGGTTTTTTCAAGGACAGGCGGTATACGGGACCGTAAATCTCCATCGTGTACCGGAGTTTTTTTGCTGCAATGCGGGTGGCATGGTGCTCGGCAACCGCATCAGGATAGGGCACCCAGGGCTCATATGAGAGCAGGGTACCAAGCCGGGTCTCGATCCGGAGCGCAGCGACCGTAGGAATACCATAACTCACGGCCTTCCAGGGAGTCCTGCGTACTGCGGATTTCCGGGCAGCGAACAGGGCCTGCATCTCCCCGGTTGCCCCGCTCTTCTCCAGCGCATCGAGTGCGGTGAGAACACGTACCTGGAGCTGGGACCGGCGTTTCCGGAGATCGGCGAGAAGGTAGAGGAGAGCCGGATCGAAAGGGCTGACTGGGATATCGGCACCGGGAGCACGTGCCTTGTCCTTCTGGGCGGACCGGGACCGTTTCTGGTATTTGACGAGAAATGCGATCTGGACATCCGCATCGCGGGCATCTCCGAGCGCACGGGTGATATTCGCAATCTCCTGCATCCAGCGCGAGTACTGTTTCCCGGAAAAACAGGTGCGGAAGAGCGGGAGTGCTGCACGGAGACGGCGGGTGGCTACCCGCATGCGGTGGATGTACTCGATGTCTTCTGCGGCACGGACACCATCGATCTCCCGGATGAATGCGTCCAGCAGGATCGGCAGCCGCTGGAGGCCGAACCAGCAGAGCCCGGGTTCCGGTGCTACCGGATCAGGACCGGGTATCGTACCAGATTCCACGATTTTCCACCAGCCATGTCTGGGCGTTCATCGGTTGTTCATCAGGGGCAGGGGTAATCCGGACATAGGTGCCGTCGGCCTGCATAAGCCGGGACTTGACATTGTCGCCGAGCTGGGCCGGGAGGATCAGGCTGATGATCGCCTTCCGCGTCGGGAGATCCTGGACCGGGAAGAGAATCTCGACACGCCGGTCAAGGTTCCGGGGCATCAGGTCCGCGCTGCCAAGGAAGACCTCCTCGTCGCCGCCGTTCCTGAAGTAGTATATCCGTGCATGTTCAAGGAACCGGCCGACAATCGCGGTGACCCGGATTGTTTCGCTGAAACCGGGAATACCCGGCCGGAGACAGCAGATACCCCGGACCTGCAGGTCAATCTTTACACCGGCCTGCGAAGCAGTATACAAAGCAGCTATGCAGACCGGATCAACGAGTGCATTCATCTTGAAGATGAGGTACCCGTCGCCATGCTCCTTCTGCCGGGCAACTTCCCGTTCGATCTTCTCCAGGATGATCCGTCTCAGGGTGACTGGTGCCACGAGGAGTTTCCGGTACTGTTCGATACGGGCATAGCCGGTCAGGAAATTGAAGAGGTTCGCCACATCCTCGCCGATTTCCCTGTCGCAGGTGAGGAGGCCGAAGTCCGTGTAGATCCGGCTCGTTGTTGCATTGTAATTGCCGGTGCCAAGGTGCATGTACCTGCGTATCCCGTCTTTCTCACGCCTGACCACCATGCAGAGCTTTGCGTGTACCTTGAGCCCGACAACGCCGTAGACCACGTGGACGCCTTCGCGTTCGAGGGCCCGGGCCCACCCGATGTTGTTCTCCTCGTCAAACCTGGCCTTGAGTTCGATCAGGGCTGCAACGGCTTTGCCGTTCTCCCGCGCTTCCATAAGCGCATTGACTATGGGAGAGTTTGATCCGACCCGGTAGAGCGTGATCTTGATCGCAAGTACGTCCGGATCGTGGGCGGCCTGCCGGATAAAATTGACGACAGGTGAGAAGCTGTCGTAAGGCTGGTAGAGCAGGATATCGTGGCGCCTGATAGCAGCGAAGATATCCCTGTCATCAGCAAGATCCGGGGGAAGCGAAGGCAGGAACGGGGAGTCCTTGAGATCGGGACGGTCAAGGGACATCATCTGCATGAGGTCCGCCATGCCGACCGGGTGTCCGACCGGGTACAGCATCGAAGCACTGATACCGAGTTTCTGTTCCAGCATATGGCAGATCCCTTCCCGCATGCAGGAATCCACTTCGATCCGGACCGGTTTGCCCCGGGCCCGCTGTTCCATGATCTCCTCCACCGTTGTCAGGAGATCGGATGCTTCGTCGACCTCGATCTCAAGGTCGGCATCCCGGGTAATCCGGAAGGGGAACGAGGCCACCGTCTCGAGTCCCGGGAAGAGCGTATTGAGATGGGCGGCGATGATCTCTTCGAGATAGACAAAACGGACTATGGTGTCGTCATTCCGTGTAGAGCCGTCCGGCTCGGGAAGCCGGATGAGCCGGGAGAAGAGGTTGGTCGGTACCTTGACCCGGGCGAAGAATTCCTTGTTGTTCTGGTCCCGCACAATGATCGCGAGGTTGAGGGAGAGGTTGGAGATGAAAGGGAACGGGTGGGAACTGTCGAACGCGAGCGGTGTAAGCACCGGGAAGACCTCATCGATAAAAAAGCGGTGCATTGCTTCTTTCTGGGGGCCCGTAAGAGTATCGTACTTGTGGAGATGAATGCCGGCTTCTGCCAGTTTCGGGAGGAGTGCCGTATGCCAGCAGTCGTCCTGCGCCTTGAGCTCGGGGTCGAGCATATGCCGGATCGCATCCAGCTGCTGGGCTGGGGTCATGCCGTCCGGCGGGGCCTTGAGCACGCCTTTTGCCAGCTGCCTCTGGAGACCTGAGACGCGGATCATGAAGAACTCGTCCATGTTATTGGCATAGATCGCAAGGAACTTTACCCGTTCCAGCAGGGGATGGCTGCTATCAAGGGCTTCGTCAAGCACATGACGGTTGAACCGGATCCAGCTCAGTTCCCGGTTGATATAGAGCGACGGATTGTCAATAAGCAGTTGTGGTGTATCCATTCTCGTGCCCCGCAGTAAATATCGGCAGATGACGGGATGTAGGGTATGATCTGTAACAAAGATAGATCTCTTATAAAATATACTCTTCCCTGATGCATGACGTGGCAACAGAAAAACAGTTTGGATACGGGCACCTTTTGCCAAAAATATAGATAATCAATAGATTTTCAGCCATTGAAGTTATGGAACCGGTAGCAGTGCCCGATGAACTCCTGCTTCCGGTGCTCGCTCGGGTTCGTGGGAGGCCGGAGGTACCCGATCCCGGGAGTCTGGAGGGCCGGGCAGTACGGGCAGAGCGCTTCATCCACATCGCCAGCGTTCTCCCGGGCCGGGCAGTAATAGGCCCCGTCAGTGAACTCGACCTGGTCCCCGCCCGGGAATGGTGTTCCCACCGGGTGGCCGGGTTCCTGCAGCACAAGCATGCAGTACCCGGCCAGGAGAAACTTCAGGAACCGTATCTTCGGGGCATCACCGCAGCCATCATCCCCACACTGCCCGGCAACCATATCCCAGTACGGGGAAAGTTCTCCCGGCACGGGCTCGTCCATGGTCCTGAATATCCCCTGCTGCTGTGCAAGACGGATACGCTGATACGTCCCCAGCAGGTGTTCGGTGATCTTTTTCGAAAGCCGGTCGCGGTACTCGGGCGGGATGTCCCGGACCTTGTTGTCGAAGTTCCGTTTCATTCGCTGGATATCGGCCGGTGAGTACGTGAGCACGAGACCGGCGATCTCTTCACCGAGTTCCCCCCGCGCCTTTGTCCCTTTGAGCACCGCGCAATGACGGGCAATGTCATCGCAGCTAACAGATGCAGGGTCCGGTTTTTTACCAAACAGCGACATGGAATATTCTCGCGATCGTGTGAACGAACGGTCCGGCTGATAGTTGGAACCCGGGAAATATAGGTTCTCCGGTCTGGACAAAACGGGTGAATCCAAAAGAGAATGTGGGTATTTTACCAATCCCGAACGTTTTTATAGTCTTCCTTCCCACATTTACCCATGGTGATTGCCATGCGTGAATGTTTTATTTGTTGAAAACCTGCGCTTTTTAGATACTACCTTACGGGACGGAGAACAGACTCCTGGCGTCTCGTTAAATCCTGACCAGAAATTCGAGATTGCAACAAGGCTTTCGGACATTGGTGTCGATGTCATCGAGGCCGGTTCAGCTGCTGCATCGGACGGGGAGCGTGAAGCAATCCGGCGGATTGCGGATGCCGGGCTGAATGCAGAGATCTGTACCTTCGTAAGAGCCCTCAGGCTCGATATCGATTATGCCGCAGAGTGTAACGTGGATGCAATCCACCTCGTGGTCCCGGTCAGCGACCTGCACATTGCAAAGAAGATGCGCAAGACCCGGGACGAAGTCGTTGCCATGGCGATGGATGCAGTAGAGTATGCGAAGAGCCGGGGGCTTATCGTTGAGCTCTCGGGCGAGGACGCGTCCCGTGCCGACCAGCAGTTCCTCCGGTCCATCTTCTCGGCCGGGGTTGATCACGGGGCCGACCGGCTCTGCTTCTGCGATACGGTAGGGCTGCTGACACCGGAGAGGGTGGCGGAATTCATCCCGCCGCTGGCAACGATCGCCCCGCTCTCGATCCACTGCCATGACGACCTCGGGTTTGCCGTGACCAACACGATGGCGGCTTTAAAAGCCGGTGCCTCCTGTGCCCACGTTACGGTGAACGGATTGGGAGAGCGTGCGGGAAATACGCCACTCGAAGAGATCGTGATGGCCCTCGAGCTCCTGTACGGGTACCGGACCCGGATAAAGACGGACCAGATCTACCATCTTTCCAGCCTGGTCTCCCGGCATACAGGAGTGCCACTTGCGGTGAACAAGGCAATTGTAGGTGAGATGGCCTTCACGCACGAAAGCGGCATCCATGCCCACGGCGTAATCCGCGAGCCATCCACGTATGAATCGGTAAAGCCCGAACAGGTAGGCCGCAAGCGCCGTATCGTCCTTGGCAAGCATTCCGGTTCCGCTTCGGTCGAGGCGGCCCTGCACGAGATGAACTATTCCGCAGATGACAACCAGATGAAGGAGATCGTGAAGCGGATCAAGCAGCTCGGCGATGACGGGAAACGGATCACGGATACCGACCTGATGGCGGTAGCTGATGCCGTGCTCGCAATCGAGTGCAAGCCGATCATCAAAATGCGGCAGTTCACTGCGGTCTCGGGGAGCAACATGATCCCCACGGCCTCTGTTACGCTGCTGGTAAATGGTGTGGAGATGACCGGGGCTGCTACCGGCGATGGCCCCGTTGATGCGGCAATGGAAGTGCTGCGCAAGTGCGTGGCCGATGTGGCGGATATCCGGCTCGAAGAATATCACGTCGATGCAATCCGGGGCGGCACCGACGCCCTTGTCGATGTGACAGTAAGATTAAGTAAAGACGGAAAGATAATTACTTCACGCGGCGCCCGCACCGACATCATCATGGCAAGTGTCGAGGCGATGATCGCCGGCATGAACAGACTACTGAGGGACAGGACATGAAAACCGGGGCAAAAATCCTCGTCGAATCACTCCAGCGCGAAGGGACCGAGATCATCTTCGGTTACCCGGGCGGAGTGGTGCTGCCGATCTATGATGAACTCTATGACTCGTCATTACGGCACATTCTTGTACGGCACGAACAGGCTGCAGCGCATGCCGCGGATGGCTATGCGAGGGCAAGCGGTCGTGTAGGCGTATGCCTCGCCACGTCAGGGCCCGGAGCCTGTAACCTCGTTACCGGCATCGCCACGGCCTACATGGATTCGATCCCGATCGTAGCGCTGACCGGACAGGTACCTACGAACCTGCTCGGCAATGACGCCTTCCAGGAGTCGGACATCACCGGCATCACGATGCCGATCACAAAGCACAACTATCTCGTGAAGAAAACCGAGGACCTCGGCCGGGTAGTGAAAGAGGCATTCTATGTTGCCGGTACGGGACGGCCCGGGCCGGTTCTGATCGATATACCAAAGGATGTCAGCACAACGTCAATAAAAGAAACGCCGGTGCCTGACAAGGTTGTCATGCGGGGATACAACCCGACATACACGGGCCACAAGCGCCAGATCGAGAAGGCGCTCCAGCTGATTGCAACGGCCGAGCGGCCGGTGATCTATGCCGGTGGCGGTGTAGTCCTCTCCAATGCTTCGGGAGAACTCGTCCGGGTAGCCACTGAACTTGGCATCCCGGTCACCACGACCCTGATGGGGCTCGGCTGTATCCCGGGCGACCACCCACTCAATCTCGGGATGCTCGGCATGCATGGCACCGAGTACGCGAACTTCGCGATCACGGAGAGCGACCTCCTGATCGCGATCGGTGTCCGGTTCGATGACCGGGTCACCGGGAAGACCGAGACGTTTGCCCCCCATGCAAAGATCATCCACATCGACATCGACCCGGCCGAGATCGGCAAGAACAAGCGGGTCGATGTCCCGATTGTCGGGGATGTCAGATCTGTGCTTGCCGATATGCTCAGCCTGCTGAAGAAGAACGGGGTGCATGAAGCCTGGATCAGGAAGATCAAACACTGGAAGCAGCACCACCCGCTCAAGTGCCCGGACGACGGCAGGCTCCACCCGCAGTACATCATCCGGCAGATGAACGAACTTGTTGACGGCAACGCGGTGGTCGTTTCTGAAGTAGGCCAGAACCAGATGTGGACTGCCCAGCACTTCTGCTTTAAGCACCCACGCACGTGGATCACGTCCGGAGGTCTTGGCACAATGGGCTACGGGTTCCCTGCAGCAATCGGCGCAACCTTTGCAAGGCCGGATGTGCCGGTCTTCGATGTTGCCGGTGACGGCAGCATCCAGATGAATATCCAGGAGATGGGCACGGCCGCCCAGTACAATATCCCGGTGAAGATCGTGATCCTGAACAACATGTTCCTCGGCATGGTCCGGCAGTGGCAGGAACTCTTCTATGACCGGCGCTACTCCTACACCGAGCTGCCGCCCGTGGAGTTTGTCAAGATCGCGAACGCGTACGGTATCGAGGGTATCAAGGTCGAATCACCGGAAGACGTAATGCCGGCCCTGAAAGCTGCAATCGATTGCAACGGGCCGTTTGTCCTCGATTTCCGGATCGAACGGGAAGAGAATGTCTTCCCGATGGTGCCGGCCGGTGCTGCGATCAACGAGATGATCGGGGGACACCCGCGATGAAGCACACACTCTCCGTGCTGGTCGAGGACCGGGCCGGTGTCCTGTCACGGGTCACCGGGCTCTTCTCCCGGCGCGGGTTCAACATCGAGAGCCTCGCGGTGGGGCCTTGCGAAGAACCGGGCATGAGCCGGATCACCATCGTCGTAGTGGGCGATGATGAAAAAGTCGAGCAGATCATGAAGCAGCTGAACAAGCTGATCGATGTGATCAAAGTCTCCGATCTCTCGGACAATGAGCGGGTCGAACGCGAGCTGGCGCTGATCAAGGTGACTGCGGAGATGGGTACTTCCCGGTCAGAGATCATGCAGATCGCCGAGATATTCCGGGCCCAGATCGTGGACGTGAGCCCGAAGTCCCTGATCCTCCAGGTGATTGGTGAGACAGAAAAGATTGAGGCGCTGGAAAAACTTCTGCGCCAGTACGGTGTCAAGGAGTTTGTCCGGACCGGGACTGTGGGGATTCTCCGCGGGTCAAAGACCGTATCGGGCGGGAAGTAATCTCTTCTTTTTTTAACCGCGATTCCAAAAAGCCCGGGAGAATTCCCCGCAGGACGTTTCAGTGCTGCCGGTTAATCGTTCAAAAGCTTCTGTTTCCGCATCACTCACGGGGCCCGGAAAAAGTATCTGGTGATGTCTCTTTTCACAGGTCACGGTGCTAATCGTAGTCCCGGAACAGCGCCGGGTTCTGCCACCCGGATCCACCAGCACCGGACATACCAGCCGGGGCCGGTAAGCACCAAAAAATCCGAAATGGTGTCACACGGATCAGAGCTTTTGCGATTTTTAGGAAATGTTCCATGCGGCTGATCACGAAAACGATTGTAACTGAAATTTTTCCGGCTGATTTTTTTCGTACAGGAAAAAAACCAAAACCCGGAAAGTATTTTCAAAAAAAATGTTTCCGGAAAATTCCCGGAAGATGTGTTCAAACAAAATTAAAAAACAAAGTTCAAAAAATTTTCCCGGGAAAAAATTTCCGTACAGATTTTCCAAAAAAATCCGGCACCAGCCACACCAGGCCGGCCCCACGATCGCGCCACAGTCGCCGAACCCCGGATACTCTTCCGGGCCCCCGCTCCTCGCGCAGTAACGGCTTCCCCCGGGTACTCCCGCCCTCACCCATACCACTCCTCCGACGGAGAATAACGATAAAATCCCATTCCTCCGTCGGAGACACCTGGAACGGCAAACGGCAAAACCCCTGTTTTTTTCGCTTGCCACTACTATCTAGTGATCAGGAAGCCGATCGACGAATTAAAAGGGTCCTATTAGCGCACTTTTCCATCTCCGACGTAATTTCCGGTAATCCGGACTCGTATCGGTCGATTTAAAATGAATTTACATCCATTTTCCACCAATTCCGCACTTTTCAGATCCGGGGGAAGATCATGGATATTTCGAATTCGCTCATTTTGAGCCCTGTTTGGCTAAATAAGCCTAATCTGAATCATATGTAAGATCCCCCCTTTGTGCATCTCCCTGAAGGTATCTGGCACCGTCGTTCACCTTCGAAGAACGGGGAGGAAGGGATATTTACAGGGACACCACCGGGTATTTGACCCGTGACAGGTAGTCTACCCGTGACGGGTCATGTGCCTCGGCCGGGTCAGTGACCCGTGACAGGTTTTTTGAGGGAGTCCGTTTTGCACTAATATATATAGGGGGTTTCCGGTGGGAAAAGTGTCGGGGACGGGGGAGATGTCGTGGCTTCAGCTGATAAAAAAATATAAAAAATTTCCGGAAAAATGTTCACGGATCTTTTTCTTACCGGAATTTTATTGTACGGATTTTCCGGAAAGATCTTCGCGAACAGTTTTCGCTTTCCGGATTTTCCCACACTGATTTTTCCGGAAAGATCTTCAACACCATAAAAAAATCCGGCAACGCTGCGAAAAGACATGGAAGATCCTGTACCGCAGCCGGTTTCACCGGAAAAACAAAAAGGGGAAATTCCCCCCCTGCACCGAAGTACTGAATCGGAAAGATACCCACGCTCATCAACCGGGATTACCATGAAGGTCCTCGGTTCATTCTGCAACGCGGTCATCAGCTCCGGTACTCCTGCCTGTACCCGTACGGGGCAACCGGACAAAAGACCTCGTCCATAAACTTGATACCCTGATCGGATAATATCCAACGCGGGAGAGTGCCATGAAACGGAAGATCATCAGCATAGACGACAGGAAATGTACTGGATGCGGCCAGTGCATCCCGGACTGCCCGGAAGGAGCGCTCCAGCTGATCGAAGGGAAAGCCCGGCTGGTCGGCGACCTTTTCTGCGACGGGCTCGGGGCCTGCATAGGTACGTGTCCCGAGGGAGCGATCTCGATTGTCGAGCGCGAGGCGGTGCCGTACGATGAGAAGACTGTGATGGGAACTATCGCAAAGCAGGGAACACCGGTCATCAAAGCGCACCTGGAGCACCTTACCGGCCATGGCCAGACAGCATTCTACAACCAGGCGATCGAGTACCTGATAGAGAACGACATTGCCATCCCCGAGCATGCTGCACCGGAACGGAAGAGTCCACCTGCGTCACCCTGCGGGACTCATCCTGTTGCCGGCCGGATGGGGGAGGGAGTCTGCCCACCCGCACCGCACACCCCGCACCCGCTCGCCACCTGCACCGGTTCAGCGGCCCATAGCATCTCCCGCGGCAGCCAGCAGGGAATACCACACCAGCCCACCGGTGTGACAACAGGCTCCGAACTCAGGCAGTGGCCGGTCCAGCTTGCCCTCCTGAACCCCGCAGCCCCGTACTTCGATAACGCCGATCTCCTCATCTCTGCGGACTGTGTCCCCTTCGCGTACCCCGGATTCCACGCCGGATTCCTGCGGGGCAGGATCCTGATCATCTTCTGCCCGAAACTTGACTCGGATATCGAAGGATACATCGGGAAACTTGCCGCGATCTTCACGCAGCACACGATTAAATCAATAACGCTCCTCCACATGGAAGTCCCATGCTGCGGTGGCGTGCGATATGTGGTTGACAAGGCGCTCGCAAAATCAGGTGTTACCGTCCCGTTGGACGAGAAGACGGTGACAATAGAAGGGACCGTGGAGTAACCAGTAAAAACGTTACTCCGCAGTGTCGGAATTTATCCTGTGGGTATCTCCACACCGTGATTTGGTCCGCCCCATTCTTTTTCAGATGCCGGACCTCCCGGTCCGGTTTTCATTCCAAGGGATCAGTCGACATATCCGGCTTACAATAAACTATAACGGTTTTTACCAATTGACGCGGATCGGTGAGTGGATCGGTGAGTGGATCGGTGAGTGGATCGGTGAGTGGATTATTGTAACTCACGGGTTCAATTATCCGCTGTACCCGGGGAATATTGCACCGGCCGTATAATTCCAATTTATCATGTGACAGGAGGAGTGGTGGTGAACGACAACTGGGTAGCAGCAGTTGCCGGAAGGAGAGAAACCGATGAAACTATTCAGACATCCATACCTTATCGTTGCGTTACTCTGGTGTGCAGCCATCATGCTCGCACCAGTTGCCTTTGCACAGGAATCCGGCTCTGGCAGCGTGCCGGGCCATGGAGGGGTTAACCACGGATCTCCCCACGGGAATATGAACACAATGCCTGCCCAGCCATCAGGTAACGCGGGGAACTCCAATGCCCAGGGCGGACCGCCGGGTGGTGCACAGGATACCGGAAATATGACCATGTCCCCGCCACCTTCCGGAGACAATGGCAATGCAGACTTCTCTGGAGGTCCCGGCGGATCACAGGATTACGGAAACATGACGATGCCTCAACCGCCTTCCGGAGATCTCGGTAATGCAACCGACACAAGCGGGCCAGGGAACTGGCAGGGCGGGAACATGACATCCCCGGATTTCCGGAACCAGGATTCCGGTAATATGACTGCCCGGGAGGATGGTCAGAATGGATGGCAGGGGATCGGAAACGTGACCCGCCATGCTCACGGAAACTGGACTGCCGGCAATGCAACGTTCCCTGGCAACGGGCCGGATGGCCTGCAGGGTAATGGCAACATGACATCCCCGCCACCCGGAAACTGGAGCACCGGTAATATGACCGCCCCGGGCAATGGGCAGAACGGAACACAGGGGGACGGGAATATGACACCTCCTTACGGCAGTAATAACCAGGGCCTGGCCGGGCAGCAGGCTTCCGGCAACAATATTACGGATATTGTAAACAGGATCCAGGCACTGCTTTCATCGATATTCTGAGTGGACAGATGGCCTCCGGCGGGGAAAGATCTCCCCGCTCCGCCATTTGGTACGAAAAAGTCCCCGGACTGTTTTTTTATCTTTTCTTACCCCGCTTTCCGATTGCGTCGGGCACAATGGAGCGGGAATCGGCAGGCCATGAACCTGCCGGTATTTTGTGGTTCGTCGGTACACGCCCTGAAACTTTTTTGAGATCAGATCCGATAATGGAAGTGAGAAGGGACAAATGACTGAAGCCCGGGAAGAGTCAGGCACAACATGGGCCGGATGATCGGCGATCCTGGCCGATGGCCAATCTGGCCGGCGAATGCTCTTTGGAAGGATACAACGGGTCATTCCCTGATCATCTTACGGATCCGGCTGACCATGGTAGAAAATTCACCAGCATCAGTCTTCCCCCGGGCAAAAACCACGTCGCTGCATTGCCCAAGCACCGCATCAATTGTCGTGATGTCAACGCCGGCACCCCGCAGGAGATTGATAATCTCCGTGGGGGTGACTTCACCGCGGTTACCGTATTCGTATGACAGGAAGATGCGGAGGGCCCGGCCCGCAAGCCCGTACGCATCAGCATACTGGTGCCGGGAGAATGCCAGTTCGGCTTCGCTGATGAGACGCTCCGATTCCATACGGTGATCGAACGCCAGGGGCCGGGGGCCGGTCCCGGCCGTGGGAACCGGAAGCCCGCGCCTCATGTATCTTCGGTGCACGTACCTTCCGGAAATGACAAGGAGCACCGCTGCCACTATCAGAACGGGCACCAGCGGGGACCCCGACGATCCGGTCGCCTGTTCCATGCTTACCTGCAAAACGCGGTTGTCTTCTGTGGTTGCATTCACGTACGCTTTCTTTCCGTCCGGTGAAGCATACGTGATATTCGCCATCGCGCCGGTGAGGGTCCGGTTGATAGCGATCTCCCCGTACCCGTAGTCCTGTTCCGCCAGCGTCCGGGTAAAGGACTGGAACGTTATGTTAGTATCCAATGCAGGATCGGCAGTAATATTGGCATTCGCCAGCTCAAGTACCGAGGGGACGGCACCTCCTTGCATGGACCCCTGAACAACCACCTGGTCCCCAGCACCCCGGCGGTACAGCATCGAGAACGTACCGGTATCGTTGCCGGCCGGCTGTGTGATAATTGCCTGGCGGGTAAAACCTTCGGAGACAAGGCTTACATTCACCGTAACGACCAGCGGATCCCGTCCGAGCAGGCCGCCAAACGCATCCTGTTCACGCTCCAGCAGTTCTTTATCGCGTTGCTGCTGTTGTCGGGCCGCTTCCGTATCCGGCTGCGGCTGGCCGCTTGCAGATGACTGCCGGCCTGTGCTGTCAGATCCCGCCTGCTCCTGTACACCAATATCCTGCTGGACAACACTTACCGAACTTGTAGCCGGGATCTCCCCGCTCTCCGGCAAACTGGTACTTTCCAGGGACACTGTGGAGTTATTCATAAGACTAGGGTCCGCGACAATGTGGACGAAGAACTCCGGCAGGCTTGCATTGACCGGAGACGGATCTGTATAATAGAACGAGACATGCACCTTGTAATCCCGGGAAACCGGCGATGGGGCTATCGTAAGATCCAGGGAGGATTGGCCGACAGGAATCGTATAAGCAAAGACCCTGTTCTCGGTGCTGATCAAAACAACGCCGGTCTTCTGGAGCTGCGCATCTGTGGAGAACCTGACTGTACCTGGGATCGCATCCGGGTAACTGCTGTTCATTGCAAGTGGTATCTCCACGGGTTGTCCGGTAAGGAAATAATAGTCCTGCCGGCCTGCCGTGAGAGTGATCGCAGCAGCTGTGGTTGCCGGGACGAGGAGACTGGACAGCAGGAGAGAGAACAGCAGGAGGGAAAAATGAATATGCCATCTCATGGGAGGATTCGCCCCCGCCCGTACCGGAGGATGAGTTCAGTGAGGAGGAGGAGGAGCGCGCCGGCTATGAACCAGTCCCCGATACGGGTTTCTACCGGTTCGCGAACGATCTCCTGGTTTATTCCTGCGTAAATATCCGATAGTGTCTTACTATCCACGGATTTGAAGTAACTGCCCCCGGTCTTTTCTGCAATCGATTTGAGAGTCGCCTCATCGAGCCCGGCGTACTCCGGATTGCCCAGCCAGTCATACCCGATCACTACCGGCTGCGGCGACCCCAGCCCCACCGTGAAGACCGGGATATGGGCGTCCTGTGCGGCCGCAACTGCTTCATCCACGGTGACCATGCCGGCGTTGCTCTCACCATCGGAAATCAGGATGATGACGCTCTTCCGGTCCGGGATGGACTGGGCCATATCGATGGCGAGCGAAAGGCCGTCACCTATGGCTGTCTGTCCCGGTTTAGGAGTTATGGCTGCAAGTTTCTGCCGGACCCGGTCCTTGTCGGGGCTCAGGTATGCCGCGGTTGTGGCGCCGGATTCGAAGACCACTATGCCGGCATTATCAACCGGCTCAAGGTTCCGGATCAGCAGATCGGCGGCACTCTTGGCCGCTTCGAGCCGGGTGGGCAGGTAATCACTGGCCTGCATGCTCCCGGAGTCGTCAATGGCAAAAACTACATTCACGCCCACTTTTGCCTGGTCGACAGGAATATGAGGATCGGCAAGGCCGATGAACAGCAGTGCCAGTGCGGCAAGAGCAAGGGCAAACAGGATGTGGACGCGCCGGGTCTTCTGCCTGTTACCAAGCGCGGATCTGGCAAATGCGACACTGGAGAAGACAAGGGCTTCCTGTTTCTTTTTTCTCACGACATACCCGTAGAGCAGGGAAAGGACAGGGATGAGAAGCAGTCCAAAGAGCCACACCGGGTTATAGAAGCCGGCCATGCTTCCTCCTTTTCTGTTTCATGCCCCGGAAGAACTGGTTCAGGGGGATTTCGCAGGAATCCGTTGTCAGGAGTGACACATACCCGATGCCGGCCCGTGACAGACCCGCAGCAAGCTCACGGCCTGATTCCGCCACCAGTGCTGCATATTGTTTCCGGAACGCCGCATCGGATGTGTCAACAATTACCTGTTCCCCGGTTTCAGGATCTTCAAGTGCAATGGTGCCCACGTCGGGGAGTTCCTGTTCCCTCACATCAGTGACACGGACCGTGATCACTTCGTGGCGCCGGGACAGGATCTTCAGCGCCCCGGGAACATCCGGGGACATGAAGTCCGACAGGATGATCATCGAACTCCGGCGCCTGATGGCAGTCCCGAGGAACCGGGCTGCTGCGGAGAGATCGGTCTTTGGGGATACGGCTTCGTGATCGATCAGCGTGTTGAGGAGCGTAACAAGATGCTTTTTGCCACGGTGTGCCGGCAGGAACTTTTCCACCCGGTCCGTGAAGAGGCACAGGCCGATCCGGTCGTTGTTCCGGAGCGCAGCAAACGCAAGGCAGGCCATCACTTCGAGCATCTTTTCCTGTTTTGGGATCCCGGAACCAAATGTACCAGACCCGGAGATATCTACGGCAAAGTAAAATGTCTGGTCGCGCTCCTCGGAATATTCCCTGATGAACGGGTGGTTGTACCGGGCAGTGACCTTCCAGTCAATGGACCGGACATCGTCCCCGGGCACGTACTCCCGGATCTCGGCAAACTCCATCCCCCTGCCTTTGAAGAGAGAGTGGTGAAGCCCCGGCTGGAGGCCCTCCACAAGGGCATTGGTGGTGAGTTCGATCTTCTTCAGCCGCCGGACCAGGCCTGCCCTGTCGTCCATACGATCACCAACCCTTCTTCACTGCTGATATTATCATAACCGTACTCAGGGTACCGCCACCGTCCTGAGAATCTGGTCGATGATCGCGTCCGGGGTCACGCCCTCCGCCTCGCCTTCATAGGTCAGGATAATCCGGTGCCGGAGCACATCGTGTGCCACCGCTTTGACATCCCCGGGGATCACAAAACCCCGTCCTTCCAGCAGGGCATGGGCCTTTGCACCGAGGATCATGCCGATGGACGCGCGCGGGGACGCGCCATATGCGATGTACTTCGCCGTATCAATGCCATACGCGGCAGGGTTGCGGGTTGCATCCACAATGTCAGTGACATAGCGCTTGATGGCGGCATCCGCGTACAGGCTTGTCGTGAAGGCCTGGATGGCGAGGATCTTTTCCCTGCTTATCACTTTTTTCGGGGTTCGTGTTGTACCTTCCGTGAACCGGTCGAGGATCCTGATCTCGTCCTCTTTTTTCGGGTAGGTCATCTGTACTTTGAACATGAAGCGGTCGACCTGCGCATCCGGGAGCGGGTACGTGCCCTCGGACTCGATCGGGTTCTCTGTGGCAAGCACAAAGAACGGGCGGTCGAGCGGGTGGGTTTCGCCCTGTATGGTCACCTGTTTTTCCTGCATGGCTTCGAGAAGCGCGGACTGGACCTTGGGTGGCGCCCGGTTGATCTCGTCGGCAAGGATAAAATGCGCGAAGACCGGGCCTTTGACCGTCGAGAAACCGGAGTCCTTCGGGTTGAAGATCTTGGTACCCGTTATATCCGCGGGGAGGAGATCGGGCGTGAACTGGAGCCGGACAAAACTGCAGTCAATGCACTGCGAGAGCGTGCGGATCGTAAGCGTCTTTGCAATGCCGGGTACCCCTTCGAGAAGCACGTGCCCGTCGGCACACAGCGCAATGATGAGCCGGTCGATCACCTCTTCCTGCCCGAAAATGACGGTCTTCATCTCGCCCCGGAGCCGGGCCAGCTCCTCAGCAAATACCTTTGCCTGATCGGTCAGTTGGGAAATATCTGCATTCATCGTGTCACCATGTATTGCATCTCTGACTGAGGTTCGCCGGGTCAACGGGAGGGCCTGCCCGTTCCGGCCGGAAGACCGTAATGGCCTGCCGGCATAACCGGGACCCGGTTACTCATCCGGCCAGCCGAACCTGCCGTTGATCTGCTTCCTGTTGCGGGTCGTCCGGTTGTGCGACCGGGATTGCGGTTGAATATGCAATTAGCCGGTATGGGCATTGAATCTGACGGATTGTATCCGCGTACCTAAATATTATTATTGATCGTTACCTCGCCGAACGGGAGGGACGTGGAATTTGCCGCAATCCGGGTCCCGTCCTTCCAGATCCCGACTGACAATACCTGTTTTGACGACCCGTCCTGTTTCTTTACCAGGGTAAAGACTGACGGGCCCGGATTTTCAACCTTAACTACCCGCTCCCCGGAGTTACTCAGATCCTGCGTCACGTTCCCGGACATATACTTCCCGGTATATTCTCCGCGGTAACTGACTTCGATAAAGATACCTTGTGCTGGTACGACAACATTCGTGAGTTCAAAATCCTTAGTCGGTGCGACACCGTAGTTCAGGATCCCGGGTTGCCCGGAGGAGCCGCCGGCAGGGACTGTCATTCCCTGGCCCGGGGATGACGGCGAGACCGCCGCGGGGGGCGTGGAAAGTCCGGCCGTATTTCCGCCACCACCCATGAAGAATACAAGCACACCCGCTACAACGATGAGCACTCCTGCAACAACTGCTATAACTGCCCACGGTTTATCCAGAAATCCATCTCTTCTTCTGTTTCCAGTTACCATTTTGTTCACCATTCCCTGAGGACACCCGTGACCCTTGCCAGGTGCTTCTGCCAAGAACTGCCCTTTGGGTATTTAAACGATTTATGAGCATATGCTCTACATATCGGGGTGCAGTACAGGCTGAAAGACAAAAAGCAATCCTGATATTATACCCGGGAGCAGCTGTTAGCATGAAGCTCCTGTGGATTGCGGTGCTGCTCTGTGCCGGTGCAGTGCTCGTCCTTGCGGTCGCACTGCCGGGTGGAGCCTTTCATGATCAGAACAATACGAGCATGGCCGGGGACAGTTCCCTGAACGGTTCCAGGGAAATAAATCTTAACAATCTTCTTCCCCCGCAGATCCAGGAGAGGGGCGGGAACTCGACTAACCTGTTCGGGACGGTAAGCGGGAATAAAACAGCCTTGTTCTCAAAATACGTAAGCGCAGACACACGGTATATTATTGTCTCGCTCTACAGTGGCGATATATCCGATCCAATCTCCGTGACGATTATCACGCCAGACAGTACGCTCGGCCCCTTTTATGACGGATCAGATGGCGTCATCGACGGAAGGATCGACCTGAAGATCAGCAACCCGGACGGTATGACTCCGGGGGTCTGGAAATTCCTCGTCCACAGCAACAAGAATATCTCCTACGGAAGTCTTGAGAACCTCTCGTGGATCAGGACCGGGACGGATTGACCACAAGACTGATGAATAAATAATAAAATATATGCTGATATCATGAAGCGGGGGCTTTTTTTTGCAGTACTGCTCATTTTCCTGTCCGTTGTACTCGCGGCTCCGGTCAGTGCGCTTCCGCATGGATATATCATTGAACCGGCCTTCGGGGCTACCGGATATGCAGCTCCGGATGTAGTTCCGATCACCTTCTGGAACCTCACGCTCCGCGAGATGGTGATCATAGTCGCCCTTGCCATCTCTCCCGTGCTGGTCTTCCCGGTCGAGATCTTTTTTGCTTTAAAACTTCTCTCCTGCTTCGGGTTCAGGAGAATTGCCCGGAACAATATCCTCGCGAGTACAATACGGAATACCCTATTCAGCCTCATCCGGTCCAGGCCGGGAATCAGTTTTGTGGAATTGTTGCAGGAGACAGCGATCTCCCGCGGGGCGCTCACCTATCACCTGGCTCGTATGCGAATAACGGGGAAGATCATTCTCCTCGAGGATCACGGGATTACCAGCTATTTCGAGAACTCAGGTAAATACGATCTGGGTGAACAGAAAGTGCTGAAATACCTGCGCCAGGACACGGACAGGCAGATCCTTGTCACTCTTGCCGGTAACCCGCTGATGTCCCGCAGGGACTTCGAAAAGATTCTCGGCATATCCGGCCCGACCATAACATGGCACATGAAACGGCTTACCGGTGACGGGCTCCTGAGTATCCGGAAGGATGGGCGGTTTTCACGGTATGAGCTGTCGGAAGGGACACGGTCATGCCTGGAAAAATACGGCGTGGGCACGATAGGATCGCAGGCAGGAACGGGAACTCCGGCAAGGTACCATCCCATGGCCGGGACTTCAGAGATATAACAGACGTTCTCTTCGTTTCTGCCATCTTTTTTCCATCACATTTACTGACGTGACATCCCGATTTGATGAGATTCCAGCAAAACCCCGGCAAAATAGTTCCGGTCTGCCCTCTTCAGAACATCCCGTTGGAATTAAGCAGTTTGCTGTAATCACCATTGTCGAGCGAACCCAGGGAGCCAACCTGGGACGTCAGGGCCGACATCACCATCGCGATGATGATCAGGACTGCAGCAATGATCACGATCACGGCAAACACAATGAACAGGACCATATGCAGCGCCCGGGTCTCGCGGAACGGGATCTCTCCGGTGTTCATCTTCCCAGCTACGGAATATGCATCGTACATCGCATAGAACCATGCTATAAGACCGGGGATTAAGAAGAGGAAGAGACCTGCAAGGGTAAGAATAAAGAGCGCGAACCCTTTTGCGGTCTCACCGTTGTATACCTGGCCGAGACCCGGAAGAACGGAGGAGCATCCCCCTGCAATCATCGTGCTCTTCTGCGGCCGGGGCGGTGCGGAATAAAACGGGTATCCGGCCGGAGGGCTCCCGTCCATCCGGGCTCCGCACCCGCTGCAGAACCGTGGGGATTCCTCGTTTGATTCCTTGCCGCAGTGAGGACAGATCCTGTTCATATAGTACTCTGAATGAAAATTGATCAACGGATGATAAAAAGACTCCTTCGCGACAAGATCCCGTGTGAGCATAAAAGAGAACAATATCCATCAGCCAGGATAACACGCCATCCATTCCGGCAGGAAACCGGTCGATCTACTCCCGGACAGTATTACATTAGATGAACCCGGTGAAGCACAATGAGAAAAGCAGGTTTGTATAAAAGTTTATTTTCAGAGTGAAACAGGCCCCGTCATGACAGCGGGGACCGTTCTCATACACCTTCGTTGTATTTTAAAAATATCCGGATGAATGTTACACAATGAAAGATGAATAAAAAAGGTCCGGGGGTTTTAAGATGGGACGCGGGTACGAAATACGAACTATTATACCATAGTGAAATTATCAGGAAGTATGAAGAAAAGTACAGAAATCATATTACTGATCTCTGTTATCGTGATTGCCTTTGTGGTGATTTATTTCGAAATACCCAGCCCCACGTTACCAGTATCCTCAAATACAAATACTCCTTCAGCACAAACGGCCCCGGTTGTAGAGATTGTCGATACGACAGCGGGATTTACCTCATATGGTGCGCCGGATTTTCACGGGACTGTACAGTCTAATACCGCTGTGCCGGTCACTGTCGATATAGCAGCCGATATTTATGACGAGTCAGGCAGGGTGCAGCTGGCACACGGAGATACTGAAGTCGGGATAAACCCGTATGCGCAGTCCCCGTTCGAGGTAACCATATTCAGATCCGGCCAGTTCCCGGAGAACTGGGAATACAGGGTCTATGTTGAGGATGTACATTGATCTCACTATATTCGCCCGATTTCCCTGGCCGAAAGCCATTATGCCGACAAATGCATCGGGAACCTGTATTGTAGCAAACGGTTTAAGAACAATTCATGACGGAAATCGCGTCATGCCGGTGTTTTTCAGTTCATCTGAACCACGAAGACGGAAGGTGGAAAAGCTCCCCGGCAGATACACATCCCGTCAAAGAACCTGCGGGTCCTTCACCAGCCTGCCATTCCCCGCGGGATAACCGTCTCCAATGAGCGTCAAGAATTTTCTTTTGGTCTCGTTAGAGCAGGAAAACGGGTTCTGCAGATGGTATTTCAGATTAACGAAAAAAAGAGGATCAGAAGATCAGCATCACGACAAGCATGACACCGGTGAGGATTGTCAGCACGATCGCAACCGGTGCTACCTTGCGGACGACTTCACCTTCAATGCCGATCTTGTCAACAACCGCTGCCGCATTGATAATCTTCGCCACGGCAACTCCCGAAGCGATACCACCGGCAACCGCGTGCGCGGCATAGACCTGCATGAAGTTCAGGTTCAGGACATCTGTGGACTTCTTGAGGATCCCGTAGAACATGACGTTTGAGGACGACTCACTGCCGGAGACAAAGGCACCAAAGAGGCCCAGCATCGGGCTGAACAGCGGGAATGCCACACCAAAGAAGAGGGCGAGCGACAACCCGATCACCACGTTCATGTTGAATGCATTTGCCCCGGGGGCAAAGCCTAGGGCCCCGTTGATTACCGACTCCCCGGACCAGGACATGACATAAGCGATCGCAAAGAAGACCATCGCCGCAAGAGTCGGGGCCCAGGCGCGTTTCAGCCAGAGAGAGAGGATGTGCTTTGCCTCATCACCGCTTCGTATCAAGATCGGGGCTGCGATGATGGTGCTGATAACCACCCAGAAGTAGGCCTGGTTTAAGAGTTTTAAGTCCACGAATTGATTGGCAACAACGTGGATTTTCTGAATTGGCCCGAGGAAGGCGTAGAGCCCGGACTGGATGAAGGGAATACTTATGAGGATCGCAAAGGTGACGAGCAGGATCCAAGGAAGGGCAGCCTTCCAGAGAGGCATTGCGGTATCCGCTGCCGGACTGGTGACGATTTTGGGCGCATTGAGAGGTTTGCCCCGGATCGCCCGCATGAGGAAGAGGACCGCGATCGTTACGAGGCCGGAGAAGACGCCGACGAGGCCGATTGCGGAGCCCGGGAGGATGTTAACAAAGACGATCGCCGAGAACCCGAGAGTCAGGCCAGCTACCAGCGCCGTGGTGAAGCCCTTCTTTACGCCATCAAACCCATCCGCAACCCAGAGCATACCGAGAGCAATACCCGTCGAGACGACCGGCAGAAAGAGCGCGACCGTGCTGCCGAGCACTTTTGCATCGAAGTTGAAGACTCCGGCAGGGATCGTGATCGGAACTGCGAGAAGCGAGAACGAGGTGAGCGGGTCATAACCAAGACACGGCAGTGCAACCGCAGCAAGCGGGGAGAAACCGAGTGCCAGCATGATCGGCGGCAGCATCGTGACCGGTGTTGCACCGACTGAAACCAGGAACGACCCGAACCCTACGTTCAGGATCATGATCTGTTCGTACCGCTCGGCCGCAATTGACTTGATGTACGCGGTGATCCGGGTGATCGCACCGGTCACGTCCATCATGGTAACCTGCAGGATGGTAAAGAACACCATCAGCGATATGCCGAATGAGGAGAGAATTCCACTCCATGATGCATAGAGCGCGATATCCGGCGATGTCTGGAAGAACAGGATCGCCAGTATGACCGTCAGCAGCCAGCCGACAACACCCATGAACGTTCCCGACTGCTTCAGGAACACGAGCCCGATAAAAATCAGGAGAATGGGCAGGATTGCAAGAATAAACTGAACAATGAGGTCCACTTTTATCTACCCTCCGGGGTATGTAAAAATATCTCTGCCATGCTATAGCATAACATTATCGTTTTGATCGTAGTATGCAGGGAAGAATTATAGAACGGGATCGATACCGGGCCGGGTCCGGAATCATCCCGGCTCAAGGCCGCTTAAGTAATTTAAACCCGGACGGCGCACGTATGTGCAGTGACGACAGCAGTTCTTGGTGCCGGACTTGCCGGCCTGACCCTTGCCCGGCTCCTGCATGAGAAGGGTAACGAGGTAATCATCCTCGAGGCGGAACCGGAGTACGGCGGGCTCTGCCGCTCCAAGACCCGGGAGGGGTTCACGTTCGACACCGGCGGATCCCACATCATATTCTCGCGGGATGAGGAAGTCCTCGCGTTCATGCGCCGGATGATAGCGGAGAATGAGCAGCGCAACAACCGGAACACGAAGATCTTTTACAAGGGGCGGCATGTCAAGTACCCGTTCGAGAACGGCCTGTACGAGCTCCCCCATGAGGACCGGTTCGCCTGCCTCCACGGGTTTGTCAGGAACCTGATCGCTGTTGAGAAAGGGGATGTAGGAAAGCCGGAAAATTTTCGGGAGTGGATTTATTATACGTTCGGCCCGGGAATCGCCGAGTGCTACATGATCCCGTACAACGAGAAGATCTGGAAATATCCCACGGAGAAAATGTCACTCCACTGGGTGGACGGACGCATTCCACGGCCACCGGTCGAAGATATCCTCAAATCCGCGATCGGGATCGAGACCGAAGGCTATACGCACCAGGCGGTCTTCTCGTACCCGCTTGACGGTGGCATCGGAGCACTCGTCCAGGCGATCGCACGGCCTGTAGAAAAATGCATCCGGACCGGGTTCCAGGTCAGCTCGGTGAAAAAAGACGGGAGAACGTGGCTCATCAGCAATGGCACGGATACCGTCAGGGCAGACCGGGTGATCAGCACGATACCGGTCCAGCACCTGCTCCCCTGCCTCGAGGGCGTACCCGACCGGGTCCGTGAGGCCTGCCGGGCGCTTACCTACAACTCCCTCATATGCGTGAACATCGGTATCAGAGGGCCAATCCCGGCGATCTCCTGGATGTACATTCCTGATCAGATGCTCGGCAAGACCAACCGGGTCTCTTTCCCGTCAACCTTCAGCGACCATGCGGCCCCGGAAGGCTGCAGCTCCGTACTTGCCGAGATCACCCACCAGCCGGGCGACGAAGTCGCCGGTCTCTCTGATGACGAACTTGTCCGGGAAGTAACGGACATGCTCGCATCCATGCAGGTCTGCACTCCGGATAAGGTCTTCTTCACATCGGTTGAGCGCCAGCCGTTTGCATACGTGGTTTATGACCTTGCATACCAGCAGAACATCGCCATTGTCCGGGACTACTGCACCGCGATCGGCATCCCGCTGATTGGCCGGTTCTCCCAGTTCGAGTACCTGAATATGGACGGGGTCATCCGGTCCGTCTTCGATTTTGTTGCACGGGACAATAATTCTTAAAAAAAGCCCTTGTGCATCACGCTTAATATCCGACAAGCCCAAAAATGAGAGAGGAGTCTAGTATCCCCATGATATCGGTGGTCATTCCGACTTTTAACGAGGAGGAGAATATCGCGCAGTGCCTGGTCTCGCTCTGCCACCAGACCGTACCCCGGAGCGAGTACGAGATCATTGTTGTCGATGGCGGCTCAAAGGACGCCACCTGCGAGATCGCACGGAAATATGCGGACCATGTCTTCATCCAGACCAGCAAAAAAGTCGGCGGGGCCCGGAACGATGGCGTGAACGCGGCCAAAGGCGGGATCATCGCCACAACGGACGCGGACTGCATCCTCCCGCCCCACTGGATAAAGCGGATTGGCGAGGATTTCAGGAACCCTGCGCTGGTACAGATCTACGGCCCGGTCTACCCCATCGAGGAGGGACTGAGGAACAGGTTCTCACTGCTCCTTGCAAACACCTTCTCCCGGATCGGTTACTACAGCCAGACGTTCTATTACACGCTTGGGTGCAACACCGCATTCCGCAAAGAGGCGTTTCTCAAAGCGGGCATGTACCGCTGTATCGATGCAGGCGACGATCTCGAGATTGCTATGCGACTCAAAGATCTCGGTTCCATCAAGTTTGACGAAAAACTTAAGGTCGGGTTCTCCATGCGCCGTTACAAGCAGTTTGGCACCATCCAGTCGCTGTACGAATGGATCTCCATCGTCTCTGATGGCGGCGAGAGCGGAAAATATTCCTACACCCAGAAAAGATACAAATAACCCCGGTGCCACGGTTCCCGGAACGGTCTCTCTCCATGACACAGAATCCTCATCCCCCCGGCACTGTGCCGGACAGCACGGTGAAAATGCAGGTCGATGCCTTTGACGTGAGTGAGTTTGCCCGATTGCTGGGTATGCGGGTTACCGAGGCCCGGGACGGCTACGCCCGGGTCATCATGAACGGTTCAGAGAAGAAGAATGCCCATGGCGTAGCCCACGGGGGAGCGATCTTCTCGCTCGCGGATCATGCATTCGGGGTTGCAGCAAACTGTGGCGGCATAGACCGGGTCGCAGTCTCCGTTCACATCCAGTATCTCGTCCCTGCAACCGGGGACCTCGTGGCGGTTGCAAACCGGGTGGCAGACAATGGAAAATACTCCACGTACCGGGTCATGGTATACGATGGCGAGAGAACGGTTGCCGCGTTCGATGGCGTGGCGCTCATGGTATCGGCATAAATCCACTTGTTTTTAAAAGATTGATCTGTCCGGCTGAGAACCCGGCATTAATCCTGCATATGCTTCTTTCCGGCTAAAGAACGCATTTCCGATCTGTTTCCCGAGATCGAAACATGTGGCCGGGGAATATACGATCGGGTCTACGTGGCATTCGGTTTTTCCGATACGATTTCCTCGGAGAAGAGATCATTTTTTCTGGCCCACTGATGGCCCGCCCGGATGATCTCCCCTCATGGCTGCCAGTTTCGGGTCCTGGACCCGGATCTCGTATTCGTCGTTCCCGAATGACTGCATGACCGGGATGATGAATTCGGCCGTGGTTAATCCGAAATACGTCTGTCCCCTGGCTTTTCGTGCACCCTTGTCCAGGTTCGTGTCCACCATCGGTGGAATCAACTCGAATACTTTGACCGGTGTCTCCTCCAGCTGCTGCCGGAGTGTGAGGCTGAAGCTGTGGACGGCCGCCTTGGTCGCGCAGTAGACAGGAAGCGGGGCCATGGGGTAAAAGGCGAGGCCCGAAGAGACATTGATGATCGCTGCTTCTTTCCGTTTCATCAGGTGGGGAGTAAAAAGTGCGGTCATATAGATGAGGGCTCTCAGGTTGACTTCGATCTCGTCCTCACCGTCTTCCGCCCGGTGCCTGAAAAGGTCTGCAGTCCCTTTTCTGAAATCGATCATTCTCTGGATGCCCGCGTTATTCACCAGAACGTTCAGGTCCTTAAAGTTGGCAACTGCCCAGTCGCAGAGTGATTCTCGTTCGTCTTCTTTTGCTATGTCGCATTTTTTCGTATGCAGCGAGGGCAGCTTATCTTTTGCCTGTTTCAGGTTCTCTTCCGTCCTCGCACAGACGATGACCTCGCTGCCCGCTTTGACAAACTCTTCGGCCAGGGCGAGGCCGATGCCTGTCGCCCCGCCAGTGATCAGGACTGTATTTCCACCGGTTTTCATGTTAACCTCGTAACCCTGGAGATGACAACACTATGTGCGCATCGTCACCAGTATTTCTATTCGCGATCCAGATTTCGCGTACAATGTTGTATAAATTCTTGCATCATAAGGGCACCCAACTTAAAGGCACCCCACTGGAAAACCCTTGCCTTTATTCCGGTTGCAAACCGCCGGTCTGGACGCCACACCGGTGTCATCGGTTTTCAGAAGCAGGTTCCATAAATATATTTACTATTCAGGTGCCGCCTCGCGTGTCTCCTGACCCCGCATCCATGAAAGCACCCCCGCAATACCGATGATGGCAACCGAGGCCCAGAGAGCGGCATCGATTCCCCTGATGAATGCACTGGAGACCCCTCCCACAAGATTGGTGGTGCCAATGAAAACCTCGAATGCCACGTCCCTTGGTATCGAGGCCGCGGAGACGGTGATGGCAATCACGAAACTTCCCAGGATACCGATATTCTGCAATGTTCTCAGGATACCGGATATCCCTCCATAGGAACCCTGCGGGGCATTTGCCATGACGGCACTGTTGTTGGACGGGAAGAACATCGCTGTTCCCAATCCTGATATTCCCGAGGCGATCAGTACGACCCAGAGAGGGGTCGCGACCCCAAGTGTCAGGTAGATGAGGGTGGCAAGGATCAGCATAAGGGTGCCAGATGTCGCAAGCATCCTTGCCCCGTACCGGTCGGAAAGCTTTCCCATGTATGGCGCGAGCAGGCTGCCCACGATATACCCCGGGGTGAGGAGAAGCGCAGCATCGAGAGGCGATAAGGCGCGGATGCCCTGCAGGTACATAGTGATAAGAAACACTACCGACAGGTACCCGAGACTGAGGAAGAATGCCGCCAGCATGGAATACCTGAGGATCCGGTTGCGCAGTGCGGAAAAATCGATAATCGGTCGTTCTGTCTGTAGTTCAAAAAGCACGAAGAGCAGGATGAAGACCGCACCGATACCTAACGCGGCAATATTCAGGGGCGCCGTCCCCTCAGTAGCAAAATCCACGCCGCTGAACGATATGAACGTCAGTGCAGTACCCATCAGGAACATCCCGGTGGTATCGAGCCGGGCATTCACCCGGGTATTTTCTGTCACGTACCTCAAGCCGAGGAGCGTGGCCGCAATGCCGATGGGGACGTTGATGAAGAATATGTATTCCCAGCCTACATAGGTCGTGATGATACCGCCAAGTACAATGCCGAGCATGGCGCCGCTCGACCAGCCCAGTGAGATGTACCCGTACGCGGTTCCCCTCACATTGGGCGGGAACGTGTCGGCAATGATCGCGCCGCTGTTGGCCTGCATGAGCGCACCGCCGACTGCCTGGATCCCGCGGGAGAATATCAGCCAGTAAATGCCCGGGGAAAGGCCGCAGAAGAGCGATCCAAACGTGAAGACGCCAAAGCCGGCATTGAACATCCGGCTCCTGCCATAGATGTCCCCGATCCGGCCGAGCTGGGTTGTGCAGACCGCGACAATAAGGAGGTAGATCAGGATTACCCATAGCGTTGCGATGAACGTGGCATGCAGGGAATCGGAGATGGTAGGGAAGGCAAGAATAACGATAGTTGAGTCGAGCGACCCCATGAGCGTGCCGAGCATGAGGACGAATATGATGATCTTCTGCTTCGTGTCCATTTCGTAATCTTACGAGATATTGACGGAGCCTGTTAATGTACCTGCCGAATAGAGAAATGCCTGGCGAAAAACGGGGATCAATCCCGTACTGCATCCATACCCTGCCATAGTAGCCGGTCTTTTTAATGAACGTAATTGAGACACCAGTATACCGTCCTTTTATTCACCGGAACTGCCAGATATTCCGGTATGACTGCAGAAAAAGACGCTCTCAACATGGTAGCCGGACTCATGATCCTTGCCGCCCGCACTGCCCCGAAAGCCCGGGGCCAGGACACCCTCCTGTATAAGGTGCTCACAGCCCGTGAGATCGAGGCGATCTCAGACTGGCTGGCAAAAGAGGGGAAAAAACGGGATCTCGCCTTCTTTATCAGGGACTCGAAGAACTTTGCCGATACGGAAGCCTGCGTTCTCATCGGGGTAAAAGGGGATGTACCGGTCGGCATCAACTGCGGTGCATGCGGTTTTAAGAGCTGTGCGGAATACTCAAAGGACTACGAAGTAAGGAAAAATCCTTCAACCGATTACCAGGGCCCGAACTGCGCAGTCCGGATGACCGATCTTGGGATCGCGGCAGGTTCTGCCGTGAAGACCGCCCAGATCCACAACATAGACAACCGGCTCATGTTTACCGGAGGCGTGGCGGCGCTCGATCTCGGTTTCCTTGGCAGGGAATGCACGGTTGCCTATGCGATCCCGCTCTCGGCGACAGGCAAAAATATATTCTTTGACCGGGAATCAAAGAAATGAAAATCCCTGTTTTAACCGTTATGACTTTCCGGAATACCTTGTATCATCCTCCTGATTACCCGGGGTGAAACCGGGGCACGCCACCCGTGTGAGGTTCATGCAGGGTAAAGAGCTGCAGTAAGTACAACACAGATCCTTACAGTAAATTACTTCCTGTTTCCGAAACGATACATCACAACCATTTTATCTCCCGCCCCTGACAGTGAATGTACCTATGCCGATCATGAAGATACGTGGCGGCGATCTCGATCTCGTGGAATACGAGTTCAAGGAGTTTGCCCCGGGAAAAGATCTCAAGACGCTGGGACTTGAAAAGAAGGAGTATGAGCTCAAACCCGTGGCAGGAACCGTTCATGTCAGGGCACCGGCCCGTATCCACCTCACGGTCCTGGACATGAACCGGTTCGCACCTGATCACCCGGGCGGGGGAGGTATCGGGTTTGCAATCCAGTGCTACTGCACGGCCGAAGTCGGTTGTACAAAAAAAGAGATCGTCATCGACTATAACCGGGCACCGATTATCCAGAACTTCGTAGCGGTCTTCAGGAAAGTTGTGGGATATACCGGGGGTTTCCGGATAAAAATCACGGACCACGAACACAAGCACGTGGGGCTTGGCTCGACCAGCACGGTAATGATCGCTGTGGCAACTGCAATGAACGAGGCGGTCGGTTCCCCGCTATCCACTACACAGCTCCGCCACCTGATCGGGCACAACTACGTAGAGGAAACCGCGGATGGAAGGATCGCATTTGGTTTTGAGACTGGCGTCGGCCCGGCCGTCAGCATCAATGGCGGCATGGCCGTGATGGGCGATGAACTCTCTCTCGTCTACCACCATCCGTTTGCAGAAGGGAAGAACGTCTTCATCATAATCCCGCCCACCGACACCTCGTCTGCCGGCACGCAGGAGTTCGATCTCCTGATGAACAAGGCCCGGACCCTCGATTACCGGGACCGCGAGCTCAAAGCCTACCTCTTCCTGATGGACCTAATTCCTGCGCTTGAGAAAGGCGATCTCAGGAAAGCCGGTGATGTGGTCTGGGAGATCGAGTTCCGGGGCTCGAAGCGGGCCGAGGTGGAGCACCACAGTTTCGAGATCTACCATTACATGAGCCGGCTTCGGGAGAAGGACCTGGAGTTTGTAGGTATGAGTTCTGTCGGCCCGTCTATCGCTGTAGTCACGGAACGGGACAGGAAAGCGATGGAAAACCTGATCAAACCGCTCGGCCTCAAAATTGCAATTGCCACAAAAGTGGACAACAGGGGACTTGTCGTAACAAAGGAAAAATAATTCGTATTTGCTGTAGTTTTGCGGGAATTCCGGTCTTCCCGGACTAATTTTCACTATACCCTTAACTATCAGATGTATCTTCACAACCATGGATTGGTTCATCCCCCGTTTTTTCATCGGTTCCCGATACATCCGCAACAGGTCAATGGTATTCACGGATTACAGAACTGAGGGCTTACAGCAAAAAAACGGGTTTATGTCCCGTCGGCAGGGATGCTGAAAACAGCGACGATGGGGGAAAACCGGGAACCCTTACACCTCATCTTTCCCGGAAGGCTTTCGGTTCCGGTAAGAAGAGAGCACGCTCCATGCAATAAACAGCACGGTCCCTGCGGTGATAATGAGGACACCGATCATCAGCAGGCCCATGTTCTCCCGCACGACAGGAAAGGTTCCCGTATAGTACCCGGCCAGCACCACCAGCAGCGTCCATGCCGTGGCGCCGAGGATATTATAGAACAGGAACCGGTAGTATTTCATGGACCCTACACCGGCAAGGAAAGGCGCAAAGGTCCTCACGACAGGAACGAACCGGGAAACGAAGATGGTAGTGCCGCCGTATTTTTCATAGAAGCCGTATGTCCTGTCAATGTACTCTTTCTTTACCAGGTTCGGGAACCGTTCGATAAAGACGTGGATTCCGACGTAGTTGCCAATCCAGTAGTTAACAGTGTCTCCCAAGACGGCACCAACAATGATTGCAACGACGAGCCACCATAGGTCGAGGATGCCACTCGCGGCAGCTGCACCGGCAACAAAGAGCAGCGAGTCGCCGGGAAGGAACGGCATGATGACAAAACCGGTTTCCAGAAAGATGATACAGAAGATAAGAAAGTACGTCCACATCCCGTATTCATGTACTACGCCGCTGAAATGCCGGTCCAGATGTAACATGAGAGGAATGATGGATTCGAGCATATCTGCCGGAACTATGCGCCCCGGGCGTATATTAACATGAGGAGACAGGTGAATTTTTACCCGGCTGGTGTAAGAGAAAATACTTAACGACTTCCCAATCGTATAGTTATCCGGTAATGTCCGGCCGAAAACAACCGGCCGCTTTCTACAGTCCGAATACATACAGGACAGGATATACTTTATGGCACTGACACAATCACGCACCCTGCGCTGTGGGCTCATTCTCGTCTGCATGGCGCTGCTGATCGCTGGCCCGGTCCATGCATTTACCGCCAATTCACTGGATATCACGGTCGATAAGAATGGCGATGCTGTTGCCATATTCCGTTTCACGCTCGACGGCCTGATCGAGAATGCAATCCCGCAGTCTGTCCTGCAGGATCAGCTGCAGAAAGGACTTACGACCAGCAATGATCCCCCGCAGCTCGTCTCGATGGACCGGTCCAGCGCCACCCTTCTCTTAAAAAATTTCTCTGATGTGTCTGATGTCCCCACGGGAACGCAGTACCAGACCGCCACCATAGACTTCACAAAAGCGGAGATCGCCCTGAAAAATTCCGCAGTCAGCAGCGTGATCTCAGCCGATTTCTCCCCGGCAAAAGTGACCGTGACGTTCCCGGACAATTATACCAAGGAACTGGATAATGTCGATACGCTCCCTGCGATCACGCACACCGTTGTCGATCCGGCAAAACAACTGGCAGCAGGTTCCGGGTCAACAAATGGCGAGATAACCGTGCTCTCCTCGCAATCGGGCGTCCGGATGTATATGGACGGCACCTACACTGGTGACATACCCTCCAGCTTCATGGATATTGCTCCGGGCCCGCACACCCTGGAATTCCGGAAAGACGGATATACGCCAGTGACAAAGACGATCAACATGACCGCCGGGCAGACCCTCCAGCTCTCGGTGTTCCTCGCCGTGATCCCGCCGACCGCTACGCCCGGCGCCCCCGGGTTCAGCGGGATCCCTGCCGGCATTGCGCTGGCATTCTGTATCATGGTACGGATGAGGAAGAAAGGGGAAGAATAATACCTGTTTTCAATTGTTTAAATAACGCACAGTGGATGGCAGTTGAATTAAAAATTGCTCTGTAGAAAACCTCATAATCGCTGACGCTTTTATAGACTTTTGCCCCCGCCGCTATGGCATCCCCCGGTTGCAATGACTATTGTATTACCTGCCATTTGACTCGGGTCATCGCACTGCGCCCCGTCCCCCACAGAGGACTGGTGGCGCAAGAGGGGGGCATCGCATCTTCGAAAAAAATGATTTCTACGGAGCATAAAAGTGTAAAATCCAACCGGGATACTTCGGTTTTCTGAAAATTGTTGGACGAGATTATAATTTAATGCAAGAAGGAAAATCGTTCACATATCCACAAAATTCATCATAACATGATTCCTGGGAGTCAAAGACAAACGTAAATGGTTGGATAAGATATTCCCCGTATTAATGCAGCCGAAGGGAAAGTTATCCCGGCCCGGTATTCCGGACCCCGACAGAGGCCTGCTTCAGGTTAAGGGAAGTGTCAGGCGATGGTGACTGAGCTGCCATGTCCCCGGTCATCGCTATCTGAACTCGGGCGTAAGATCTGGAGTGCCATTGCACCCGTTCGGACAACTGAACTCGGTATGGTAGTAGACTTCGCCGGCGATCGGCTTTACTGAAGAAAAAAATATGGTTCCACAGATTTTACATTTCAATTCTCCGGTATCAGAGTTGATGAGCAAGGTGGTCCTGTGAGACATGATCTTCCTTTACCTCCTGTTAGTCCGCCGGCCTTCAATGTAGATTCTTATTGCGGGGAAACAGTCCTGTTGTAGTTGAGTTTCCCTGTCGTGTCAGATGATACGATGGAGGTTTCACCAGTGAACTATGAGTGAAATACAGAGCAAAACAATATATTACAATCTCTTTGAAATTTTTAATACCGGTATAATCCCCCGGGATACCGGAACCAATTCTGGTTCATAAGGGGGGTTTCCTTAATGCGAGAGGTCAGCTCTTTTTGGCAAAGATTCCTGTGATCTCAGAACGGACGTACTCCATTCCCTTCACCCTCATCAGCCATGAACAGGTACCTGTGGATTCTGCAACAAATCCTGTGAAGAGATCGACAACTTCCCGGCCGGTAAAATAATGGGTCTGTATCCCGTTTCCCCGCAAAAACGTCCCGGGCCCCGTCTCCTTTCCCTGGCCATACCGGAAGTCCCGGGTTGAGAAATCCCGGAAAAAGACCTGGCCGCCAGCCCTTGTCACACGGGAGATTTCCTGCAGGGCAGAGGCCCGGTCCAGAGTGGAGATGTGGCCAAGGACATGAAACGCACATACGGCATCGAATGAACCGGCACAAAACGGCAGTTGCCGGATGTCTGCTACGGCAAGAGTTATTTCAGGTTCCCCGGGAGATGCATGCCGTGCAAGCTGGAGGGCACGGGGAGAGATGTCAATGCCGGTTACGTTCCACCCGCGACTTCTCATGGCAGACAGTGTCTTGCCATTACCGCATCCAAGTTCCAGGACCCGGGCACGGTTCGGGAGGTCCGGCAGTAAATGCACTGCTCCTCCCCACAGGGGGCCCCGGGAGGCATAATTCTCTTCCCAGCATTCCTCACCTGACGTCATCAGCACTCCTTTCCGTACCCTGAATATTGGTGATACTGGCAGATACACGTATTGAGGGGAGAACCAGTTTTGACAGGGAAATAGTGTATTCTTTTAAAAAAATCTCAAAAAACGCCCGGTCTTAACAGGCAACTCTACCAAAGCACTCATATAACTGCATATGACAACATATACTAAGACTGACGTTCAGACGAACAATATACGGGATATCCTTGCTGCTCGGATGCTTTTACCGCAAAAAAACCGTTGACGGGGCAGAACCATGACAGAAGTGGTCTACCATGAATACCAGAAGGTGGGCAAGAACCACATCGATCATTCTTACCTCGTAGATGTCGGCGATGAGATCGAGATCCAGCAGGTCATGGAATACAAGTGGAAGGTTTTCGACAGCGTTATATTGAAACCACCCCACCCGAAAACCCGGTACTTTGAACTGGTGATCAATGAGTTCCGGGATAACGAAACCTCCCTTATTGACGACCTGCAGGTTTACCCGGTGATTGCATCCAGGTCGCCGGATTTCAGGATCCTTGGCATCACTCTGAAACGGGGAGACTGGAATATCACCGACCGGATCTATAAAAAAGCCAACACCACGGAGATCCAGTGGATCTACACGGATGACTTCCACCTCTTCGCCATTACCCACGCCCAGGACCAGCTTGATGTGATGGTGGACCAGATTGTTGGAAAGATTGACGAGATTGCCACCTCGATCAAGACCGGGTACCGGGTCTATTCCCACATGGAGAACCAGAGGATGCGGCGCGAGGCTTTCGATGCAGTCATCGAGAGCCAGAGCGGTATCACGATCAACAAGACCGCGGTGCTGAAGCACCCCGAATTCCAGCTGATCGCCGAACTCGGCGAAGGCGACCGCAAGAAGATGCAGGACGAGATCCTCCGCGACCTTGTTGCACTCGGTGCAACTCTCGACACATTCGGCGGTTCCAACAAGATCGTGGCAAAGATTGAGATCCCCGAGAAAACCGATATCAGCAGCCAGATCTCCCATATCGAGGAGCTCCAGGACCTCGGCTGGCTCTTTGAATAATGGTTTTACCGGGGAAAATATTCCGGCCTGCCCGGGATGTACAGTGCCGATGCATATTCCTCGATAAAATCCGCGTCCACCAGCAGGTCAATATAAACCATCTTCCGCGCCACTTTCTGTGCGTCCTGCCGTTTCTTCCGGGAGACAAGTGCCGCTGCTGCCCCGGAGAGGGAACCGTTCCCGATCTGGTGGAATTCGGCATGGAAGAAATCCGGGATGATGCCAAGCTTCACGATCTTTGTCGTGTCTGCATAGGCACCGAACGCGCCAGCAAGATAGACATGCCGCACATCGCCCACACGGACCCGGTATTTCTTTAAGAGCACACCTATGGAGCCGCAGGCAGCTGCCTTGGAATCCATGAGGTACGCCAGATCATCGCGGGTGATCACGATGTCCCGGCCGGTAGCTGTCCGGTCTTTATTCACAAGCACAAATTCGAGACCGTCATCCACGGTTCCGTCATCGTTACCGGCACGCCGGCGGACACCGGTTTTTCCGTCCACCAGCTTTCCGGTGAAATCCAGGATACCGGCACCGGCCATAGCGGCCGCAGCATCGATAATACCTGACCCGCAGATCCCCTTTGGCCTCTCATTGCCGATCGTGGTCCATGACACATTACCGCCAGCGGGATCGATCGTAACATGATCGATGGCCCCCTTCATCGCCCGGAGACCGGAGGAGATCCCCGCCCCTTCGAACGCTGGCCCCGAGGCACAGGAAACCGATGCCATCCACTCTGCGTTACCGAGAATCACCTCGCCATTGGTGCCAAGGTCAACGACAAGCGAGAGTTCATGGGATGTGTACATACCGGAGGCAACGGTATCCCCTACTGCATCGCCGCCGATGAACCGGCTGACATCGGGAAGACAGTAAACACAGGCATTACTGTGGACATGGAGGCCCAGCGTCCGGGCCTCCACGACCGACGGGGTGCGGGGGATATCGGCATTCGCGATCTCGAGGATGCCCGGATCGTGTCCGAGCAGAAGATAGTGCATCACCGTATTTCCCGCAATGCAGACATCGTTGATATCATCCGGACCAATGCGGGCAGCTGACACGAGCTGGCTGATGACCGCATTGATGCTCTCGGTTGCCGCAAGCTGGAGCCGGGCCTTTCCTCCGGGTCTTTTGGCAGCAGCAATCCGGGTCAGCAGCTCTTCGCCATAGGTGATCTGCCTGTTCAGTGCCGAGGCCTCCGCACAGGTCTCTCCCGTGAGAAGGTTGACGAGGAGGCCGACAACTGTTGTTGTGCCAAGGTCGATGGCAAGACCATAATTTCTCCCGGTCGTGTCGCCGGCTTCGATCTTCATTACTTCCGGGTAACCGGTTGACCGGGTGATCGTAACTGTCATGAGCCCGGTACTTCCCGCCATGAGATCGTGCTGCTCCTTTGTCATGTGGGGACGAGGGCCGGTATAGTCCAAAAGTTTCAGGGACCTGTGACCGGATTGGTGGCCGGCAGGTGTGGTGAGGAGGGGGTGTTTCGTGACAGATGGTGCGAGATCGCGTGCACCGCCGGTATATGCCTGAAGGATCTTCGGGGAATCGATCCGGCTCTCGACCGGGATGATGAACTCGCAGCCCCCGAGCACATGGGTCTGGCAGGCACGGCAGTAGTGCCGGGAAATTTCCTCGGGAGTGAGACCCTTGAGGGATTCCGGGGACCCTGCATCGCAGTCCCCCTGCAGATGGATCACCTTGCACTTGTTGCACTCCCCCCTGCCCCCGCAGATGCTCTCGATCTGTATCCCGGCGGACCGGATCGCCTCAAGGACCGTGGTCTTCGCCGGAACCATTGCATCTTTTTCCATGGGATGGAAGAGAACACGGATCAGATCAGCCATTATTCATCCTCATTTGCGGAGCCGCGGCATCTCCTTTTCGGGTGTCGGCCCAACGCCATTGCAGATGATGTAGTCCGCAGACACTACTTATATTCGTTTTCAGGCTGCCAGTGTTCCCGGAGGAACTGCGGGATCCCTGATGAGTCCTTGGGGCCGACCAGGATCTTCCACCCGGTGGCTTCCTCGGTCTCGCCACTCAGCCGGGCAGCAAGGCCCGGGATGATCAGGGTCGTGTGGCTGACCAGGCTGCCGACATCGTAGTTTTTCAGTGCATGGGAGATCGCATCCGCGGTAAAATACCGGCCCGCCACGGCACTTTCCACGCTCAGTCCCCCGGTGTCGACTACAATCAGGTAACAGTCAAGGTTTGCCGCTTTGATATCGGATTCGACAGTGAAGTACGTAAGGGCATAGTTGGTAGTGATGAGAACCGGCGAGCGCGGATCCGGCCGCCCGAAGGTTTTCACACCGGATTCAACTGAGACCGGTTTCCGCGGATCCGTGTAGAGGTTGAAGCGCCAGATCAACTGCGGCAGGAGCACCCAGCCGTCCATGCTGTGCATGATCAGCATATCCGCGTACCGGGAAAGAAGGATCGAGGCGGTGATCGCCTCATTCCACTTGAGTACGTCTTCCGAGAGCTCCGCACCGGTCCAGACGGTGAGTGGCACACCAAGCAGGGGGAAGCCGAAGAGTTCGTCGAACTGTTTGCAGGCAGCGGCCCGGATTTCCGTGAAATTGGATACCGTATCTGAGAGCCCGTCATCAGCGAACGTGCCAGGATCGAGGACGAGATCGTGCAGGCCGTACTCCATAAGGGTACGGACAAGGGAGCGGAGCAGGGCGGGATTACCCGGGGCAAAGACTGCAAGCGGCACCTTGTGTGCCAGTGCAATCTCGGCCATCTGTTTCCAGTTCGCCTCCGTTGCCGCATACATCAGCGGCCGCCTGCGGCTCACCTCGGAAAGACCCGCCTGCATGACCGCGGGATCCAGGGTGCAGAGGATCAGGGGCAGGGTGCTGGCTGCTGCAACCCGCTGAACGGCCCGGCTGAATATCACAGGATCACCGGATACCGAACGGATGGCAATCGCGTTCAGTACGAGCGTGCGGCCTATGTAATTATAGGAGAACTGCTCGATATGCCGGATCCGTTCGAGCAGTTCTGCTTCCGGCATGAGATCGTGCACGTCAATAGCGATGGGTGACGGATTGTGGTACGTGAAGTCATGCCGCTGGAGTACATACTTGCCGCCGATCATGATCGCCCGGTCACCGGTCCCGATGGTGACAGTGCGCACGGGCGGGGCCATCAGGTGCGAAAGGTTCTCAAGGGAATCCTGGTACTCGAGCGTATGGAGCGGCGGGCAGTCGGCAAGCATGAGTTCGCCATTGACAAGGCGCGTGGCAAAGGCCATGCAGTTTGCCTCACGACACTCCCCGCAGTTTGTCTTCGGGAGCAGTTTGTACGCATCGATCGGGCTTATCTCCTTTATGCTCTTGCGCTTCTTCCCGACAGGGGGGGGATTGTCAGGGCTCATAAGCGCACCCCCACCCAGTCCGCAATCTGGTCAGGCGATGCAGTACCGGTGTTGCCAAGACGGGGGATCAGCTCCTTGAGGGTCAGGACCGCTGCCGGGTGCATCATCAGGAAGAGATCGATCCCCGCAAGGAGAAGGGTTATGGCATTGATCGTCTCCCAGACCGGGCCGCGGAGCTCCCGCGAACCAAAGACCGGGGGCATCTTCATCCAGGCTTCCCGGGCCGCCCAGGCATTGGTGGCAGCGGAGATCACCGGGTGGGCAAGTTCGTTATCGCCCATCAGTGCTGCATACCGTGCCCGCTCGTGAATGGTGAAGGAGTACTCAAGGCCATAGCCGAGAGCAACTGTGGTCAGGTCCATCACGACCTGTTCCGGGGGGATGTACTCGTAGAGACGCCGGTTGAGCTCCTTGGCGTTGTTCAGGTCAAGGCCCGTAAATGCAAGGAGCACGTGACCGTGGTCCTTGGCGGCGGTAGCCACCCGGCCAAGGGTCTTTGATGTGGCCATGTCCAGCGTCACGGAGTTGATGAGCAGTCGCTCCCCATCGGCCATCTCGGCAACGGCCGTGAATACCTCGGCATCCTTCTTCGGGTCGCCGCACCCGCCAATGATGAGCGGGACATCGACTGCCTGAAGGATCTCTTCCACGGTCTTCACGGCAGTGGCCGGGGACGCGTTGCGGAAGAGGGGATCGGTGCTCATCAAGTGGATAGTGACCACATCGGCCCCGAACTTATTCACATTCATCTTCGCCCATTCGGCAGGATCGTCCATCACGTCAGCCACGTTCTCGCGCAGCACCTTGGGGAGGTTGACCGGCATGTCGAATACATCGAGCGAGATCACCGGGGAGTGGACCGGGGGCCGGGTGCGATCGAAGTAGGCAGGCATTGTCGCACCGCCGATAACAAGGGAGTGTGACCGGCTGCCACCTTCGGCTTTCGTGGCTCCGAGGGTGACTTCGCGAATCTTTCCGGGGAAGGAATATGCCATTGGCGTGTAGGGTTCCCGGATCAGATCGATCGGTTTCGTTGCACAGGAGTGGGACAGGGCGGCGTGTGCAGCATTCGTAGTCCCGAAGCCTGTCGTGGGGATAAAGAGCTCCAAATCACCGATCTCCATGGAGAAATGCTCAAGTTCTACCTGGTGAACACCATCGAAGAGTTCCCGGAGCTGGGGTGCAAGCGCCAGCAGGATCTGGTCGGGGGTGACTGGGGGTTTACTGTTTTTTCCCGTCATGGTGCCCACCTCCCAGCAGCGATGCCGGCCGCATCGGCTGGATGATCACTTTCTCGGCCGTGATCTTCGCGTTCTTCAGGATGATCCGGAACCCACCGGCCGTAATGGGGATATCCCCCCCGGAGAAAACAGGGATCGATGAGTTTTTTGTGTCGGAAGCCTTTGATTCCGCTTCCCACCGGGCCGTAACCGGGTGATGGTGGTCCCTGAGGAAGACCTTCAGCTCCTCAAGCGTTTCCACGTCTTTTTCTGTTGCGATTGCAGGGTAGACCGCTGCAGGAATGTAGTCCCGGAGACGCTCCCGGGTCTCGTGCGGCATCCAGACCACCCGTTCGTACCCTCCGTCGGCATGCATGAATTTCGTGGACCGCATGTACTCGAGCGAGATCCCGTGGAAGCCATCGATCTGCCGGCCTCCGGCTGTGGAGTCAGCCATGGTAGAGAAGGCAAGGCCGTTCACGGTCACGTTACGGTACCCGCGGAGTACGAGCCCGAAACCGTCGACTTCCGGGATATAGAACGCGATCCCCTCAAAACATCCGCAGGACGTGTGAGGGTACCCGAAGGCCGAGTAGAGGTAGACCCGGTTCACCTCGCCCATAGAGCGTTTTTTGGCGCTCTCGTTGATGCCGGTATATTCCCCTTTCTCCGGATCGATGCACTGGCCCTTTTCGATGGCAAAGATCGGCCCTTTGGGGTCGATCCCTGCCGCAGCCCTGCCGTCAAACCAGCTGATTGCACCGCAGTTCGCATAGCGCTGGGGGGTGATGACACAGACATGGGTAGGGGCAAACGACTGGCAGAGCGCACAGCCGTAAAACGTATCGACTTCCTCGTCTGAGAGACCGCGGGCCCGTGCATCCCGGGTCTCGTAGGTTCGCATCGCATCTGCGTACAGCGGGCGGATTGCTTCAGGATCGGTGATGAAGCTGATCTGGATCTTCTCGATGATAGGAAGTTCGTTCCGGAAGAGTTCCTGCATCACTTCGCCGATGATCCGGAAGGATGTCAGCCCTTTCTTGTAGGATTTCTTCGAGAGCCGCACCCAGATATCATACCGCTGGTTGAGGTGCATGAACCCCTCGATATAATTGCAGTATTCATGGATCCGTCGCTCGACCACACCTTCGAGGTCGGGCTCGACTTTTGCCCCACAGATCTCCACGAGTATCCCGAGGGGATAGTGTTTTCCTTCCTCCAAGGCGGAGAGGTCAGGACCGATGATGGTAATGGCACCATCCGTGATCCGGTCGGCAGGCCGTACGCGGACAATCTCGAACTTCTCCTTCTCTTCAGGACCGCCGAGTTCCACCTGCATGTCGTTCTTGCGGACGCGCTCCCCTTCATGGACAAGGCCTACTTCGACCGGGATATGCTCAAACATGGTGTGCTCCGTTGGTTAATCCCCGAGGTTCGTAACGATCCCCTTGAGGTTTGCCGCCCAGTCTTTTATGGTACTGTTCGGGAATGACCAGCTCGCATTAGGCTGGTATACGCAATCGAGGGTCATGGTCTTGACCCCGGGCGCAAAGTGCTTGAGCCCGGAGAGAATAGTCCATTCCATGGAATAAGGCAGGCCTACAAAGATCGCAAGATCGTATGAATCTTTCCCGTCCAGGCCTTTCCATTCGGTATCGGTCAGCCGGTTGCTGATATCGATTGCTGTCATGATCGCAGCCGGTTCATATTCCCGGGCAAGGAACTCCTTGTTTGTGCTGGCACTGACAACGATCGGGATCTTCGCCTTCTTCGCAAGTTCAATCAGGCAGTCGATCAGGAAGTTGCCTTCAACCTCATATTCAAGGATCCCGTGGCCCACGATCATGATCGGGCGTTTTGCCCTGCGGATCATCGCATCGGCGATATCCGGCTTGATTATGAGTGAAGCCTTCTTCGGGCCCGGGATCTCCGCAGTCTGCCAGGATTCATTGAGCGGCATGGCGATCACACCTTCTTCTTATGAATCATGCGGGGCAGGAGCGTCGGGTCCGGGATCGTGCCTTCTTTCCAGCCATGCTCGTCAAGGTGCATGACAATCTCGTCCTTCATGGTCAGGGGGATATCTGCCTGTGTCCGGACAAGCCGGAATACATCCGGGGGGATTCCGCCAACCAGCCGCTTGTGCAGATCGATATAATTGGCCAGCTTGTTCGCCCGACCCTTACTCGTGTCATTGGGGCGCATGGTCAGTTTCGCGATCATGACCATCGCCTCTTCCTTTGTCTCAGCTGCAAAGAAGAGATGCTCGGGAACCGGTCCCCCATAAACGCTCTCGCCGGTCCGGGCATCAGTCACAAACCAGTCGGCATCCTTGTCAGCCCGGCCAAGCAGCATACGCCGGTATTTGGTACCATGGGGACCGACCACTACGGGAATCCCGAGGCGCCAGAACCCGGCCGCGATCGCCGCCGCTTTCTGGGACATCGCGCCCCAGGCAACACCGACCGCACCGACGCGGTTATGAACGTAATCAGCGATCTCCTCGTAATTGCCCCGGAGAGGACGTTTGGCAAAGATGCTGGCGATCTTGATGGCGGCACCGGCAATATGGGCATTCGAAACACATGAGCCGACATTCACGATGCCGCCAGCCTCAAAGCCACCCGGATACTGTTCGTAGGCGGTCTTCCCGTCCTCATTCCGATACATGCCGGCCGACATTGCAGAGCAGCCGGAAGTACAGACAATATACCGGCGCCTGGCAAACTCCATGCACATCTCCGCCACTTCACGGGAGCCTTTCGGATAGTTCGCACACCCGACAAATGCTACAACGCCGGGGATCTCGCCGAGCACGATCGGACCGCCTACTTTGCGGATCTCCACATCCTGTATTGCACCCCGGCCGGTCCGGATGCAGTAGCTTTCCTCACGGGTCTTCCGGTCAGCAGCGGCCACAATGAGACTATGGATCGGGATCTTCTGCGTACAGGCCGGTTCGCACCTCCCGCAGCCGAGGCAGTCATCGTAGAGTTCGTCAAGCAGGGAGAGGTTTCCCCCGGCTGCGGCCTTTACGGCCTGGGCAACCGGGAGATCGTTCGGGCATGCACGCCGGCAGAGCATGCACTGGGTGCATTTCTTTGCCCATTCGGCCAGCTGGTGGCTGGTGGGCAGGGCAGAATGCTTCTTCCGCTTCGGGGCAATGGCTGCTGCCACCCGGGCCGCAACCTCCCCGACTTTCTTTGTATCGAGGATGAGAGCGCCGGGAACCGAACCGTTCACGAATCCTTCCACGATATCGTCAACAGGGTCAGCAGTGCGATCGGGCAGGCCAAGACAGTTCTTCTCGCTGGTCGCAATGAGCGGGGTGCGGATGTGTGCCGCTTCCTGCAGGGTATCGGTCCGGACACACTGCTCGTCAACAACAATCACATCCGGCACACCGCTCCGGATATAGCGCAGCTGCCACGAAATGGGGCCGATGATCTTTGCCTTGTCCGAGTAGCGCGTGAGATCGAGGGCAGTGCAGCAGATGCCGGTCACTTCGACCGAAGACGACATCCCGTTGTCCCGCAGGTAATCGATGATCGCCGCAGCCGGGGGCACGTTATGGCCGATGACGAGAATAACAGGCTTTGACGTGTCGACAGTACCGAGGCCCAGGTCGGCAAGCGGGGTTTCGGGTTCGGCACGGGGGAACCCGAGAGCTGATACCTGTGCGATATCTGCGACCTCCATGCCGAGATGGTCGATCATTCCTGCATGGAAGATCTTCGACTCAAAATCAAGATTGTTGCCTTCCTGACCGGTGTGGGTCACGGCGAGAAGCTGGGTGACCTGGTTCTCACAATAGTCCAGCACCGGCTCGAGGTCTCCCAGCGTCTCCGGTTTGATGCCGGTGACAAGCCGTGTGATCGGGGCTTCCACTTCCACACCGACTCCGCCGACATTGATCGGGCAGTCCCGCCCGGCCCGTTCAATCACGTAGGTGAGCAGCTCCCGGGAATGACTGATATGAGTGGCTGCACCGATGCAGGCCGTGATAAGCACCGTCCTGGACTGCTGGGCCGGCATCGAGATACCGCAGGCTCCGCGTTTCGTTCCTGTCAGATCACATTTTCCGTACGTGCAGAGGCAGCAGAGGTCACAGAAAGGGAGATAAAACGGTTTATAGCGGCTGAGGAGTTTCTGGTCCCAGGGTCTCAGTGTGGTGAGAGAGGGAAATGGCGTAGGGCCCATGGGCTCATCCCACCGTTCCTGGTTGATCGCACCGATCGTGATACTGAGATCCCGGAACTGTGCAAGATCGGATGTGATCTCTTTGATCCTGAAATGGACTCCTTTTTTGTTCACCACGACGCCACCCTGAGAATTCATCTATACATTGAGGGATAAGCAAAATAAGGTTATCGAAGAAGGCATCTCAAATACCACCCCGTCGTCTTTTCGAAACATCATGAAATCTAAGAAGTGACAGTACGGTAAGATTCACTCTACGTATCAGGAAAAATTCCTGCTATTTTCTGCCCGGATGAAGTTAAAACGTCGGTCTCTCGTAAGCGGATCTGATTATAAAATCCGTAAACACTAGGGAGCATCGGGAAGGGTATCGAGCATAGAAGCGATTGAGCGGTAAGCAGGAAGACCGAGGGGAAGGTCCAGCAGGGACTTGCCGGCAAGAACCTGTTCCGCCAGGCGTGTATCTGCCGCAATTTTTCCAAGATAGGGAAGACCGGTTTCATCTGTGGCACGGGTACCGAGATCTGCCGGGAACCCATATCCTCCGACGATGTAGAGCCGCCTGAACCGTATTCCCACTTCTTCGATCACGCGGTGGGCCCGGCGTACGTGGGCAAAAGATTTGCTCGAAGGGCCCATGACATCGAAGATCGTGTCCACGTTGCTTGCGATCTTCCGGTTCAGGTGCTCGAGACCGCCAGGTGAGTCGATCAGGATGTACTCGTACTGCCGGGTGATGGCGGAGAGTGCATTCTTGAGAGCGGCATCCGGCATGCAATAACACCCTTCGATCCATTTGGTGCCAACAGAGAGGAGATCAAACTGCTTCCCTTCGTACAGGCCCTCCTGCCAGATCCGGTTCTCGATCCGGGTGGAGGGAGGTATGCCGATCGTTGTTCCGCCGGTCGTGATGAATGTCTCCGAAAGCAGTTCCGCAACAGTCTTCTTCCCGGCGGATTCCGGATCCACGCCAACCATCTCTGCCAGGTTCTGGTCCGGGTCTGCGTCAACGAGCAGCAGGGGGGTTGCTCCTTTCTCTATGAAGTACCTGGCCATGAGCGAGACAAAACTTGTCTTTCCAGTGCCGCCTCGTCCCATGGTTACGAAGGTTTTTGTCATGACTGATCTCCTTTCATCAGGATTGCAGGGCGGGCCGGGATCATGGCTGTCCCAAAAGCGTCTTTGCAAGTTCCCTGATCGCTTTGATCGCCCCGGATGCGGACGCATCCAGCGGCTCCCCGGTCATACCGGATTCGGATACAGCACGGTCAAACGGCACCCGTGCAATTACTGTAAGGTTCTGCTGCTCCGCAAACAACCGGACTGCTTCCTGCTGCCGTTCGTCAGCGATCCGGTTTGCGACAAGAGCGATGGTCCTGATATCGGATTCCTGTGCCAGCCGGCAGATGTTCGCGGCAGTCTCAAGGGACTTCAGGTTCGCATCAGTCACTGCAAGGAGAATATCTACATACTCTGCCGTCGCGCGGCCGAGGTGCTCGATCCCGGCTTCCATGTCAAGGATGACCACTTCTTCACGCTCGACCACAAGGTGGCGCATCAATGCCCGGACCACGGAGTGTGCGGGGCAGGAACACCCGGACCCCATTGCCTTCACGGTCCCCATGACCAGGAGGCTGGCACCGGAAGGAGTGGGGACCGCGTACCTGCCGATAATATCGTCGACAGTAAACGAGAGCCGGAAGACCCCGGAATAGTCTGTGCCGGTCTTCAGCCGGACCAACTCCTCGTTCTCTGCGATCGGTATGATCGCTTTGGCTTGGTCAGCAGATAACCCAAGGGTTATGGCAAGGTTGGGAGATGAATCGGCATCGATGGCAATTACCGGATGACCCGCGAGGACGAACTGTTCCGCAAGGCTGCCCGCAAAGAATGTCTTTCCCACGCCGCCTTTCCCACACACTGCGATCTTCATCCGTAACGCCCTGCCATCAGGTACCGTTTTTCCGGAAGATAGATTATTGCATAGCGGACGTCTTCCGGGGGTGCACGTTCAGGTCCCCTGCCGGTGTCGTGCTATCGATCAACGGGTAAAACCATGCGGGGGATTTTTAACCTCAGGTCAGATACCGTACTATACTGGATCCACAGTACCGGGTCGCAGGGGGCATGAGAATTTCCGGCATGAAAAAGAAGAGGCAGACCATCTGCCCTCGGTGCAAAAAACCGGTTCCCGCAACAACGGTATTTTGCGAATACTGTGGTGCCCGTGTTGCCCGGCCACCGTCATGCTCACTCTGCGGCACCCTTCTTGCACCGGGTTCCCGGTTCTGTCCCTCCTGCGGGACACCGGTCAGTACCAGTCCGGAACAATCAGAAACCATGTCGGAACCGTCACAAAAATTGACCGACACTGCTTCACATCCCCGCAAAGAAAGTGCGGTAGTTGTGCCAAAAACACCGGAATGTACCATTAGTGCCGTTGAGAATACCGGTGAGCAAAAACTTCAGGATATGCCCGGGAAAACCACCCCGGGGCCTGCTGCGGATAGACCGTCGGCCGGCAAAACGCCTGATAGCCAAAGCCGGGCCACCATTACAATTGTCCCGGATCCGGACACTAATATACTGTCCGGACCCGCTGGGCTCCCGGTTTCAAAGATAGTACCTTACAAAAAACCGGTGGTAATCCTTATTGCGATTTTATTCATAACCGGACTAATAATTTTTGGGTACATAATACGGTTCCCGGTCCTTGGTTCTCCGGTCGGTTCCGGGACCGGTGCTGATCAGTCCGCCGGGGCGTCACAAATCCTTCCGGAATCTTCTGTAGCATCCGATCCGGAACAGGTTACTACAACCCCGACGATCGCCCTTCCTGTTTTTTCACCTGAACCTGGTCAGACCCAGGTACCACCCGGTAAGTTCCTTGTCTATTTCCAGGCAGAACGTGATCCCTTCACAAATATCGTCTCGGTCCTGTTCATGGGAGGTAAAGGCCAGGCTGCTGTACAGGACGTGGTTGTCCGGCTCACCCGTTCAGACGGGCAGGTACTCACCGGGACGTTCAAGCCGCTGCAGGCCGGCAGTGGCGTGGAACTCCAGGGAACGGAAAAAGCCGATCGCGTTGAAGTGACCGTGCATTATTACACGGGTGACACATACACCGTCATCAACCAGACGTTTGAATATAAAAAACTGGTATGATCCGATCAAACGCATACTTCAAAATTATTCTACGAAGTGGTGGGTGAGGTTCATCACGTCACGGTACGGGATAACGCCGACGAGCCGGTTCTCATCATCGATTACCGGAAGAGCACGGAATCCGTACCGCCCGAATTCCTGTGCACCCTCCTTGAGGGTACTCCCGGTCGAGAGGCTGATCACGTTCTCGACCATGACATCCCGGAGGAGTGCCTTGTCATCGGCCTGCAGGAGCTCCTTTAAATCGATAACACCGAGAAGGTGATCGCTCTCGTCGGTTACGTAAATGTACATTATGACATCTTTGTCCCGGGCATGGCGCGGGTAGTCATTCTGGACATATTCTACGGTCGTTTCAGGAGGGAACTTCAGGATTTTCTGGGTGGTATAATGGATTACCTTCTCTTCCTGCCGGTTTATGATAGCCTGAACCTTCCTTGCGCTTTCGGCGTTCATGGCATCGAGGATCACATGGGCCTCCGCTGATGGCAGGACTGACAGAATGTCAGCAGCCTGGCCCGGGGTCATATCGTTGATGAGCTGGACTACCTTTTCCGTGGAGAGCGAGGAGATGATCTCGCGCTGCACCTTCGGTTCGATCTCTTCAAGCGTATCGGTCGCCTGCTCGTGATCGAGCGAGGAGAATACCATGACCCGCTGGTCGTGATCCATCTCTTCGAGAATGTCCGCCAGATCGACGGGATGGATCTCTGAAAGGTTATCTTTTAAGATGTTCAGCTTGACGTTGCCCTTGAACCGGCCAATATTCGTCGGGAGCGGCTGGATACAGGTCCAGGGGATCATCTGCTCTGCCTCAGGGTCCGCTGATGAATAGAGGATCTTTGCGAGGAACCCGAACCCGAGCCTCCGGAGACGGGCTGCCTTTCCGGTATCGACATCCGTTACATACAGTTTCTTGTTCCGGAGGATGAGCCGTATGTCGTACACCACCTCAACCTCATTCTCTTCGAGGTCGATGACTTTCTTGTCGAGGACATAATCACGGAGGAGGATGACATCCTCGGCCGGTTCTGCCTCGTATTGCCCGGGGTCCCCGATAGTGACCTCGATTCCTCTGCCGGTCAGGGTATGGACGTACTCCCACGGGATGAGGAGGCTCGGGTTGCCGAACGACCGGGTGACATACAGGGACCGTACCTCGGGTACCTTTGCAGTCTCTGCAATGACCAGATCGTTGAGTGATCCTATTTTTTTCCCGGAGCGGAGGACGGGGACATTCAGGATATCGGAAAGGAGGATCTCGAGGTCTCCCGCAATCGCAGTATTGTTCGTGTTATCCTGCTGCATCATGCACCCCCGTGAATGATTGTCCAGAACTTGTACACAAGCAGGATAACAAGAAAGATGAGGTATAACCTGAGGAGGAGAAGGGCGAATTTCGCTCCTCCCGACAATTTGATCTTGGGCGTTGCATATTTCTGGTTGATACTACGGATCTTCCCGGTAGATTCATGTATGATACTTCCGATCTTTTCCCCGAAGACGCTCTCAATTGCTGCCATTCCTGTACCTCCTTTTCCCTCACCCGAACATATTCGGGAATAGTGTGCTGATACCGTACAGTGAAGACACGACGATGATGCACACGACTATTGTTATGTTTGCGATATTGTCAAAGCGGGTATTTTTGTATTTCCCCATGATCTCTTCGTTGTTCAGGAGGATGATCAAAAATACCAGCGCGGCCGGCAGAAGGGTAACTGCAATCACCTGCACGAACAGGGTGATAAGGACCAGCGGAGCTCCCGGTATGAGTACAACAGCCCCGGCGGTTACCAGGCCGAGGAAGTAGAATATGTAGAACCAGAACGCCTCTTTCACCTTGTAGTTCAGCGAGTGCGCCCACCCGAAGACCTCCCCGAATGCCCACGAGTTTGTGAGTGCGATGCAGATTGCCCCAAGGAAACCAGCATCGAAGAGACCTATGGCGATAAGCGTCCCCACCCACGGGTGCGTTCCCATCATGACCTGGGCGGCCTGGGCAGCGCTATCGATGTTCATACCGTAGAGCAGGGTCCCGGTCACGATGATAATGAAGACCGCGACGAGAACGGTGAAGAAGGCACCGACAACCGTATCGAACTTCCCCCACGGGATATCCTTTTCTTTCATATTCTTGTCGACAACGGCGCTCTGCTGGAAGAAGATCATCCAAGGCGCGATCGTTGTCCCGATGTTTGCCATCAGTAAGAAGAAGAGTTCACCATTGAACCCTCCCGGAAAGTTGGGGACGATCCCGTTCCGGAGGATATCAGGTATTGAGGGGTGGACGAGGATCGCCGCCGGTATGTAGATGAGATTGACGAGACAGAACGCCATGGTGATCTTCTCCCACGTCCAGTACCGTCCTGACAATACGATGCCGAGCATTACGAGGACGACAATTGCGACCGTGACAACGGGGGATATACCGAAGATGCTCAACGCAGCGGTCATGCCGATGAACTCGGTGACCATCGTCAGCCAGTTGACCACGGTGAGGTCGCAGAGAGAGAACCATCCCCAGAACGAGCCGAACGCACTGAATATCGCCTCTGCGTGCCCGTGTTTGGTAACGGCTCCCAACCGTACGGTCATTTCCTGTACAAAATATGCGACAGGCCCGAGCAGGACGAGGAACCAGATAAGGCTGTACCCGAACTTTGCGCCGGTTGCGGCGTACGTGGTAATCCCGCCCGCATCGTTATCAGCGATCATGACAATGAGGCCTGGTCCGGCAAGCAGCAGGTAGATCTTGATGGTCTTGATGATCTTGCTGTAATTGAAGTATAATTTCGAGAAGAGATCCATGGTATGCCTTCCTTTCCTGGTTTGTTTTAGCCCATTGTGTCTGTCATCCCCCCATTCGATCTCGTGCGATCGGACGGCAGTTGAAGAACGTTGTCCCGGATGGCCGGGAACATTTCCTACCGCTAAACAGGTGGACGCCGTAATCATATATAATTACCGTTCATGGCGGGCTTTTTTTTGTTATTGTTGACGTTCAGGGCCACGGATTTTCATCGCGAGTAAGGATTTGCTTTAATTATCCAAATGGAACCCGTATTGGACGATTTTAATTTTTCTATTGAGAATATAGAGGGAGATCCTTTTTCTTCATTCTTACCAATAATTATTCAGTATGAAAACAGGCGCCAGATCAATGCTGGTTGTCAGGGAAAGTCCCGTCAGGAGGAATGCTGCCCGTCACATTAACAACCGGATGTACCGGGGGTTCCTTAGCCGGCGCACCCATCATGTTTAACGATAAATCCATCGTCCCATCCTCCTCTTTTGTGGCGGACCATCCCTGAAACTATACGAGTGCATTGATAACCGGATTATCAAGGAATGCCCACGTCCAGCAATTTTTTCGGGTCGACCGGACTGATCCCGTTCGCTTCTCTCCTCACCGGCTTTTTCCCGGGTTTTCTCCCGGCCTTCGCTACCGGTGCGGGCGCATCCCAAGATACCCGTCTCCTGCGATCATGAAATCGGGGTAATAGGGCGATGTCATGAAGAATATCACCCGCCCGAGCGCGAGTGCGACAGGAATCGCGATCCGAAATCCCCGGTTCGGTGCCGGTCCCCGCTTCATGCGGCACATCCCTTGCGATTTCTCCGCGCACAGGTTCCGGCCCTAGTGGCGATTTCGGCAATTTCGACAAATGCCAGCTCCCTGCGCATAATCCCGTTTTTTTGCAGGCGCTTATTCGGTTTGATCAATGATGGGAAGATCATTGCGATAGAACTCCCGCCCGAGCCACCAGAACAGGATGCCGATCAGGAGCCAGGACAATTGAGCGATATAGACATTGAACGCAGCAATACCGATAGAGATCAGGTACGTAGCAGATCCGAGGATACCACGGATGATATAATACTGGACAGTCACCTGAGAGAGATCAGGATCCGAAAGCCGGCGGCCGCTGGTGGCATGGTACCAGAGGGAGACAAGGATCAGGCCGGCCAGTGCCTGGGTAAACGCATAGAAGGCCACTGCCGTCGGTACTCCGGGGTACTGGATAATGAGGGTGGTCTCAAACGGAATGAGCGTGATGAACAGGAGAAAGAGCAGGTTCAGCCAGAGCAGGGTCCGGTCCGCCCGGTTGATATGCTGGAAGATCCGGTGATGGGATACCCACCAGTTGCCGATGATGATGAAGCTGATGATATAGATGAAAAATGTAGGCCACTCGCTCAGCAGTCTGATCGGCAGTTCGACCGTAGCGTCGTTCTGGGCGATGGCTGGAACAGCAAGCGAGAGCACCATCAGGGTGATGGCAATCGAGAACACACCGTCAGAAAAACTGATCACCCGTTCAAAGTTTTTAAAAAACATATACTGGGTGCGGGGGTCTTCCGGATTGGCATATTTCATGAGATATGCATCGGTGTTTTTCCCGATTAAGGTTTTTGATACAGGTGAAACAAATCGCCTTAAAATAGAGATAATTACGTGATATTATAGAACAGAAATTAAAAGACGTCTGACCTGTACGCAGAATTTCTGGTCTCCTGCTACCGGGTATTTGGTCAGCAAGTGGGAGACACCGGGATTACCATTTCTTCTTCCGGACCGTCAGGATCTTAAGGAAATTAACAGCCGGGCACTCGGACTTTGCTGCTGCGGCACGCTCCGCAGAATCCACCGTGCAATAGGTACCGGTCTTCAGCTTCCTTGAACATGCCGGGATTCCTGCTTCATTTCCTTTCCCGGGATCAGACCCGGCCAAATTTTTACAGATATAGGAAAATTCTGCCATTGTGCCTCATATTCCAGATTACAACTATTTACTGATAAAGAATTGTCAGGATTCCAGCGAAAATAAAACACCCCTTGACAACACATGAGGAGGAAATGCCGGCCTGCGTCATAATGCCTGTCAAGCTGCCAGAAGAAAATGCCAGGAGATAATGTAACTATGCCAGATATTTTTCTGACCACTGCAAGTATGAGGTGATACAACGATACGACAGTTCTCCGGGGGATATACAACATGGCAGGAATATATATCCCCGGTTTGTGCATGCGAAAGCATTTCAAGGTTGCAGGGGGGGAAGGCGATAAATGAGAAAACGCATAATATAGGAGTATAAATTCCGAGGACCAGAGGAATCACGCATGCTCGATATCAGGTTCGTACGGGCTAGCCCGGATATGGTGAAGGCCGATCTCAGGAAACGCAATGACACGCAGAAAATTGCCTGGGTCGATGACCTGCTTGCAAAGGATGCCCGGTCCCGCGAACTCAAGGTTGCGACCGACCAGCTCCGGCAGCGCAGGAATACGATAGCCCGTGACATCAATGCGGTAAAAAAGGCAGGGCAGGATGCATCGGTCCTGATGGCAGAAGCAGCTGCGCTTCCCCAGAAAATAAGGGAATGCGATGCCGAGCAGGAAGAGATCAAAAATGCCACGCGTTCATACCTGATGCGCCTCCCCAATATCCTGCACGAGAGCGTCCCTGTCGGGAAAGACGATACGGAGAATGTCGAGATCAAGCGGGTCGGGACACCCGGGATATTCCCCTACGAGATCAAGAACCACGGGCAGCTTGCTACTGAACAGGGCTGGGCGGATTTCGAGCGGGCTGCCAAGACCTCCGGCGCAGGGTTCTATTTTCTGAAGGGAAACCTCGTCCTCCTTGATATGGCGCTCCAGCGCTATGCGATCGACCTGCTGGTGCAGAAAGGGTATACGCCGATCATCCCGCCGTATATGATAAACCGCACTTCCTACGAGGGTGTCACGGATCTGGAAGATTTCGAAAAAGTCATGTACAAAATTGACGGTGACGATGCTTACCTGATCGCAACGAGCGAGCACCCGATCGGCGCGATGTACCAGGACGAGATCTTTGAGGAAAAAGATCTCCCGCTCCGGCTGGCCGGGATCTCGCCATGCTTCCGGCGGGAGATCGGCGCGCATGGCCTCGATACCAAGGGGCTGTTCCGGGTCCACCAGTTCACCAAGGTCGAACAGTTCGTATACTGTAAACCCGGGGACTCGTGGCAGATTCACGAGGAACTCCTTGCGAATGCCGAGGACGTGTTCAAAGGTCTTGAACTTCCTTATCGCGTGGTTAATATTTGCACCGGGGATATCGGGACCGTGGCTGCGAAAAAATATGACATCGAGGCATGGATGCCGCGCGAAAATGCGTACAAGGAAGTAGTTTCCTGTTCAAATTGCACGGCATACCAAGCAGTGCGCCTCAATATCCGGGTGCGCGACAAGAGCAACTTTGAGTCAAAACAGTGGGTGCACACGCTTAACTCAACGGCGATCGCCACCTCACGGGTTCTCCGGGCAATTCTTGAAAATTACCAGCAGGAAGACGGATCTGTCGTCCTGCCGGATGCGATCCGCCCGTACATGAACGGCCGCAAATTGTTGTGATTGGGCAGGAGCCTGATGGGAGGGCTTACAAACACTTATTTTATTGAGATAACGTAGATAGATAGATAACGTAGATAGATAAATAACGGAAAGTGGTTTTATGGCATATCCTGATCTTTACAGCGACGAATCTGTCGTCCTGAATGCACAAAACATCAAAGTTAAATCAGTTTCATTCGAGGCAATTC
>NZ_JBAVIG010000054.1:0-53558 GCF_049686655.1 Methanoregula sp.
GCGCAGAGATATCGTTGTACACAAACAGGAGGGACGTGATGGTTCCGTCCCCGGCAACTACGGGGATACAATATTGTTCCAGGATACGCCTGCCGGAGGGAAGCTCGACCGTGACCTGACCAAAGGAACGGCGCTTTTCCTGGAGGGCAACTTTCGCCCCTTCTCCGGTCTGGCTGATAATCCGGAATCCTGCAAGGCTCGTATTCGTCAGCGCATCTTTTGCAATGCCGCTCATCTGGACATAGGCATCATTTGCTTCCAGGATGGAAAAGGCAGGCGTGGTAACCAGCATGGGAACCGGGTTCCTGCCCACCATCAGATCCAGCCGGTGGCGCAGGTCTTCGATCTCCAGTTCATACCGGGCCTGCTGGTCACTGGTGGCTTGAGAGGAAACCGGTGCAAACGGAACTGCCGCCGGGACTGGGATCTTCCTGTCCTGCACCAGTTCCCGGAGCACCCGGTTCACGGCAGAGATTAACGTTGTATATTCCGCACCAAACCGGGCCGGCTCAAGGGGATTTACCGTCGTTCCTGCAGCCGCAGCAGAAAGTGCTGCGGCAATCTCCTCATTCAGCTGCTGCACGTGGGCTGCAATCTCTTCCGAAGAGCCGGCCTGTGCCGGTGCTTTTGGTATCGCCCCGCTGAACAATGCTTTTCTTCCTGGTCGTTCCGTCATTCCGTTCTCCACTCCGTCATTCCCGGTACTGCATCCTGTGACAATGCCTTACTCTCTTTAGTGTTATGCTTCTGCAAGATCCTTGATCACTTTCTGCATATCGATCCAGATGATCAGGTTTTTCTTTTTACTCGCCGCATCTTCGCCCTTCATCTTGATGATTCCCTTGACGAATGAGGAGAAGTCAGAAGAGAACCCTTCACCGATATGATCGATATCTGCCTCTGAAACCTGCATGACGCTGCTGACATCGTCGACAATAATGCCGACATTGCTTCCCCCCGCCGCTTCCGGTACAAGGACGATTATCTTCTGGTTGCTGCGGATCTCTGTGTTCGCAAGACCAAGCAACGCATTGAGATTCATAATATTGGTGATCTCACCCCGGAGATTGATCACGCCGGAGATATAGGGAGGTGCACGCGGGATGGGGGTGATGGGGATCATCTCCACGATCTCCCGTGCCAGCTGGATATCGAGGGCATACCGCTCCCCGCCCAGTTCAAATTCCACCACATCAATAGTTTCAACCATTGCTTCACCTTACTTTGAACGTATCCATCATGGTCTTTAATCGTTCAGCCATGCCGGCGAGTTCGGTCGAGGCGCTGGCTATCTCCTCGGTGGAGGCACTTGTCTCTTCGGCAAGAGCCGCCATATCCTCCATCCGTTCCTGGTTTTCGCGGGTGATGGCATTGGTCTTTTCGATACCCTCCATAACACGGGTCGTGGCTTCTGCCTGGTCCTCGGTTGCCTTGGTGATCTCTGTTACACCCTGCGCCACAACATTGGATTCAGCGGTGATCCGGTTGAGCGTGTCGAGAGTCTTGTTCACGCTTTCAATGCCGGTCTGGATCTCCTTATAGGAACTGTTGATGGCAGCGGCCGTCTTGTCGCTGCTCTGCTGGATGGACTGGATGAGCGTCTCGATGTGGCCGGTCGCGGTCTTGGATTCCCCGGCAAGGTTGCGTACTTCTCCGGCTACAACGGCAAACCCTCGCCCATGCTCACCTGCCCGTGCGGCTTCAATGGCTGCATTCAGTGCAAGCAGGTTGGTCTGGCTGGAGATATCGGCGATCATCTTGACAATATTGGAGATCTCTTTCATGCGTTCATTGAGCGCAGTAATCTCTTTCACGCTTTCACCGGCAATTTTCTCCACATTCAGCATCTTTGACGTAGCAACCTTCCCCAGTTCTGCTGCTGCGTTCCCGTCTGCCGCCGCTTTCTGGGCATGGTCCATGAGTGAGTGGGAAGTGCTTGCGATCTCCTCTATGGAAGCCGACAGGTCGGAGATGTCCTTACTGACCTTTTCGATCTCTTCAATCTGCTTCTTGGCACCGTCGGCGGATTTCTGTGTGGAGATCGCTACCTGTTCCGTGGACTTGGATATCTCCTGCGTACTCTTGCTGGTATCCCCGGTAGTCATCTCCATCTGGTGGATGGACTTGCCAAGTTCGGTTACAAGGGTCCGGATCGAGTCCACTGCCGCATTGTAATCCTTCTTCAGTTTTATGAGAGGATCGCCCTCCGCAAGAGGGGCCTGGAAACTGAGGTCCCCTTTTGCTACGGCAGCAAGACCGGTCTCGAGCACAACTGCGCTGGACGAGAGTGACTCCGCCTGCTGTTTTGAACTCTCCATCAGCTGCTGGACTTCCAGTTCTTTCTTCCGCCTCTCGGTAATATCATTGTACACTACAAGAAGGGATTCGACATTTCCGTCAGTATCAAGCAGGGGGATATAATACCATTCGAGTGTGACTACCCCGGCCGGGAATTCGATCACCGACTCGCCCTGGCTGCGGTGTTTTGACCGGATAGTCCCTTCAACACTCTCTCCCTTGTTTTTCTGGAATTTGAAGTCCTTCATCGACAGGGATGCAGCCCGGTCTCTCGAATACCCGGTCAACTTGAGAAATGCCTGGTTTGAGAAGAGCACGTTGAGTGCGGGATCGATCGTAAAGAGAGGGTACGGGTTCTCCTGGAGGATACGGTCGACCCGCAGTTCCACCTTCTTGATGGCATCCATCTTCTCCTGGAGTTCCGTATAATCGACGAAGAGGAAAAAGGCTGCATCAACATCGCCGTTCTTGTCCAGGAGCGGAATGGAGTTGAGGGTCAGATATTTTTTCACGCCATCAGGGAATTTCACCAGGATCTGTGTGGTAGTAGTCTTCTTTGTTTCGAAACAGGCATAGTAGTGATCGCCGGAAAGAATCGTGATGTCATAATCCGCCATCTTCTTTTTTATCAGATCATCGTGTGTACCACGCCAGAGCGTCTCGTATTTCTTGTTGATGTATATCCGTACCCGGTTTCTGTTGATAATGGATATCGCCAGCGGGTTGTATCTCATCATGATGTCGGCACGGTTTTTCATTTCCGTGGTCTTCACGAGCTTCTCGATGAGCCGGTTTGCTGCCTGGGCAAGGGGCTTTAGCTCAGGACCTGCACCGTTTTCATCTGCCCTGACCGATAGATCTCCGTCACCAGCTCGTTTCAGTATTGCTTCAATGTCTTTTACGTCCATGTCATCACTCGCTTATTTCCATGTCACCACTACGTCTGCAATGGTTTTGTACGCCGTACCTGCACTGCTGTCCGGTGCAAAATGCGAGATCGGCAGCCCCCGTTTCTGGGATTCATAAACCAGGGGGGAGTACGGTACGGTATAAACGGTACGGAACAGCCGCTGGATCTCAGAGAGCATAGACAGCAACCGCTCGTGTTCTGTTTTCTGTTCTTCGGCAGCCTTGATCCCGGCCGGCGTCAGTGAAGGTTTTTTATAAAAAAGACTCCTGACACGGTAAAGAAGGTCCTGCGGCTCAGCGGTTTCCCCATCCGGGCATACCGCTCCTTCACCCCAACGGGTGAGGATGGCCATCGCAGGCAGGATCTCTTTTCCCAGGTCATCTTTGATATCGCCAAAAATCTTCGACAGCGTCGATACACCTTCGAGGGCAAACGTCCCTGAATCAAGGGTGACAATGATATAATCAGCGGCGTAAAGCCCGTTGATCACCAGCTGGCCCATACTCGGGGGCGTATCAATAAGGATATAGTCATACTGGTCACGGATTCCTGACAGCATTTCCGCGAGGATACCGGCCCGGTTCTCCATCATGTACAGGGCCGGCTCTGCCCCGACAAGATCGAGATGCGAGGGGGCGAGATCGATTCCGGAGGGAGTTTTCCTTATGATCTCCTGGATCGGTGTTGCGGGAGATCCTTCCGCCCTGCTCATAAAGACGTCATACATATTGCAGCTGACTGCCTGCGGGCCAAAGCCAAGACCAACGGTGGCATTTGCCTGCGGATCACAATCGACAACCAGCACCTTTCTCCCAGCCTTCGTTAAAAAACCGGCAATATTAAGGCAGGAAGTAGTTTTACCAGTACCGCCTTTATGGTGAGAAAAAGTTATTATTGGTATACTATCACCTGACTTTGATTTTATTTTCTGAAGGTATAATAAGATATGTTTTGCAACTGACCGGTAAAAATCTGTATTTTGTGGATATTATGACAATTCTATTCTTTTTTTCCATTATCACATGAATTTTGGCAACATCAAAGGATTTTTAAGATAGCCTTACGCTTGAACCACCAGGTTACGGGTAATGGTGAAGCCGATAAGCAGATGGATAAGGCCTCGCAGGAAAATCCCCATAAGAATTTATGGTTTTGAGTTTTTACATCTGGTTGATGTCCGGTCATGCGCGTCTTTCTCTTGCAGCAGGCGCGATTCTCGTTCTTGCCCTGCTGTGTGCAGGATGCATTTCCGTGAATGGTGGCGATGCTTCGTACCGGAACCGTTCGGTCATAGTCCAGATAACAAATACCGGTGAACCTGCCAATGTCACGGTCCAGGTGACCGCCTGCCGGATACAGGACCTGCACCAGCAGGTGTACGCAATCGCAGAGGCACCGGCCACGATCCGTGATGGCGAAACGGATGTAGCGGTGCCAGTCGATCTGGAGCCCGGCACCTACAAACTCTACATCTATGTTCTCAGTGACGGTGAACGTAAGACCGCGGTCATCAGCGATATAGCGGTGTGATCGCCATGCTTCCGGAAAGACAGACCCTGATCGATGCAGCCCGTGGACTCACGCCGGCCGATACCGTTTTTAAAAATGCCACTATCTTTAACCCGTTCACCGGTGACTGGCAGAGGGGGGATCTCGCAGTAAAAAACGGCATCGTTCTTGGCACAGGCGCCTACACCGGGCGATCTGAACGGGACTGCACCGGCCTCTTTATCGTTCCCGGCCTGATTGATGCCCATGTCCACATCGAAAGCTCCCTCTTAACGCCGCAGGAATATGCCCGCCTCGTTGCCCCTCACGGCACTACAACAGTCATCGCCGATCCTCATGAGATTGCCAATGTAGCCGGGGTGGCGGGGATCGAGGCCATGCTTGCAGCCCGACAGGGTGCAGGTATAGATATCCGGTACATGCTCCCGTCCTGTGTTCCTGCTGCACCCCTGGAAAAAGGCGGGGCAGTCCTCGAAGCCTGTGACCTCAGACGGTTTATCGGCAGAGAGGGGATTTGTGGTCTTGGCGAGATGATGAACGTCCCGGGTGTACTTTCCGGCGATCCGGGAATTGCGGACAAACTTGCCCTGTCAGCCATCCGTGACGGGCATGCCCCCGGGCTTTCCGGCATGGACCTGAACGCTTACCTCCTTGCCGGGCTCCAGAGCGATCATGAATGTACGAGTCCTGCCGAGGCTGAAGAGAAACTCCGTAAGGGGATGTATATCTTCATCCGGGACGGATCGACCGAGCAGAATATTGAAGCCCTCATACCGCTCGTTACCCGGGATACGGTTTCGCGCTGCTGCTTTGCAACCGATGACTGCCATCCCGACCTGCTGATGCGGGAGGGCCACATCGACCGGTGCATCCGGAAGGCCATCACCTCCGGGCTCGTTCCGGAACTTGCGATCCGCATGGCCACGCTCTCTGCTGCCGAACGGTTCGGACTTCATGACCGGGGGGCACTCGTCCCGGGAAGGCGGGCAGATCTCTGCATTGTTGATGACCCGGAGCAGTTCACCGTCAGGCAGGTCTTCCTGGAGGGCATGGAGATCCTTCCATCCCGACCGGCACGGCCAGTACCATTCCCCCCGTCAATCCATTGCCAGGTCCCGTCATCTGCCGCAATCAGTATCGCCGGCAACGGCCCGGCCCGGGTGATCGGTCTTGTTCCCGGCCAGATCGTAACTGAATCGCTCCTTTATGATACTGACAGCAGGAATATTCCCGATACTGATCAGGATATCCTTAAGGTGATTGTCTGCAACCGGTATGGCACCGGGAGATGCGGGGTAGGACTGGTGCATGGTTTCTCATTCGGTCGGGGCGCCATCGCTGCCAGTATCTCCCACGATGCCCACAATATCATCGCGTCCGGTGTAAGCGATGATGAGATCCTGCTCGCTGTCAGGTCCGTCATACAGGCGCAGGGAGGCCTGGCAGCGGTTACCGGTACCTCGGCGACAGTCCTCCCGCTTGACTGCGCAGGTCTGATGTCGACGCTGCCCTTTGAGGACGTGGTAACCCGGTTGGATCTCCTCAGTTCGGTCACACGACAGATGGGGGGTATCAATCGTCCGTTTATGTACCTCTCCTTCCTGGCACTCACCGTCATCCCGGCCCTGCGCATTACCGATCGTGGCGTGTTCGACTGTGTGAAGTTCCGGGACGTGCCGCTGTTTGCCGTATGATGCTTCCGGCTCGCATAATGGAATAATGGATACCTGTGCAGCACAGTGATGAATACGAGCCGTCAGACGGGTTCACCGGTTACGGGAACAACAAAATCAGTGCCACACCCAGCACCATGAGCCCTGCGCCGGATACCCTGCGCAGGTGCTCTTTTTCCCGGAACACGAGCGTGCCATAGACGACCGTAATGAGAATGCTTGTCCGTTTTATGGCACTCACATACGGCACAATCTGAAGGAGATATGCCTGGTTGACAGCGATCGTTTCTATCGTCAGAAAAATACCTACGATGAAGCTCGCAGCAGCAAGGTCCTGCCATGTACCGGCGGCCCGGTCATTCGCGGCGAGGGGGGTTGCTCCGGTGGCATCCTGGCCTGTTGCCCGTTTCCTGTATCTTTTCAGAAGAAAAAGGACCATAAACGCACTTCCCAGCAGGGAGAAGACCAGGCCCGATCCGAATACTGTATCTGAGTTCTGTACCACCATCTTGTCAAAATTGATAACCACTGCGTACAGGAATGCGACTACCAGCATGGAAAAGACACCGTGATTCGTAACCATGGCCCGGAACGGGTCCGTGAGACGGGTGTGCCCTTCGGCAGTATTCAGGACGTACGAGCCGATTGCGATGATGACGATCCCGATGATCCCGACAGGGGATGGGATCTCATGGAGGATCAGTGCGGCAGTCCCGATAAGGAAGAGCGGCGTGAACGCCAGCATCGGGACTGCAAGCGAGAGATCCGTAGAGCGGAGCGCCCGAAAGGCAATCGTAGTGCCGATGATATTGAGAACGCAGTCAGCAATGACTGCGAAGTTGAAGTCCGGTCCGAGGACAGGCATACCCTGAAGCAGCGAGATGCCCAGCAGGCAGACACCCGCACATAAAAAACCGGCTGCTGCAAGAAGGTCGGGCTCCAGGATTTGCAGGAACTTCTTATTCACGATATAGTACGCGGCATCGGCGCCGGCGCCTATACCGGAAAGAACAGCCCAGAACATGAGATTGAACCCGTAAAAAGGTATGCGGTTCCTTCATATCGTGCTTCGGATCGGACTGATTCCGGCATTACGCAGAGATCCTGAGGAGGCCTCCACCCGGCTGACTCAAGGGGCCGTACGAGAGAACGACTGCACCCATTCTTCTGTAGTCTGGACACGGGAGAACCGCATCTGCTGGGTGACGAGGATTGCCCGGTGGAGATCGCTGTCGCTGATCGAGCCGGCGCTGTTCGTAACCGACAGGGTTCCGGTGCCATCCGAGAGGAATCTTACTGCATAGCCGCGCTGGAATGCCTGCCGTGCCGTAGTATCGCAGCACATCTGGGTCATATATCCCGCGATCGTCACGGAGACAATCCCATGGTCCATCAGCCAGCGGTCGAGATTTGTACCCGTGAAACTTCCCGGCAAGGTTTTTTCGATCAGTATGTCCCGGGGCCGCCCGGCAATTTCCGGATGGAGTTCCCAGCCGGGTGTGCCATAACGGAACGCCGGTGCATCCGGCGCATGATTCGCATGCTGGATAACCACAACCGGGATGTGTGCCGCATGTGCTGCATCCATTGCCCGCAGGATATTGGCAAGGCTGCCCTGGGGGAATGTAACCGGAAGTACTCCGGTGAAATATTCGTTCTGTACATCAATTACAAGCAGTGCTTCCTTCATCGCAGGGTCTCCTCAAAGAACGTAGTCTTGTCAAGTTCCATCCGGTCAAATGCGATCTCCTCTCCAAGGATCTCTTCAATGCATTCCCCGGTGTTCCGGAAATGGAGATCGCAGTACAGTTTCCGGGCACGGAGATTGTTCTTCCTGACGATCAGCCGGATCGTATCGATATCCGGTTTGGTGAACCCGTGCAGGAGCATCATCCGGGCCAGCGCCTTGCCAAATCCCTGCCCGAGCTTCTCAGGGTGAAGTGCGATACGGAGTTCTGCCCCGGCAGGAGGTTCCCGGGCAAGGATGGCAAAGCCTGCCACGCTTCCTGCCTTTTCAGCAACGATGATATCGGTTCCGGGCTTCGGGTAGTATTCATCGAGCCATCCCCCGTCACGGAGCGAATAGTCAAGACCGGCAAATTCCGGAGGATAGGGCGGCCATGCCTTGACGGCAGGGATATCCTCGATCCTGATGTTCCGGTAGCGGATCATCATACAATAATAGTATGAGAAATGTGAGAAAATGAAGATAACGGGATATTTGGCTATAGGCCCGGCAATATTAAAAACAGGAGAGTATCTTAACGATCCGGCGTGTCTGCCCGGGGGTCTGCCGGGAGATCCTGATCAACATGACGAACCGTGCCAAAACCCTTCGAGATGGACTGCCCTATGCCCATGAAATCCGGGATACGGAGATTTGTCTGGAACCTGCCCAGGAATACCATGATGTTCTCGTTATCAATACGATCTCTCCTGAACCGGACCTTTGGTTCGCAGGCGATCGGGAAAGGCAGCGTGTAGTCAAGCGACTTTGCGAGCGAATTGAGGTGCCCAAGCAGGAGTTTCTGCATGAAGGCATCCCGTTCGGTTTTCCCGATCAGATCATAGAATTTTTTCGCATTCTGCTGGTTCAGTGCAAGCCACGGGGTCAGGAATTCGTAGGAATGCAGGGAGCCGGTGATACCAAACTCCTCGTTCCGTATGAGACTGTCCCGCTCCGTTATGAGGGAGGTATTCGTGCCGGCAAGGATTGTATCCCTGCCACCCGCCAGCTGGTGGAGGAGCCCTGCACCTTGGCTGATGCCGATCACCATGAGCGTATCTTTGATGTATTTGCACTGGACAGCCTGGTAGCGATGTAACTTATCACTGTCCGTATTCTTTGTGGACAGGGAATAGGCAGCAAGCTCTTTATTGAAAAATGACCGGCATTCCCCGAGGGAGAACTGGAGGGGGTTTACCGGTTCAAGGGTGAGTGAGAAGATGCGGAGGAACATTGCGTCAGTACCAATGCAGGGTCTGATCAGATAATCCTGTCCTGACCTTAAAAATTAATCCAGGAATCCGGATTACGTGAAGACGCATAGGGAGGGGCAGATGTATTTGCGGGAAGAGTTACCGTCGCGGTAGCGGGTGGATTAATCAGAGCCATCGTGGCAACGGCCGGGGTGGCGACGGTCGAATTCACCGTCTCATTCAGGGAAAGAGTTTCAACCGGCGTTGCCGCCAGTGTCGGAACGGGTCTCAGGATAAATTCCCTCACCACACCGCAGTCATGCACTATCCTGTACCGCCCCGGGGCCCAGCCATCAGTGACAAAACGGTACATGACGGTCGATGCACCGGGTTCAAGAGAGGATTTTTCCGGGGTGCCCGGGGTCTCGTTGCCCATCCGTGTCACCCATATCCCGTTGATGCCCTGGGATTTCACCGAGAACGCCGGGGGATCACCGGCGCATTCAAGTGGGCCGGACCCGTCATTTGTGACCGTGAATTGCACGACCTCGCCGATATTGTAGCGATCGGTATCCATGTGGATATACGCTGACATCGCGTCCGGCTGGTTGATGGTAACCTTGTAGGAAGCTAAAAGTGGCTCCCCGGAAGGTGTGCCCACGGGGGTCGTGTTCTGGCCGGGGGACAGGGTGGTGCAGCCGGCAGCGATCATGATGATGACCGAAAGGGCGGACAGAATGACAATGTAGCGGTGCGGGGTCATGGGGAGTCACCCGGATTTCTTTTGATAATCCTCGGTACAGAGAGTCTTTCCAATCGGGTAAATAGGTTGTGAATGCATTGATCGGACTTTTTGCCCTGCCTGCTTTATTGTATGAGATGAAAAGGGGGTCGCACGGGTACAGAATCCGTTTTGAGCAGGGTGATCCCCGGGCTTATGACAGGCAGATTCCCATGACATGATTCGAACCCGCCGGGAGTCGCGGTTCAGGTACGGGCCGGTAATCCCTGAGGGGGAAGCCGGGCCAGGAATGTCCACGCAGGATGCGGGGATTTTACATCACCTTCGTCCCGGTGACCGCTGCGAGAAGCAGGATGATCACCGGCTGGTGGACCAGGTAAATGACAAGCGAGTGCCGGCCAAGGAACGAGAGCGGTGATACAAAAAACTCCGGGATTTTCGGGGCCGCGAAGTGCCGGACCCCCTCCCCGTACAGGAACTCCCCGGCCCCCATACCGATCAGCACCACGCCAAAAAACGGGAAGAGCGGTGTGTAGTCCACGGTCATGAACGAGGCGGCATGGATGCCGAGCGGGAGGAGGAGGAGCGGGATGACGGCGCCGGTCACGGTCCACGGGACCATGGGGGCATACCCGACCGACCAGGCCCCGGCCGGCTGGATGCCGAAGGGCTGGAGCCATACCGGGCCGAGGCTGCCGATCACGAACCAGCCGATCAGGACGCACAGGATACCAATCACGATATTGTATTTTTTGAACCGGAAGAAGAGCGGCGAGAGCATCACCGAGATCCCGATCAGGTGCAGGATACCAAAGAGGATGAAACCCTCGCGGAGATAGAACCAGGTGACAACGGTGATACCGAGGCCGAGAAGAAAGATGCCTGCCCCCCGGAGCAGGAACTTCTTCGCAAGCGCAAAACCGGCCAGGTAACGGGCGGCCCTTGCATGGCTGACGACAAGGGACACCCCCACGAGAAAGAGGAAGAGCGTGGCGGTTGCGAATGCAAAGTTCCGCCAGAAGCCTGACGAGACATTGACCTGTGCGATCCCGAAGAAACTGATATCGAAGAGGGTGTGGAAGAGCACCATCATGAGGATCGCGATCCCGCGGAAGAGATCGATCTCACGAAACCGCGATTCCCCACCCATACTGAATTATCGTCGTTGTTTGGTCATATGTGTTATGCACGGGCCTCTGGTGTACGTTCACTCCGGATTTTGCCGGGATGCCATGTTCCTTAAATAACAAGTATATTATCTTTATACTAGCGAAGGTGTCGCATGGCAATTGATCAAGACGAGCATATTATTGAAGCAATAGGACGGAGCCGGATCGTGATCCGTAACGGCAGCGTGGTCGAAGTAGGGGAACCACGGATTAAGGACTGCCCCCTTGCAAAACGGTTCGCTTTCCCGGTCCTGGACATCAGGGCAGAATCGGTAAAGGCCAATATCGAGCACAGGATCAAAGCCTTCGGTATGTGTACTGCGGACCGTGAAGTGCTCGACAACCGCGAGTTCGTCGGGTTTGGCGCTTCCGAACTCCTGAGTTTCGGCCTCAGGGCAGGCATCATTGATGCAGCAGTCCTTGCATGCGACGGCGCCGGGACCGTTGTTGTCACGAAACCCGCGATGGCGCAGGGTGTGGGAGGCCGTATGTCCGGACTCGTTAAGACATCCCCGCACCTGGCAGTAATGGAACGGATCGAGAACGGCGGGGGATTTGTCCTCGACCATACGCATGCCGCAATGGACCAGGTCGCCGGTGTTGCGCTTGCTGCCGAAAAGGGGTTCCGGAAGATTGCCGTCACGATCGCCAGTCCGGAAGTCGCAGTAACAATACGGAAGATACACCCGGAGACACTCATATTCGGTGTCCACGTCACCGGTCTTACCCGGGACGAGGCAGAGATGCTCTCATCTGCCGCAGATCTCATCACCGGGTGTGCATCGAAAACCGTCAGGGAGATCGCAGGGCCAAAGGCACTCCTCCAGGCGGGTATTGCCATACCGATCTTTGCGATGACCAGGAGAGGAAAAGATCTGATCATCGAAAAGATCCGGCAGAGCGATGAACAGGTCCTCGTCAAACCCACGAAACTGCCTTCCCTTGGCGACCAGCAACCGGCACCGCTCATCTGATCAGACCTTCACGCTCTTTTTTTTAAAATCCGCTCTGGTTTCCGGTATTTCCCACAGGAAACATCCCGGGGAAATTCCCCTGCGTGGAAAGGCAATATGGTCCGGGACCAAGATCCGGGTGCCTGGACGGATCCCGTATCTTCTTTTACTGGAGTTTCTCTTCCCGGGAATGCTTTTATTGGTAAGCCCCGTTTTACCGGGCTGCAAACCATAATCATTGCCAAAACCAATCAGTCGTACCAGAGACTAAATCGGCCTCTTATCCTGGAATTATGGTGACAGACGATGGTTGAGAACCAGATCGAAGATGCAGAAAAAGCGATTGAAGATGGCGTAATGGCAATCGGCAAAGAAGCACGGGGGTTTAACGATGAATTTATGGAATTCCTCCGGAAGTACCAGGTGATCGGTCTTGCTGTCGCGGTCGTCATAGGAACAGCAGCTACAAAACTGGTGAATTCCACCGTTACCGATATTATCATGCCGATAGTGGCGGTCGTTATCCCATCAGGCAGCTGGCAAACGGCAATGCTCGTGATCGGCCCCCTGGAATTCCCTCTCGGGGATTACGTGAGTGCGCTCATCGATTTCGTGATCATCGCGCTGGTGATATTCCTGGCAGTAAAATATATGATGAAAGGGGATATGGGTAAGAAAGACTGATGGATTTTTTTTACAGACGGGTGATGCCATTTTTCCCGCGGGCCCGGGAAGCACACCCGACGTGGCCCGTTCCTTGTCCGTGAGATTCCCGCAATCGCGGGGGATCTCCATCCGTGATGAGACCGGTGCATATACCCCCAGTGCACAGTTTGAGATTGCTGTACCGAACGATGCCGTCCGGCCCGGAAAAAAGCATAGTCACAGGCGCGGGCAGGAGAGATCGAGATTGAAACCGGCGCTGTACACCAGCAAAATGCACGGGAAAAATGCGAGGAGCCGGATTCGAACCGGCGAACCCCTGCGGGAATAGGCCCTGAACCTATCGCCTTTGACCTGGCTCGGCGATCCTCGCGCCTAGATAGATTATCCGCCCGGTTTAATAAAGGTAGGGGAAGCCGGGTTCACCCTTTTTTGCCGGCACTATTCCCGGTCTGGTATTTCTTCACCTCGCGATCGCGGAGCTCGTTCCGCCGGATCTTGCCGGAAATTGTCTTGGGAAGTGTATCGACAAATTCGATCTTGCGGGGATACTTGTAAGGTGCAGTCACTTTCTTGACGTGGTTCTGGATCTCGCGCACAAGAGTTTCTGAAGGGGTGATATCAGGTTTGAGGATGATAAATGCCTTGACTACAAGACCACGGATGTCATCCGGGGATCCGACAACCGCTGCTTCCTGCACGGCAGGGTGCTCGATGAGAGCACTTTCCACTTCGAACGGCCCGATCCGGTAGCCCGACGCTTTGATCACATCGTCGTCGCGACCTATGAACCAGAAGTACCCGTCCTCGTCATGGTAGGCCTTGTCACCGGTATAATACCAGTCGCCGACAAAGGATTTCCGGTTCTCCTCGGGATTGTTGAGGTATTCCCGGAACATACCGACCGGACGGGGCTTGACATGGATGGCTATGCGCCCTTCTTCATGAACCCCTACGGGTTTTCCATGATCATCGTGCAGCTCGATACGCCAGCCGGGCGAAGGTTTGCCCATAGAACCGAACCTCGGCTCCATGCCGGGAAACGTTCCCACACAGAGCACTGTCTCGGTCTGGCCGTAACCCTCATAGATTGTCAGGCCGGTCGCATCCTTCCAGGCCTTGATCACTTCGGGATTGAGGGGCTCGCCGGCACTGACGCAGTGGCGCAGCTCGGTGAAATCGAACTTATCGAGATCGGCGAGGATCAGCATCCGGTAGATCGTTGGCGGGCAGCAGAACGTGTTGATGCCGTACTTCTCGATCAGCGGGAGGAGCTCGGTCGCGTTGAACCGGCCCCGGATATCATAGACAAAGATCGCTGCGCCTTCAATCCACTGGCCATAGAACTTACCCCATGCACTTTTGGCCCACCCGGTATCGGAGAGGGTAAAGTGGAGATCCGAAGTGCGTACATCATGCCATAATCGCACCGTAACGATATGGCCAAGCGGGTAGCTGTGCTCATGGAGCACCATCTTCGGCTCCCCGGTGGTGCCTGAGGTGAAGAAGATTACAAGGGGATCCGTGCTCTTTGTCTTCTTCGTCCCGGGCAGGGTCACCAGTTTTGCCGATACCGGTGCAGGGTAGTCGAGCTCGACCGGGTAGCTTATCCAGCCGGGGCGCTTGCCATCGATTACCATCTTGCAGGTCAGGGAGGGGCAGTCTTTTGCAATCTCGTCGATCTTGTCCGCATGCTCCATGCTGGTGATAACCATCTTGATATTGGCGAGATTGATCCGGTATTTCAGGTCCTTCGCCGTCAGCATCGTGGGGGCAGGACAATAAACTGCACCACGCTTGATCAGGGCAATAGTCGAAGTCCACCACTCAGGAACACGGGGAAGCATGATCAGTGCAGTATCCCCTTTGTTGACCCCGTACTTGATCAGCATGTTCACGATCTGGTTCGAGAGGCGCATCAGGTCCCAGAAGGTGAACTTCTTCTCCACGCCCTCCTGGTTCACCCAGATCATCGCAAGCTTGTTCCGGTCCTTCTGGGCCCATGCATCGATCACATCGAACCCGAAATTGAAATATTCGGGAACATCGATCCGGAAATTCCGGTACGTCTCGTCATAATCACCCATATTGTGGTCATTCCTGCCAAGCAGCGGCGTTGCAGAAGGAAGGAGGGTTGCCCCGGACCCGGGTGAAAGTTTTGCAGCACATGCCTCGCTGATCCATTCAGACCGTGAAAGCCTGTTCTTTTCCGCGGCTGTATCGATCTTTTCCGTCAGGGAATCAGCCATGGTAACCGAATACCGCACCATACAGATCAGTTTGGTGGTGCACTTATTACGTTTTTCGATCACGAGGTGCACCACTAACAGCAATCATATCCAGTGGGGCGGGAAGATCAGGAAACAGAAATTACCCGGGCTGCGTCATCAACTTATTAAAAAAGAGGAAAAGAACCGAGTGGTGCAGCTACGAGCGATCGTGATACTTTTTCAGTTCCGCGGCCCGGAGATCGTTGCGCTTGATCTTGCCGGAGATCGTCTTTGGGAGCTCTTCGATAAACTCAATCTCACGGGGATATTTGTAGGGAGCGGTGGTCTTTTTTACATAGTTCTTGATGTCCCGGACGAGCGATTCCGAAGGATCGAATCCCTTGTTCAGCACCACGAATGCCTTGACCACCACGCCGCGGATACGGTCCGGCGAACCGACAACAGCAGCCTCCTGCACCGCGGGATGTTCGAGAAGAGCACTCTCGACCTCAAAAGGCCCGATCCGGTACCCGGAACTCTTGATCACATCATCATTCCGGCCAACGAACCAGAAGTACCCGTCATCATCGATACTGACTTTGTCTCCCGTATAATACCAGCCATGCACAAACGATTTCCTGTTCTCCTCAGGAGTGTCCAGGTATTCGACAAACAGGCCCGGTGGCCGGGGCTGGCAGCTGATCGCAAGCCGGCCTTCCTCGTGCACCCCCACGGGTTTCCCGTCGTCGTCGTGCACTTCAACCTTCCAGCCGGGCGAAGGTTTGCCCATGGAGCCCGGGCGGGGCTCCACGCTGGGGAACGAGGCCACGCAACAGGCGGTTTCGGTCTGCCCGTAGCCTTCGCAGATGGTGAGACCGGTCCCTTCCTTCCAGACACGGATCACCTCGGGATTGAGGGGTTCCCCTGCACTTGTACAGTGGCGCAGGGAAGATAGATCGAACCGTTCAAGGTCTGCAAGGATCAGCATCCGGTAAATGGTCGGGGGACAGCAGAACGTGGTGATCTGGTATTTTTCCAGCAGGGGGAGGACCTCGGTCGCCTGGAATTTCCCGGTAAAATTGTACACGAAGATGCATGCACCCTCGATCCACTGGCCGAAGATCTTGCCCCAAGCGCATTTTGCCCAGCCGGTATCCGAGACCGTGAAATGGAGATCGTTATGCTTTATGTCCTGCCAGAGCCGGGCGGTAACGATGTGGCCCAGCGGGTACCCGTGGTTGTGGAGCACCATCTTCGGCTCCCCGGTGGTGCCGGAGGTGAAGTAGATCAGCATGGGGTCCGTGCTCCGGGTCCGGAGCTGGTCGGGGATGCTGACCGAACGGTGGGAGACCGGTGCCGGGTAGAGCAACTCGTAGGGAAAACTGGCCCAGCCCTTTCGCTCCCCATCGGCGAGGAAACGCGTCGTGAGCGTGGGGCACTCGTTGCAGATCTCCTCCACTTTCGGCGCATTTTCAACATCGGTGATGATCATCCGGAATTTTCCCTTGTTGACCCGGTACCTGATGTCGCGTGCCGTGAGCATGGTCGGGCAGGGTGCAAAGACAGCACCGAGTTTGATGAGCGCAATCGCGAAGATCCACCATTCAGGGATACGGGGGAGCATGACCAGTACGCGGTCGCCTTTGTTGATGCCATATTTCAGGAGGATGTTTGCGGCCTTGTTGGAGAGGTTGGCGAGATCGAGGAAACTGTATTTCTGCTCCTCGCCATTCTGGTTTACCCAGATCAGGGCGAGTTTGTTGCGGTCCTTCCTGGCCCACGCATCAATCACGTCAAACCCGAAATTGTAATATTCCGGAACCTCGATGGCAAACGTTTCGCACATCGTCTCGTAACTATCTGTGGCATGCCCGGTCTTTTTCATAAAATCCGGAAGAGTGTTTTGCCCGTGGAATCATCAATCTGTCTTTTTTCAATCCATATTACCAGGAAACCAAAAAACACCGGGTACATTCCATAATCACCAGGAATGCATTCTGTTTGTACGAAGGATACGTGTAAAGTACCCGGGTAACATGCTCCGGCCGGCACCATCATGAGGGCATATCACGACGGTATTTTCAGGTAACATAAAGGTTGTCCATTAGTATTATGATTGAAGGCACAGCATAGTATAGTGGATGGCTGAAAAGAAGTACGCATCATTGAAAATTGAGAATATCGTAGCTTCCGGCGTAATTGCCGATTCGATTGACCTTGCAGAGGTCTCAAGCAAGATAAAGAGCTGCGAACTCAACACCAAGCGGTTCCCGGGCGCGGTATACCGGATTGAAGACCCGAAGATTGCGTCCCTGATCTTTTCCTCCGGTAAGGTTGTGCTGACCGGGATCCGGGACAAGAAGGCACTCACGGACGGTCTCAACATCATCATCAAGTCCCTCAAGGCTGCCGGTGTTGACACCTTCAAGGAGCCCAAGGTGGCAATCACCAACATCGTCTGCTCGTACGATATCGGCAAATACATCAACCTCAATAAGGTAGTCATCACCCTCAATCTTGAGAACATCGAGTACGAACCGGAACAGTTCCCGGGCCTCGTCTACCGGATCAAGGACCCCAAGATCGTCGCACTTCTCTTCTCTTCAGGAAAGATCATCCTCACGGGCGGCAAGAACCTCGAGGACATCAAGAAAGGCCTCGACTTCCTCGAGCAGAAGCTCGAAAGCATAATGTAATTTTTTTTAAATAGTGAACAACTCACGCAGTTTTCATTCGTTGACCGGGAATCCCGAACAGCGCCCGTACCATCGGGATTCTCCTGAGGATCTCGTAGCAGGCGAATGTCAGCAGGATACTGAAGATCACAATGGCCGCGAACTGCAGTGCCGGCGGGATTGCGAGCATCAGTACATAATAGGCAATTGCTACCAGTATTGCCTGGTGAATAATATACACCGGATACGAGGCCGTACCCATATAGGCGGTGAAGGTGTTGGTTATGTCAAAAAGATGCCTGCCCGCACCCATAAGGGCAAGAACGCCGGTCCATCCGGTTAAAACGTAGATGGCGGAAGACCCCCAGAATACTTCATAATGTCCCAGGATTATTCCGTAAGTCCACATCACCCCGATTGTCAGGACAATCCATGCAGCCAGGAGACCTGCCCAGTACTTTTCCAGCCGGGCCTGAACCGGATCCATCGCGAACAGGTAGTACCCGATGAGGAACATGGCAAAATACGATATTATGGAATATCCTGTCACATTGATGCCGGCAAAGTTCAGGAGCCAGATCGGAATAAACAAAAGACAAAGAACCGGAAGACTTACTCTGTCGGGACTGAGGTGAAATCCCGACAGTCGCCGCCCGAGCAGGATCATTCCGAGTGCCATCACGGATATAATAAACAGGAAGAGGATAAACCAGAGGTGGTCGACGCTGAAATCTCCCGTAAGTCCGTTCAGATCCCGGAGGTTGTGCATTGAGCTGAAGAAATGGACAAACGCACCGGCAAAGCTCCCGGTATAGCCGGTGTGGAACTTCAGGGCATAGTATGCAATAACGGGGCAGATGAGAACCAGTCCTGCAAGAAAAGGAACGAGGAGTTTTGTGACACGTTCTTTCAGGTACACAAGAGGCGTACGCTTCTGTAACGCACACTTCGTACTCAGTCCGGCAATACAGAACAGCAGCGGCATGATCCAGGGCTCAACAGAAACAGTGAGAAAATGTGCAGCTGTTGACGTGTAATCAGAAGAAACATAATAGCCGTACCATCCGGCGCAAAATACGAACGCGGCGTGGAATGGGAAGAGCATCAGGATACACATCCACCGCAGATTGTCGATATAATGCAACCGGACCATGAGCTATTCAGTTATGTAATCCTTTGGAAGAATACTATTACGATTTTATTTTTCTAAAAAACCAGTTCGTTGCCCGTACAATACAGAATTAATTCTCATAAAATCCACGAGAGAAAATCATCAGTCAGTTTTGTTAAAATTGATTTTTTTGCTCTGGAGAAATCATTTTTTTTCGAAGAGACGATGCCTCCCTCTTGCGCCACCAGTCCCCGCGGGGGACGGGGCGCAGTGCGATGACCCGAGTCAAATGGCAGGTAATACAATAGTCATCGCAACCGGGGGATGCCTAGCGGCGGGGGCAAAGCCCAAAAGAGCGTCAGCGATTATGAGGTTTTCTACAGAGCAGATTTTTTCTTCAATTGTGAGTTTTAGCAGATAGTGGAACGTAACGAGGGTTCCCCGCCTCAGGGCCCCTCCGGGGCACGGCGGGGCAAATTACCGGTTTGAGAAAAATTACCGGTAATTGATCCGCCGGAGGTGTTTCATTTGGGATCACTTTTGAAGTATATTACAAAAATTTTTATTATTCAATATCGCGATCCCATTGTTTGCAAATTCTTTCAATATTTTCAAGACGTTCTTGCCTTATTTTATCATTTTCACGATTTTGAAATTTATCTAAATAATAAAAAAGCATTGAAAGGAGAAAAATTGTAACCTAAAAACCCCATTTGCGTTCCGTACTTTTCAAAACTCGTTGGATATATCCCAGCAAAAATAGTAAAAATAACAAACCAAAGAGTCACTAATAGCCATAATAAAATTATAATAGGTTCTAATAATCGTTTCCAAAAATTTTGATTTCTCGAGGTTTGGAAGTTCATAAAAAACATTCCATATTTATTCTTATAAATACGAGCCTGGAAATTACCTTTGTTTTTAAAGTTACGGACTCCCCCGCGACAAAGAAGTGCCTGCCCGTGGCGGCACTTCGACTCGTGGGGGCTGGGGGGAGTTTCAATCGTAACTGTTTTGAAAATAGTTTTCCGAAATAAATTTTAAAGGCCCCGCTCTCTCAATTACGCCCAGTACCGGTGCGTCTGCACAAAATTCCGTTCTGCCTTGAGTATCTCGCGGTAGAAGGAATCCCCCTCGGTCAATGTACCAAGAATCCGGGAAGCCGTCTCCGGCCCTACGCCCCGTGCTGACAGCGTAATCACTGCTTTTTTCCCGCTGGAGAGCACGATATTGGCATTCCGGAGGAGGCGCTGCTCGACCGCCTTCTCCTCGGTAGTCTTCTTTGCCTTTTTGAGCAGGGCGACCTGCTCATCCTCATACGGTTTGAGAGCGGCAATAAGCCGGGCCCCGCATTTCGGGCACTGCGGATGATCCGGCACCCGGGAGACTACCGTCCTGCTCTTCCAGTCCCGGCAGTTCATGCAGGCCAGCAGGACATCATCATTATCAAGGCGCCTCCTGAGGGTTTCGATTACGGCCTTGTCGGCTGTGGGAGGGGGGATCTGGTCCCGGGAGGAAAGGAGACCCCCTGCACCGATCAGGGAGTGGGGACCGAGCGAGACGCCAATCGTCCCCTCCCGTATCTGCCGGACGAGCCCGGCAGCAGTATCGATGTCCATGTACTCGGAGAGCAGCTCCCGGTACGCCTCCTTCTGTACAACGGTGTTGTCAAAGAACTCAAGCAGCCGGTGGATACTGATCTTCTCGTAATCCGCGTCAGGATCGATCGCCCCGAACTTCTTTGCGATCTGCACCAGCTTCCACTTGAAGAGGGCGGTCCGTTTCAGGGCAAGCCGAAGGACACCGGCCATGTGGTCCGGGTCGAGCGACAGGAGCACGTCCCGTACGTCAGCGGCCCGGATTGCGGAAGGCAGACGCAGGAGCATCCGGTACGCATCCAGTTCGAGCCCCACGGTGGTCCCGTGCCGGGCGGAGATGAGGATCGAGATCACCCGCCCGAGCGCCTCGTTCGCCTTGTGCCCTGCGCAGACATTGAGGACCACCCCGTCCTCGATGTTCTCGAGCGTGATGAGCCGGTCGGTGGGGATGAGCGAACGGTTCTTGTCCATCTCCGAAAGGAATGCCCCGGCAAAGGCAATGCCCTCTTTCTCGTCCGTGTAGTCTGCAACAGCCCGTGTCCGGCGCACCTCCCCGGCTTCCTGCGCCACCGGGAACGGGACCGGGATCTGCTCTCCCTCCCACGACGGGAGTTCCCCGATCGCTTTCTTGGCCGGTTCCACGGTCAGCCGGCCGTCCGCAATCTCCAGCACGCGCCAGAGCTGGCCCTTGGTGATGAAGACAACGCCGGTATGTACCCACCCGACTACGAAGGACTCGTCCAGCGTCCCAACCGTGCGCCGGCTGACGATATCGAAGATCGGCACCTTCCGCTCATCATGGATCATCGAAAGGTTGCCCGCAAGGTATCGTCGTGCCCTGGCGGTCGTGATGATCCGGTTCCCGTCGATCCGGATCAGCCGGTGCTCCTCCATCTGTCTGCAGACCTCGTCGAGCAGCGCAGCGCAGTCCGGGTAGAGCGAGGTACGCTCGCAGATCTCCTGGATCTTCGATCGGTCGATCTCACCATACTCAACGGCAATCGCCGCCACCTGGTTGGCGAGCACGTCCGCTGCCCCGGAATGGGGCACCACCCTCTCGATCTCGTTCGCCTTGGCCATCCGGGCGATTACCAGCGATTCAAGAAGATCGTCAAAACCGGTAGCGAGGATCGTGCCCCGGGAGATCGTGTTCAGCTGGTGGCCGGCCCGGCCCACCCGCTGCACAAGCCGGGCCACTTCGCGGGGAGATCCGAACTGGATTACATGATCGACCCGGCCGATATCGATGCCCAGCTCCATGGACGAGGTGCAGATCAGGGTCCGGATCTCGCCACGCTTGAACCGCTCCTCGGCATCGATCCTTACTTCCTTTGAGAGCGAGCCATGGTGCACTTCCACGTCGCCGTGGCTGAAGAGGGCGTGGCCAAGCGCCTCCGCAGTCACCCGGGTGTTAACGAAGACGAGCGTAGATCCTTTCCTCTTCAGGATCCGGGCAAGCACTTCGGTCTGGTGCCGGAAATCATCCCCGACAAACCGGACCGCGATCTCCAGCTGCTTTGCCACGGGTACCTGCACGATGGAACACGGGCGCCTCCCGCAAAGGAACCGGGCAATATCTTCCGGGTTCCCGACTGTGGCCGAAAGACCTATCCGCTGGAATTCCCCGGCATAGACACAAAGGCGTTCAAGACCAATCGTGAGCTGGGCGCCCCTCTTGCTGGCGGCGAGTTCGTGGATCTCGTCGATGATCACGTACCGGACGTGTGCAAGGTGCTGGCGCAGCCGCTTTCCCATGTACAGGGCCTGGAATGTCTCGGGGGTGGTGATCAGCAGGTCCGGTGGATGGAGTGCCTGCTTCCTCCGCTCCGCCATGGGAGTATCCCCATGTCGGACCCCGACCGTGAGCCCGAGTTCGCTGCACCACCACTGCATCCGGGAGAGCATATCCCGGTTGAGCGACCGCAGCGGCGTGATATAGATAGCCTTGAACCCTCCGCCCGCAGGAAGGGAGAGCAGGCCGTTGAAGACCGGGAACATCGCGCTCTCGGTCTTGCCGGTCCCGGTGGGGGCGATCAGGACGATGTGCTTTCCGTCATGGATCAACGGGATTGCCTTCCGCTGGGCATCAGAGAGCGAGACAAATCCCCGTTTCCGTATACAAGCCTGCACTGCCGGGCTCAGTACTTCAATCGTCTTCATCGGAAAGGATCGCGGAGAGCGGGCCGATGAACGTCCCGTCGGCAAGGATGATCTCGGTCTCTTCAGGTCTCATGCATCGTGAGAGGGGAGAGAACGGGTCTTTGACTATTTTCAGGATGTCATAGCCGGCAAGTTCGTTGAAGGCCGGCATGAACATAAGCCGGGTGCTGCCCGAAGGCCGGTCGATCCCGGCAAGGCCCGGGGCCCCGTTATCTACCACGGCACGGATATAGGCCGGGGACAGGAGGGCACACCCAACGTCATCTTTTAAGGAAATGAACGGGTGGTGGTGCCCGATCACCAGGAGATGACCATAGAGATGCGGCGCCGGGTACATATGGCCGTGAAGGTATCCCACCCCGTCAAGAATGGCGCCGTCCCGGGGCTGGAGTTCGCCGGGTTTTGCAAACCGTTCGATACCGATATCATGATTGCCGGGGAAGATCACCAGCGGGATACGGGATCGCAGGGCTTCCAGTATGCCGGGCATCTCCTGGTATTCCTGCCGTGTGAGGGACGGGATGCTGTGCTTGATATCTCCCAGCAGCACGAGCCGGTCAGGATCGGCCTCTTCAATCGTTTTCAGGAGCCGTTCAAGCCGGTCAGGGCTCCTGCTGCGGAAGTGCAGGCCGTGGGCCGCAAGATCGGCCTCGATCCCGAAATGGAGGTCAGCAACCACCAGCAGCCGCTCATCCCCTTCCACCACCAGTGCCGGCCCGTCGCCGATGAATTCGAGGTTCATAACGGCCTGACATACCCTTTCTGCGGCTGGTAGCATTCATCGTCAAGGATAAGCGCTTCAATGGCCGCGAGCACTGCCTCTTTCGCGATACCCTGCCGGGCGAGAACCTCGATGATCTCTTCAACTGCAATGCCCCGCGGTCCCGCCGATCCCTGCATAACCTCCATCACAACCGCCCGTGCATCCGGCGGGGAGGCCGGAGGGGTTCCTCCCTGCTGCGACCGGACACCCGTTACTGCGGATTCCGTCATCCGGACAAGATCCTTCAGTGTTCCAGGTGCAACTGAATAATGGCGGTACGCCCGCAGGATACGGGTGTCCGTGCATTCACCCTTCACAGCACGATCCATCTGTTCAAGACGGCGGAGTGTATATTCGGCAGTGGTCAGGACAAGCTTGTCGCGGGCAGCCCTGTCCACAACGTGGATATGATCCGGGCGGACAGAGAGCGATACCAATCCCCTCCGCTGGTACATCCGGGCCTGTCCCATGACCCCGACAAACGAGGGAACGGGTACCTTCCGGAGTGCACCGGCAAGTGATGCATTCCTGCTGCTCACGACAATATCAAATGCGCCGGTAGGGTCCGCGATCCGGCAGTGGAGCATATCCCCGGTTTCCATAACTTCGGTCAGGGCACCGGCCAGGTACATCTGCCGGCACCATGCCCCGCCGGGTGTCACTACCCATCCCGGGTTCCCGGGGTCTTCTGCCGGTACAAGCAGCGTAGACTGGCTGAATTCACCGGCAAATACCCTGGCTGCGCCCTCCATAATCAGTTACACCATTGTCACGGAGATCTATTCAAGATATACCCCGTGACAACCGGATCGGAAACAGCAGGGTATCCGTAGTCATGCAGGCAGAATACCGGGAGTGCTCTTACCGGCACATCAACCCATATCATAAGCAGGATAACCGGATCCGGCGAGGCTTACCAGAGAGCACAGCAAATGAACGCCGCAAGGGAGGCTGCAAGGGCAGGGTTTAATCCGGGTCATTACATCCCGGAAATGGGAGAGATAAAACCCGGTCCGTAACTTCCGGTGATACTGACCCGGGATCTAACCCAGCCCGGGGCTGGCGGATTCCGGAAAACCGGCAAGGAAGAGATCCCTCAGATCTTCGGGGGCTGGAGCGTAGGGTCGAGGGCGGTTGCGTTGGCATATGCGGCCCTGGCCTCATCAATCATACCGAGGTTGCGGAGTGCATTGCCCTTGTTAAACCAGGCTATTGAACGGGTTGTTGTCAGGTTTCCTTCTGCGGAAATTGCAACATCCGCTGCGGCTATTGCACCGGCGTTGTCACCCAGCATTACGAGGATCCCCGCGCGATTCGCCTGGATGAGGGGCGTAAGGGAGCTTACATTGAGAGCAAGTGCCTGGTCCGCCGCACCGAGTGCGTCCTGGTATTTTCCCTCATTTGCGAGATCCACGCTTTTTGAATAGAGGGCCCCGGCACTCTGGAAACTTGAGTTCGTGCCGGAGGGCGCCGGGGAGGGCGCTTGCCGGGTAAGGGCCAGAAAGACTGCCGCAACGGCGATTATCGCGATAAGTATGAATATTAACAGGTATTTCCGGGACTTCCGGGGAATTGTGGAGGGTATTTTCTTTGACTGCTTCATTCGTACAAAAGTGTACGCACTGGCTCTATAAAAGGGTAGATTTTATAGCTTCGGTACGAACTGATTTTCCCTGTGTTGGAGTCTTCATCACTCTTAAGCACGACCAGAATTCGAATAATTGCTCTGGAGAACTCATTACAAAGAGGAACGCTGTCAGGTGTTTCACCTCAGCTGCTGTGGCAACCGCGTAACAGGTAATTCCTGCAGCATCGCAATGTCAGGGGCGGTGAGTGCGGACAGGCACGGTCCCCTCCTCTCAAAAATATAATCCACTGCTATTTGTTCCAGCACAAGGATTTCTCCAGGGCACGAATAATCACAAAAGCCGCGTTATGCATTATCCTGGTTTTGCTCTGTAGAAAACATCATAATCGCTGACGCTCTTTTGGGCTTTGCCCCCGCCGCTATGGCATCCCCCGGTTGCGATGACGACGTATTACCTGCCATTTGACGCGGGACATCGTCTCTTCGAAAAAAATGATTTCTCCAGAGCATGGTTTTTGTTTTTTGACGATAAACAATGAATTATTTGCGGGATTTCCTACAGACATCCGGATTTAGTAGAGATTCTTTACCGGTAAAAATGGGTGAAAAAAGAGCAGGTAAACAGGAGATCACGTTCTCTGGCGTGCGAAACAGATCAGGGCGATCAGGAGACCGGCCACGGCAATCCATTCCGGCAGTGGCTGGTAGGGGGTCTTACTCGTAACCGGCCGGGCCGTCGGGAGCGTGGTCACGGGTTGCGTTTCCGGAGATGTGGTATTGGAGGAGACCACGGGTGAAACAGATTGTTGCGGTGTGACGGTTGGCGACGGTGTTACGGGTGCGACAAAGGTCACGCTCGTAGTCCCGGTGGTCATGCCATCCAGGTCAGTGATGCCGGCAGCAGCAAACGCCTCCTGCATACCACCCAGGTCCTGGCTGGCCGTAATGATATACGTGCCCGGAGGATAGATCAGCCCTCCCTGCGCATCCCGGGAAAGACGATTCCAGTTATTCAGGTTCTTCCCGAAATATACCGGGGCAGTAATGAACGGGTTGCTGTCGAACGGGGTGATCTGCGTAGTTGCCGCACCGGCATTGCCGGTATAGATATTGGCTACATTCCGCCCCATGGGATCCATCATATTTACGGTAAAGATGGTATCCGACGGGTTCAGGTTTGTCCGGTTATAATAGTCTGCATACTGGTACAGGTTGCTGTCTATGCGATAGGTCACGTTGGTTGCCAGGGGCACGCTCTGCCCGGAAATATCCGTGTTATTGTCCAGATTCCAGGCCCGGATGGTGAACTGGGGAGTCACGACAAACAGGACCTGCTGGAACGGCGCCTTGTCTTCACAGTACCAGGCGCCGGTATGGCCCGTGAAGATCTGCGGGCTGACATTGAAATGGTTGATCAGGCCGCCCGCCTGACTCAGGGTCCTGACCGTCAGGTTAATCGCCGGCGGCGTACTCATATCTGCCCCCGCCGGCCACCAGGCAATAACGTGACAGTCATCAATAGCTGAGGTAATATCCAGATTGGTCTCGCCAATAAAAACCGGCGCGCCCGCGGCAATTTTACTTGTACTGGCCGCAACGGGAGAGCAGACCAGAAGAATTACGACTAAAGCGGACAAAATATATTTTCCTTGCATGAAAGTAATTTCAAAACCCTTATGATAAACATTATGACATTCATTAGAAACAACAGGGAATTTTCCATACACAAGAGTTCTCATGGTCCGTCACCAAACGGGATCATACGAGCGGCCCGGAGAAGACCACAGGAGATAATGCATGGATGAAAGCCACACAATCTGGATAGAGAAATACCGGCCGCAGAAACTGGCGGATATTGTCGGGCAGGAAGAGATCGTGGAGCGCCTGTCATCCTACGTCCGGACCGGTAACCTCCCCCACCTCCTGTTTACCGGCAGCGCCGGGGTCGGCAAGACCACCGCCGCGGTCGCCCTGGCCAAGGAATTTTTCAGGGACTCGTGGCAGATGAACTTCCGCGAGCTGAATGCCTCTGATGAACGGGGGATCGATGTGGTGCGCAACCAGATCAAGCAGTTCGCACGGACTACTCCCCTAGGCGAGGCCACGTTCAAGATCCTGTTCCTTGATGAAGCGGATGCACTTACCACGGACGCGCAGGCAGCGCTCCGGAGGACGATGGAGAGCTACGCGCAGACCTGCAGGTTCATCCTCTCCTGTAATTATTCGTCCAAGATCATCGACCCGATCCAGAGCAGGTGCGCGATCTACCGTTTCAAGCCTCTCGGGCCCGAAGCAGTGAAGGAAGAGGTGTGCCGCATCGCAGCACGTGAGGGGCTCACCATTACGCCCGGCGCAATGGACGCAATCGTCTATATCGCACAGGGAGACATGCGCAAGGCGATCAATGCGGTGCAGGGGGCCGCCATCATCAGCCCGTCCATTGATGAGAAGAGGGTCTACGCGATCACTTCGACCGCACGACCGGATGAGATCAACGAGCTGCTCGAACTCTCCCTCAAAGGCGACTTCGATGCCGCAGAGTCCCTCCTTGCCCAGTTACTCCACGAACGGGGGATTGCGCCCAATGAACTGATCAACCAGTGTTACCGGGCGCTTCTCAAAAAAGATATGGACCGCGGGCTCAAGGTCAGGCTGATCGATCACCTGGGCGAGACCGACTTCCGGCTATCGGAAGGGGCGAGCAGCGATATCCAGATGGAGGCGCTGATCGCGCGGTTCGTGCTCTCCGCAGAGCAGGCCCGGTGACATGACTGCCATGGAGAAAGAACCCGACCTGCACGAGGGCGACAAGACGGGGGACTGGAGCCGGCTCCTCAAGAGCAAGTACAAAAAAGAGCTCGGGGAGATCTCGCGGGAGTATCCCCACAAGCGATCCCTCTTCATCGATTACCGGGACGTGGAGCGGTTCGGCAAGGTGGGGATCGAACTCGCCGATGAACTCCTCGAGAATCCCGGGAAGGTCCTCGAAGACGTCTGGGACGCGATCAGGAACAGCCAGCTGATCCGGACCAAGGACGGGAAAGAGGCCAAAGGGATCAACATCCGGTTCACCAGCCTCCCGAAAAAGACCGGCATCCGCTATATCCGTTCCGAGGACATCAACCGGTTCATCTCAGTAGAAGGGATCCTTCGCAAGACTACGGAAGTCCGTCCCCGCATCGTGGAGGCAGTATTCCGCTGCCCGGCCGGCCACTTCACCGTGAAGAAACAGAAATACGGGAAGTTCATCGAGCCGGACGGGTGCGCGACCGATGGCTGCACGTTCAAGAAGATAGAACTCATGCCCAAGCGGTCGACGTTTGTCGACTCCCAGAAATTACGGATACAGGAATCGCCCGAGGGCCTGCGCGGCGGGGAGCAGCCCCAGACGCTTGACGTGGACGTGACGGACGATCTTTCAGGAAAAGTCTCGCCAGGCGACCGCGTAATCATCAACGGCATCCTCCGTTCCATGCAGCGGGTGGTCAAGGGCGAGAAGAGCACGGTCTTTGACATATTCCTCGAATGCAACTCGATCGAGGTTGCGGAGAAAGAGTTCGAGGAAGTCGAGATTGACGACAAGGCCGAGGACGAGATCCATGCACTGAGCAAAGACCCGATGATCTACCGTATGATCACGCACTCGATCGCGCCCACGATCTATGGCAGCGAAGATGTAAAACAGGCGATCGCCCTCCAGTTGTTCGGCGGGATCGCAAAAGAGATGCCGGACGGGAGCAGGCTCCGGGGCGACATCCATGTCCTCCTTATCGGGGACCCGGGTATTGCAAAAAGCCAGCTGCTCCGCTACGTCGTGAAGCTCTCGCCCCGTGCGATCTATACGAGCGGGCAGTCATCCACTGCCGCCGGCCTGACTGCGACAGCGGTGAAGGATGAATTCGGCGAGGGGCGCTGGACCCTCGAAGCCGGCGCTCTCGTGCTCGCCGACATGGGTGTGGCAGCAGTCGATGAGATGGACAAGATGGAGAAAGGCGACCGTTCCGCCCTGCACGAGGCTATGGAACAGCAGTCCATCAGCGTTGCTAAGGCCGGCATCACCGCGACCCTCAAGTCCCGGTGCGCCCTGCTCGGTGCGGCAAACCCGAAGTACGGCCGGTTCGACATGTTTGGCGACATCTCCGACCAGATCAACATGCCCCCCTCGCTGCTCTCCCGGTTCGATCTCATCTTTATCATGACCGACCAGCCCGAGCAGAAGCGGGACCTTGCCATTGCCGAACACATCCTCAAGGCCCACAGCACGGGCGAACTGATCGCGCAGCACAAGCGTACGCCGATACCCGGCGTCACTGACGAGTATATTGCACAGCAGCTCAAGCCCGTGATGCCGGATATCGACCCCGCGCTCTTCCGGAAATATGTCGCCTACGCGAAACGATCGTGCTTCCCCATCATATCGACCGAAGCGAAGGATGCGCTGGTCGGGTATTATCTCAAGCTCAGGGGGATCGCGGAACCCAACAAACCGGTGCCGGTCACGGCCCGACAGCTGGAGGCCCTGGTCCGGCTCGGGGAAGCCAGTGCGCGTATCCGGCTCTCGAATACGATCGAACTCAACGATGCCGAGCGCGTCATCCACATCGTCGATGCATGCCTCCGCCAGATCGCGTACGATGCGAAGACCGGCACATTCGATATCGATAAGATCGTCACCGGTATCTCCAAGGAGAAGCGCGATATCGTGCGGGTGATCAAGGACGCGATCCGCGATATCGGGGGCGAAGGGCGCAGGGCAGGGATCGACCAGGTGATCGATACGGTCAGTGCGAAAGGATTTGCCCGGGACAAGGTGCGGGAGGGCATCGACATGCTGCTCCGGCACGGCGAGGCGATGGAGCCCAAGTCCGGGATCATCCAGTTAATTTAGGTGTACTATGAACGATCGGGAACAGGCAGTTTTCGAGGCCGGGATCAAGCTTGGTGCCCTCTACCACCAGTGGGTGGGCACCCCTATCTCCCGTGACTCTGCGGCAAGCGTCGAGAAAGCGATCGAGCGGGCCGTGGTCCTCCAGCCGTTTGTGGAGGAGATCACGGTCCGGCTCGACCGCAGCCTCATGACGGAGAACCGGTTCGGGTACAGCGAACTCTCCGGGATGATGTATGACGTCGAGATCGTTACCCGCGTCGGGTTCACGTACTGCCGGGCGCACCTCTCGCCCGAGAACGGATACCCGCTCATGAAGATCGTGGAGTGCCATGAAATCAAAGCCCTACCCGGTCACTGACGACCATATCCATATCGACCCGGTCAACGGCCGGGGCATCGAGGCCGCAAAGGACTTCTTCCGGGCCGGGGGGACCCATATGTTCCTTGTCGCAAAACCGTCCTGGTCGCTTGGGATCCACCCGACAATGGGGAGGGATTATGCCCGGGTGTTTGACGAGACACTCCGTGTTGCCGCACTGATTGCTGAAACCGGCGTCATCGTCTTCCCGGTGCTGGGCGTCCACCCTGCCGAGATCACCCGGCTCACTGACCGCATGTCTCTCCATGAAGCGGCAGAACTGATGAAAGCAGGGATCGATTGCGCCGCTGAATATGTGCAGGAAGGAAAAGCGGTCGGCCTCAAGAGCGGGCGACCGCACTACGAGGTCGCACCGGAGATCCTCGCTGCATCCAACTACGTGCTCGCGCATGCCCTTGCCCGTGCAGCCGAATGCCGGTGCGCCCTGCAGGTGCACGCGGAGACCGGCCCCTGCACGGATATCGTGGAAATGGCACGACAGGCAGGCATGCCGGTGGAACGCGTGGTGAAACACTATGGATCACCTGACACTCCCCTCCACCCGTCGCTGATTGCAAAACACGAGGCAATCCCGCAGCTGGCACAGGAGAAGCGGCCATTCACCATGGAGAGCGACTACATGGACGAGAACTCCCGGCCTGGCGCCGTCATCGGCCCGAAGTCAGTGCCGCGCTATACCAACCAGCTCGTTGCCTCCGGCCGGTTTACAGTAGAGGACTGCTTCCGGATCCATGCAGAGACGATCGAACGGGTCTATGGGGTCTCCATTCACCTTCCCTGACAAGACGTGCAGTAAAAAACCTCTGGTACAGACTCACCTTTTTTTACCCCCGGTCGCCAATGAGTGATCAATGTTCATGAAAATTCATCGCTCCCGCGAATCGCCCGATGTGGTCGCGGTCTGCGATCGCGAGCTGATCAATACAACCATCAGCGGCGAAACGATGACCGTCACGGTAACCGACGCCTTTTACGGCAAATCCCCCGCAACGGAAGAGGAGATCCGGGAGGCGTTGCGAAACGCCGGGAATATCAACCTGATGGGAGAGCGGACCATCGGGCTTGCCATAGAGATGGGTCTTATCACCAGAGATCACTGTATCATGATCGGGAAGATCCCCCACGTGCAGGTCTACTGCCTATGAAAGGAAGTATACGGGGGAACTTCTGCCCGAAATGCGGCAAGGCCTCAGAGACGGAAGGACTGTGCAGGGAGTGCAGGATCGGGGATACCCCATGGTTCACCTGCGACCAGCGGGTGAAACACGTCCAGTGCCCCAGCTGCGGTGCCACGAAACTGGTGAATACCTGGACCGACAACGAACGGGATAAAACTGCACTCGGGCAGGAACTGGCCAGGTCAGCAGTCCATTTCCACAAGGATGTGAAGATGCCGGCGATCGAGGCATGGATCGATGATATCACCATCAACCGGTCCCGTGCGAACCTGAAAGTCCGCGGCACGCTCTACAAGACCCCGGTCGAGGGCAGCTGCTCGACCGAGATCATCTGGCACAAGGAGCAGTGCGATCGCTGCAACCGGATCAGCGGGAGTTATTACGAGGGGGTTGTGCAGGTCAGGGCCGATGGCCGGCTCCCCAGCACCTTCGAACTCGAGACGAGCGCACAGATTGCCCAGCAGATCGAGGACACCCTCCAGGCCGGGGGCGAACGCCTCTCGTTCATCAACGACATGAACATCATCCACGACGGGATCGACATCATCATCGGGTCCCAGCATATCGGCATGCTCATCTGCAAGGGCATCGTCGCCCAGCTTGGCGGCCGCTATACCACCCACCCGAAACTGGTGGGCGAAAAGAACGGCCGCCAGCTCTATCGGATCACCTACTCGATGCGCCTGCCCCGGTTCCAGAAGCACGACGTAATCCTCGCGAAGAACCGGTATTACGAGATCGAACGCATAGAATCGCATAATGTGCGGGTATTCGACCTCCGTGACGGTAATGGCAGGTCGATCCGGCAGGATGACGTGGAGCGTATCATCGGCAATGCCCGGAGCGCCGAATCTGCTCTCGTGGCATTTGCGGATACAGACACCATGGGCATTCTCGACCCGGTCTCCTGTAAAACCGTGGAGCTTCCAAAGCCCGGGTGGCTGGACGCACACTCCGGGGATCACCTGAGTATCCTCCGCGACGCTGATCACCTCGTGGTAGTCCGTTGAGACGGGTTCATGATGCGGGCCAGGAAAATATCGCGGGACCAGCTGAAAACAATCGGCGGCGAGGAGTGGGTGGACCAGTCCCGGAGCCCGTTCGTAAACGGGGATGAGTGCTGGGTGCCGGTCCGCGAGGGCATGCCCTGCGACTGCGAGATCGACAGGCAGCCCCGCTATGCAGGGAGGGGGTTTTACATGATCGGCGATGTGGCCGTGATCCATGGGGCGAGACCTGCCCCGGAGCAGGTTGATGAGATCATCCGGTTCCGCACGCCCCGCGGAGTGCTCTGGATTGAATCCCTGAAGGAGGTCACAAGAACGCCGCGGGCCGAGATACTCTTCGGTACGGCCGGAGAAGTGCACCACCGGGAGAGCGGCTATACGTTCGTACTCGATCCCGGGAAAGTCATGTTCTCGCAGGGGAACCGCACCGAGAAGATGCGGATCGCCGGGCTGATCCGGGCCGGGCCCGGCAATGAACGGGTGGCGGACATGTTTGCCGGTATAGGCTATTTTTCGATACCCGCAGCAGGTGCCGGGGCCCGGGTCCATGCCATGGAGATCAACCCGGTCGCGTTCACGTATCTCGAACGGAATATCCGGGAGAACCATTTTTCCGGCCTCATCGAAGCAACACCCGGGGACTGCCGCGACCTCCTCACCGGGAAGTATGACCGGATTCTCATGGGTCATTTCGACGCGATCACGATGTTTCCGTACGCATTGCAGCACGCGAAGACCAAAAGCATCATCCACCTCCACAGTATCGGCCCTGTTGAAGATCAGATCCGTGCAGCACTGGAAAGCGCAGGTTTTTCTGCCACCATCCAGGTACATAAGGTTAAGAAATACCGGCCGCATGCATGGCATGTCGTGCAGGACGTGAGTATCCTATGACCCGGGAGACCCTTGCCGGAAAACAGATTGTCGTCGCCGTGACCGGGAGCATTGCTGCCGTAGAAGTGGTAAAACTCATCCACGAGCTGAGGAGACACGGGGCAATTGTCCAAGCGGTGATGAGTGATGCCGCAGCCGGCATTATCTCCCCTGAAGCACTCACCTATGCCAGCGGCAGGCCGGCAATCACCCGCATCACCGGTCTCGTGGAGCATGTCACCTGGTGCGGGGATGACGGGATGGCAGACCTCCTGCTTATTGCGCCGTGCACAGCCAATACCATAAGCAAGATTGCCTGCGCAATCGATGACACTCCCGTCACCACGTTTGCCACCACGGCACTCGGGAGGGGCATGCCGGTCCTCGTGGTCCCGGCTATGCACCACAGCATGTTCCGTCACCCGGGCCTTGCGGAAAATCTTCGCAGGATCGAAGCATGGGGCGTTGAAGTGATCGGGCCGCGTATCGAAGAGGGGAAAGCAAAGATTGCCGGTACCGGTGAGATCGTCCTGGCCTGCGAACGTGCGGTTCTCGGCAGGCCGCTTGCGGGGAAACACGTCCTCATCACCAGCGGGCCGTGCCGTGAGCCGGTGGATGATGTGCGTATCCTGACAACCCGTTCAAGCGGACAGATGGGGCGCGCACTCGCTCTTGAGGCATTCCGGCTTGGTGCTGATGTGACCGTAGTCCATAACGATTCGTTTCCCTGCGTCCGGAATATCCCGGCAGGGACTGCACGGGAAATGCACGACCAGGTACTGCACCAGATGGATGAACGGGGAGGGACAGATATCTACATCAGTGCGGCAGCCATCTCAGATTTTGCCCCGGAACGGGCAGCGGGTAAGATCCCCAGCGGGAAACCGGTGAGCATCAGCCTCCGCCCCCTCCCTAAACTTCTTGAGACCGTTCAGTCAGCATATAACCCGTTTACGGTAGCGTTCAAAATCGGCAGGAGACCGGAGACGAAAGCCCGGGCCATGATCCGGCAGGGAGTTGCCATGGTACTCATGAATACTCCGGAAACCATGGGCAGCAGCCACGGGAACTATATCCTTCTCGATGCAGAAGGCACTACACCCATTGACGGGACCAAGGACGAGATCGCTGCCTCCGTATGGAGCAGGATTATCCAGCGGATGGCACAGGCCCGTCCCGGTACCGGACCTTCCTGAAAAACAGGGACCGGGACATATTCTTATTTTTACCGGTTTTTGGTCACAATTCACATTTCAATCAATCTGAAATCCCCGGAATTCTTTGGAAATTTTTATATGGTGTTTTCGTAGATACTGATCTATGGCTTCCATGAACAGAACGGAAATAAAGGCCCCGCTGGGTGGCTTCTCCTTCCAGATACCCATTTTCTACAAGCTGATGGTGAGTATGCTCTTTGTTGCAACGATACCGATGATCCTCCTGGGTATCGTGTTAATGGGAGATAAGACAAGCATCGTCGCAAACATCGGTCTTGCAAACAGTATCTTCATCATCACGCTCATTACCCTGTCCGTTGTTGTCATGTGGAGTTTCTTCCTTGCCAACAGCATCACCACGCCGATCGTCAAGCTCTCCAAGATCGCCACCAGCATGAGCACCGGCGACCTGAAGAGTCCGGAGATAGAGCTGCTCAGTAACGATGAGATCGGTGAACTCCAGACTGCGTTCAACCGGATGATCAATACCTACAAGATCCTCGACACCCTGGCAAAAGAAGACAACGAGTGAATGATAATCCGGACATAATAGTTGTCTGCCGGGACAAAACCTCAGTAACGGTGTAACATGCATAGAGGTATAATGCTCCACAACTGATTGGAAAATCAATGCAGGGCCACAGGAAATAATCCGGACAATCCGGGGGTACAGATGCTTAAGGAGATCCTTAATAAATTCCTCATCATCAAAGGCGTCCAGGCAGCCGTGGTTATAGAAGAGAATGGGGAGATAATCGAGAGCATAAAGTCGGGTATTGTCATTGACGCAAACATGGGGAACGTTATTTCGACGGTCATGCTCGATTCAAAAGATACCGCCGTACAGTTCGGTAATGCAACCCTCTCCATGGTCTTTGTGGAATATTCAGAGAGCTTCCTCATCCTTGGGCCCCTGGCAGAAGAGTTCTTTCTGGTGATCATCGCAAAGAACAGCGCCAATATCGGACAGATCACGTACGAGATGAAGAAAAACCAGGATGCCATAGTCTCATTCTTATGATCGACCAACTGCCGGAAGGAAAAAGTATCGGGTGGATGCAGGCACCGCCCCAGTGGATATTTTCTCACACCGTACGGTTCGTGGGAGTTGTACGGATTGTCATCCAGGACGGCGAGGGATTTATCCTGATTCGGAAAGGGACGCCTCTCGCGTATTACTTCAAGCACGGGAGGATCGAGCTCAAAGGCCATGCTGCCCTGGATTACTTCAATTCACATCAGACCATAGAGTTCAATCTATGCAGGTACACTCCCGAAGAGTTTGTCCATGCCACAAAGATCCTGCATATTGATGAACATGGGACAGAGGTCATCCCGGAAGAGCCCGGGCCGGTAAACAAGGTAATACCAGCTTCACCGTCCGCACCGCTGCGCGAGCCAACACCTGTGGTTATGCAGCAGACAACAAAATGGCCGGCACCCCTGGCTACGGTAAATCTGCCGCCAGGCCCTGACGAGCACGAAGGGATCCCGTCCGGTGTGCCGCAGGTCCCGCTTGATGTGGTCCTCGATGCTGACGATATAAAACTTATAGGCCAGATAAAAAAGCTCAACGGGGTTGTGGCCATATCCGTCTTCAGCGAAGACCGGAATATTATCCTGATGGGCGACGCGGAGATCGAACCCCTCCTTAAAATTGCCCGGAATATGCTTGCAACCACCCGTAAGATCACCCCTCACCTTGACTGGGGCACATTCGTTCACATGACGATCCAGATCCCCGAAGGCAACGTGATCATCGCTCCCTACAAGAAGTACCATCTCTGCCTGCTCACTACCCGCACCATCAACATCGGGCATATCCGCAGGATACTCCGGGATCTCCAGCAGACCGGGGGACCGCAGTAACCCGGTAAATCAGCCCTCCTGTTTTTGAGGGACTGCATTTTTTTGGATCAGGATTGATTAAAGACTGCAGACGTCCAACCAATTACTGCATAACGGGACACGTATGAAACCGACGAGGGTCACTGCATTCTGCCCCGGTCATATTTCGGGGTATTTCAAACGGGTTGCCGGTAGCACTGTGGCTGCCACCGGCAGTATCGGTGCCGGCATTGTCATCAGCGAAGGCGTCACTGCCACCGTCACCCCGTCTGAAAAAACATCCATCCGCGTAGTGTGCAGGGATGTCACGGGCAGGGAGCTCATAACAGACGATGATTCTTTGCCTGTCGCATCAGTCATGAAACGTCTTGGCATCACCGCCTCTGTGCAGACAGAGTGCAGGCTTCCCATCGGAGCCGGCTTCGGCCTCTCTGCTGCGGCACTTCTCGCAACGCTGACCGCACTGGACCGGCTCCTTACCCTCCACCTGTCTCCCCGGGACATTGCGGCTTATGCCCATGAGACGGAGGTCACCCACAGGACCGGTCTTGGCGATGTCGCTGCATGCCAGGGGGGCGGCCGGGTGGTCCGGTATGGTCCGGGGATCGATGCCCGGATTGAGCGGACATTTGACCTGGACGGCCCCTTTTACATGATCAGTTTCGGGCCGATCCACACGCCCTCCGTCCTCGGTTCGAAGGACCTGATGGGCCGTGTTTCTGCCGCATTTCCCGGCACAACCCCCGAAGGTCCGGAGGATTTTTTCCGGCTCTCCCGGCAGTTTACCGTGGACAGCGGTCTTGCAACAAAAGAAGTCCTCGAAGTCCTTACAGCCTGTGAAAAAGAGCATGTCCCGGCGAGCATGACCATGCTCGGGAATGGCGTATTTGCCCTGGGCACGGATGCACGCGCCGTCCTTGAATCGTTCGGCCGGGTCTGCGAATGCACGATGGCCCGGTCCGGTGCCGGAATCACCGGGGAGCAGGTATGATGCCATGATCTCTCCCGACCATCCCCGCTACCGGTCTCTCGTCACCCGCGAGCGGCTCGCGGCATGTGCAAAGAAGGGAGTTGTGGCCATGGAGGGACTCACTGCCCATGGACGGGGCGAGGCGTTCGATTACCTGATTGGCGAGCGGACAACAGAGAGTGCCCGGCGTGCTGAGGAGACCGCGGCAGCGATGCTGATGACTGCCCGCCACCCGGTGATCTCGGTCAACGGCAACACCGCTGCACTCGCATCCCGTGAAATTGCAGAACTCCAGAAGGCAAGCGGGGCCCTTGTGGAAGTCAACCTCTTCCACAGGACCGAAGAACGGGTGGCGATGATCGAGAAGATCCTGGCAGCAGCCGGCGCAGATGTTTTTTCCGGGGAGGCCGAGCGGCTGCTGCCATTATCCCACGACCGGGCCTGGAGCCGCCGCGAAGGCATGTTCTCTGCCGATATCGTGCTGGTGCCCCTGGAAGACGGGGACCGGTGCGAAGCCCTCGTGGGGATGGGGAAACAAGTGATCGCGATCGATCTCAATCCCCTCTCCCGGACAGCACAACACGCCACACTCACGATCGTTGACGAAGTTACCCGCGCACTGCCGGAGATCACCCGGGCGTGTGCTGAACTTTCGGCAGAGGATCGTACAAGGCTCCTGGCAACATCGGACAACCATTATCTTTTGTCAGAAGCAATACGTGAGATAACAATGAGGCTTGCCCATGCTCTGGATTGAGAAGTACCGGCCGGGTACCCTGGATATGATTGCAGGACAGGAGCCTGCCGTCCGCCAGCTCTCATCCTTTGCCCGTTCCGGGACCGTCCCCCACCTGATCCTGACCGGGCCGCACGGCACGGGAAAGAGTTCGGCAATAGAATGTTTTGCAAAAGAGGTGTACCGGGAAAACTGGGAACTGAACACCACAATCATCCAGACCGCCGATATCTTCCAGCAGGGCAAGGCATTCCTGGAACAGGACGAGCGGTATGCCCACCTGTACCAGAAGAACCAGTCGCTGGTCTCGAATTTCAAGTATATTCTCAAGTGGTATGCGTCGCTGCGCCCGCTGGATGCGGAGTACAAGATCCTTGTCTTTGAGGATGCCCATGCCCTCACCCGGGATGCACAGCAGGCGCTCCGCCGGATCATGGAGCAGACCAGCAGCACCTGCAGATTTGTCCTCACCACAACCAACCCGAGCGCCATCATCCCCGCGATCGCTTCCCGCTGCCTGCCACTCTTCTTCTCTCCCATTGGAACATCCGTTATGCTGGGCAGCCTCAGGAAGGTGATGGAGCGTGAGCAGCCGGGAGCACGTTCCTGCAGCGAGGATGACCTCGAACTGATCGCGCAGGCGGCTGCCGGGGATATGCGCAGGGCCCTCCTGCTGCTGCAGGTTGCAACGGAGACCGGGCGCTGCCAGGACCTCCTGGGGGTTGCCCAGTCAGAATCGGCAACTGTTGCAGTCTCGGCAATCAATGCCCTCAAGGGTGGAGACACACGGGGGGCTGTACGCAGGCTCGAGTCCCTGATGATCGATTCCGGGCTGTCGGGCACGGAAGTGATCATGGAATTGCGCACCATTATCCAGCGCGAGTTTAACCACCCGGCGCTTGCCATTGCCCTCGCCGATGCGGAATACAGGATGCGACACGCCAACAGCGAATTTATCCAGATGGGGGCACTTACCACGGGAATCCAGGAGATTTTTACATGAGTTCCATCAAGCAGGAGAAGATCCGGAACCACTACGATACCATTGCTGACACCTACGACAAGCATTACGATCACAAGCGTGGCAGGAATTACCACACCCACATCAGCAATTACCTGATCAACGCACTCCCGAAAGGCGGCGATCTCCTCGATATCGGGTGCGGGACAGGCCTCTTTGTCGAGAAATACATTGAGCACGGCGGCCACGCTACCGGCCTCGATATCAGCGGGAACATGGTCTCACTGGCCCGCAAGCGCTGTAACGGGTGCGATTTTACCGTCGGGGTCGGCGAGAAGCTCCCGTTCCGCGACAACTCTTTCGATGCCGTATCGAGCCTGCTGGTGTTCAGTTATGTGAAGGACCCGGAAGCAATGCTCGCGGAGACCTACCGGGTGCTACGGCCCGGCGGAGCGATTGCCATCTGCACGCTCGGCAAGAAACTCCTGACCTGCGGAATCCCAAAGTTATACCAGATTGGCGAGAAGATCAACGTGAAGCACGTGGTCATGAAAGACTTCGGGGAATACTACTACAACGAGAAGGAGATGGATACGCTCTTCACCCGGGCGGGATACGCGGATATCTCGGTCAAATGGTGCTCGTTTGCGCATATCGACATGATCGATCCGTTGTTCAATCTCGCGCGTAAGATCGAGCCGTTTGTCGAGAAGCGGGTGCCGCAGCTGGCGTATAATATTTTTGTGTGTGCTAATAAGCCGAAGGAATAAGGAATAACTTACGCTAACGGAGGGAACAGTGCCTGTCCCCCCGGACCGCCCCTGCGCTTTGCGATGCTGTGGGAATTACCTGTTTTTGAGTTTTTGAAAAGGTGTTGATCCGCCGCGGGGCGCCCTTCGGGGCGGCGGCCGTTCATCGCAATTTTCCTCAGCGATTCCCAAACCCACTCTCAGGAGGGGTACCCACCCCACCCATCAAGTAAGGGGGAGGTGTAGTGTAAAGTGACATCGTATTATATAAAATGAGGGCATTGAAAAGAGATTTAATGGGCAGAGTCTAGGAGCCCGGTTTAATTACCTCCCGAACTTCAACGTATCCATCATTCTCCAATATCGGGCACTCCTTTGCTATTGCAACTGCTTTTTCGTAACTTTCCGATTCTACCGTCATGTAACCGCCAATGGTGTCCTTATCAAATTTTAGATTCGTTACCCCGTTTGTAGAGACAAGCCTTCCCTCTTGCATGAATCTGCTTCCTGGAACACTGCTTGAAGCTACTTTCTTGGCCCATTCGACGAACCGATCCGAGTATTCATTCGAAAGCTCTGAATGCCGCAAACCGCCTTTGAATAATAGTGCATAGAGTGGCAAGCCATCACCGACTTAACATTTCTTTAATAGTTTTTATTTCTTTTTGGCTTGTCACATTCAGGTGTTAGTCGCTAGTAATGGAGAAAATGAACACGATGTCATTTTACATCACACCTGCATGAGGGTGGGGGGTTCACACGATTTAAAAATAAATGGAAGGGGGGTTGGCCGGCAACCCCCCACCGGATTCCGGGAATCCGCGATGATATCCAGGTGGGAGGGATAACCGAAGCCAGTTAAAAAAAGCGATCCGGTAAAATTATCCCTTCAGGGACACTTCCCCGGCAGGAAGCGGGCGCATGCACAGTTTTTTCTGATGGGCGGCCCGCATGAGGCCGTCAATTTTCCGGGAGGTGGCGGTAGTGTAACAGGCTTCCCCGCACGGCTCGCAGACATATGCCGGTACATCTTTGATCACGATGACCTCACCGCCAGCGTGGGCCATAAATTCCGTATTACCTTCACGGAGTTTACCCTTACAGAAACTGCAACGATCCGGAATCATGGTTCATCCTTCCTTCTACGGTAATCAGGTCATCGGTCGGGATGTTGCGCTCAAACATCCGGACCCGGGCGTGATGGGAGAGGATCTCACCTGATTCGATCAGGTCCGTTATCTTCCAGTCTCATTCATTTCCCACTCCCAATACCAGATCTTCTTATTCTAAACCGGATGTTCAGCATTTTATACTATGGTACCGTAGGGTGAAAATATCCGGAATTTTGTTTCCATAGCGTGCATTCTCCCTCCCGCATACAGGGGCCGGTAATCCTTTTTCGGATATACCCCGGGCTTATCATTTTCCTGAACGCAAAATGGCCCGCATAATTTTTATATTGTAAATGTCAATACATTTACGTATGTTCCTGCCAACGAATGAGAAGCAGTTCGGCTTCTGGAAGATGCGTCGCAGCGGGCAGTCCAATATCTCTATTGCTAATATGCTGGGAATCACGCGGCAAGGCGTCTCACAAGCGCTCCGCGTGATGGACGAAAAGATCGATGCCTCGCTCCGGGAGATGGCCCACGCAAACCGGATCCAGATTGAGAAGGTTGATGTAGAGCGGGGCGTCCTGTTTGGACGGTCCATCCCGTTCCAGACAAATGCCTACATCTTTGTCTCGGAAAAGCACGGCATGCAGGTCTGGTACGAACATGACGGCGACTGCGGGTCATGCGATGAGTATACCAAGTGTATCGAGTTCATCTGGGACTTCGCGTCAGAACTGGGGATCAAAATAAAAAAGACCACCAACCCGACAAAGATGGCAGAGGAACTGCTCATCAGGATAAAGGAAGGTGCATGATGGCCCGGGTATCTGAAATTGCTGAACATTGGTTGGGTCTGTGCCGGAAAGCGCCGACTTTTCACACTGCACCGGCAATCCTTGTTAATGACCCGGTCACAGCTCTTCCGGCCCCGCCAGCCGGCAACGTCTCTCCCGCCAGGCGCGGCCGGATCCGTGACGGGATCAGCATTGCTACAGGAAGCTTGATGGCGACGTTCCGGGACCGCCAGCTGCTCTGGTTCACGCTTCTTTCCGGGCTTGTCATGCTCTTTTTGATCCTTGCACAAGGATGGAGTATAACCCATGTTGCGATGACCCCGTCATTCTCTCTTGATATTCCCGTTGGCGACTCGACCCTGTTCATTGACCTGCAGAACCAGCTGGTTGCTCTTCCTTCCGGAAACTCGTCCATCATCATTGACCTGCGGGTCTTCCTCATGGAAATGATCTGCCTGTCCGGTTTCATCCTCATACTGGCATGCCTGGTCCTGTACCGGAACGGGAACCGGGGAAAAACAGCGGTCACCGTCCATGAGGGATGTGCAATAGTCCGTGCGTCCTTTTGGTCCCTTACAGCCCTGTCCGTCGGCATGGCCTTCGTTGCGACCATCGTCTTTGTATTCATATCCCACAGCCAGTTTTTTGGCAGCATCGTTCATGGTATCACGATGGCGCTCTTCTGGCTTCCCTATGAATACTATCATCCGGGCGGATTTTTCTCCGTGCTTTATACATCCGCGAACTTTTTCGCACTTGAGATCATGGCCATCAACAGCCTCCTGTTCCTGGCAGCCCTTTACCTGGTACCGGCCATCGTGCTGGAAAAGAAGGGACTTATTCCCGCCCTTGCGGGATCCGTAACCCTGTTCCGGCGGACATGGCGCGAGGTGCTGGGGTGCATCCTTGTCTTCGGGTTCATCGTCCTCGGGGTTGCTGCCGTAGGGGTCGTGATCGGCCAGTCCCCCACTCTGCTCAACCATGACTATGACTTCTTCATCTCCCGGTCCCGCGGGTATCTGCCGATGATGATCGTCTGTTACGGGTTCATCGTTGCCTGCTGGATCCTGATGGCTGCAGGTTTTTCTGCAGCGGGTGTTGCGATTGCGGATCTCTACCGAGTAGGAAAGAGCAACGGGGTATCCGATATACCGGAAGGGAGCCTGAAAAAACCGGAGCCTGCCTCATGACCCGGGTATCCGAAATTGCTGAACACTGGTTCGGCCTGTGCCGGAAAGCACCGATACTCCGCACGGCCCCGGCACTGCCCGTGGTTCAGCCGGACGCAGACCATCTCGCCCGGCCGGATGACGGTGGGCCCGGCCGGATCCGGCACGGGATCAGCATCGCATTATCCAGCACGAAAACCCTGATCGCGAACCGGCAGCTCCTCTGGTTCTCGCTCTTTACCGGACTGGTGCTGGCCGGGCACCTCATCACCCAGTGGGTGCTCATTCTCGTCAATATGAACAATGGACCCGATTTAATCGAATCGCCTGTCGTGGCATTTGCATTCGAGCTCCCGACGGTGTTCTGTCTGGTATTCTTACTGGCGGGCCTTGTCCTGAGTCTCTCTTCAGAGACAGGAGGTCCGGTCTCATTCCTTCATGGGTTCAGAATGGCCGGAAAATACCTGATACCACTTACCGGGTGGTCCGTGGTCGTGGCACTTGTAGGCACCCTGATCTTCATCGCCGGCGGGATCTCTTCAGGTGCGCTGAACTCAATGCAACTCCATTCTTTCGATATCTACGGAAACCTCGAAATATTCCTATCCAACATGTTCAGCCAGTACCCCTTCAACTGGTCCCTTAACCCGGATGTCTTCATCGCCCACCCGCCCGGGGGGAATCTTCCGGTTCTTGCTCCGGGATTTCCGGGTGCGTTCATTGAGACACTGATCTTTTCAGCAATCAACGTACTCCTGTTCGTCCTGACCCTGTTTGTGGCCCCCCTGCTCGTGCTTGAGAGAAAACGCCTGAAGGAGGCGGTTTCCGGATCGTTTACCCTGATGAAGAAGTACTGGGCAGAAGTGGCTGCCTGTGTTCTTGGCCTTGGAATGGTAGTATTCGCTGCCTCGCTAACGTTCCTGCTCTTCCAGTTTACCGGAATCAGCCAGGTGTCGATCGTTAACGGCGGCACGTCAATTTTGTCCTCGCGCCCCGGTGATGCATGGATCGCTCTCGGTCTCCTGTACGCCCTTGCCCTCTCCAGCCTTGCATTGATCGTGGCAACTGTCGGGGGGATTGCATCACTGGGCCTCTACAGGTATGCAAAGATCCGGGAGAGTATGGCATGAACCAGCATTCTCCTGATGTACACTGGTGGCTCGGCCTGTGCCGGAAAGCACCGGTCTTCCGCGCCTCGCAAACAGGTGCTGGTAACCCGCCTGAACCCACATATGAGGGCAGCCCGGATGGCGGGACCGGCGGACCGGATGCGATCCGGCGGGGAACCGGGGCAGCCCTGTCAGGCACGAAAACCCTGATCCATAACCCGCAGCTCCTCTGGTTTACGCTCCTCGCCGGACTCGTGCTGGCCGCGCACCTCCTCGCCCAGCTGGTGCTCATCGTTTCTCCCACACCACCAGAGTTGCAGTTCTTCCTTGGCCCCTACTATGCCAGTTTATTCCCATCGCTTGCCCTGACATTCGTGGCTGGGCTCCTTACGGTGTTCTGCCTGGGATTCTTACTGGCGGGCCTTGCCTTAAGCTACTCTCCAGACGGTCAGGTCTCATTCTTCCGGGGACTCAGGCTGGCAAAAAAATACCTGGTGCCTCTTACCGGGGGATCCGTGGTCGCGGCAATTGCCGGGATTCAGGTTCTCGTTCATCCCTTTATTATCCGGGGGGTACTTTTCGTTCATGACTCCCGGTGGCTGCTCCTCCTTGATCCCTACTACTCCGGTTTATTCGCATCGTTTGTCCTGACATTCGTGATCGAGCTCCTTACGGTATTCTGCATGGCATTCCTACTTGCGGGCCTCACCTTAAGCATCTCTTCAGAGGAAGGCGGTACGGTCTCATTCTTCCGGGGATTTACCATGGCAAAAAAATACCTGGTACCCCTTGCCGGGTGGTCCGTGGTCGTCGCACTCGCAGGCACCCTGCTCTTCACCATTTGTGAATATTCCAATGTGCTGAACCGGATCATCTGGGGTTCCCTGTTATGCGTGCAAAGCCAGTTCCCCTTCAACTTTGTCCTCGAACCGTTCCAGTACGTTCCCTTCATGCAAGCTGACAACTGGTGGTTCATCAGTTTTGCGCTCGACGATATGCTGATCCTTTTCGCCATCACCGTATTCCTGTTCGTCCTTACCCTGTTTGTAGTGCCCCTTCTCGTGCTTGAGAGGAAAAGCCTCAGGGAAGCGGTTCTGGGATCCTGTATCCTGATGAAGAAGATCTGGGGTGAAGTGGCAGCATGCGTTCTTGGCCTTGGAATGGTAGTATTCGCAGTCTCTCTCCTGATCCTGCTCTTCCAGTTTTCAGGAGTTGGTTATGGGTGGTGGGATTCGGGCCAGATATACACTTCGTTCACGTTTCCCAGTAATGCGTGGGCTGCTGCCGCTCTCCTGTACGTTCTTGCCCTGTCCGGCCTTACCCTGGTTGCAGTAACGGTCGGGGGGATTGCATCGCTGGACCTCTACCGGTATGCAAAGTCCGGGCACATGCCAAAATCCGCTGAAACGGAAACTATCTCATAAATTTTTTTAATCCCTAGCCCCCTCTGCAAGATATCCCGTATTAAAAGTAGTGTCAGCAAATGCCCGCGAACCCATACGTTCCAGTGATAATGTTACCGGATAAAAACCTGATGCTAGAATAAAATTTATATTGTAAATATCCATACATTTACATATGTTCAAACAAGCCAGCAACAACCGATCCGCGTTCTGGAAAATGATCCTGCTGCTCATCATAGCAGGTACCGCAGTATTGTCGCTGTCTCCCGTATCCGCAGGCACGGGAGTTACCATCGCCGCACAGGGGGATCAGTCATATTACCTGGGAGAAGAAGTAGTTCTCAGTGGCCATAATTATGATTCGGATACCACGTACCTCTTCATAACCGGACCCGGCACATTCACAACCGGACCCGGCATTCCCAGTAGCGGGGGAAAACTTACCTCGCCTCAGCAGGCTGTAGTCAGCGGAAACCCGGACTCATTCACAGTAGTGAATACAAAACCGGATAAAACCTGGGAATATACCTATTACACCACAAATCTCCCGGTCGATGCCGGGACATACAGCATTTATGCCGTGAGCCAGCCGAAAGCAAAGGACCAGCTGGGTCCCGACGCTGCCAATGTCGGGATTATCCTGAAAAAACCCTTCATAACTGCAGAGATCTCTCCAGCAACAATTTCAAAAGGAGTGCCCTTTACGATTTCCGGATCTGCGGAAGGAAACCCATCCAATGTCCAGATCTGGATCCTCGGTAAGAACTACTACTCTAAGACAATTCAACCCGTCAACCCTGATACCTCGTACACGTATGAAGTCCCCGAGGAGGTCACCAGTCACCTTGAAAGCGGCCAGTACTTCGTGATTGTCCAGCACCCGATGGAGAACACCACGTTCGATATCGATGTCCGCGGAGATTACGTCCGCAGCCTGCAACTTAACAACGGCACGAACCTCTTCAGGATCTCCGGCCCGGGAAGCCTGCAGGGCAACGACGCAGCTGAGGCACTCGTTGCTGCGTTCAGTGACCCCAATAATGGTGATGACACCTATACAGAGATCCCGTTCCTGGTTTATAGTACGGGCATTTCAACACCTCAGGCACAACCAGCCACGACCGCTCCGGTTCAAAGTCCGACACAACCTGCCCCGCTTCAGTATGCCCCGGTCGGAGCAATCCTTCTGGTTTTTGGAATTGTAGTGTGGAGCCGGCGTTAAGGGTCCGGTTTTTTACGGCCTTCCCTGAAGAGAGACTACCTGCCAGCGGAGTAGACGGAATTTGCTGGAAGGGACAGGGTGGAGTGAACGGAGGCTATGGACTTCTCTTTGCCGGGATGGGACATCAGGTTACCGGGGTCGATCTCTCGGAAGGGATGGCAAAGGCACGCGAGAAAGCAACACCAACGTGACCGGTAGTAACAAAACCGGTTTGTCCACCCCGGATAGCAGTAAAACCTACGGTACACGGTCCGGCGGCACTGCCTGTCTGAACCCCGCCAATGATCGGTCTCCACATATCGGTCCGTCCCAGATTGAGTTGTAGTATTGGTTCGGTGTAGAAGATCACGGGGACATTATCAATTCCCTGATTCCTGGCTTCTGCAGCAATAAACGAATACATCTCATCCATCGTCTTTGCATCTGTGACATTATTCTCATAAATGCCAACCGTTACAGAACCAAGTGCGTCGTATCCATAGGCAATCACCGGGCCGTGAGGATAGGAATACCGGTTATCAAAGGAAACTTTTGTCGCTTCGTAGAGTCCATTTAGTTTCTTATACTGTGCATCACGTTCGGTTCCGGAATATTCCGCCATGACTCCACGTGATATAACCTGGTGATCTTTGGTGAATACCGGAACCGGACCATAGGATTTGATCAGGTGATCCGAGTAACAGGGCGCAAGTGATGAGTAGATCCTGTCATCGATAACCGCTCCTGACACTGCGCCAGCTGATCCAGGCGGGGATATAAGTTCCGACTGGTTAATCAGCGTAACCGGACGTAAGCCCGTAGGGGTTTTGTTGTCAATAACCACTCCCGATGCGCACCCGGCTAACAGGAGCATACACAGGAGTCCGATAAATATAGTCCAGGTTTTCATGTTATCACAATTCCTTCAGTTCTGAAGACAAACGTCTTCAGGGATCTTACGATAACAAATATAATATAATAAATTAATATGTTAGATTGAGATCTAACATTTCATAAGGGCATGAAGAATTTTCTATCGTAAAATAACTCAATAAATCAGGAAAATTGATATAATATTTTTTTAAATGTATTACTTACATGGATGATGAAACCAGTTTTACCATTGACAGAACCACTATCGATAGTCTGTCATCAGAATCCCGGGTCCTTATCCTCTCTTCCCTTCGCACCAGGAAAAAAACCAATGCTGAACTAGGGAAGGAACTGTCCTTAAAGCCGTCCACCATCCATCACCACCTTGAACGGCTGAAGGAAGCAGGTCTCGTTGAGTCTGCAGAAGACGGCCACAAGTGGATCTATTACGATCTCACTCCGTTCGGGCGAGCTCTGCTCAATCCTGACAAAAAGATGAACGTATCAATTATTCTCTCATCATTCCTGACATTTGTTGTCGCACTCACTGCGATCTATACCTATTTCGCTATACCGTCCCTGAATTCAGCACCCTGGATTCCGGTAGTTGACGATCCATTTCTCCAGATGTTTATCATTGCAGTGATAACGGTTATCGGCCAGATCCTTATTCTGGTTCAGGTTATTGGCAGGAATAAAACCAGATAAAATATTCTTCTTTAGTTCACGGTGAAGTGGGACAAAAGAAAGTCAACACCTCATCCGCGACTGACCTTTTTTGTTCAAAGCCGTACGACAATAAAAGTAAAAAGATTTAATCAAAGTTCCGTCCGGGTGCTATCTACTTCCGGTAATACCGCCTCCCCGCAATGCGGGGATACCCACGCGGGGGGGGGGGCGAAGCAGCCCCCAATAGCGTCAAACTACTTCTTCCCGGCCCTCAGCCTCCCCAGCACCCGCTCCTTCTTCCGGATCGCCGCTTCCGACGCCCGCAGCACCCCGGCTTTCATCTCCTCGAAGTCGCGGGGCTCGGTATCCGCAACCTTCTTGACCGGCGTATACGCGGACTCCCGAAACCGGGGCGAGAAGTCATGGTCCTTCCCGTCGACCCGGAGCACCGCTTCCGGCTTCCCCGCCTCCACGTGCCCGACCTGCTTCATCGTAACCCCGGCTGATAGGATCACCCGGCAGATCTCATCGGCAACTTCAGCGGGTGCAACAACAAGAAGAGAATCAAGAGAAACCCCGAGGTAATCGATCTTCAGCGTTTCGAGCATCTCCTTCACCTGCGGCTGGACCAGGCTGCCGATATCCGACTCATCGATGACGATCCGGCACTTCGCGGTCTCGGCCATCTCGAAGGCATCGCCCCGCAGGCCGCCGTTGGTCACATCGGTCATCGCATGGATCTGCGGGAAGACCGGGCTCTTCATCAGGACTTCGCAGGCATTGAGGAAGTTCAGGTTGATCGTCTTGTCAACCACTTCGGGGAAGCCGGAATAGATCGCGGCGGTCGCAATAGTCCCGCCACCGGCGCCTTCTGTCATGAGCAGCACGTCGCCGGGCCGGGTGGATTTCCGGGCCGTGAGGTGCTCTGCCACGCCAACCGCTCCCACGCACCCGGTGAGCCGGCTGCCAAGCACCATGTCGCCGCCGATACGGAGGGTTGAACCGGTGACCAGCGGCACGTCCATCGCCTCGCCGACCGTCGTGATGCCGGCCGTGTAATCGAAGATCTTTGCGACATCGCCGTCATCGGCTACGTGGATATCGGAGAAGAGCATGACCGGTTTTGCCCCCATGACATACGCGTCCCGGAGCGTGGCACGTGTGACATGGAACCCTGCAAGGAACGGGAAGTCCGAGAGCCGGGAGTGCATCCCGTCCACGGTGCAGATGATGTATTTCCCGCCGGCACAGACGGCCCCGGCATCGTCCATCTCGTCCACGCCGACCGATGCGGAGGTCTTCCCGATGATCCGGGCGATCTGGCGGTGGGCAAAGAAATCCCCCTTCCCACGGGAACCCACGCCGAATTCCCCCATGCCTACACCGGCAGGTTCAAAGGTAAAAAAATCGCCGGAGAGCGAGCGGGAATTGTTCACTTCCTCGATCACCGCACGGGCAAATGCAGATGCATAGGAGGAGTCCGTGTTTTTTATCCGGAGGATGTGGTCCGCAAGGCTTTTTTGTAACGTATTCTCGTCTTTCCCGTCCGCCATGCCCCTGCGGACATACTCCTCAACATCCATAATTTTCGTTGGTGAAGCAGGGATAAAAAGCCGGGGTATCTGCCCCGGGGGAGGTTCTCATAAATTACCTGAGGAGCACACCGAACACATCGGAGAAGCAACGGAGCGCGTCGTCGAATTTCCCGACCTTCAGCATGGACAGCCCCCGCCTCATGCCGGACCTCACGTCCTTCGCATCGATATAATAGGCATTGTCAAATGCCCTGGCGGATTCCTCCAGCCTGCCCAGCATAAAGCACGAATTGCTCATCACGACCCAGGCATCGGCAATCGAGGGATCGATCGCAAGGGCTCTCTCAAGGCACCGGATCGCTTCGTCATGCCTTGCCATCATCGACAGGGAGAGCCCCTTCCGGTAGAGCGCCTTTGCATTTTCAGGCTCGATGGTCAAAGCCCGGTCCAGCACCTCGATGGCTTCGCCGTACTGTTTCAGGTTGATCAGGGCCACGCCTTTCTTGATGAGCGCGGAAAAGAAGAACGGGTAGATCCTGAGGGCACGGTCATAGCAGGCGATCTCGTCTTCGTACCGTTTCAGTTTCCCGCAGGCAAACCCTTTGTTGACCCATGCAGACAGGTAGCGGGGCCGGATTTCAAGGGCGCGGTCGCAACAACGGATCTCTGCCTCGAACCTGCCGAGCATGCCGAGAGCAACACCCTTGTTATTCCAGGCCGTGGCATTCTCCGGGTCGATCTGCAATGCCCGTTCGCAGCACACGACCTTGTCTTCGAACCGGTCGAGCATGCCGAGGGCAAACCCCTTGTTGTTCCAGGCATCGATACAATGGGGATCCAGCTGGATCGCTTTATCGCAGCATTCGATCTCTTCCTCGTATCTCCCCAGTTTGCCAAGGGCAAAACCCCTGCCGACCCATGCAAGGGCGAGATCCGGATCCACTGCAAGCGCAAGAGAGAACGAGGTGAGAGCGTCATCGTGCCGCCCATCTCGTCCGAGTGACAGCCCCTCCAGATAAAACTCCCTTCCTTTCCGGCGGGATGAATGAGTGTCTTCGGACGCGTCTGACGGGGTCAACATGTAATGCAATCCTGGATATGACGAGACTGTACTTACCAGAGGTTTGTGCGCAGTATATTTATGTTCATGGTGTTCCGGTCATGAGAGGGATCCGGTTTCCACCGGGCAAAAATAGTTATTATAAACAGCAGTATTTTTCATCGGATGATTTCAAAATAGATATATATTACAAAATTGATGCTCAATGGGTGATCCCTGTCACCAGCGATGATGCGTCTGAGAGTCCCCTCGGGGCAATACTGGCAGTAGCCATAACGGTAGTCCTTGCCATGCTGGTCCTGCTCATGGTCTCCCAGCTGCCGAACCTCCTGTATGATCGGACTGTCCCCACAATTTTTGAGATCACGAAAATCCGGCACACGGACAAAGACGGTGTCCTGGATTACGACAGTTACATGGTGGTAAAAAACAATGGAAAAAAACCGTATGATAACAGAAAATTATACGCAAAAACCTACCGTAATGGCGATCATCTTCCCTGCGATATTCCTACTATGAACGGGCATGATTTTATCCCGCTGCATCCCTATGGGATCAAGACGCTGGGAGGATTTGGATCTGACAATTTTTTATGGTATCCCGATGCGACAATCGCCATAGACTATTCCGATGGAACATTCCATCCCGGGGATATCGTGCAGTTCGATGTGTATGACAGGACAACCGACCAGGTCATCTCGCGGGACACTTACCCGCATACTGATGGAAACCAGGAAAAACTGATGCAATTATATTTCAGTTATCAAGGCGCTTGAAAACACCTTTCTTGCACTTGAGGATTTTACACTCCGGACATCGCCAGGTATCGGGGATATCCTCATATCCCGTGCCGGGCGGAACGCCGTTTTTGGGATCTCCTTTCTCAGGATCGTAGATATAATGACATTCAAGACAGACCCATCGGGGTTTAACAGCCTGTGACATAAAAACAACTCCGAACAACCGGACAGGTTACAAGTATAGATTTTTCCTGCGGTTATATGAAATCACCTTTCAGGGCAGGGTCCACCAGGATCCCGGCAAAGTTTCAGAACGTATCATCGTCCGTGCCGGCAGCCCCTGGGAGATTCCGGGCACAGAGCCTGGCCACCCGCAGGGGCTCCGGGATCTTTCCTTCGCAGGTGAAATCATCGCAGAACCGTGCGGCATCGTCCTGGGCAAGACCCCATGACCGGATAAAGCAGGTCAGTCCGGTGTGCAGCCGGACCGCGGTCCGTTCACCCAGCTGCCGGTATGCTGATATGCGGGCCGCATCATCCGGAAAATGCCGTGTGATATCCTCAAGGAGCCCGTCAGATTCCTCGTATGTGACGCAGATTACCGGGATCCCGGTCTCGCGTGCAACCCGGCCGGGATCGATCACATTGAACCACGCGATCACGCACCCGGACAACAAAATTACATTGATATCCCGGCGCCGGAGGTCGCGGACCATCTTCAGGATCGTATCCGTGGCATCCATCGCGCCGACCGTCACGGACCCGAACGCGAAGCCGTCGACGCGCAGATCCTTCCTCATGACGACCCCCGCGAGGTTCGACCGGGTCCTGCCCGCGTAACTCTCCGCAATACCAAATGCCCGAAGCCCTTTTTTGGGCATGTGCATAGAAGCACTTATGTCACCCGATTAAAAATAGTATACCAATGAAATTCAACAAGGATGAGGTCTGCATCTTAATCCCCACGCTGAACGAAGGACCGACTATCAGCAGCGTGGTCCGGGAGTTCAAGGCTCTCGGCTATAACCATATCCTTGTCATCGATGGCAAGAGTACAGACAACACGATCAAGAACGCCCGCGAAGCCGGAGCCAATGTCCGGACACAGTCCGGCAAAGGGAAAGGCAATGCGATTATCGAGGCATTCGAGGTGATCGAGCAGCAGTATATCCTCATGCTCGATGGCGACGGCACGTACTCTGCACGGGACGCGGAGAAGATGCTGGGGCCGCTCTTCCTCGGGTTTGACCAGGTGATCGGGGACCGCCTGATCAATGCCGAAGAAGGATCGTTCTCCCGGCTGAACCTCTTCGGGAACCACATGCTTAACCTCCTCTTCAAGGTCGCGCACAGCCGGGATCTGCACGATATCCTCTCCGGGTACCGGGCTTTCACCAAGCTTGCCGTCCAGCAGATGCACCTGAAAGAGAAAGGGTTCGAGATCGAGACCGAGATTTCCGTTGAATCGGTGCGGAACGGCCAGCGGATCATGGTGGTTCCCATCAGGTATTCCCAGAGGCCGGGAACCGCCACCAAGTTGTCGCCATTCCATGACGGGATCAAGATCGTCAGTACTATCTACCGGCTTGCCCGGGTCAACAACCCGATGTTCTACTTTGGCATGATGGGGATTTTCACTACGATCCTCGGTTTTCTCACGGGGGTCTATGTGCTTCTCGAATGGTTCAAGCACATCGAGCACATCCCCCTCACGATCCTGACAGTCCTGCTCATCGTCGTGGGTATCGAGATCTTCATGTTTGGGATGATCAGCGATATGCTGCTGGTCTTCCACCGGGAGATTATCCGGGAGATCCAGCTGCTCCAGCCACCGAAGCCGCCGAAGTAATTATCTCATATACTTTTTATCCAGGAATCTAGTTCACTTTTTTGAAAAAATGGGGGGGTGATTATCAACGGAAAACCGGAGAACCCAGTACTTCTCTAAATTATCCCATCCATTATGAGACAAAACCGCCCTGCCCTCATACATACGGTCTCGCCCCCCAATCCGGAGCCGGAACGGGCGTATTTTCCCATCAGGGTCCGGTGGTGAACACAAAAATAGAACCATGTTGTCCACCACGGAAATTATCCCCGCGATTTGTGGCGAAAACTCAAAAACCGGTCAAATTGCGGGGCG
>NZ_JBAVIG010000055.1:0-21746 GCF_049686655.1 Methanoregula sp.
TGCAGGGGTCATGCCGATGGCAGTGGCTCCCTACAAGGAGCAGATCGAGACGGTCGTACTCTCGCACTGCCATTTCGATCATATCGCACGGGTAAAGGAGATCGCGCACATGTGCAAAGCGAAGGTCGCCATCCATGCAAACGATGCCGCCGGCCTTGTTGAGGATGCCCGGAGCCTCTCGATGCACTTCGGGGCCAGATCTCCCGGGATTCTTCCCGATATCAAGCTCGCTGACGGTGACACTGTGGGGGAACTCGTGGTCATCCATACCCCGGGCCACACACCGGGGAGCATCTGCCTCTGGTCAGAGGCTGACCATGTCCTCATCTCCGGGGACACCGTCTTTGCCGACGGGTATTTCGGCCGCTACGACTTCCCCGGCGGGAGCAGGACCGATCTGGCCCGGTCGCTCGACCGGCTCTCGGTGCTCGAGGTGGTGGGACTGTATGCAGGTCACAGGGATCCGACAAACGAAGGCGGGAGCCGTTGCATAGCCGCGGCCCAGGGCCTGATGAAGAGCGGGTATGGATAAGGGAATCTACTGCCTCGTTTTTGAGAATCCGGCCTGCGCGATCGGTATCGGCGCCCTCGGCCCGGTCCCGTTCCCTGCTGGCTGGCACATCTATGTTGGTTCAGCACTCGGGAGCGGGGGCCTTGCCCGGCTCTTCCGTCATATCGACCTTTCACGATCAAAGGACAGGGCGCCGAAGTGGCATGTCGATCACCTCTCCACGGACAGCCGGTTCGCGCTCCGCTACACCGTCCATGCTGTGACAGAAGAGCGTTTCGAGTGCCGGCTGGCACGTGCCCTCGGGGAGCCGGGCATCCCCGGTTTCGGGTGCAGCGACTGTTCCTGCCCGTCGCACCTCCTCTCCCGTGAAGCAGATCCCAAAAAAGAGATCCTCTCCACGTTCCGGGGCCTCGGCCTTGTCCCGGTCACCACAACCATCATGAGCCCGTACTACAGTAAGGGTAACCTATGAAAGTCCTGGGACTGTCGGGAAGCATGCGAAAAGACGGGAACACGGCGATCCTTGTCAGGGAGATCCTCAGGCGCTGCGAGGACGGGGGTGTGAAGACCGAATTTGTCTCCCTGGCCGGCATGAAGATCCATCCCTGCCTTGGCTGCGAGAAGTGCAGGGAGAAGAAGTGGTGCGTCATCGGGAACGATGACTGGAACGAGATTGCACAGAAAGTCATGGCATGCGATGTCCTCGTCATCGGATCGCCAACCTACTATTTCGATGTCTGCGGTCACCTCAAGAACTTCATAGACCGCACCTATTCCCTCTACCATGACCGGAAACTGGCCGGGAAGAAGGGTGTCGCAGTCGCCGTGCACGCCAACAAAGGGGTGAGCCGGACGATCCAGACGATCGAAGGGTTCCTGAATACCCACGAATTCTCTTCGCTTGGGTCAGTGAAGGGAACCGGGTACCACGAGGGGGACGTGCTCCACGACGAGGAGGCACTGAAACGGGCCCGGAAGACCGGGGACCGGATCGTGAGGCTTCTCAAGCCCCGCCATGACTGATTTACCGGGCGGCACTTAGTGCCTCTATTAGTACCCGTGCTTCTTCCCGGTCATCTCCCCGATCGCTATTTTTACTACGCAGACCCTGTCCAGCTCCTTCTCTGTGAACCGGTGGTCTTTCTCCCCGTAATGCCGGATAATGCAGTTCAGCGCCCGGTTCTTCTCCTGGGGATCGGTCAGCATATGCGCAGTCCCGGTGCAGATAACGCTCCTGTACCGGAACTCCCAGCTGCAGGGGTTTTTGTCGGGAATGGGGCCGTCGCAGAGGTCCACTTCCACACAGCAGCGGGGGTTCTTCGCAAGCATTGCAAGCTTCTTTCCCACCAGGGAGGAGTGGAAGTAGATCGCATTGTCCGGAGCCACATAGGCAAAACAGAGCGGGACCACGTAGGGCTCCATCCCGTCCGCCAGCGCCACATGGCAGACCAGCGCCGCTACGAGGACCGATTCCATCTCTGCACGGTCCGTAATTTCCCGGTCCTTTCTTCTCATGGCAGTATTCCTCCCCCTGGCATCACACCAGCTCGTAGAGCGTTGTGCGCCTCCGCAGGGGCCGGCCGATGTCTTCTGCAACCCGCTGCATCTCGGCAGGATCCAGGTAATCGGTATTGGTGGCTCCCGCTCCCTTCGAGATGCTTTCTTCGAACATCGTACCCCCGAGATCGTTGGCGCCTGCGATCAGGCCGAGCTGGGCCATCTTGATCCCTTCCTTGACCCAGCTCACCTGGATGTTCCGGAAGTTGTCGAGGAAAAGGCGGGCTACTGCAACCATCAGGAGGTCCTGCCTGCCCGTAGCCCCCGCCCGGGCGTTGCCTGCCCGGAAGATCGGGGTGTTCATGTGAATAAAGGAGAGCGGGACGAATTCGGTAAACCCTTGAGTCTCGTCCTGGATCTTCCGCAGGATCGCAAGGTGCGCTACAATATCAGTGTCGGTCTCGCAGTGCCCGTACATGATGGTGGCTGTTGTTTTGATCCCCATTGCGTGGGCCTCGCGGATGATGCGAATCCACTCTTTCGTTGGGATCTTCTCCCGGCAGATCTTCTCCCGGACCTCATCCACGAGAATCTCTGCAGCAGTTCCGCACATCGAATGGAGCCCCGCCTCCTTCATCGCCGTCAGCACCTCTCCGCTGGTCATCGCGCTCCTCTTTGCAGCATAGGCCACCTCCATCGGGTTGCTCGCATGGAGATGCACCCCGGGGGCCGCTTCATGGATCCAGCGGTATACATTAATATACGACTGTGCGGTGAAGTCAGGGTGGAGGCCGCTCACCGTGCAGATCTCCGTGACCTGCCGTTCCTTTGCCATCCGGGCCTTCTTCTGGATCTCCTCCCGATCATGGAAGTAGATCCCCGGATCGCCGGGTTTCTTTGAGTACCCGCAGAAACCACAGGCATTCACACAGAGGTTGGTCACGTTGATGTTCTGGTTCCGGACCCAGGTCACGTTATTGCCTGCACGCGTCTCCCGCACCTCATCCGCCGTGGCAGCAATTTCCCAGACCTCCCGGTCCCGGGTCGAGAAGAGCGTGCGTGCATCCTCTGTCCCCAGCCGGTGACCGGCCCTCGCATCGTCCAGTATCCGCCTGAGTGTCTGCTCCATGAAACTCCGCCGTTTCTACTACGCAGTGTAGCCCCGCAGATGAGGTAAAGCTATCGAACCTGTGAGAACGAATCTACAGGTACCCACTTGCCGCAGGATTATAATCCCGTGCGTCAACAATATCTGTGGGAGCTATGCATCAGGTAGATATTCAGCTGAATAACAAGAAAGCAATCGGATTTGTCGTTCCTCTTGGCCCGGCCAATCTCGTTGCTGTCAGGACCGATGTGGGAATGGTTGGGTGTGGGGCGTTCGACGTGGCAGCCCTCGACTCCTTCAGCTACCCGGCAGTGAAAGTGCGCCCGGCGCTCGGTCCGTCAATCGTGGATACGAATGATATCCTCACAGGAATCGTAAGGGAAGCAAACCGGTCCGCCCTTGGCCGCGGGATCCGGACCGGCATGACCGGCCGGCAGGCGCTGGAACTGCTCTGATCTTTTTTTAAACGTTTTGGGAGATCCTGTTTATTCGATTTTCCGGGATTTACATCAGCTCGTACAGCGTAGTCCGCTGCCGGAGCGTCCGCCCGAAATCGGTGACGATCCGCTCCATGTCCCTGGGATTCAGGTAATCGGAACCCGAAGCCCCTGCGTCACCGGTGACATCATCCATGAACATGGTGCCCGCGAGATCGTTGGCCCCGGAAAGAAGGGCCAGCTGGGTCATCTTCAGCCCGACTTTTCCCCACGCCACCTGGATATTGTCAAAGTTATCGAGGAAGAGCCGGGACACCGCAATCATCAGGAGGTCCTCGCAGCCGGTAGGCCCGGCCCGGGCAATTCCCTGCTGGAAGAGCGGGGTGTTGGCGTGGACGAAGGGAAGGGTGACAAGTTCGGTGAACCCGTGCGTATCATCCTGGAGATCCCTCAGGAGACCAAGATGCTCGGCCCGGTCAGCCGGCAATTCGTACGAGCCATACATGATGGTCGCCGTGGATCGCAGGCCCATCCCGTGTGCCTCTTTGATTATCCGGACCCAGTCAGCAGTAGGTACCTTGCGGGGGCAGATCACTTCCCTCACAGAATCCACGAGGATCTCCGCTGCCGTGCCCTGGATGGTCCCGAGCCCCTCCTCTTTCAGCCGGGCAAGCACGTCAGTAGTGGGACAGTGCAGCTTTTTTGCCGCAAAGGCCACTTCGTCCGGGCTGAAAGCATGGATATGGACTCCGGGTGCCGCCTCGTGCACCCAGTGGATCAGGTCCACGAAAGTATCGATGGTGAACGCCGGATGGACCCCGGAGAGGAGGCAGATCTCTGTTACATTCCGCTCGTACGCAAGCCGTGCCTGCGCCTGGATCCCATTCTTGTCATGGCAATATGCCCCGGGATCTGTTGCCTTCCTGCCAAACCCACAGAACCCGCAGAGGTTCTTGCAGATGTTGGTCACGTGCAGGTTCTGGTTCATGACGTACGTAACGATATCCCCCGCCCGGCGCTCCCGCATCTCGTCCGCCGCCGCGGTAATATTCCAGACATCCCTTCCCCGGGCTTTGAGCAGGAGTTCTGCTTCGCCCTCAGTGAGCCGGTGGCCACCGGCAGTATCTGCGAGAAGTTCTGGTATAGTGGTCATGGCCCCTCTTCCTGCATTGTACTAGCAGATTCTGGATCGCTATCTTTTCCCCTGCTCCGGCCCGGCCCCATCCAGGTTTTCCTTAATTTTTCTTCTTTCCGGCCTTCTTTTTCTGTTTTCCACCCGATTCTCCCGTCTCCTCGCTCTCGCGGGACCTGAGGTAGAACTCGTAGAGGATCATGATCACGGCAACGACGATGACCACCTCAACGATATGGAGCGGGAGGTACCCGACAAGAGGGATGGTGAAGAGGGCCTTGCCCACGATCCATTCGTCTTTCACCGGTTCCGGTGTGCCTATGCCCGGGTAAGAAACAAACTGGTCCGGGACCGGGTTGTTGTCGCCCCACGTGATATACCCGTCATGGGCCACGGTATAGTTCTCCTTGAGCGGGTCGCCACGGATCTCGGTCAGGGGGGTAGTGGTCGTGGCATATGCAACCGCCCGGTGGATGATCGGGTGGACAGTGGTCATCCCGTTGGGTTTGTAGATGATAACGTCACCGTAGCCATTGAATCTGGTGACATTAGCCTGTTTCCCCTGCTCCCAGGTCATGAACTCCCCGAACCGGTCCTTCTGGACCACGACCACGAGGTCGCCGATGTTCATGTTGGGAGTCATGCTTCCTGACTCGATAGTGACCACGGCGGGCCACGTACCGCAGATGAGGAAGAGGATAAGGGCGATGGTGCCGACAACTCCTGCGACCCAGAGAAGGTCGCGGGCGAGCGAGACCATCCAGTTGTCACTGGTCCTGAACTGTGCGAAAAGCGTGCGGATATCCCGGGGTTTTTCCTTGTCTGCCATGGCGAAGCCTGTACGAATGTCTGTATAGTGTTAAACCCGCGGCACATTAACCATGCGGAAGAATACGGACGCGGGTAACTTTGGCGGTGCGGGGACCAGGACACCGGCCGGATCACCGGATAAAAACCCCCGACAGGTAGCAGATACCAAAGAGGACGAGGAAGACCCCGCAGGCAGCCATGATCCGGTGGTAGGTGGTATCGGGGAGGACGGTCTTCCCCCGGGAGACGGCCGTGGATACGAACGTGAACCACCCGGTATCGGCGCACCAGTGGCCGATCATGAAGACGATCGCAAGCAGGAGACCTCCTTCGAGAGTTTTTATCACGAGGGCGCTCCCGACCGAGAGCCACCAGATCCAGAAGTAGGGATTCGCTGCACTGGTCAGGAGCCCGGCCATGCAGGGACTGGCCACGGCACAGGAGGGCGTAGTGCTAAGCGTCGCCTTCCTGCTCCCAAAGATAGTCATGATGCCGAAGATGACGAGAGCAGTCCCGCCCACGGCAGCAATGACGGTCGTATAGGGACCGGCAAAACTCGCAAAACCAAGGATGATCATGAGGAAGATGACTGATTCCACGACCATGTGCCCAAGAGAGATCCTGAGCCCTGCGGTCCAGTTCCCGGCAAGGGCGGCGTTGATGGTGGCGACCAGCGTGGGGCCGGGAGCGAGCGCCCCGGTGAGTCCGATCAGGAATCCCAGTACCAGCGTGGATGCAATCTCGTACATTTCCATTGTGTCCGTCCGGGGAATGCCGTACCAGATATCACTGCCCTGTCATATCAACCTGCACGCCGCACCCGCTCCCAAGGAGATCATTCAGGATGGAGGCTGTGCAGGAAGGGCAGGATATATTTTACCGGCCGCCCATGATCTGGTATGCTGGATGCGCAGGAGATCACCCACCGGTTCCTCGATACCAAACTGATGGTCCACCCGGAAGTGGTCCGTTATATCCTGGAGAACAACGAACCGGACCTGATCGAGCGCATCATCGCCTCGGTGCCAAAGGACGCTGTTGTCGTCTCCGCAAAACACATTCCGGGAATCCGGCCCACCCGGGACGGGACCCGGTTCCTGGTGGACCCCGAGGTCGAGGTAGTCGCGGGTTCTGCGGGTACATCAGGCGCGATAAACGGGACCAGCGATTACCTCCACTATTTCCGGGACCGGTACGCCCGGCTCGGCGGGATGATCCGGAGCAGGGCCGGGGCGATGCCCATCGAAGGGCTGACCAAGAACACCCGGTATCGGCAGGAGGAATGCACGGTCATCGGGATGGTCGTTGAGGTGAAGAACACCACGAACGGCCACCGCATCGCCGAGATCGAGGACTCGACCGGAACGATTCCGGTACTCTTCCGCAAGGATCGTCCGGCCTTTGCCGATGCAGAGCGGATCATTCCCGACGAAGTAATCGGTGTCAAGGGGAAACTCTCAAGCGACGGCAAACTTTTCTTTGCCGAGATCCTCTACCGCCCCGATATCCGGATTGACAATGCCCCGTTCAGGAGCGAACAGCCGGGAAAGGCCGTGTTCATCTCCGATGTCCATGTGGGCAGCGACACGTTTCTCGAGACCTGCTGGAACAAGTTCGCGGACTGGCTCTCAGACTCCGATTACTCCTATCTCCTCATCGCCGGTGACCTGGTGGACGGTATCGGCATCTACCCGGGGCAGGAGACGGAGCTGACCATTAAGAACATCTACGAGCAGTACGATGCGTTTGCCGCAATGATGCGTGATCTCCCCTCCCGCATGAAGATCATCGTTGCTCCGGGTAACCATGACGTGGTACGGGGTGCAGAGCCCCAGCCGGTCCTCCCCGAACAGTTCACGAGGAAGTTTCCCTCTAACTGCGTGCTTGTCGAAAACCCGGCGCTTGTCCGCCTGCAGGGTGTCCGGGTGCTGATGTACCATGGTCGGTCGATCGACGATATGATCGGCTTGATCCCGGGAGCGTCCTATGACAACAGCGGGCTGATGATGGAGGAGATGCTCCAGCGCCGTCACCTCGCACCCGCATATGGCCGCAGGACCCCGATTGCCGCCAGTAAGACCGACCGTCTGATCATCGATCCCCTGCCCGAGATCCTGCACACAGGCCACGTCCACATCAAGGGGATAACCACATACCGGGGCGTGCTCGGGATCAATGCCGGGACCTGGCAGTCGCAGACCAAGTTCCAGAAGCAGATGAACGTGAATCCGACGCCGGCGCTTGCGGTGGCGGTGGATCTGCAGACGCTGGTACCGGAGACATTCTCGTTCGCGTGAGATGAGATGGTAAAAAAAACGGGAGAGATTATTCCTTCTTTTCGACAGCAGGCTTTGCCCCGTCCGCCACCGCTGCCGGTTCCTTCTTCTTCGGGCCTGCCACGGTATATTTCTCCTTGCCACCCCGGGCGGTCAGGGGGGCACGGTACTGGGTCTCCATGGTGAGGCACTTGGTAGGGCAGACATCCACGCAGGCGGAACAGACTACGCAACGCATGTTATCAATCTGCCAGCTCTTTTCCTTCACCTCAACGCAGATTGCCCCGGTCGGGCATTTCCGCTGGCAGGACCGGCAGGTGATGCAGCCTTCCGGTTTAATCGATACGTGGCCCCGGGAAAGATTCGTTTTTTTGGCCGGCTTTGCCGGGTACATGAGCGTTGCCGGCCCGCGGAACAGATTTTTTATGACGGTCTTGGTCATCTGGAAAAAGGTCATTGTTCTCACCGCTCCGCACAGCCGATACAGGGATCGATGGTCAGGACAATTACCGGCACGTCCGCAAGCTCGCATCCCTTGAGGAGCTTCACGAGCGGTGGGATGTTCGTGAACGTCGGCGTCCGCACCCGGTGGCGTACGAGGTTCTTCTTCCCGTTGCCCTTGATGTAATGGATCACTTCGCCCCGGGGCTGCTCGGCCCGGGAGAAGTATTCCCCGTCAGGAGCTCCGGTCACTTTGACGTCCACGGGGCCATCGGGGATCTTTCTGACGCATTGCTCGATGATGTCGATCGAGGTGAACATCTCTTTTGCCCGGACTGCACAACGGGCATAGCAGTCGCCGTCATGTTCGACGACCGGCCTGAAATTGATTTTGTCGAATGCCGCATAGCCGGTCTCACGGATATCGATGGCAAGACCGCTGCCCCGTGCCGTCGGGCCGACTGCGCCGAGCTCGTAGGCATCCGCCTTCCCGAGTACGCCGATTCCCTTCAGCCGGTGACTGACCGACGGGTCGTGGAGGAAGACGCTCGTAAGGTCATGAAGATCCTTCTCCATTCCCTTAAGGCCCTTCACCATCTCGTCCAGCTTCTCCGGGGATATGTCCCTTCGGACACCACCAACCTTGCATACACCCTGGATCACCCGGCCCCCGGTGGTTGCCTCGAGATCGTCGAGGATATGCTCGCGCAGGCGCCACGCGTTCATGAAGACACTCTCGAATCCCATTCCATCGGCAAAAAGCCCGAGCCAGAGCAGGTGCGAGTGAAGCCTCGAGTACTCAGACCAGATAGTCCTGAGATACTGGGTCCGCTCCGGCACCTCGATCCCCATTATCGCCTCGATGCCCTGCACATAGGTCTGGCTGTGGATGAAACTGCAGATCCCGCAGATCCGCTCCGCGATGAAGACGTACTCGGTATATTCCCGCTTCTCTACGAGCTTCTCGAGGCCCCTGTGCACGTACCCGATCGTGGGGATCACATCGATCACTGTTTCATCTTCCAGCACGAGATCGAGGTGGAGCGGTTCAGGAAGCACCGGGTGCTGCGGGCCGAACGGTACGATTATTTGTTTTGACATGCGTCGTCCTCCTTCGTTATGGTCACGGAAAACGGATGTTTGATCGCCGTCTTGTAGAACGTGCCCTTGAAATCGATGTTGATGCCGCTGACGTGAAGACCGTAGAGGTCGTGGATCTCGTTCTCGTACACGAAGGCTCCCCAGTACACCCCGCTGATGCTCGGGATCGTCTCGTCGTGCTTGACGGTGATCCGGTAGTTCAGCAGCTGGTAATCCTTGTCATACATGTAGATAATCTCATAATTATCCTCGACTTTCGTGCACCCGATCTGGACGAGCCGGTAACCGTCTTTCTTCGCCTGTTCGGCTTTTGCCACCACTTCACCAATACTAATCGGGGTAATAACCTGTGCTGCAGTTCCTGTCGTCATTCTGCACCTCCGGTCTGCGAGATATGTTCAGGACGGAGCCCGGCATGGCGGTGCTCTTCCTTTGCATCGGCATCGAGCACCATCTTCGTCCGTTTCTCTTCGAGGATCCCGAGTGCAGTTACGATCCCGTCGATGATGGATTCGGGACGGCAGGCGCAGCCCATCACATATACATCAACCGGTATCACTTTGTCGATCCCGCCGGCCACATTGTAGCACTCCCGAAAGACCCCGCCGGATGTGGCGCAGATACCGACAGCCACTACCACATTCGGCCGGGGCATCTGGTCGTAGATGTTCTTCACAACCTCCCGGTTCTGCTCATTGATCGAGCCGGTCACGACAAAGATGTCGGCGTGTTTCGGGTTGCCGGTGTTGATGATGCCGAACCGCTCCACGTCATACATCGGTGTAAGGCAGGCCAGCACTTCAATGTCGCAGCCGTTGCAGCTCGAGGCATCGTAGTGGATAATCCAGGGGGACTTCGCCAGGTAGGTCATGATATGCCTCCGTTCAGGAAATAGAGAGCTGCAAGGTTGAGGATGCCCATCACAGCCGCAATCGCCCACGAGCTCTTGACGGCGAGCTGCCACTTGACACGGGCATTCGTGTTGTCGATGAGGAGCTCGAAGAGGTAGACCACGATCACTGCGATGGCAGCGATGACCGGGCTGAACCCGAAGAAGAGCCATACAAAGCCGAGCAGGAAGACCGTCTCGTACCAGTGGGTGATCTCGATCCAGCCAAGAGAGGGGCCGGAGAACTCCGTTGTCACACCCTTGACAATCTCCTGGTGGGCATGGTGGGACATAGAGATATCGAACGGGGACTTCCGGAGCTTGATGGTCAGCACGTAGAGGAAACCGAGGAAGATACCCGGGATGAGGAGAATGACCGGTGTGGTTGTTGCCGCGATATCGCTTACGTTGAAGCTCTTCGTTGCCGCGTACATGCCAACCGCGGTCAGGATCACCATCGGCTCATAGGCCATGATCTGGAGGAGCTCGCGTTCCGCTCCTACGTAGCTGTAGGGGGAATTTGCCGAATATGCCCCGAGTACGAGGAAGATCTGGGCGAGCGTGAGGGCGAATACCACGAGCAGGAGGTCGCCACCGGCAAAGAAGAGCGCGCCCGTGAATGCCATGAAGATCACGTAGCAGATCGCATAGAAGATCTGCGTCTCGTTCACGACTGCGTTCTCCTTCTCAAAGAGCTTGCCCACGTCCCAGAACGGCTGGAAGATGGACGGGCCGATACGGCCCTGCATGCGGGCAGAGATCTTCCGGTCGATACCGGCAATGAGGCCACCGATGGCCGGTGCAAGGAGGACAAAGACGAGTCCCGAGACAAGGTTGATCACAGGATCACCCCGCGAAATGCAGTTGCAATGAACATGATACCAATCAGGGCGGAGCAGAGCCAGACACCGATGGGCCGGAGCCGTGCCTCACCGAAGTACCGGGTCAGGTAGTAATTTGAGAGGACGACCTTCTTCTGGACACCGAGAGACCCGGAGATCCGCATGTCCTGAGTGGTAGTCCGGCCACCCATGTAGGGTGCGAGGTGCCGGTGTTTTCTCTGTGGGAGCAGGATCGAAAGCGGCAGGACCAGGATCAGGAAGAGCATCAGGATCATGATGATGATGTTGTCCTGCGAGAGCTGGGCCACCTGCCCGTAGTTCTCCAGAAGGAATGGCTCGAGGAGTTTGACCGAGAGCAACGGGAATACGAGCGTAGTAATGAACGAGAGGCCGGCCAGCGAAACGAGGGCTGCCCACTCGCTCCTGTCCACCTCCCCTTCGATCCGCTTGCTGTCAGACGTTACTGTCAGGAGCTTCCCCATCCACTTCGCCCAAAAGAAAACCGTCATGGCGCTGCCAAACGCAAGTATAACTACAAACAGGAAGCCGAACGGCGCATCGATGAACGCCCGGATTGCCGCCCACTTCGAGATCAGCATACCGAACGGCGCAAGGAACATGCCGGCGATCCCGATCACCATCATCGCGGCGATCTTCGGCATCCGCACGATCAGGCCGTTCATGTCGTCGATCTCGCGGCTCCTGATCCGGTGCTCTACCGTTCCCGTGGCAAGGAAGAGGAGGGACTTGGAGATCGCGTGGAAGACAATCAGGAGAATCGCCGCCCAGATCGCCTCGTACGTGCCGATACCGGCGCAGGCAGTGATCAGGCCAAGATTGGCAATCGTCGAATACGCGAGCACTTGTTTTGCATTGCTCTTCGAGATTGCAATTCCGGATGCGATCAGGAAGGTGAAGGCCCCGACAAAGGCAAGCGCGTAGCCGGTGACGGTCCCGTGAAAGACGGGTGCCAGCCGGACGAGGATATAGACACCGGCCTTCACCATGGTGCTGGAATGGAGCAATGCCGATACCGGTGTGGGGGCGACCATTGCCCCGACCAGCCAGGACGAAAAGGGCATCTGCGCTGCTTTCACCAGCCCGGCAAACCCGATCAGTGCTGCCGGTATGAGCGCGATCGCCTTACCGGAGACAAGGAGCTGGTCAAGGCCCATCACGCCGTTGCCTGCCATACCGAGCCAGAGGACGGCGCCGGCAAAGGCAATCCCGCCCAGCAGGTTCATCCAGAGGGCATCGAATGCATTGTTTGTTGCCTCCTCGGTCTTCGTATAGCCGATCAGGAGGAACGAACAGAGTGTGGTCACTTCCCAGAAGAAGTAGACCCAGAGGATATTGTTGGCAAAGACGAGGCCGAACATCGCGGAGATAAAGACGAACATCACGAAGAAGAAGATGTTGCGCTTGTCGGGAATGGTTGCGTGGTGCTCGTGGAAATGCTTCATGTAGCCGAGCGAGTACACACAGATGAGGCTCCCGATGATACCGATGATCAGTGCCAGGATATTGGAGAATTCGTCTACGAACAGGTTTGACGTGACAGCGGCAGAAGGGGCATATGTCAGCTCAAAGAAGATCATCATCACGGACTGCACGAGGATGAGCGCGATCACGTGGTATTTCCGGTGCTTAATACCAAGATAGAGGATGAAGACTGCAATCAGCATCTCGAGGATGAACATAACTAGCCCCACCGGTTCGGCGGGAATAACGGGCGAATAGAGCGCCCCTTTGTCAAACGTGGTAATAAGAAGCCAGATCGTGACCAGCGCGACGGCCACTGCAGACAGTTTCACGATCCATGTGCGCTCGATCTCTTTCTTTGCAACGAGCATGAACAGCGCCGTTACGAGCGGAAACAGGATCAGGAATATTAACAGCTGTACGAATTGCACCAGATATCCTCCCTCTCTGAATATGGGAATTTTTCATTATTAATCATATTGAATTGTGCACGATTCTCCATCACACGGGCAGGCTGGTTCGCAGAGAGGGAACGCATCAGATATGATCAGGTATCATGTTATTGTAGTATACTGTGTTTTTCGAACCTGCATACTGTGATGACGGGCATGTCCCGGAGGGATTTCATTTTCCCGGATAAATATAGCGGTTCAGGAGAGCGCACCGAAAGTAAAAGTTTAATGTTTCAAGAATGCACTATTGATCTCTTAGGATGGGTTATGTACGTGTGCACGGCATCCCCGGAGCCATGAGCGCCATCCTTTGGTTCCCCGTCCGGCAGATATCTGCCGATGCAAATTTATCACACCTGATGTGCTATCCGGATCCCCTTCCGGCGGTACGGGCTCGTACGGTCAGTACGGCCCGTTTCCCGTTTCACCGGGATCCCCCTCGCACAGCAGGGAGGTCATGGAATGATCGACTTTGTATTACTCGTCGTAATTGCGATATGTATCATCGCACTGGGACTCGCAGCGATCCTGACGCGTAACCTCCTCTCACAGGACGAGGGTACGCCCAAGATGCGCGAGGTCGCCGATGCGATTCGGGTGGGTGCGGAAGCATTCATCAAGCGTCAGTACTCGACTATCGCCATGCTTGCCATCGTAACTGCAGTGGTGATCTTTGCTATTTATTATCTCACCGGACAACAAGCGATTGCCCTCGCTACGGCAGCTGCTTTTGTCGTCGGTGCAACCTGCAGTGCCGTTGCCGGTGTCGTTGCCATGTGGATTGCCGTAAGGACAAACATCCGCACGGCGGCAGCAGCCCAGACCAGCGACGGGAAGGCACTGGACTTCTCGTTCCGCGGCGGGGCGATCTCGGGCCTGATCATCACCTCGATGTCGCTCCTCGGGGTCTCGCTCACCTATATCGCGCTCGGTGCAGACCCGACCCACACCCCGTTCGTCATCATCGGGTTCGGGTTCGGTGCCTCGTTCGTGGCACTCTTCGCCCAACTCGGTGGCGGTATCTACACGAAAGCCGCTGATGTCGGCGCGGACCTTGTCGGCAAGGTCGAGGCCGGTATCCCAGAAGATGATGTCCGGAACCCGGCCACTATTGCAGACCTCGTCGGTGACAACGTCGGTGACTGCGCAGGCCGTGGCGCCGACCTCTTCGAGTCCACTGCCGCCGAGAACATCGGTGCAATGATCCTCGGTGTCGCGCTCTTCCCCGTCTTCGGTGTCAACGGGATCCTCTTCCCGATCGTCATGTGTTCGCTCGGACTCCTCGCGAGCATGATCGGCATCCTTTCCGTCAAGGGCGTCGATGGTGCCGACCCGATGGACGCAATGAACCGCGGATACTACATCACCGCAATCATCTCGGCGATCTTCCTTGCAGGCGGGGTCTATTATCTCTTCAGCCCGTTTATCTCCGGCTGGATGTACTTCGTCCTTGCAGGTTTCGTGGGGATTGCCCTTTCCGTAGCCTTCCTCAGGGTCACCCTCTACTATACGGACCACCACTACCGGCCGGTGCAGGATATCGCCAATGCCTCTGAGACCGGCGCGGGAACCAACATCATCATGGGATTCTCGGTCGGTCTTGAGACCACCGCGGTTCCGGCTATCCTTATCGGTGCTTCCCTCCTCATCTCGTACTGGTGCGGGACCATGACCGGCATCCCGAGCGGAGGCCTTTACGGTACTGCCGTTGCAACAATCGGCATGCTGATGGTCTGTGCCTACGTCCTGACCATGGACACATTCGGCCCCATTGCTGACAACGCCGGTGGTATCGTCGAGATGAGCCAGGCTCCTGACGAGGTCAGGCACCGCATGGACAAGCTCGACGCAGCCGGCAACACCACGAAGGCACTCACCAAGGGATATGCCATCGGGAGCGCATCCCTCGCGGTTTTCCTGCTCTTCAATGCGTATATGGCTGATATCTCGAAACTGCTCATTGAAAGAGGTGGAGTCGCATTTACGACGGTCAATCTCGCATCAGTACCGGTGTTTGTCGGAGCACTCCTCGGCGCCATGCTAGTCTTCCTCTTTGCGAGCCTCGCTATCCGTGCAGTCTCGAAGACCGCACAGTCCGTGATCGACGCAGTCCGCATCCAGTTCAAGGACCCGGCCATCATGGCAGGCACCAAGAAACCTGACTATGCAGCCGTCATCGATATCACGACACAGGGTGCGTTGAAGAACATGGTCCTTCCCGGCGCGCTGGTGATCCTGTTCCCCATCGTCATCGGTGTCACTATGAAGCACGAGGCCCTCGCCGGCTTCCTCATGGTAGCGACCATCACCGGCATCCTCCTTGCACTCATCCTCAACAACAGCGGGGGTGCATGGGACAATGCCAAGAAATACATCGAGACCGGTGTTCATGGCGGCAAGAAGAGCGAGGCTCACAAGGCAGCGGTCATCGGAGATACAGTTGGCGACCCATTCAAGGACACCGCCGGCCCATCGCTCCACGTGCTCATCAAGCTCCTCGCTACGCTGACGCTCGTGCTGGCACCGCTCTTTATCTGAACCAATTTTTTTTCTTTATTTCCGGTAGTGTGGGATTTCCTTACGGGAGGGTGTCCGGAAGATTCCGCAGTGAACTTCTGGTGATTCTTGACCGGGTTGTACGCGGCAAGAGCATCCGCCGCCACGAGATGCTGATGACTACCGGGATCGGCGCAGCGTTCGAGGTCCTGATCTCTATCTCTCCGATCACGGGGAAGAACAGGGCAGTTGTCGGCGCATCGTCCATTCTCCAGGACATCACCGGAGAGATGATGTGCAGTACCTCCGCCGGCATGAGGACCAGTACCGCACACTCACGGAGGATCCCGATGTCGGGATCTACCGGAGCACCGGTGATCTCCGTGGCCGGTTTGTATGGGGGAATACTACCCTCCTCAACTTCCTCGGGTATCACTCCATCTCCGATCTCCGGGAGGTGCCGGTCATCGATGTCTTCAACGAACCGGACGCGCGGCTTGAACTGCTTGAAGAACTGCGGAAGAACCGGTTTGTGAAAAACCGTGTGCTTCACTTAAAAAAACCGGACGGTACGCCGTTTTCCGTGAATGTTACGGCGCTTGCGGAGTTCGATGAGAACAGCAATGTGGTATTCATCAACAGAATCGTCCAGGACGTCTCCCGCATTATTGCACAGCATGAATCCCAAAAATAAGTTCATACTTTCCTGCCATATCTCCCGAAGGAGACAACGGGGGATGAGCCGGGCCGCTTCCTGAAAATGGGGCGCCCCCCAAACAGCCATGGCTCATTTGCAGCTGCTGAGATCGACACTCACGTCATTTGCGATCCGCGTATACCGCTTCGGGTTCTCCTCAAACTGTTTTTTACAATAATTGCAGCAGAAATAGTATTTCTGGTTCTTGTAACTGCTCACATGCTTTGCATCGTCTTCATCGACGATTGCCAGACAGACAGGATCGGTAGCCATGGCGGAATCTCCTAACCGTATACCACAATCGGATCTGTTACCAGATATTCCCTTGCACCGCGCCTGCCAGCCAACCTGGCATTCATGAACATTCCTTGCAACAGAATGCAGCACTCTTGATCATTTCCGGCATTACAGAGTACGGTAACAATTCCCGGCCGATATGGATATCCGGCCGAATAGGAGTCAAAGGATAGCTGATCCCTTCGCTTTTTTACACTTTTCTGCCCGGTCCCAACTATTAAGCCTCCGAACGATAATGGCCTGATCATACATGTCCCCGACCATACGTCAGGACTGTCCCTGCCCGAAGGTCACGTGCAGCCGCTACAGTCTCTGCGACGAGTGCGAGGCAGCCCACGCGGGAAAGGGTGGGCTGCCGATGTGCAGGCGGCCGAAACGGTCTTTATGGGGCCGGATCCGGAAATGGCTTGGGACCGGCCGGTAATCTTTTTGACAGCAGGATTCAGGAGCCTATTTCCCGCCAAGCGTCCGTTCGTCCTCTTCGATCCAGGTCTCCAGTTTCCGCATACCTTCCGCAATATCCCGGATCCGTACCTGTGTTTCCGCTAACCGGGCAATTGCCTGTGTTATCTCTTCCGTGTTCCCACAGCCATCGATAATCGATCGCAACCGGGCTGCACCGGCCTGGAAATTCTCAAGGGCTGCGCCTGCTTTCCGGTACCGTTCGTAATTGGCGTCGAGATTCTTCCGGACCCGCAATTCGAATGCCATTTTCTGCGGGGGCTTTTCCGGTGTGACCAGACGCCATGCCACGTCATGTGCCCGCCGGACTTCCTGGATCCGGTCAAAACAGGTTTTCTTGTGTTTTGCTATCATCTCGTGCTTGAATTTCGCCAGCAGGTCGGCAGCATTTTTAAGCGGGCGGCCGTGTTCCATAAGCGTATAGACATCGTGGACGGTGGCGCCTGCGGGAAGCCGGGCAAGGTCCACCTGCCGGAGGATCTCATCAGCGTGTCCCCGTGACAGGGATTCCAGCGTCCCGTACTCTGTCTTCTGGTGCTCCTTCACCTCCCGGCAGAGGGCATTGAACTGCTTCCAGAGAAGGTCCCGGTCACTTCTGGCAACCGGCTTCAGCTCACGGAATAAGCCTGAGATCGATTTTGCCAGGGACCAGAAATCCTGGTATTTGGTCACGATCGGAAGGTCTGACCTGATCGGGCCGGTTAACGAGGTTAGTTTCCTGATCTCCCGGTCCAGGTGTTCTGCATTGGCATGGGCATCCCTGAGCCAGGGATCATCTTCGGCTTTCATAAAAATTCTCTATCATTACATTCAATGGATGGGTTTATGAGTTTCGGCCGGCAGAAGGGAATACCATTCCGGGCGGCAGGCTGGCAAGTGCGTTCCCGCAGAGGAGTCACTGGACGGGCTGTCACGCATTTGCGGGTACGAGGCCGGAATGAGAGAAACTCCATTGGCCGGGGCCTGATTTACCGTACGAAACATTAAAAGAGTTCATATCGTTCCACGAAAAACTACCATGCTGGATGTAACTGATGTCCGGCAGTATAGTTCCGGGCGGAGAATCGAACCATGTGGACGCCCGATGTCAGGACACTTTTTCTTGTAATTTTTCTGGTCAATGTATTCCTGGCAATGATGCTGTTCATCTATTGGAAGACCCAGAAAACCTATGACGGGTTCATGACGTGGACGATCAGCCTGCTCCTCTTCGCTGGCGGATATTTCCTGTTCCTGCTCCGGGGTTCGATCCCCGACCTGCTCTCTATCGTTGTTGCCAATAACCTGCTTATCCTCTCGGTCATAATGAGGGTAGACAGTCTCCGGAGATTCATCTCGTCGAAGGCCCTGCCTGCCTGTATCTACGGAATACTCCTGCCGGTCTTCATTCTTTTCCTGTATTTTACCTTCGTCTTCGACTCGATCATGATCCGGTACCTGATCTCCATTCTTATCATATCCGCCTGTACCGTTACCGCCATCGTTTTTATCATAACCGCACTCTATCCGGAAAACCGGTCACTGCGGTTTGCCATTGCGGCTATACTCCTTCTCATAACGATCCTGTTTGTCTTGAGGACAGTATTCTTGCTGATCGTTCCCGCTGACAACTCACTTTTCAGCACGAGTATTACGAACACGTCCTTTTTCATCGTCACCGTTATCACGGATGTCCTCTTTACGGGTATGTTCCTGATGCTGAATATGGCCCGGGCCCAGACAGAACTCCGTGCAAGCGACGAACGATACCGGATTCTCGCCGACAGCCTCCCGGATTATATCATCATTCATGACGGGGAGTCTATCCGGTACGTTAACCCGGCGGCAACAAGAATTGCCGGAATCGCCCCGGAAGCACTCGCCGGCCAGCCATTATATTCGCTCCTCTCCCCATCAGGTACGACCGCTATACGGGAGACCTTTGCCGGAAATTCCCCGACTTCGTCCGGTGAGATTGACCTCCGGTTCCGTGACGGTGCGATCCACCACTGCATTGTAAAGACCGTGAAGATCGATGACCGGGGTGAATCGTCATACCTTTCAGTCATTACGGATATTACCGAACGGAAGGTGGCAGAAAATGCCCTGTTCCAGTCAAACAGGAAACTCAATATCCTCGCTTCCATCACCCGCCATGATATCAGGAACCAGCTCATCGGCCTTAAGGGATATCTGGACCTTTCCAAAGAGTTGCTGGATGACCGGTCCGCTATAGAGGAGTATATCCGGGAAGAGGAACGGATCGCAGATACCATCAACAACCAGATCGAGTTTACGAGGATCTACGAGAATATGGGTGTCAGGGCACCCGTCTGGCAGAATGTGGAGGCGATCGTCCGGAAAATGGCTGCCTCCCTGCCTGCCGGGAGGGTCCGGGTGATCGCCGACCGACCGGATCTTGAAATTTATGCCGATCCGCTGGTTGAGAAGGTTTTCTACAACCTGATCGATAATGCCCTCAGGTATGGCGGCGGGAACATGACAAAAATCCGGTTTTTATCACATGAGGTTGATGCAGGACTCATCCTCATCTGCGAGGATGACGGGGAAGGAATCTGTGACGGGGACAAAAAGAACCTTTTCGAGCAGGGCTATGGGAAAAATACCGGCCTTGGCCTCTTCCTCTCCCGCGAGATCCTTTCGATCACCGGCATCACAATCTCCGAGACCGGCGAACCCGGTACCGGTGCCCGGTTCGAGATGATCGTGCCGAAGGGAGCATACCGGTTCGATCAGTCATGAGGGGGTCCGGGATATCCCCTCAGGGACCGCGAGGGGACAGCTTAGTTTTCTGTGAGACCGTCAGGGACCCCTGCTTCATATCATCCCGTGCATCCATTTCCGGTATACGTTTCCAGGGAACAGAAGGAGGGACGGTTACCTGACCCATGTCACGTTCGGGACATGCTTATCGTGTGCTTCGGGAGTCTCGGCCGGGTACCCGAAAGCGATCGTGCCAACCGGGCTGTAGCCTTCAGGGACGTGGAACTCCACCATAAGCTCTTTGTTGTCATACGCGACTTCCGTAGACCCGATCCAGCAGCTGCCGATACCCAGCGCATGGGCAGAGAGCATCATATTCTCAGCACAGAGGGAACAATCGATCTCCCGGAAGCGGCTCCCCGTTTTTCCGATAACCATGATAACGGTCGGGGCATAGTAATAGATCGAGTAATCCTTACTCTCCAGTAATGTCCGGAACGCGTCCGACATTCCGTCGTGGGCATCCTTCATGAGCGAGATCATGATGGGCTTACAGTAATCCGAAACCCTGTTCAGGAATGCCGGGTCCTGCACAACCACAAAACCCCACGGCTGGACGGCGAGGGCAGATGGCGCGTAGGTGCCGGCCGTTATGATCTTCTCCAGAATTGCATCGGGTATCTGCCGTTTCTCAAATTTCCTGACACTGCGGCGTGTCATAATTGCGTCGATTGCTTCCATGAAATAACACACTCTTTATTGCTTACAGGCATCCTTTTTTGCGATCCTGCTCAGGAAACTCTTAAGAGTCCGTGTATCAGGGGACTTCCACGAGAACCGTATCCTCCTCGATCCTGACCGTATAACATCTCAGGGCTCGGGGTGGCCGACCTTTTTTGGCATAGGTAAAAACCGCACCGGTCAGATCGGTCCAGCGCACAACCTGCCCGTTCCGCACATCAAACTGTGACTTGTGGAAGGGACAGGTGAGTGTTGTGCCACTGACTGTCCCCCCGACAGGTCGGCTCCGAGATGAGGGCAGAGCAGTTCCATCGCATAGAACTGCCCGTTTACCCTGGCAAGAAGCACGGGAGTACTGCCGGCCATCGCTTTCCAGAGTGTCCCGTCCCGGAATTCCGTTACGTATGCCACCGGAATAAACTGGCTCATACCTGTGATGCTCCTGAGCCGGGGGGGTTTCTCCGGATTACTTAACCGTTACGAAAGGTCCAGGGGCTTTCTCTGGAAATACATAGTCTGCCGGGCAGGATCATCCCGGCAGATCCCTGCCGATCCGGTACGCTTTATCCAGCAGCTCCTGCCTCCCTGTCACCGGAGGCTTTATCCCGGCATCGAGATCGCAGGCAATCAGGTGATCCTTCACGCTCATTCCCGATAATCCGACTGCATACATGAATGCCTCTATTCCGCCTCTAAACAGCCGCTCATCCGGCTGGTTCTGCGTAAAGATGAACGAGACTTTCTTTGACCCCGGCAGTTTCGGGACCAGATTCATGCTGACATACGGGAACATCCGGTCGAGCCACGCCTTTGTCTGGGCCGTGACGCCGGAGAAATAAATGGGAGACGCCACGATAAGTCCGTCGGATTCCTGCACCAGCCGGTGGATCTTCTGCATCTCGTCTTTAACGGCACATTCTGCCACATCGCTCTTCTTGCACCAGTAGCAGGCCTGGCAACCTTTGATCTTCAGGTCGTTCAGGAACACGGTCTCCGTTGCGATTCCCAGTTCATTCAGGGCCCTCGCTGCTTCCGCTGCAAGGATGCTCGTGCTGCCGTTTTTGCGGGGGCTTCCAATCAGAATGGTAACTTTTTTCATGATTTGGCCAGCCGTGCTCCCATTTCAAAGGCCCGTTTGCAGTCCTGCGGGAAGACCGTCTTCCGCCGCTCCTTTCGTTCTTCAGGATCAAAGTAGCTGAATACCACCTTGTCGTAGTCCTCGAACTGGAGTGTCTCGTTCGCGAAGAAAGACTCCGCCTGCCCGAACATCCGTGTGAGCAGCTGCTCGTTCGCACCGATAAGAGTGCCATAATTCTCTTTCATCAGTTGTTCTGAGACGTTCATCGTGTAGACAAACGCTGTCGGGATCTTT
>NZ_JBAVIG010000056.1:0-42943 GCF_049686655.1 Methanoregula sp.
TTATTGATTTTTAGAATAGTTAAATAATTACATTGCACATTCCGGGGAGATGTCAGGCCCCGGTGTCCCACCAGATATGGGCACTATATGATGCGCCATCAAGGATAAAACTCTCGCGGCAGGGCCGGAGTTTATGTGTGAAGTATTCCTTAAGGATCTCCTCCTGCACCATTGTCGAGCAGTTCAGGCGCTGGTAATATTCCCGGACTGCTTCATCAGATGTCCGGTAAACCGTGGTTTTTTTGTGTTCCGGTGTAATATTTGCATAAATTCCCATATCATATAATGCCTGCCAGAGACAGTCCGCAAGGGGCTCGCCCGGGTATTCCCTTCCGTGGAGACACGGTCAGAGATCCCGGCTGACCCGTTCCCATGCAGGAGGTGTAAGGAACCAGAAGAGATGGACCGTACCCCGGCAACAGGCATACATCTTTTCCAGTGCCTCTCCGATATCTACCATAGAGAGTGAGTAGGAGGCGATCACTGCATCGAACGGCTCGCCAAGTTCGTTTGGAGATACATCTTCCCACCGTGAAGGAATCACTACGAGAGGTCCAGCTCCCGAAGATGCCAGGTTTTTCTCCAGCTCTTCCCGCATGGCAGCGGAAGGTTCGATCACCGTAACTTCGCAGCCCCGTGCAGCAAGCGGAATTGCAAGGGCCCCGCTCCCTCCACCGATATCGAGGACACGGGCACCGGCAGGGATATGCAGGGCTTTGAGACGTCCGTCCATCTTTTCCAGCCAGGGGGAGCGGGTACGGCTCCTGACATAGAGCTCATTCACATTTTTCCGTTTGTTCCAGTAAGTTCCCACACTCTCGAATCCCGGAGACGTTATTCTTGCGAGTTTCTTCCGGTACCATTGGTCCCGCCAAAATGTGGGTTGAAGGGGCTTGATGGGAGAGCCAGGGATTAAAGGGTCCATATCGACAGGATATTCCCCTTAAGAGTTCAGTACCGTATAGTATGAGGATATGCCACAGTTCTTGCACATCGGCTTGCTGTCAACTATGATGTGCCGGTTGTCCATGATCTGCTCCCCGCAGACACTGCAGACTGCTTTCTCATGGGGGAATCCCGGGATATCGTCATCGGGGATGTCCATCTTCACGTGCTCGATCTTCAGGATCTCCAGTTCGGGAATCTCCCCGAGGAGCTTGATCATTTCGTCCTTTGCCAGCGTGTTATGTGCTGCACGGTTTTTCTCTTGGACCGATACGCGGACTGCCTTTCGTGTCCCGATATCTACAAACGTTGCGGCAAATTTCCCGTAATCCTTGTGCTTGAGATTCCGGTGGCCCAGCGAACACCCGGTAATGGCCTGAACGGCATCTGCCCCGCACCGGTCAATCTCCACGTACACGATGAGGTTGCGGTTCTCTTCGTGGGGGTTCATGCCAAGTTCCCGCAGCCCTGCGATGGTCAGCCGTGTTCCGAGAACAATTCCACCACAGACATGCCCGTGGAACTTCTTTGCCTTGTTGAATAATACTTCGTAATCGCTCATGTTTTCACCATGTATTCTGTTTTAATGTAACGAACCCGTTAAACCTGCCAGTCCGGTTTTATAGTACTCCACCAGATGTGTGCTACCTGAGTCCCGTTCCCAAGGATCACACTGTCCCCGTCATGACGGAGTACCGTGTGGAAATAATTCCGCACGGTTTCTTCCTGGGCAGGGGTCGTGCAGTTCAGGCGGAGTCGGAACTCGTCAACAACTTCATCAACATTTGAGTATCTTGACGGTGGAAAACCCTGTTCTGCAGTGAGATTTGCATAGATCCCCATCTCGTACAGCACCTGCCAGAGCCATTCCGCGGTGGGTTCCCCGGGGAACGTACCGCCATGCAGGTGCGGCCACAAATCCTTGTTCACCTGGACCCAGGCCGGGGGTGTCAGGAACCAGAAGAGATGGACCGTCCCCTGGCAGCAACGCTGCATCTTTTCAAGTGCTTCACCGATATCCATCATCGTCAGAGAAAAGGAGGCGATGACGACATCGAACGGCTTTCCCAGTTCGCTTACATTCACATCCTCCCAGCGTTTCGGGATAACAACAATATTTTTGATCTTCTCTTTTTTTATCCGGGCCTCCAGCAGTTTCCGCATAACCGGTGACGGTTCGATAACGGTCACGTGACAGCCACGGGCGGCGAGCGGAATGGTATAGGTGCCGGGCCCTGCACCGATATCGAGTACTCGCGAACCATCGGGGATATTCATGGTTCGCAGACGGGCCTCCGTCTTCTCGTCATGTTTCCCGTTTCCTTTCGCATACACAGTATTCACCTTCTTCTTATCCCCCCAGAACTGGCGGGAGTTGCCATAATTCGGGACTGCGCAATGGGCGAGTTTCAGCTGGCGCCACCGTTCACGGAAAGAGAGGGTCCCGGCGCTACACACCGGTGCCGGCAGGAGCGGGGACGTAATGGGGACTGTAGTTGAATCCACGTTCATACTATTAAATTAACTTTTTAATGTTATCAATAATTTGTTTTTAATCCAATATTTTTTCGAATTTGTTACTGGTCGAGGACTTAGTTATTCAAGAGGATTTTTCAGAAGAGCATTTTTCGGGAAACCTAAAAATTGCAGAATTCTCCCGAATAATCAGATGCCAAAAACTGCGTTAATAGAACTGTTTAATTTGAGAATCAGCCCAATCGCCGAATTCCTGTGGGATGGGATACAATCATCAGTAACATCCTTCCTATCAAAAGATTTTCTCATAGCCGGGCAATGCCGGTTTTCCGCATCAGCAACCTCCCACGAACAGATTTCACTTCAATCCTTAAAGCAACCGGATTGCCTGATCAGTATCCGGTCCGATGAACTCACCCCTCAGACTCGTACAACTCATAATAAGCCCCGCGTTTCTCCATAAGTGTCTCATGATTACCTCTCTCAACAATTTTCCCGTCACTCATCACATAGATCGTATCGGCCTTTCGGATGGTTGAGAGCCTGTGGGCAATAATGAACGTAGTAATATTCTCTGAGACCCGGTTGATGGAGTCCTGAACTATGGCTTCGGATTCATTGTCCAGATTACTCGTTGCCTCATCGAGGATCAGGATCTCCGGGTTTCGTACAAGAGCCCGGGCGATGGCGATCCTCTGTTTCTCTCCTCCGGATAATTTTATTCCCTGGTCCCCGACAATACTTTCATACTTCTCCGGAAGGCTGTCTATAAATGTGTGTATATTGGCTTTCCTGGCAGCTTCAATGATCTCCGCATCGGAATATATTCCACAAAACGCGATATTTTCCCGGACGGTCACATTATAAACAAAGGTATCCTGGCTCACGTATCCCACTCTCTGCAGGAGGGTTGCCCGGTCGTATTCGCGCAGGTCATATCCGTTTAACCGGATACTACCGGCATTCACGTCATAGTACCGGAGAAGCAGGGAGACTATCGTGGATTTACCGGAACCGGAATGGCCGACAAGGGCAGTAACGTTCATTCGTTTTATCGTCAGGTGGACTCCTTCCAGCAGGTCCTGGTCCGGATAATAAGAAAACGTGACGTTGTCGAAGACGATATCCGAGGAAAGTGCAGTGAAGGTTCGCGCGCCGTTTTTTATCACATGATAGCGGGAATCATTCAGGAACCGATAAATCGTCTCAAGATTGGGCCACTGGTCCATAATCTCCATATAATCGTCGCTCATATCGGAAAGACGGGGGATCACTTTCATAGCTGAAAAGACAAAGGTCCCCATCAGCGGAATGATGTACAGAAACTGATCCTGATAGAGGTAATAAAGCAAGATTACCAGCACTGCAATCGCGACAAAAAACAGGAACTGGAGAGTTGCACCAGGCAGCTGCCGGAAAAAACTGAGCCGTATGTATTTGTCCCAGTATTCATGGAGGGCACAATCGTATTTTTCTTTCCAGTACGTATCCCCGTTTACAGATCGTATCTGCCTCAGGCCCGTTACGTACCCGCTTATCACCTCGTTCTCCGCCCGCGTTGACCGCATATAAAAATGACCGAGGCGGAGCGAGAATTTTTTTCCGATCACCCGGATCACCAGAATGAAAATGAGGCCTCCGAATAAGAGCAGGGAAACCGCCGTCACGGATACAAAACACAGGGTAATAACTATGGTAACGATAATAACGCTTCCAGAAAACATGGATGTTGCGGTTTCCAGGAAATGCCTGACTTCAGCAGGGGCAGCAACGACATTGTAGATAATATCCCCCCGTTTGGTCTCGACGTAATACTGGTAATCGTTCCAGATAAGTTTATCAAAAATTCTCCGTTTCGTTTTAAGTATCACTTTTTTCGTAAGAGACAACGATAAATAACTATATATCAGCGATACGAGGAACGTAAGGCACACTAACAGGATAAACAGGAGCGAGAACAGCACAATATCCGGCAGGGAAATGAAACCTCGTACGAACGTGTAGAACGGTTCAAACAGGGCGATCTCCGGGCCTTGGAAATTGATGGTGGCATTCATGATCGGATACAGCAGTACGATCTGGAATGTTTCCATCAGCCCGAGCAGGACGCTCAGGATGAGCAGGGTGACAAGATAGTGTCGGAATTTGTCGCTGTAAAAGCGCAGGAGATGGAAGCCCTTCTGAAATCCGTTGAGTATAGGATGTATCCGGTTGCTGATCATGGAATTGTCCTGTCTAGTGTATTATCTCAACGGCTTTCAGGTCTTATGATGATCCAGACCGGAAGGATAGCAGTATCCCTCCTCAAATTACAGACTAGTGATCACCTTATCAAACCGCACCTCTTCTTCAGGCATTGAGTACCGGCAGAGATCAGGATGGAGGATATTTGCCATGTCCATAAGCCCAAGGATCCAGCGTGGGGTTCCAGGTGCATACCCGGCATTCAGAACATATACCCTGTGTTCTGAGATCGCCTGACACATTATGCCCAGCTCCCGGCAGGTACCAAGGAAATCTGTAACCGGCGTCGGGAAATGGCCGGAGATAAAAATGACCTCAGGATTAAGAGCATTGACTTCTTCAGCGATATATTCCTTTTTCGAACTTTCTTTATGGTCGATTGCTATGTTCAAGCTTGTTCCTCCTGCGGCCACTGTAAGGATGTTTTCGAACTTTACTGCATAGAGGGGTAAAAGCGGGTGACTGAGCGCAACATAGACCTGTGGTTTTCCTGCTCCCCCAACGCGATCTCGCACCTCATCGACGATCGATTGCATGTATTCCGTGAGGATATTTCCCTGCTCTTCGCGGTGAGCAAGTCCTGCGACATACCTGATCATCCCGAGATACGCGCTTATTGAACTCATATGCTCCTGGAGTGTTCTGAGATATCCATCCGTAATCACGATTTTACCAATCCGGTCTATTTCCGCTTCATCCGTAACCCCGAGAGTCCTGATAATTTCTGAAATAATCTGCACTCCAACGATCGACCGGTATCCTCCGAGGATGCGGGGTTCCCCTTCGAAAACAGGATCGATCTCCCCCAGATAGGGGAACCGGTATCCGCAGCTGCACACCCCATCCGGCCGGCAGGAAAGAACCCGTGCCGCCATAGGGCCGAAGAATACCCGGTGGACAATGGTTGCCCCGCAGACGGGGCACCGGGAGTCGAGTTCGGTCGTTGCCGGCGTGTTGAAAAGGAACACATGATTGAGGTACCGGCGCAGCTCTGTGCAGAGCTGCTCCCCCTGCTCTCGTGTCGGTTCGATCGCCCTGAGATCCTTGCGCATTGCCATGAACCGCATCACCTGGAACGGAATGTCAGGTGAGATTGCCCGGATACGTTCAGCTGCCCCGATTACCTCGTGTTCCCTCCCGTTGAGGTACATAGCAGATATTTCAACCGCCACACCGGCATCGTACAGGGCTTTTATATTCCTGTAGACAGGCTCAGCGGATGCGGCCCCGCATTCACGATACCGCTCATCTGTCGAACCCTTGAGGCCGATATTGACAAAGTCCAGATACGGGATCAGGCTCTGTAATGCCTCCGGGGTCATGTAACCATTGCTGGAGCATCCGACAAGGAGCCCTTCTTTTTTTGCTGCCCGCGCAACCCGGAGAAACGTGGGAAGTGAAACAGCAGGTTCGTTAAGACAGAAAGTGATACCCCGACAGGCACCCTCCCGCGCGATTGAAAGGATTTCTTCCGGCGTGTGAACCGTGAGGATGTCCTGCAAGGTACCGGGTCGAGTTGTCTGGAACTCCGAAATGCATCCTTCGCAGGCAAAGTTGCACCCGATGGTGCTGATGAGCAGGAAGACAGCGTTCGGGTAAAAGTGGAGCATTGGGATAGATTCGCTTGAGACCGGGTAGATGTTGAGGTACGCATCCGGGTAGTTTTCTGTTATGGTTCCCTGTTCATTACGGTACATCCGGCAGTAGCCGTTCATCTTTTCCGGGATCTCGCAGGCCCGTTCACAATAACTGCATTCCATGAGTGTTTCCTTCCTGTTTCCCGATACTTCGGTCTCATTTATACCGGTCCGGCCTTGTCGGGTGGACGAGTGGGGATAGATCCCGACGCCGAGCCCCAAGATAAGTACGAGTGATTTACTTTACTGATAAGTTAATGATTTATTTCATGAAAAATGTGCTGGAGCCGGTTGATCCTTAACGATGATCGTGGCAATGGGACGGGTGTTGGCAAAGATTACCGCATGCTACAACGTGGTAAATATCCGGTACACCAGTTTTTCTATAACCGGGAGTGATTCGGGGGAATACCATACCTCGATGACGGTATCGCCAATGATCCCCCGGAGATTCAGGTGAGGTGACTGCACAAACGTGAGAAGGGGGCGCGGGAGGTTTTCCATAATATGTACCGAGCCGAATTGTTTCAGGTGCGATGCAAGGATCCGGTCCACGGGTTGAGAGATGAGATAGACTTTCTTTATCCTCCCATCCGTGCAATTGTGCTCTCGTTGTTCAGCTACAATGGACACGGTCCGCCACATCCCGGACGGCCTCTGCTGCCGTAACGCATTCCTCGTGAGTGTTCAGGTAAGACGGGGATAACCGCAGACTGCCGACACCACCGTTGATCCTGTCATGGATAAGCGGGGCACAGTGCAGGCCTGTCCGGCAAATAACCCCGTACATTTCCCGGAGGATAAACCCAGCATCCTCATTCGGCAAATCCCGGATATTCAGGGAAATGACCGGAAGACCGGGGTTTTTATTATAGACGATAATATTTTCATCATCTGCAAATGCGTTCATAAAAACAGCGGTCAGATCCCGCATTTTCCGCTCAATTGCCATCGCACCCGTTTTTTCCAGATACCGTATTCCTGCTCCGAGCGAAATAATCCCGGGGTAGTTCGGAGTTCCGGTCTCAAACTTCTCCGGGAGGTCCATCGGCTGGAAGGGTGACTTTGAAAATGTCCCGGTGCCCCCCTGGCGGGAAGGAGATATCCGGGTGGGATCACGGATGAAAAAACCACCGGTCCCGGGAAAACCGAACAGATACTTATGGCCAGTGAAGACGAAGGCATCGACCGGTGCAGTTCTGAGATCCACGGGGACCAGTCCTGCGGTCTGTGCACCATCGACCATAAAAAAGATGTTCCTTTCCTGCAGGTACCTCCCGATGCCCGTGATGTCCTGCACGGATCCCAGAACATTGGATCCATGCGCCATAACCACCAGACGGGTATCTTTCCGGATTGCCGATTCCATGGATTCTGGATTGATATGCGACCCGGAACTCGGTACCATGGATACTGAACATCGTCCTGCCTGTTCAAGAGTCCTCAAAGGGCGGATCACGGAATTATGGTCAAGATCGGTCATGAGTACATGAAACGATTCAGGGGTTTTCATTGCAAAACCATGGATCAGGGTGTTCAGCGAATCTGTTGCATTTGCGGTGAATATGATATGATCCGGATCCTGCACCCTGAAGAAACCGGCGACGGCCTCTCGTGTTGTATTAAGGTAATCTGTTGGGAGTTGTGACGTTGAACGGCCGGATTCGTTGAATGGTTGTCGGAATGATTCATTAACTGCTTCTATCACTTCCGGGGGTTTTGGCCAGGATGTGGCAGCATTGTTGAGATATATGACCGGTGTGTCCATGATCTTTATACCTGAACCAAAAAGAGATTTATCCGAAGGTCTGGGATCGCCGCGGATCTCTCTTATGGAACTGTAAAATACAATGGTATTAAAATATATTGATTTTTGGTAAATTAAACATAAACTTATTAACAATTGAAAAATATTGTTTACTACAAACTTTTAACTAAACCCTAAAGTTAATATTTTAATTTGAACGTTTAACATTATTCATGGATATGAAGAAGACCGGATTCCCAATTCTTTTTGTAGCCCTCATTTTTGCAATAATTGTCGTATTTGCCATAAATAGCAATCATACGGAAGCTATTACTCAAAATCTCCATGTGGCTTCGACGGGACTCACGCGTAATGTGACGAATCTTGACGGCACGATATTTACCGTTCCGGCAAATATTACCAGGATAGGATGCCTCAAAGGCCCCTCGTATGAAAAAGTCGTAATCCTGGGTGCCGAAGACAAAGTGATCCTGACGTCTGATAGTAACAACCTCTGGCCATGGGCAAATGTAATCTTTCGTAACCTGACAAACGTTTCCCAGATCCATAATGCACAAAACCCCAATATTGAGGATCTTCTGGAAAACAAACCAGATGTTATCTTCTTCTGGACTACACCTCCTGAGGTTATCAATAAGATTCAGGATGCAGGGATTGCTGTAGCACCCGTTGCGATGCATACGGAATTCAATGATACAAAAGCCGAACTTCAGGTATACGCTGACGTACTTGGTCCTGATGCCCAGGCAAAATCTGCCGAATACTCACAGTATTTTGATGAAAAAGTCGCAATGGTTTTATCCAGAACTGCAAGCATTCCCCAGGAACAACGGCCAACGGTCTACTTTGCTGTACGAACGCCTCTTTCGACAACCGGGAAAGAAGAATCAGATATTTCAGATATGATTTCCCTGGCAGGAGGAAGGAGTGTTACCGCCGACTTGTCCGGACCGTGGGGTTTTGACATTTCCATGGAGCAGCTCCTGCAATGGGACCCAGATTATATCATTATCGATCATTGCGGAGCCAGTAATCTTGGTTCAAAACCGGCAGGACAAACATTAGCGGAGATGGTAAATGACACGCGTTTTAATGAATTGAAAGCAATGAAAAACCAGCACGTATATATCAGTCCGACCGGGGTGTTTTTTTGGGATGCAGGATCGCAGCAGATCCTCCAGCTGATGTGGCTGGCAAAAATTCTTCACCCGGAAAAATTTGAGGATCTCGATATGCATAAAGAGATCAAAGAATTCTATACCAGATTCTATAACTACAATCTCACTGATGAAGAAGCGGACAGGATACTCAAATTATTACCTCCGGCACAACCTGCCGGGAAATGAATCCGGTGGTGCGCGGGGCAATCTACTATCTTTTTTGGATCATGACTGGCTGACAAGAGTCATGCGGCGAGAAAAACAGATAGATCCGTTTTTCTCGGGCGGGCAACTGGCCAAGGTTTGTCAGGTTGTGTGATTTCTGGAGGATTTTTTGCCCATGATAAAAATGAATGAGATATATAACACCCGGTTTTTGGGATTTTCAACTCATACAGAAATATGGATATAGAAATTCCTTGATCCCTTAAGGGTTCAGCAGGGTTTTCACCTCATTGTCTGTAAGGTTGTAGTGGTAGAACTTCGAATAGAACTCCCTGGTGAGCGCAGGCATGTTGATATCGCTGAACTTGTCCGGATAGAAAACTTGGGCAGTCCACGGGATGCCGATGATCTGGTTCAGGCCCGGTGGGCCATCAAACCATTTGTACGGGGACTGGGGGACGAGATAGACCCGGTGGTTCTTCACGGCATTGATCGGCTGCCAGAGCGGATCGTTATAGATGCTTTTATAAAACCCGGGATCTCCCACAATAATCACGTCAGGGTTCCACGTAGTCACCTGTTCCATCGAGACCTGAGAGAACGCAGCCGCGGGTGCGATCTCAAAGTCGGCTACGTTTTCTCCGCCGGCGAATTCAATTAACTCCGCATGCTGCGATCCTTTTAATGCGGTCTGGAGCCCATCAGGTCCTGACGCATAGTATACCCTGACCCGTTCATTTTCCGGAATAGTCTCAACGCGTGCAGTCACATTTGACAGCACTCTGTGGTAAAACTCTTCAAGAGAAGCAGCCTGCCCATTCTCGCCGAGAACGCTGCCCATGAACCGGATGCAGGGATCGAAGTTATCGATAGTGTACGCGTTCAGCACTCCGACCACCGGAATGGTGCCAAATTTCCCCTGGTAATCGACAAGTTCATCCGAAAAATTACCCACTCCCCATTCGCCATCAAAAACGATATCCGGTTTCATGGCAATGAAGGACTCAAAGTTGCCGTTCGGGGTCATCATTGTCCACCCTCCTACATTAGGCAGCTCCTGGTACTTCTCCGGCATATACACGCTGCCATTGATGGCGGAAGGTGCAAAATTAACCCCCATAAGTTTATCCGGGGCGAGAATGTACACTGCAATTGAAGTTGGTGGGGCGGTTGCCAGAACTCCCTTGATAGAGCTGGGGATTACCAGAGTTCTCCCCATCATATCCGTGATGGTTGTCGTGTTTTTTATTGCAGGAGCCGCTGGTTGTGTGTTCGAAATTCCGTTCAGTGAATACAGGCCGATAACTGCAAGTACCAGGATAGTTGCTCCGGCTATGATGAGTAATGTTCTCTTCTCCATATCTGATCTCCACTTAATGCTTACCTGCTCTCATGCCCGGTATTACGGGTTCAGCAGGGTTTTCACCTCATTGTCTGTAAGGTTATAATGGTAGAATTTCGAATAGAACTCCCTGGTGAGCGCAGGCATGTCCATATCGCTGAACTTGTCCGGATAGAAAACTTTAGCAGTCCACGGGATGCCGATGATCTGGTTCAGACCCGGTGGGCCATCAAACCATTTGTACGGGGACTGGGGGACAAGATAAACCCGGTGGTTTTTCACGGCATTGATTGATAGCCAGAGCGTATCATTGTAGATGGTTTTGTAAAATCCGGGATCATCGACAATAATGAGATCAGGGTTCCATGTCGTTACCTGTTCCATTGAGACCTGTGTGAAAGCTGCCCCTGGTGCGATCTCAAAGTCAGCTACGTTTTCTCCGCCGGCGAATTCAATTAATTCCGCATGCTGCGATCCTTTTAATGCGGTCTGGAGCCCGTCAGGTCCTGACGCATAATATACCCTGACGCGTTCATTTTCCGGTATGGTCTCAACGCGTGTTGTAACATTTGACAGCATTCTGTGGTAAAACTCTTCAAGAGATGCAGCCTGCCCATCCTCACCGAGAACGCGGCCCATGAACTGGATGCAGGGATCGAAGTTATTGATAGTATATGCGTTCAGTACCCCGACCACCGGGATGGAACCGAATTTTTCCTGGCGATCGACAAGCTGATCCGAAAAATTTCCCACCCCCCATTCCGCGTCAAAAACGATATCCGGTTTCATTTCAATGAATGACTCAAAGTTGCCATTTGGGGTCATCATTGTCCACCCTCCGACATTAGGCAGTTCCTGGTACTTCTCCGGCATGTACACACTGCCATTGATGGCGGAAGGTGCAATATTCACTCCCATAAGTTTATCCGGGGCGAGAATGTACACCGCGATGGATGTTGGCGGAGCGGTCGCCAGAACTCCCTTGATAGGGCTCGGGATTACCAGGTTTCTCCCCATCATATCCGTGATGGTTGTCGTGTTTTTTGTTGCAGGGGTCGCTGGCTGTGTGTTCGAAATTCCGTTCAGTGAATACAGACCGATAGTTGCAATTACCAGGATACCCGCCCCGATTATGATGAGTAGCTTTTTCTTTTCCATATCTGATCCTCCTTTGAAATGCCCGTCTCACGCCGGGTTTACGGTTTCAGCAGGGTGTTTACCTCATTATCCGTCAGGTTGTAGTGATAGAACTTCGAATAGAATTCCTTCGTGAGTGCCGGAAGATCCATATCGCTGAACTTGTCCGGATACAGGACTTTGGCAGTCCACGGAATGCCAATGATCCGGTTAACCCCGGGCGGGCGATCAAACCAAGTGAATGGCGATTGTGGGACCAGGTAGACCCGGTGGTTTTTCAAGGCTTTGATTGGCATCCAGAGCGTATCATTGTAAATGGTTTTGTAAAACCCGGGGTCTCCCACAATAATTATGTCAGGGTCCCAGGTTGTTACCTGTTCCATTGAGACGGGGGTCATGCCCATGCCCGGTGTGAGTGCACAATCAGCCACATTAATCCCACCGGCCAGTTCGATCAGTTCAGAATGGGAGGACCCCGTCGGATCGGTCTGGAGCCCTTTTGGGCCTTCCGCATAATAGACCCGGACCTTCTCGCTGTCAGGAATCGATGAAACCCGGGACTGGACCATCGACATGACCCGGTTATAGAACTCCGACAGGGAGGCAGCCTGCTCGTCTGCACCGAGAAGTATCCCGAGGAATTTGATGGAGGTATCATAGCCGGTGACATTGTCGGCTTCGGTAATGCCGACTACGGGGATGGCCCCGAATTTCTGCTGGTGATCTTCAAGGGTGCTCACATAATTGCCGGTTCCGAGATCCCCGTCAAGAATGATTTCGGGATTTGCGGAGATGAAATTCTCGTAATTGCCGGTTTGTTTACCAAACCAGCCACCGACATTGGGAAGGTCCTGGTATTTTGCCGGCAGGTAGGTACTCCCGTTCGTGGGATTCGGGTCAAAATTTACCCCGATCAGTTTGTCCGGGGCAAGGACATATACTTCAATTGTTGTTGGCGGACCCGTGCTCAGCACGCGGCTTATATTCGCGGGCACGACCAGCGTCCGTCCCATCATATCGGTGATGGTTGTTGTGTTTTTACCTGCAGGTGCAGTCGGGTTGGTAGTGAGCGCATTGCTGTTCAATGCATATACCGCAATTCCCAGAAGGATCAGGATTGAAGCAATAATCAGGATTACCTTGATTTTCTTCTCCATGATTAACCTCGGTTCATAATGATTCCCGTCTGCACCCGCTATTTTCGCAGGATCCGGTTTTGTTCCGGATAATAATCCTCTCTGCTGATTTGCCGAAAAAGTGGTACCCGGAACCTCCCTCACTGAGGATATCCAGGAGCTCATCAGGACGGCTTACGAGATCTCCCCCAAGCACGGATACGCCACGCCGGAAAAAGGCGTCAGGAAGCATACTGGCAGTTGGTCCGACAACAATAATCTGTGCTCCCTGATTTGCACAAGCAAGAATTGGTTCCAGCGAGTGAAAAAGCAGGGAGGTCCCGGTGATAACCAGCAGGTCAGCCATAGGGACGACTTCTGCGGTTCTTTCAACTGGTACCCAGAACGGCATCTCATCATCTTTGAGGGTCCGGGGATCCATCTCAATAACCGAGAATGGTTTTTCCCGCTTTTTAAGCCGCGCCAGTATCGGTACCAGCGCTCCTATTACCACAACATGTGCATCATCAGGGATCTCAATCGTCTCAAGGGCATCTGATCCGCGTTCAATAGTATAATTCTTTGGAGGATTCCGCTCCCAGCAGGACGCGGACATGGCATTCACAATCGCTATTCCAACGGCCCGTTTCACCGGACTCTCATCAAAAAGAGAATCCAGGAAATCTGCGACCGATCGTTCCCTGAATTTTCCGGAACAGGGCAGAGCCCTCAGGGAACTCGGGCAGCAGACTGCCTGGGGAATTTCCTTAATCGGTGTGAAACAGATACCTCCCGATCCATTGCTCAGTTTCACACCGGTAAAAAATATGCCAATCGCTACCCGTTCGACAGTGAGTTCAGCAAACTGATCCGATAGCCGGGACCGTAGTTCTGCGACCGTTTCTTTAAGGATAGCTCCTTGTTCAGGAGACTCCCCCGGTACAAGAAGACGGTTCTGTCCTGCAGCTGGATATTTCACTGACACGACCTGCACCCGCATGATTCATTCTGTCCGGGCAACGGACTGCACCCTTCCGGCACCTTTTCTGCAAGGTGCACATGGGAGGCCCCGGAGCTGCCGGGTATGGTGATCCTTTTTGTGATCACCAGACCTTTTGTGAACATCCCGTTGGCAAAATCTTCCGGGTGACAGAGCGGATGCCCATAACTTTGAAAGGAACGATCGAGTTCCCGGATACCTGAGGATCCTGTTCCGCAGACCGGCCCACAGAACCAGTGATTGGATACAAAAAGTCCCCTTGGTCTCAGGCTCGACGCTACCTTTCCGAAAATCATGGGGAGTGCAGTCCGGAATTTGTAGAGATGGTGGGAAATGATCACGATATCATACCCGGTACCAGGATCGTTATGCATAATGTCTCCGCTAACAACCCTAATCCTGTCCTCCATGCCATAATTCCGGATAAACTCCCGTGTCAGATCAATTACCCGGGGCTTATCGAGCACCACCGCCCGAAGGTCAGGATTTTGCTGGCAGGCCGCAATAGCATATAGCCCGTGCCCGCCCCCGATATCGAGAAGTTTTTTTGCAGCTCCGAAACCTTCCCATGCTGCAATCAACCGGGTTACTTCCTGTACCTCCCCACGGAGGGAACGTTCCCCCATCGCTTTGAGGAACTGCAGGTCCGGTCCTTTGGAAGACCCGGTATTTTTCGGGGCAAATCCAACCAGTGTGTCATTCAGTGCGCTCCATGGGCCGTTTTCATCAGCCGCATTGAGAATCCAGTTCCCCTGGTATGCCGGACTTTTTTGTACCAGCAGTCTGGCTGTAATTTTGGTATTCTCAAACCGGTCATCCGTTTCCTGGAGAAAACCAAGATCCACGAGAGTCTGGAAAAAACTCCGGGTGAACATGCCATTGATGGACAGGGTGTTCCCAAGTTCCTCACAGGGTGTGGAACCGTGCACGTCCAGCCATTCAAACAGGCCGAGCTCAAGTGCCGCCCTGATAACCTGGTAGGTTTTGTATCCATCGACGATCGTATCGATCGAGGAGATTTCTTCCCCGATTTTAATATCTTTAATGTCAGGGTTCATTTTCATACACCGGGCTTATTTTGAACCGGAACCAGAAATTGTCGCTTCCAGTGTCATCGGGTATTCCGGTTTTTTTGGATGCCGGCACCGGTACTTGCCGTTTTTCATGGGGATGCACACATGCCGGCCGGCGTTGTTACTGTATTCTATCCTGACATCGATCCCATAGGTGTGCCTCAGGTTCTCCTCAGTGATGACTTCCTCAGCGGGACCGTAGACCATAAATGTGCCGTGTTGCATGATGGCGACATTATCGGAAGTGAGGAATGCATGATCCGGAAAATGCGAGCTCATAATCACGGAGAGGCCGCTGTCTGCAAGCTGGTCGATAATATCGAGTACCCGTATCTGGTTACCAAAGTCAAGATGCGATGTCGGTTCATCAAGCAGAAGGATGGATGGCTCCTGCGTCAGGGCCCGGGCGATCATGGCAAGCTGATATTCCCCGCCGCTGATCTCATTCACCGGTTTATCTGCAATCTTCCTGATACCGACAAGATCAATCTTCTCGTCGGCTTTTGCATAATCCACTTTTCCCGGGGAAGAGAATGCAGCAAGGTGAGGCGCTCTCCCCATCAGGACAAATTCCTGAACGGAAAAGGGGAAGATGATCTCATGCGCCTGTGGGACGTACCCGATTTTTTTCGCGACATCAATCTGTTTCAGCTCTGACATGTCCTCCCCGAAGAGCCGGATTGAGCCAATGTCGACGCGATAAAGATTTGCAAGGCACTTGATGAGGGTTGATTTGCCGATCCCGTTCGGTCCAAGAATACAAAGGACCTCCTTGTCAGAGAGTGAAAAAGAGATATCTGAAAATACCTGCTTCCCCCGCGGGTATGCGTACCCTGCCCTGTCCACTTCGAGGATCATGTCCATCCCACCGAACGCTTGCTGAGTAAGTAGGCAAAGAACGGAGCACCGATAATTGCGGTAAGGATGCCAAGGGGGATTTCAGCACTGGTGAGATTCCGGGCAATGTCGTCGATAATCAGCATATAGGATGCGCCCAGAAGAAAGGTAACCGGCATGAGTTTTTTGTAATCCGGGCCTACGAGCATACGACCGAGGTGGGGAACAATAAGGCCTACCCATCCTATAATTCCGGCAATGCAAACGGCACCGGCAGTAATCATTGTAGAACAGAGAATTATGAACTGGGACATGCGTTTCGTATCGATCCCAAGAGCCCGTGCTTCATCGCCACCGACTGCGAGAAGATTGATCCGCCACCGAATGAGGATGAGGATTGCCGATGCGACCAGAATGGGTGGGGCTATCATGAGAATGTCCGTGTATCTCACTGAAGCAAGGCTTCCCATCAGCCAGAATTCTATGGCCGGCAGTTTCTCATAAGGATCAGCAACATACTTGGTAAACGAGATCAGGGCGGAGAAAAAAGCTGCAACAATTATTCCTGAAAGGACGAGGATGAGCGTAGGTGTTGTCCTGTAGAACCGGCTGAGGAGGTAGGTAATAACCACAGCCAGAATACCAAAACAAAATGCCGAGACCTGGATCATAATGGCTCCGAATCCCAGGAGAATAGCAAGCGCTGCCCCGAACCCGGCTCCTGACGATACCCCAAGTATATCCGGGGATACAAGGGGATTTTTAAAGAGTCCCTGATACGCTGCCCCGGCAATCGCGAGTCCTGCACCTACGAGTACAGCCGCGATCACCCGGGGCAGGCGGATCTGGTAAATAACGTTCTCTTCCGTCGCAGTCCAGGTAGGATTGATGTGGATGATATTGGCCGGCAACAGGTTTAGAACCGGTGCTACAAGGAGTTCGATAACATGGACCGGGGAAACATCGTAACGTCCTAAAAAGAGGGATACAACGAACAATATCGGGAGGATGCTGAAAACGAGGACTGTTGTTACAATAGGGATCCGGACAAGCGATATGATTTTCTCTGATATCGATGAGATACAGGTACGGATCGTATTCATCGAACAAAACCTCATCAGACTGTATTGATTGGGCAGACAGACCTGGAAATCCGGGTACTGAGGTCTTTATTTCGAAACTCTATTCCTCCATTACCCTGTTTTAATGGAAAAATTGCATTGAGTTTTTTGTAGCTAAACCTCATTTTGTCTGCAGAACTCATAGATTCCAGTAATTGTTGAGCTCAGGATTATTTTAAGTTATTGTTTTTTGTTTAATTTTTTTAAAAGTTAATTGAAAATATTTATTAAATCGCATTCTTAACAATAATGGATAGTGAAAGTTCCGGGAATACGATCAGAATCCGGTTTTCATCATAAATTTCCAGGACCGTAATCTCATGCACGGGGAATGGCAAATGAAATCCCTCGCTTCTGGATGGAGCAGGATGGTAATAGGTAGCAATCAATGAGTTGTCAGTGAGGTGTATAATGGGGAAGAATAATGAGCAGGGGATCTATGCAGGCGTGGACATCGGATCTTTAACGACAAAATCTGTGATCATGGATGAGGGGAGGGTAATCGGATCCCGTATATTGCAAACGGGGATATTCCCTGAAAAGAGCGGAATGGAAGCCCTCCAGAAGGCACTTGATTCGATCGGTCTGGATCAGAAAGATATCAGGTATACCATTGCAACGGGTTATGGCAGGATTTCAGCTAAGTATGCGGATGATACTGCCACAGAAATTACCTGTCACACAAAAGGGGTCTTTCACCTTAATCCGTCAGCAAGAACTATCATCGACATGGGTGGGCAGGACTGCAAAGTAATCCGCCTTGATGAATCCGGGAATGTAACCGATTTTGTTATGAATGACAAATGTGCCGCGGGTACCGGACGTTTCCTTGAAGTAATAGCATCAGTTTTTAAAGTCAGCCTGGATGATCTCGGTCCGATGGCACTGGAAGGAAATGAATCAGTCCCGATAAGCAGTACCTGTACGGTTTTTGCGGAATCAGAAGTGATTTCCCTGATGGCTCGCGGTGAGAAACCTGAGAATATCCTTCGGGGGATTCATAATGCAATCTCAAACAGAGTGGCGGGTATGGCGTTCCGGGTGGGTGTTGAGAAAGATATTTTCTTTTCAGGAGGTGTCGCTAAAAATGCCGGCATGAAAGTTGCGCTGGAAGATGCATTCCATGAGAGTATTGTGATTCCTGAATTCGATCCCCAGCTTGTCGGAGCCCTGGGGGCAGCGGTACTTGCCAGAAATCTTGGTTCTGAGGTTTGATTATGGTACTTAAAACCCTTCAGAAAATACAGCTGGCGGTTGAACGGAGGCCCCGTGAAATTGATGCGGCAAAAAAGGATGGGCAGAAAGTCCTGGGATGGATTGGGTACACCATGCCGGAAGAGATCATTCATGCATCAGGTATGATCCCGTTGAGACTGGGCAAAGGGGGGGATGATCGGCTGGTTGAGATCGGGTCCCGGTACATTTCCACACAAAATTGCGCATTTATCCGTGCAAGTGCAGGTCTGTTTGCAGAAAATAAAGATCCCTATGTGCAAAAGACTGATGCGGTCGCCTTCGATACTACCTGCATGCAGGTTTACCGACTCGGGGAAGTCACCAAATATTATTTTAAGAAAAAAACTTTTTTCCTTGGGGTTCCAAGGAATTTCCAGACTCCTCAGGCACGGGAATATTTTTTCAGAGAAGTTGAGGCGTTCACCCGCCAGCTGGAAGAGTTTTCGGGAAAAAAAATCACCGGCAGCGCGCTTGCAGCATCAACAGGATTGTACAACAACATTCGCGAAGCGATCAAAAAGCTCTATGCATATGCAGCTCACGATAGTCCTCAGATAATCACGTGGCATGATGTGTATCAGGTCGTCCATGCCGGATATTATCTTGACCGGCAGGAATATCTTGCCCTTCTGCAGAATTTGGTACGCGAAATCGGGGAGCTTCGTGGTACCGGAGAAGCCGGAAAACCTTCAAAGGGTGTCCGGATTCTCCTCTCGGGAAGTGTCATAGCCCCGGGAGATACCAAATTGATCGACATCGTAACCCAGCTGAAAGGGAATATAGTCACGGACGATCTCTGGTCGGGGTTGGATCCGTACCTTAAGGTGGATATCCGGGAACCCTCGCTGAAAGGGATTGCTGATGCCTATATGGATCGCATCCTCCCTCCCGCAATCCCCCACCTTGACCAGAGTACGGATATACGGCTCCAAAACCTTAAACGTGCGGTTACCGAGAGCTCCGCGGATGGAGTTATCTATCACAGCCTGCGGTATTGCGATTCCGTCACGTTTAAAGGAATCGAGATGAAGGATTTTCTCAATAACGAAGGAATTCCGTTCCTTGAGATACATACTGAGTATGCAAAATCAGATATGGAAGCTATCCGTACGCGTTCGGAGGCATTCATTGAAATGGTAAAATTCAGGAAACGGGCGGGAGGGAAGGTATGAACGGGTCAGGTTCCGCATTTCAGTACCCAGAAGAAGTGAAACCGCTTTTTCTGGAAACAGAGGATCTGGTTTTTGGAGATGGTACATGTATCACTACTGAACAGATGTGGGACTTCATGACAAAGGAAGGTCCCGCGCGATACCCGTATGCCTTCAACACGCAGGCCTCGTTCGGCGGACAATTGTCCGGGGATGTAACGTTCCTCAGCGGGATTAAACAGAATTACCTGTCCCTGACCCACATGGATCGGATCCGGGACATGCATGAAAAAGGAAAACCGATTGTTATCGTACGGGGATGGATTACTTCTGAGCCCTATTATGCTGCTGGATGCATTTCGGTCGGTCCTCCCTTTCCACGGGGGTGGATGCTCCAGCAGCTGACCGGGCAGGACTTCAGGCAGGCCAACATCAGGGGAATGGCATTGCTTGAAGAGGCCCGGCAGAACCTGACCATAGAGTCCTGCAACCTGGTTGCATACCTGGCGCTCCTGAAGAAAAACAAGCTGCCGGTCAGTGCGGTCGCCCCATGCCTCTGTACCGGCTGTTCGGATATGGCCTATGCTACGGTCGCATGCCGTACCGGGCCCATCAGGGTTCCCACGTTTTTTATGGATTATCCGGTCAACCATGGCTACGGAGAATGGCGGATAAATTATCTTAAAACGGAGATCAGGGAGTTAACCGAAAAATTAGGGGGTATCTCCGGAAAAACAGTAACTGATGAAATGCTGGAGGCTGAAATAAAATGTGAAAACCAGGCACGGCGTATTGTCAGGGAATGCCAGAAGATCTGGTGGAATGCAAAAGTTCCCCCGACAAACAGTATAGATAATTCATTCGTTCATCTCGGGAGTATGGGCGCCTTTGATTATACCGTGGCGATCCAGGTTCTCCAGGAGTATCTGAGAGAAATACAGGGCCGGGTCCAAAAAGGGATAACGGGAACTGGCATCAGCTCTGATCCAGCCCGGCTGTTTATCTGCGGTTCATGCGTTCACCCGAATCCTGCCTTTATCGATAAGAAAGGAGGGGTCATCGTTGGCAAAGACGATCAATGGAGTGTCATGACCATGGATGTAAAGGAATCCGGTGACCCGTATGAAAATCTGGCTCGGGCAATCTCATCCCACCCCTATGAGCGGCCGACCGAGGAACGTGCGGAATGGACAGTGGAACAGGTCAGGGATTCCCGGGCAGACGGTGTCATTTTCATGTACAACTGGGGATGCAACTACCAGAGTGCAGTTGCCGGGATGATCACCGATATCATAAAAGAACGTACCGGGCTTCCGGCCATTTGTATTGAGCTGGGAGAACTCACGAGAATGGAGTCGCTCGAACAGTCCCAGAACCGGGTCGAGGCCTTCATTGAAATGCTCAGGTAATGTCCTTTTTGATCTCTCACTCTCTTTTAAAAACACGCCTTTACCAGGGCAGGATGGAGAATCATGTATTGTTCCAAATCTGTAAAATATAGTTAACATCGTATCATTAACAAAAGGCAATTGTTAAATATTCTCCATTATAATTTGTATGTTAGCATGGTGGGTTTGTGCTGCTTCGTGTCCGGCACCGCCACGCAGTAATCTTTCACGAATTATTCAGAGGAAATTGTATGGATTATCTCAAACGTTTGCCAACAGGAAAAACCGAAGATGCCGTTTCACCCGTGGTTGGTGTGATGCTGATGCTTGTCGTCACCATCATCATTGCGGCTGTCATCAGCGGTTTCGCGGGAGGACTTATGGGGAATGCCCACAAGTCCCCGACGCTCCAGATGGATGTAAAGATTTCGAACTCAGGATCCTGGTATGGAAGCGGGTTTTATGCCAATGTGCATGGTGTAAGCGAACCCATATCGACCAAAAACATCAAATTAGTAACCAGTTGGACGGCCTACAACACCACTACTCAAACTTCTGTAACCGGTGGTAACACATCGATAGGTGGTGTCGTTAATTCCTATTACTATATAACCCAGAAGCAATACATCGTTATCCCAAATGCTGTGCCATCAGGATTTGGTGTGGGTATTACCAATGAGTCCTCAGCTGCGCAGGATTCGGATCCTGATATGCTCCCTGCCCAGATGTTTGGTAATTATACGCTGATGCAGGGAACAAGCATGATTGCCCAGCCGGAAGGGGCCAACGGACCCGGAATTTCCACGAGTGAGGGATCGCTCCTCGGCGGGTATGGTGTTCTGACTCCCTTCCAATATTCAAACGACCCGGGCAGCTATAATGGACCCGGATCTGGCCAGATCGATCCCATGCAGGCAGTACTGGGAACCGGATGGGAGAACCTGAGGGCCGGAGACACGGTATCGGTTAAAATCGTCTATGTACCGACCGGGCAGACAATCTTCTCGAAAGATGTCGCCGTAGTGGAGGACTGAGATCATGGCAAAAAAGACCAATGAACATGCAATTTCGCCGGTTGTCGGCGTGATGCTGATGCTTGTCGTCACCATCATCATCGCAGCAGTCGTGTCCGGGTTTGCCGGGGGCGTTGTGGGTGGACAGAAAAAAGTTGCACAGGCAACGATCCAGGGGCAGTACAGCGTCTCAAATGGCCTGCAGATCATCCACGCGGGGGGAGATCCTCTTCCACTCAGTGATATTGTCTTCATGATAAAGGATGGCGACACGTTCGGTCAGAACATGGAGGAGCGGACTACCCAGATCCTCAATATGTCAACCATATCGAATTCACAGGGAACATACGTCCAGAATGCCACCGATTTGGGTTATTATGTCAGTTCGTTCAATCCCGGGGATACGTTCTACATGACCGGTGCGAATACCACCTGTAACATCCTACAGACAATGAATGCACCGTACCCCTGGACCGTGAATTCTGATGGATATACGTACAGCGGTACCAAGACAATGTTCTGGCAGCTGTGTATCCGGAACAACAACAACGTGGGGAAGCAGTTCATCCTTGAAGTGGATGACAAGTCAGGACATGTTATCTCCAGTAACCTGGTTACCATCTCCCCATAGAACAGAACAACGTACAGCGAAAAGAATCAGTGATGAGGATCCTGGGTGGTCATCATCCCCCAAAAATCATTCATTTTTTTTCTTGCCCGATAGTAGGGGTATAAGCAACAGGTTTTTGTCATCATCAGATACCCAGGAGTCCGGGAGTACCTTCGCCATCCCACTATCCCGATGGTGACACGAAGGGTTTTGTCAAAATACAGGGTATACGGCAACAAGCATAACGAGATTATTGTAGTCCGTAAGAACTGACCTGATAACGGTCCTGTACGGCAATTTGCTCCGGTGTGCCCTGCAACACCGGACGGGAATCCCGGAAAATGATCAGCTATCCTTATCCCACCATATTTTTGCCTGGTACGATATCCCCCTGAGAATGTAGCGCCCGTTTTCATGGTGCAGTTTACGGGTGAGGAACTCCCTCAGGACCGATATCTGTTCATCTGTTTTCAGCCTCAGTCCCGCGGACTGATCGGCCACGGCTTCTTCGATACTGGAGAACCCGTTGGTATGTTCCTCTTTTGAGATTTCGACATTGGCATAGATGCCCATCTGGTTTAAAAGGTTGAAGATAATATTCGGTTTTCTCGTTTCCTTGTGGGGAACCTCAAAGAGCTTCTCCCAGATCTCCCCGTAATTCCGGCGCCAGGGGGACTGCATGTCGGCAAACCAGAAGATATACACGTATTTCCCGGAAGCTGCATCCATCTTCAGCAATGCATCCCTGAGATCGGGAACTCCCAATGAATACGAAGCCACGACGACATCATACGGGGACTCCAAGTCCGTCGCAATATCGACATCCTCCCATTTCTTCTGCAGGATCTCGATGTTCCGGATACCTGACTGGCTGATATTCTTCCGCAGGCAGTCTGCCATGCCCGGGGACGGTTCGACCGCGGTAACGTGCCGGGCAATACCTGACAGCGGAACGGCAAGGGTCCCGGGACCCGCCCCGATGTCCAGCACCCGTGATTCCGGCGTGATCTGCATGGCATGGATCCGCCCCCATGACCCTTTCCAGTTGTCCGCTTTTGCCATGCGGCTGAATTTTCTGCACCGTTCCGGTTCCGACCATCGTTCAAGGCAGGTGACGAATTCCTCTTTTCCTCTCCGTTCAGGCCCCGGGTCATTCCAGGCCTCGTTCCAGTCAATCTCACTGATGTCAGTCATGAAAAATCCCCGCGTACCTTCAGACAGCATGGCTGAACAGAGGGTTCACGATACCGGTCGCATCCGGTCACACTTCAATAATTATTTGTGTTTAACAAATTTAAAATGTTTAACAATAGTGACGTTTGCAGGTTCATGTTCGTAGCGAGACACACCGTTCGTTAAGCAGGAGATCCGGATTACGATAGAGGGACACGCATAATTTTTTAAAGCAGGACTATTCCGGTTTCTTCTCGCCATCATTTTTCCTGATGACCATCCAGAACCCGGCATTGTCGCTGATGATTTGGTAATCGCTGATCCCGGCCGCTTCTATCGATGCCTCGATCTCCCCGGGCAGGAACTTCCGGAACCGGGTGCATGCCGGGTGATCCGGATCGTCCACGATCCCCCGCTCCTTCCGCTTGGCAAGGACTTCTGCCTTAATCTGTGATGTTCCGCCCCCCCACCAATGTACGCGGTACCTCCCGGCTTCATTACGCGGAGGATCTCCGTGAACGCGGTCGGGAGATCCTGCCAGAAGTGATAAGACCCCAGGCTCACCACAAGATCGAACGCCCCGTCACCAACAGGGATCGCATGGACATCCGCGATTACCGGGATAACACGTAGTGGAAGCCCCCGGGCTTGAACATTCTGCATGGCAAGAGCGTGCATCTCCCGTGAACTGTCGAGTGCTGTCACACGAAGATTCGACAGAAGTGCGATGGCTATCGCCAGAGGCGCCGGTCCTGACCCCACGTCGAGGCAGGTGCCCGTGGTGATCCCGGTCCGGTTGAGAATCTGGTTGGCAATGACCGGGTAGATACGGGCAAACGTGGTTCGCGTAAACTCGTCGTACTGCCGGGCATCATCAGCAGTCTTCCAGAATGGATCGGATATTCAGTCATAAGTGGTCGCAGATAGGAGTGAGGACCAGCCTTCTATTCTCCCGAGAACTGAAAACGAGCATAATACCATGTAATTTCGTTGTTCTTTTCATTCGGTAGTCACCGGGCTTTCCTTCCCGAACCATGCCTCGCTTTCATGAGCGGCAGCAATCATCCGGATAGTATAGCGATCTGTCGGGTGCCTTAAAATCTGTGAAGTTGCTCCCTGCTCGACAATTCTTCCTTTATGCATGACGGCAATCCTGTCACTCATCTTCTCAATTACCTGAAGATCGTGGGAGATGAAAAGCAGGGTAAGTTGCCGTTTCTGTTGTATATCTTTCAGCAGGCTGAGCACCTGTGCCTGCACGGACAGGTCCAGGGCCGCAGTCGGTTCGTCGGCCACGATAAATGTGGGGTTAAGGGCAAGCACACGGGCCAGTGCCACGCGTTGTTTCTGTCCCCCGGAGATCTCGAATGGGTAGCGGGAGGCAAGCTCCGGCTGGAGCCCCACAAGTCCGAGCAATTCCGGAATCCGATCCTCCATCTCCCGGGCCCCGGCAAGACGCCATATTCTGAATGGTTCTGCCACGCAGTCATGGATCGTCATCCGGGGATTAAGCGAGGTATCCGGGTCCTGGAAGATAATCTGCATCCGCTGGCGGAACTGCCTCAGGGCAGACCGTGAGAGTGAGGTCACATCAACGCCATCGAACCGGACCGTTCCACTTGAGGGCTCGATCAGCCTGAGCGCGATCCGGCCAAGCGTAGTCTTCCCGCTCCCGCTCTCGCCAACAAGCCCGAGGGTTTCACCGCGCCGGATGGACAGGGATACGTCATCCACTATCAGACTTTTCTGTTTCCGGAAAAAGCCCCGCGTGTAGTATTTCGTGATATTCGCCAGTTCAATCATAGTGCAGGCACCGTACCTGGCGCGGACCTCCGCTGTTTTTCAGGAGAGGGTGAATCCTGCGACACTGATCTGTTGCAACAGGGCACCGGGTAAAAAACCTGCACCCGTCAGGTAGCTGATCCGGCGGGGGACTCATACCGGGTATCGGGTGGAGTCCTGCAGAGGGATGCGAAGCGATCAGGCCCTGGGTATACGGATGCTTCGGCATTGAAAGTACTTCGCTCACCGGTCCCGTCTCAATGATCTCCCCGGCATACATCACAGCGATCCGGGTACACAGGAATGAGGCCGCTCCCAGATCATGGGTGATGAGAAGGAGCGTCCTCTGGTCTGCCAGCTGGTTTTTTATAAGCTCCAGCACCTGTAATTTTACCTGGGCATCAAGTCCTGCCGTCGGCTCATCGGCTATTACCAGTCGTGGATTGCAGATGAGCGCGATCGCGATGAGGATTCGTTCTTTCATTCCTCCCGAAAACTCATGGGGATAGCGCTTTCCTGCCCATCCTGGATCATCGAATCCCAGCAGACCGAGAAGACGGGATGCCTCATTTTGCGCCGCATTCCGTGAAAGGATTCTGTGGACCAGGAGAGATTCTGCAACCTGGTCTCCGATTCTCATAACCGGGTTGAGGGCACTCGCAGAGTTCTGTGCGATCATGGCGATTTCCCGTCCCCGTATCTGCTGCATCCCGCGAGGTGTGAGGGACAGGAGTTCGAGATCATTGTATCGTATCGTTCCGCGGATTTCAGCATTTCCCGGGAGGAGACCCATGACGGCCATCCCAAGAACGGTCTTACCACATCCCGACTCTCCTATCAGTGCAAGGCGGTCTCCGGAATTGAGTGAGATGTCGACAGCATCCACTGCCCGTATCCTGCCGGAACCGGAGGGAAACACTACTTGTATTCCGGTAAGAGAGATCATTCCCATACGGGCGCTCCTTTGCGGGGCATCGGTTGGCAAGGATGACTCATATCCGGTTCACCCCGACCTTCGGGTTGAATTTTTCCTCGAAACTATAGCCGATCATCGCAAGGGCAAGGGAGATGCCGATGACCGCGATACCCGGAGGGAGGAGCCACCACCAAAGCCCTAGGGCAAGACCCCCGGACGAATACGAATTCTGGATCATCGTTCCCCAGTCAACCGTTGTCGTATCCCACAATCCGATAAAACTCAGTCCCACCCCCATCACCAGCAGGTGCTGGGAAGAGGAGACGAATTTTACCATGATCACCGGCATCACGTTGGGCAGGATATGCCGGAACATGATGTGAAAGTCCGAGGCGCCGATTGCACGTGCACCCTCCACGAAATATGTCTGTGAAAGCGAGAGCACCTGCGCCCGGATGATACGTATGCCATAGATGCTACTGAGAATCCCCATCAGGATACTGATCTGCAGGACGCCCGGAGAGAAAAACGTGGTAAGGACAATGAGGAGAGGAAACATCGGGATCGGCATTACTACGTCGATGGATCGCGATACAATCTCATCGAGCAAACCCCCGTAATACCCGATGATAATCCCCAGGCTGGTGCTAATCGATACGGACAAAAGGGCGGAACAGAATCCAAAAAGCAGGGTGATGCGTGCCCCGTAAATAAGCTGGCTGAAAATATCCTGGCCAAGATCATTTGTTCCCAGCAGGTGCCCGTTACCCGGATGTTGCAGGGGCTTACCGGTAATTTCCGTTGGCCCGAAGGAAGTGATCAATGGTGCAGAGAAAGCGACTGCAAAATAAGCACACAGGATCGCAACACTCACCCACAGGATCATCATCCTAGACATCTTTCCCCCTCCTGATCCGTGGATCGATCATGGAAGAGAGGATGTCAGCAATCAGCATCGCTGCGATCGAGAGCAGCGTATCCAGAATGAAGATCCCTTCAAGGAGCGGCAGGTCGCGCAACCTGAGTGCTTCTGTTGTCAGAAACCCGATTCCGGGCCAGGAAAATACCGTCTCGATAAACACATTTCCCATGATGATCGCAGCAAACTGGAATGTGGTTATCGTGATCATGGGGAGAAGAGCATTTTTCAGCGCATGGTTCCAGAGGATCCTGGTCTCCGAGAGCCCTTTTGCCCGTGCGGTGGTGATATAATCCTCGCCGATGACCGAGATCATTGAGTTCCGCATAACGTAATAGTTCCCGGTTGCGATGAAAAATGTCATAAGGGCAATGGGCAGGATCGCATGGTAAAGGATATCCGGGATACTGATCCCCTCGTACAATATGTTGATGCTGGAATATCCGCCCAGCGGGAACCACCTGAGATAAAACCCGAATATCACCACCGCCATGATCGCCCACCAGAACTCCGGGATCGCCCGGATCACGATCATGACATTGAAGAGGGCGAGATCTTTTTTCCCACCGGATTTCCAGCCAGACCATGCACCAAGCATAGTGCCGGTAATGATACCCAGAACGGTTGCCGGCAGCAGGATAATGAGCGACCAGAAGAGTTTTTCCGTTATCAGGGGTAAGATCGGCACGCTGTAGGCATAGGAATACCCCCACTGACCCTGCAGGATATTGGAAATATACAGGACATACTGATCGGTCAGCGGAAGGTTCAGGCCGAATTGCTGGTAGAACTGGTCAACCGTCTCCTTCGGGAGGGTGTTGGTCAGGGAGAGCAGGTAATTGGTGATGTAATCTCCAGGCATCAGGTGCAGGAGAAAGAACGTGATGGTGACGCTGACAAAAAACGCAGCACCGCTATAGCCGAGTCTTTTCAGGAAGTACTTCCCTGAGATCATACGACTTCCCTTATGGTGTGCGATCCAATCTCAACCAGATTCATTAGCTGTTCCTGTGATTCCTTTCTCGTCCGTTAAAAATCCGGACATGAAGGGAAATGCGCTCGATCTTCCCAAGCAAAAGAATGGATCCTGATGCAGCATCCCCATCTCCTTTTCAGGTATTACGATGGCTTCACCGGTGTCAGGTTTGTCAGTACTTTCGGATCGAGAATAGTATGATACCCCGGGCCGATGTCCCACCCGGTGAACCGGTCCGTCCGGTATGCAACAATGGTATCAGTAGTGCACACCGGGACGCTGGGAATATCCCTGGCGAGTAGTTCCTGCATCCGGTAAGCCAGCTGCCTGATTTTGGTCTGGTCGGGAGTATTCTGTATTTCGGCGACGAGTGAATTGTATTCCGAATCATTGTAATTATAATAATTCATTTCCTGCAACGGCGTGTGGGCAAAATCCATCATTGCATCGGCATCATCGTGCAGCATGACAGGGAACCCGTCGAAGAAGACCGGGTTATCATTGACCGCATTCCGATACTGGGTCTGGTCGTCATATGAGACCGTGCTAACGGTAATTCCCAGTTTTGCCCAGTCATTCTTGATGACAGTCACAATCTTCTGCTGGTCCACAGACGAACCATGTCCTCCAAGGGGGATGGTGACTGTTACAGGCTTGCCATCCTGGCCTGTAAGAACCCCGTCGGCGCTGCGGGTAAAATTCGCCCCCGCAAGAATTTCCACTGCCTTCGTCAGGTTGTAATCGTACATCCCCACTTCAGCCGGGTTGACGTAATCCCCGGCAAGGTTTTGGATTAAGAATGTGGTTTCGGTAGGCTGCCCGGTTCCGAACAGGGAACTGACAGTCTTCCTGTCAATGGCGTGACTCATTGCGTGGCGGAACGCGGATATATTTGCCGGATATTGATCCATATTGAATGCGAGTTCATAGGCTCCCGTATCGTTGATCGTATATAACCCGATATTGTTCTCGCCCGCAAGGCTTTGCGCTATTGCGGGGGTGATACCACTTACAACATCAATCTCGCCATTTTTGAGTGCCAGAACCTGGCTGTCTTTATTGGTTATCACTTTGAGAATTATACCGGAAATTTTGGGTTTCGCACCATAATAGAGATCATTGACTGTATAATGGAAGTACCCGGGTTCTGCACCGGCAAATTTAAAGGGACCCGTTCCGATGAACTGCGTATCCTGGTAGTGCTGGGGATCGGTAATATTCTCCCAGAAATGTTTGGGGGATATGGAGATTCCCGGCGTATGCGAGATCTGATCGAGGAAGCCGGAATACGAGGTCTTCAGGGTGAATACTGCCGTATAATTATCGATACACGTAATAGTCTGGACATCCCCGAGCACAAAGCCCATGGTAAGGTTGTAGGATTTCATGTAATCATTAGTGAATTTTACATCCTCACAGGTGAAGGGAACGCCATCATTCCAGGTTGCATTTTTTACCAGGTGGAATGTCCATGTCTTTGCATCACTGGAAATATTCCAGCTCTCTGCAAGAGACGGATCAAACTTCCCGTTCAGGTCCTTGATTACCAGCCCCTCGTAGGCCAGGCCACTGGCCGGCACACCACCTTTCTGCATGTTGCTCGTAGAGGAAAGGGAGGAGGGGGAGTCCACCGGAATGATGACATCAGATGAGGTTATTGGCACCGGACTTGATCCGGACTGGGACGTTGAATTGGCAATACAGCCGGCAATACTGCAGAAAATTACGATACAGGACAAACCTATGACAGACAGGAACGCTACGCTGCGTTCCTTTTGTTGAATCGGATTTTTCATAGCGGACCTCGGAGGAACGAAAATACTTGAATGTAAGAGAACATTCGTATCCTGCGTTATTTAACTATTTTTGTTTAATTTTTGTAAAAATTAAGCATAATACTAAAACTTAATATCCCGCGGGTCAATTTCTATCCTTACGGTATTGGCATGATCACCCGTCATCACCTCTCCCTCACCCTGCTCTGCATGCTCATCCTGTGCTGCGCATTTTTTCAGGGTAATCTGATCTGGCTGGGATTCGTGATCATTGGAGCGGAGATGGGCGCCATCCTCCCGGACATCCAGATGAAAAAACCCTCACGGTTCCGGTCCCTCACGTTTGCCTATTATATCACACGGCTCACTACCAGGCTTTACGTACCCGTTATGATTGCTGTATACGGTTCTCTCGAGGAGAAATCGTTTGATCCAAAAGACAAGCGGCTGACCCACTCCCTTCCGGGAATTACATTTATTTTTCTGGGTTTTACTGCCATCCTGACCATTCCCGATATTCTTTCAGGAAGCACGGCGATCGATCTCCTCATAGAGATATTTCTCGCAGGACTTGCTCTTGGCCTGCTCCTCCATCTTGTCCTGGATCTCTGTACACGGAAGGGGATCTCCCCGTTCTTCCCCTTCAGCACATACCACATACGGGGATCTATCCGGCCCTGCGATGACGGGGATCGCCGGATCCTGTATTTCCACTTCACCTGCATCCTGGTCCTTGCCGGGATGATCGCCCTGGTGATCCATGAACCGGCCAGCTCAGACCTGATCCGGCCGGTCGGTCTTCTCGGATCCGTTCTCTGTACCGGTACGATGATACTCTTCTCACGGAGAGACGGGCCCGGGGATGCACGATATACCCGGCGCGGGATGGAGGAGGGGGCCGGGCCCCTCACCCCCCCATTCCCGTAATGATCCCGACGATCTGCTGCGCCGTGACCGGGTCCAGAACCTGTGCGAGCACTATCCCCTCTGCCGTTGCGATGAAACATTGTATTTTCTCTCTTTTGTGTAGCATGATCCCTCAGAGACACACAAAAGATTGTCACAGAACTCGTTTATAATCCTGAAAAATATGCGTAACTATCTGGGCCTGAACCTGTGCACCGGGGTATCCAGTTCTTGCTTCAGAAAGAGATACGAGGTATATTCCATGGACAAAAAAAATCTTGGTATCATTATCGCAGTGGTATTCATAGTGATAATTGTTGCAGGTTACGTGCTCGACAGCCGGCAAACGCATCAGGTAACCCCGCAGTCATCGGATCGATCCTCATCGTTACCGGCAGCAAAAGTATCCCTGTCAGCAACTGCCTCGGGTACAATTCCGGCAGACCAGTCGCCGGTCGAATCGGACAGCCTGGAGAATGGAACGATTACGGCAGACCAGGCCGGCATTCTTGCCCGCAGGGCATTGCCCGAACTGGACCCGGACCAAGTGAATATCACGAACAACCCGGGAGACCAATTCAGCCAGTCCTCTTTCGTGTTCGATCTTCTCAAAAACAACGAAAGAATCGGCCAGGGGGAGTTGGATCCCCGGACCGGGAGCCTGGTATGGTATGCGATTCCGGTCAAACGTCTTGGCCGCCCGGCAAGCCCGGCCATCGCCACCGGCACAGCCCGGATCACTTCCGACAATGAGATCAGGAACCGCAACGGCGTTCTATCTCTCAACATGAGTGAAGAACGGTACGATCCTATCGGTATGCCGGATTCCGGCGTCGCAGGCGCGTATGTATTCGTCTATGATCGTCTCGATAAGAAATATCCCTGCGACAGTGACGGATTCACCGTTGACGTAGACTCCGTATCGGGCAGGGTGATCGAATACCGGAAGACATGGATCCAACCCCCGGGAAACATCTGTTGACAGGTAATCGATCACCGGCTGGCACGGGAATCGTAACCGGGAATCCTTTTTTAAGATATTTTTTAATGGGAACCTTGCCCAGGGTGGCCTGGGATGCCAGTTCATGTTACCTGTGGGCGTCTGGATTGTCGCCGTGCCCGTAATCCATTATACGGCCGGGACCTGTTGGGCTTGAGGACGGGGGTAAGCCGGGTCGGGCCTGTCAGATCTTACTATCGCAGTAACTTCCCGGGTCAGAGAGTAGCGGATTCTCCTGCCATCCGGTTCAGGGCAGGCGATCTTATCTGCTACAAGGAGGTGCATGTGATACCAGAGGGATGGCCCGGATATTCCAACAATTTTCTGGAGCTCCGTTTTTGCAATAACGGGATGATCTTTCAACGTGATGATGATCCGGTACCTGATGAGATTATCAGAATGGGTGATTATCTTCTGTTCAAGTGGCGAAAACCCGTTCATTCGCAGGAAATACCGGGTAAACCCGCCATCTTTCACTTCAGTAACCATTCTCAGGGACTTCAGCTGGTTCAGGTGATAATAGAGGGTCCCCCGGTTGATGCCGGTTCCCCGCATGATTGAACGGAAGTGCAGGCCGGGATGCATCCGGATAAAATCGACGAGATCTTTCCGGACGGGATTGTCGAGCAGGTTTTTTCCTGTCAGCTGACGGAAACCAAAGACTGCTAGGAATCCTATACCCAGGAATATGGCAATCTCTACGCCCTTGCCGAGCAACGGGGAGATCATCCTGGCGTAATGCAGGATCACAATCGGGAGAGGGTGGAAGATGCGGGGCACACCCTGCACCGATGGATCACCCCAAAGAGCCAGGGTAAGGGAATTGAGGATCGCATAGGCGCAGGCGACGGCAACGGTTGCCAGGAAAATATATTTTATAACCGATCGCATACGCCGGATCATAGTGCTTCCAGGTTCCCGTAGTTCTTTTTTGAGATCCAGATATTAAAATTAATCGATAAAATTTTGTCACATAAAATTTAAGAGGATTTTATTTTTATCATAATATCAGAACATGAACCTCTATCGAACTGAAGTCCGGATAAAAAAATTCTGGGTGAAAACATGAAACATGAATTTTCAAAACTATTGATGATGCTTGCCTGTTTAAGCCTCATCTGTATCGCGAGTATACCAATTGTCAGCGCAGCGGATTCGGCTGACCACAGTACCCGCATGGTTCAGGCAGCTCCTGACCAGGTGGATAAGATCAACCATCTCTGGGGCTTCTGATATCACTATTGGGGATTACATGGAGCAGGTCCATCCCGAGCAGCTTGCTGGCGTCTCTGACGAAGTCATAAAAGAGATGCACCAGCGAAAGATGCACTGGCCCGAAGATAACGGGGTAACCCCGAAAACCGTGCAGCCGGATTCGACTCTTGCAACACTGACGGTACACGGTGACCTGACGATCTACACGAATCACATCTATTTCAGCAGTTATTCCTCCTGTACGCAGTCGGCATCGTATATCTACGTGGAATCGTTCCTGAAGAACGCAGCTGACAGCACGGTAGGTTCCACATCAGGATCGACATCGGGATCCTATGTCTCGGCATACAACAATGTGGCATGGCCGGCGGCAGGATACTACCATGTTCATTCCTGGGGATATACCATCACCCCGAGCACTGAGGGATCAGATCATTCTGCGTCCAAGTATTTCGCAGGATAATTTCCTTTTTTTGAAATTTTTTTAATATATAACAACCTCTTAACAGATTACAGTAAACCAATAGGACAGGATAAGGACAGGATACTCATGCAGGAAAGATCGCAGGAAGGATGGCCGGGACAATCCCGTTTTGCGACCGTACCCGATTTTTTTCCGGGTAACCGGCCCTGTGATAATTATCCGGTGAACGGGATCAGGAAACGTGCCGGAATTTTTCTCATGGGGCTCTTCTGGTTTACCGCGCTCTTCTCCCTGCATGCCAGTGCTCTTGCCGGGCATGAGATCCTGATCCATTCACCGAATATTACCGCAGATGAAAGTTCTCCCGACCATTACGAATATTCCGGTTTCTTCGCTCTCGATGGTTCAAACCTGGTCTGGATGAATACTTGGGCCGAGAGAAAGATTGAGGAGAAATGTGTCCTGAACCGTATTTACCTGATGAATCTCACTGATAATTCCATCGTAATGATCTCCGGGACCCCGGGAATCCATCAGGAGTCTGAGTTCAGGCCTCCCGTCGCAGTCTCGGGACGGTATATTGTCTGGAGTGAATTTGGCAGGGACGATCTCTTCCTGTACGATGCAACCCGCGGGAGGGAAACCGCCCTGACTTCCGATGGATCAGCGCCCGACCAGCAATTGCAGAATGCGTTTCCGGATATCGACGGGGATCGCGTGGTTTGGGCGAAGAGGAAACCGTATCTGTCTTCCAATGATCAGGATATCGTCTTCATGAACCTGACTACGGGAACCCGGCAGAATATCAGTACCGCTGCCGCTGACCAGACGGATCCGTCGATCTCCGGCTCACGGATAGTATGGACCGATAAACGAAACGAGCCGGGCGGGGGGGATATTTATCTGTACGATCTTGGAACAGGAATAACGCAGCCGATCTGTACTGAACGCGGCCTGCAGCAGAAACCAAAAATTTCCGGCACTTCGATCGTGTGGATGGATTACCGTAACGGAAAACCTGCCGTTTACCTGTACAACATTTCATCCGGCACTACCATCCGTATCAGCAGGGATCTTTTCGTGACCGATGCACCCCTGCTCTCGGGGGATCTCGTCGTGTGGCAGGAGTATTCTGATTTCGACCTGCGCGATGAGCGGGCCGGTACGATTGTTGTCTATAATACGATCTCCGGCGTGCGTGAAATACTTCCGGTAAATACCACTCATCCCCAGCTTCTCGCCGTTGGCCAAAACCGGATCGTCTATGCTGATCCCGATTTCAAGACCCTCGATGAGGGGTTTGTCCATCTCTTTGTAATGGACGTTCCGGTATCTGCACCGGTTTCCCTGACGGATGTCACGTCACCTCCAGGCCCGGCACAGGAAAAAACAGTAACAGATCCAGTACCTGGGAAGACAGAAAACCATGCTGCGACTGCTTTTCCGGGTGCGGTTCCATTTTCCATCGGAGTGGGGATTCTTCTCTGCCGGATCATGAACGGTCGGTCAAAAAAATAAGACGGGTTTCCTGGAAAGTAAAATCAAAAACCGGGAACCTTTTCACTCCCGGGGGTATTTGTTTACCCACCCGAACGATCGGTGCCGGAGATGTTTTCCCGATCAGGTACCATGTTTCCCTGCCACGCGAGGCCAGTCAGGAACCGGTTTTCATTGCCATCGCAGGTGGGAATGAGGTTGTTTGTATCGTTACCCGCCCCGGGATCGATCATTTCCCTTTTTAAAAAAATTCACACAGGTTCGCTTCAGTCGATCTTCTCGTAATACCTCATGTTCCCGCACGCAGCACACAGCCCATCCGCCCCGACAGAATAATCCGGCACCATCTCACCGCATTTCGGGCACGTGACGGCCTTCCACTTCTTCTTCCCTTCCACCTTTACCCTGACACGTTCGCTGGAAAGAATTGCCCGTCCGGCAGCGAAGATCTCATCGAAGAGCTGGTTGTTCATGGTCTTCTTGTCAAAACCGGGGCTATTGGTGAACCAGGTCTGGATGGTGGGATACCGGGACAATTTCTTTGGATCCACGTACACCCGGACACCATCCGAAGAATCCCCGGCCGAAGCCCGGTTGACCGTAATGGCAAACTTGCCGACATTGACAATCCGGAGCCGGTTGTTCCCGTACGTGGCATGGGCGATAACCTGGAGGGCATCGGGGGCACACTTGTGCGTCTCGCAGACCGCATAGAGCTTCTCATCGGGTCTGGCTCCAAGCTGTTCAAGCGCATAATCGACCATGAAGGCGCCGATGAGGAGACCGGGCGCCGGGAAGGAGTGGAACGCGATGCACCGGTTCAGGTACTCGCGGACCCGGGGGTCCACGTCATAGTCTTTCATGCGGGCATTCAGTTCGTCAAGGGTGTATTCCCGGCCGTGCGCAGGGGAGTGTTCTTTGGTATTCATACGGTTCCTCTCTTCTTCCAGGATACCATTGAGTGAGCTGCCATGGGCAGAATACTCTGCGGTCTTGGATTCCCGGTATAATTTTCCCCATGAAAGATATGATTCAGATAAGGAATCATCCCACATCAGGCAGATCACAATCTGCCAGAGGATTATTAATTAATTACATTTAACTATTTGTAAAAATCAAACAAATTCCCAAAACTTATAAGATCAAAGATGCTACAGAATGATGATCATTATGGGCTCCCAGAAGGACGTGATGGCCCTCTTCGCAGAGAGGGATCTCCGCCAGTTGTTTTCCGGTACCGACGGATGGAATATCGAACCAGTACTCCGGTCTGCGGGAACTTACTACCGCATTTCGCGGGACAAATGGGTAGGAGAGGAGGTTACCCTGGTTGCAGTCTCCTTCGATCCGTCACCGACGGATGATGTATTCGCCGCATTCGATAACCAGCCCGATGGCTGGAGTACCCGGACAAAGAAGTACCTGCTCGTCCCGCAGGCAGCCGATACCTCTGCTATCCCGCCCCACATCCGTGTCCTCCTGATGCAGGCATTTGCCTTCACTGAAGGAAAACTGGTCTGGCTGACAAAGAAGAAGAATGCCATGAGATTTGTCCCGCAGGAACTGGTAAAGGAAGAAAAAGCTGCAGCCTGAATCACCGGACAAGGCATACGGCAACGGGCCCGGCGTACCTTACATTAGTTTATCCTCCATTTTGCGCGTTATACAAAATACGGACACTTTAAATTTTTTATAAATATTCAATCGGCCAGTATAAGGAATTTCCCTCAGCCAACCTGATCGGAATTCATTTTTTTCTCTCACCGGTTGTTAACATCACATAAAAATCAGGATCGCGTGTTAATCACTTGTAAAAATCAGATCTTGTGATTAATTTATTCCACTTTACCGTCTGTGACTTAAACAATCTTTAATTACTGCCCTTGGTCAACTTTAGACTTAAGCAAATTTGATCAGAAAAATTTGTGTGTGATGTGCATGGCGTTTGCAGTACATGTAAACATGGAGCGCTGTACCGGGTGCAACAATTGTGTGGTTGCCTGCCCGGTCAATGCTCTCGAGCTCTTTACGCTCGACCCTGTCACCAAGGAGAAGATCTACCAGGTGCAGGACGGTGTCGCAGTCAGCCTTGATTTCAAGGCTGAACTCTGTGCAGGATGCGGCGTGTGTGTCGAAGCATGCCCGTATGATGTGATCAGCCTCTCCGGGAAAGGCTCAACCGAACTCCCGGCCAAGGCCTGACCTGAATACAAACGAGGAGATGCAATGGCAGAGAAGAAAATTACCCTCAACATGATCACGTGCCGGACGATCCAGCAGGGCGTTGGCATGGAAGCAGGAAAGACATCCCAGAAATATTTCGATGCCTGCACGATTATGCACATGCACCCTGAGGACATGAAGAAACTCGGTGTATGGAAGAACACGAACGTGAAGGTCACGAGCTCGGTCGGCAGCGTTATTGTAAAAGCAGTCGAGACCCGCGAAGACCTTGTCCCGGGCCTTGCCCACATCCCGATGGGCCCCTGGGCAAACCGGATTGTGCCGGCCTATACCTATTCCACGGGCGAGCCCTGCTTCAAGGGATTCCCGGTCGATGTGGAGATTGCCGCAAACGAACGCATTATGGGCGCAGTCGAGGTATTGCAGGACGCCTGCGGCCTCATAAGGAAGTGAGGAGCTATGCCAAAAGAAGTAACTGATGTAATCTGCCCGTTCTGCGGAACCCTGTGCGATGACCTCGTAGTCTCGGTATCCGACGACAACAAGACGATCCTCGGAGTCAAGAACGCCTGTGCGATTGGCGCCGAGAAGTTCAACCACCAGCGCATGCCCGGCCGGGTCAAACGCCCCCGGATGAGACAGGCCGACGGCACCTACAAGGAGATCACCTACGACGAGGCGATCGACTGGACCGCAAAGATGCTCGTCAAGTCGAGAAAGACCCTGATGTACGGCTGGGCATCCACGAGCTGCCAGGCCATGAGCATCGGCCACGAGATCGCAGAGAAGGTCGGCGGTATTGTCGACAACTGTGCAACGGTCTGCCACGGCTCCTCGCTCATCGCCATCGAAGATGTCGGTGTCCCGAGCTGTACGCTCGGTGAAGTCAAGAACCGTGCCGACCGCGTCATCTTCTGGGGCTGCAACCCGGCTCACGCCCACCCCCGGCACATGTCCCGGTACTCGATCTTCCCCCGCGGTTTCTTCACCGTCAAGGGTCACAAAGGCCGGAAGATCTACGCCATTGACTGCCGGTACACGGACACCGCCAAGTGCGCCGATGAATTCATTCAGGTCCAGCAGGGTTATGACTACGAACTCTTAAACGCCTTCAGGACCGCAGCCCGCGGCGAATGGCTCCCCGACACCGTCGGCGGCGTCCCGAAAGAGAAGATCATCGAGATCGTCGAGGACTTAAAGACCGCCCGGTTCGGTATCATTTTCTTCGGCATGGGACTGACCCACTCGATGGGCAGGAACCACAACATCGATATCGCCATCAACCTGACTCGCGACATGAACGACTTCACGAAGTTCGCGATCATGGCAATGCGGGGCCACTGGAACGTCACCGGCTCCGGCCAGGTGCTCGGCTGGCAGTACGGGTTCCCGTACGCGGTCGACCTCTCCCGCAGGGATCAGGCACGCCACCAGACCGGCGAGACGACCTCCGTCGACCTCCTCAACCGCAACGAAGTCGAGGCCTGCTTCTATATCGCAACCGACCCCGGCGCACACTTCCCGGTAGATGCGATGATCAGCAGTTCCCGGAAACCAACTGTCTGCATTGACCCGCACATCAACTGCACCACCGAGATCTCGGATATCCACATCCCGGTCGCCCTGGTAGGTGTCGAAGTAGGAGGCTGTGCCTATCGTATGGACAACGTCCCGATCGAGACCCGCAAGGTGGTAGACCCGCCGGAAGGCGTGCTCACGGACGAGGAACTCTTAACCAAGATCAACCACCGTGTTGACGAACTCCTGGCAAAGGGAGGCGCGTAAATGTCTGAATTTATCATCAAGAACGGTCGCGTCTTTGACCCGGTCCAGGGTATCAAGGGCGACAAGAAGGACATTGCCGTCAAAGACGGCAAGATTGTCGACAAGGTCGGGTCCGGCGCAAAAGTCATCGATGCGAAGGACAAGACCGTCATGGCAGGCGCCCTTGAGATCCACGCCCACGTGGCTGGCCCCAAGGTCAACGCAGGCCGCTGGTACAGGCCTGAAGACAAACATTTCGACTCCCACAAGACCGTCGGCATCACCAGGATCGAGGGTGGCAAGTCGATCCCGACCGTCTTCAAGACCGGCTACGAGTACGCCCGCATGGGGTTCACGTTCGCCATGGAAGCCGCGATGCCCCCGCTCTATGCCCGGCACGTCCACGAAGAGATCCACGACACCCCGATCATCGATGAGGCTGCACTCCCGGTCTTCGGCAACAACTGGTTCATCCTCGAGTACCTCAAGAACCAGGAGATCGAGAACACCGCTGCCTACATTGCATGGATTCTCCGCCAGACCAAGGGATATGGCGTCAAGTGCGTCAACCCCGGCGGCACGGAAGCCTGGGCATGGGGACTGAACTGTCTTACCATCCACGACCCGGTCCCGTACTTCGACATCACGCCCGGAGAGATTATCAAGGGCCTGATCGATGCAAACGAGTACCTCGGTCTCCCGCACTCGATGCACCTCCACCAGAACGACCTCGGCAACCCCGGGAACTACAAGACGACCCTCGACTCCCTCAAGCTCGCAGAAGGCATCAAGCCCAAGAACAACTTCGGCCGCGAGCAGGTCCTGCACTCCACGCACCTCCAGTTCCACTCCTACAAGGGAACCAACTGGGGTGACTTCGAGTCCGGTGCAAAGGAAGTCATGGACTACGTCAACAGGCAGAAGAACCTCACCATCGATACCGGTAACGTCACCCTCGACGAGACCACCACGATGACTGCCGACGGTCCCTTCGAGCACCACCTCCACGGCCTCAACCACCTGAAGTGGTTCAACGTGGACGTGGAACTCGAGACCGCAGCAGGTATCGTACCGTTCATCTACGATCCGAGCAATGCCGTCTTCTGCTGCCAGTGGGCAGTAGGTCTTGAAATTCCGCTCTATGCAAAGGACCCGATGCGTTGTTTCATCACCACCGACCACCCGAACGCAGGACCGTTCACCCGCTACCCGCGTGTCTACTCATGGCTCATGAGCAAGAAGGTACGTGACGAACTCCTCAACGGCTTCAAGAAAGCCGACAAGGTCATCGGCGCAACCAACCTCGCGAACATGGACCGTGAGATCACGCTCTACGAGCTCGCTGCCATGACCCGTGCAGGTCCCGCAAAGGCACTCGGCCTGATGAAGGACTATGGCGGCCTCGCTCCCGGTATGAACGCCGACATCGCCATCTACAACATCAACCCGGACAAGTTCCCGTTAAGCGGGCCGGAGATCGAGAAGGCATTTGCGCAGGTCGCATGGCTCTTCAAGGACGGCAAGATCTGTGTCGAGGACGGCAAAGTTGTTGACATGGGTCACAAGAAGACCTTCTGGGTGGATGCAAAGGTCAATGAGAACAAGCAGGTCCTGCATGACATCAAGGAGAAGTTCCTCCGCTACTACAGCGTGAACGAGAACAACTACCCGGTCCCCGAGAGCTATGCACCGCACCAGCACATCATCGCCGTGGATGCGACCCAGTGAGGTGAAAAAGATGAACACCATTACACTCACCGTAAAAAAGACACCGGAACTCTTCCTGGAGTGCGAGCACGTCAACCCGGATGCATTTGCCGGTAAGACTCCCGACCAGATTGCAAAACTGGGCGCGTACCAGGGCAAGGAGATCTCAACGCTGGGCGAATACTTCACCGTTGCCGGTGAAGCAGGCGCTACCGCAGCGGATACAAAGATCGTCATCAACGGCGACTGCACGAAGATGAAGTACATCGGCGCCAAGATGACCGCTGGCGAAGTGGTTGTCAACTCCACCTGCGATATGTACACCGGCAGCTGGATGTCCGGCGGGAAACTCCTCGTCAAGGGCAATGTCCACTCCTTCTGCGGTCTCGCCATGAAAGGTGGGGAATTCACTGTTGAAGGCAATGCCGGCAACTACCTCGGCGCTGCCTACCGTGGCGACTGGAGAGGCATGAGCGGCGGGGTCCTTCGCGTGAAGGGCAACGCAGGTTCCGATGTTGCCACGTTCATGACCGGCGGCGAACTGATCGTCGAAGGCAATGTCGATATCCACATCGGCACCCATATGGAAGGCGGCAGGATCGTTGTCAAGGGTAACGCAAACCGCCGTGTCGCCGGCCAGATGGTCAAGGGCGAGGTCTATGTCTTTGGCGCCATCAACGTGATGATGCCCGGCTTCAAGAAGATCGGGGAGACCGAGCTAGAAGTCGACGGCACCAAGGCCCGGTTCACCGAGTACACCGGTGACATGGGCGAGCGCCATCCCACCCGCAAGGGCGTGCCGGTCTACGGCAGGCTCTACATGAAAAATTAATTTTTGAGGAGATCACAAGGAGGTTACCACGATGGACAAATACACGTGCACGATGTGCGGACATATCTATGACCCCGCAGTCGGAGAGACCAAGACGTTCACCACGATCCTGTGCAACTCGTCCGAGATGGACAAGTACGCATGCAAGATCATGTCGGCTGAACCGATCAAGGCCGGGACTGATTTCTCCGCCATCCCCGCTACCTGGGTATGCCCGACCTGCGGTGCAGCCAAGTCCTATTACCGCAAGCAGGTGCCCGACACTCTTACGGCAATGCGGACGATCAGCTACTGAAGAGCCGGCAGGTTCACACACATTTTTTTTAAACGCTAAAAAGGGTCACTCGACCTGATGCGAAAAAATAATTCAGGAAGATTCTTCGGCTTTGCGATGATCACTCCCGAAAAGAGACCATTCCCCCGCCGGATCACAAGAGAACCGTTCCGCTAAAAACGGCATATCACCTACGCGGGATCCGCATCGTCCGGCAGATCGTTGTCGGTACTTATGCTCAACTGACCTGAGGAATCTGCCCTTCGATGACCTGTTTATAGAGACGCTCGGGAAACCGGGCATGGAAGATCGATGCATACAGCGGATACGGCACCGGCGCATAGTACTTTGTTGTCTTGTCCGAGAATACCACTGCCATTGTCCGTGTTCCGATATCGTATCCCAGTTCACGGATCCCGTTCGATACGAACCTGTCCCAAACCATGTTCATGGATGTCCCTCCTGAGACACCATTCCTGGTTGCCTCACGCGGCAATCTGGCGGGGAAGGGGATAAGGTTTGGCTCGTATTCCAGATCCTGTAAATGAAAATCCGGTCGGTAAGGAAGGATCGGAATGAGGGCTCCCCGCCTCAGGGCCTCTTCGAGGCACGGCGGGGCAGGGAGGTTTTTCCAAAATTTCAGAGAAAGAACTTTTTGGGATATTTTGGAGGTTTATAGACACTATAATCCGCGACGTAAATATCAATAGTTTTACGTATATCTTCAAAAATAATCCGTTTCGTCTTATTGTAATGTTGTATACTGTTTCCAGGAGTCTTGCCAATTAGAGATGAAAGCATCCAATGTTGAGTGTAACTATTCTGAAAATCTTTCAAATTAAGGATATCTTCTTTTATTTTTATTATATTCAAAAAGCATTCTCTTTCTAACGATTCTTTCTCTAATAGTTCAATATAACCTTTCGATGCAATGTAATCATATGAATTCAATGAGAAATCGGGAAAACGGAGAGAATCAATAACTACGTTATTAGGGTCCAGTACTTCTCTAAATTATCCCATCCTTTATGAGACAAAACCGCCCTGCCCTCAGACATACGGTCTCGCCCCTCAATCCGGGGCCGAAACGGGCGTATTTTCCCATCAGGGTCCGGTGGTGAACACAAAAATGGAACCATGTTGTCCACCACGGAAATTATCCCCGCGATTTGTGGCAAAAA
>NZ_JBAVIG010000057.1:0-4180 GCF_049686655.1 Methanoregula sp.
GCAATTCTTACCACGAGGCGGCTGATCCTTGTTGACAGTAAGAAGCATCTTATCGCTCCGCAGGAGATCCTTCTTGCAACCCTCAGGGATATCGAGGCAGGGGAAAATGCCATCCGCGATCCAACCATCATGCTCTCGATCATCACCAACACGGGCGCAACCCGCCAGATGATCCTCACGTTCTCCAAGACCAGTGGTGGCGAACGTAAGCGGGAATCCGATGAATGGGCAAAAGTGCTCCGCCAGCACACGTCCTCCACATTCCAGCACCCCATCATGCCGGATATTGCCAGACCCGAAGACTCTTCACCTGCAGACGCAGAACAGGCCCCTCCCCGCAGGGAAGTGGCAGGGATCCCTGCGGTTCCCGCCCCCAAGAAGAAGATCGAGATTGCCCGCCCGATAAAGAAGATTGTTGAGACTGCTTCACCAATGCCAAAGCCCGTTGAGGTCACCACCCTTCCGACCGGATCCTTCTGCAACCGCTGCGGTAACCGTGTTCCCCCGGAATCGGCCTTCTGCAACAAATGCGGGACACCCGTAGTAAGGGATGCAGAGCTTGATGCAATGGCCGCCGCCCCGGTTACAGAACAACCGTCGGCTACGGTTCCCCAGGTACAGATGTCATCACCACCGGTATTCGGAAATGCCGCAGATAAAAAGGATCGCCCGATCGAAGATGTAATTCATTCCATTGAGCCGCTCATCGAGGATTCAGTTCCCCGTACCGTGCCTTCACCCCTGGTGCCAAAACACTACGCTACACCCCCGCCTGCAGAAGAATCACCGGCACCGGAACCTGCTGCACAAACCCAGGGCGGGCCGGAACCTTCTTCCATGCCGGAGATTAAGTGGCCGGTCATTGGATCTTCCGCGGATTCTCCGACACCGCCCGTAACGGGCAACGAGCCCCCGACACCTCCGTCCCCTGCACCGCACTACCCGGTTCCCCAGGCAACCTCACGAAGGCCGAAATTTCTCATTACCGGTGTGATTGCGATCGTCATCCTTGCGATCATTGCCGCAGTATTTGTATTTGCCAACCCTCTTGGAGGTGTACATACCGTTGTACCAACATCTGTTCCAACGACCGCGGTAACAACGGTTGCAACCATTGCTCCGACCACTGCAGCTACGCCGGCTCCGGTAGTAACCGTTGCCCCAGCCCAGACAACAGTCACTCCTGTACCGACACCGCAGACGCTTATCCCGCCCACGGGAGTCTGGATCCGCGTGATCTATGCCGACAAGTTCACCGGGTCAGTCGGCACACCCGGTAATCAGGCCGATGTCGCAGATACGGGGGACAAGTTCTACCAGATCCCGACAAGCGAAGGGATTGTTGTCGCAACCATCCAGAAAGCAGATGGATCTTCTGATAACCTGACCGTCGGAGTATACAAGGACGGGAACATGGTAATGCAAAAATCCACCGTTACTCCAAACGGCATTGTGGAGGTCCAGGCAGACCTGAAACCCGCGCCAACACCGACACCAACACCCACACCAACAAAGATCCCTGTTCCCGTAACAACCGCTGGTTCTTCAGGGACTCCCAATACCAGCGCGACAGTAACACCTTAATTTCTTTTTTTTGTCAACAGGGCATTTCCCGGAATAAAATCCGTATCTGGTGCGGATTCCACCTATCAGAAAATTTCCGGCCAATTGATGCTACATGAGCTGCGGCGAGGGATTGACTGATCCCGGTGAAAGGTGGAAGAAAACCAGGCAGAATATCTTTAAACGTTCCAAAAGGAGACAGGGTTAAAAAAGTCGAATGGGTGATAATATATCACTTATTTCCCTTCACCTTGTCGTGATTGCCATGTGGGAAATTACCGGCCAACCCCTCCATCGGTTGGAGGGTAAAACGGGGACCCCAAAACCTACTTTTGGGGGGGGTCATGAGGGTCTCACATGATCTGGTCCGACCCCATGATCCCCCCGGCTCATTGCCCGGGCCGGTACGAGCGAAGCTGGCGAGGGTTGGGGGAGGGTGACTGCCCTTCATTATATCATGTGCTATTGCCTGGAATGCAATTTGAGATCGATTCTCGTGATGACGTCGTCAATTTTCTTTGAGAATCCATCATCAGAAACTGTGTCTTTACCCTTTTTTTATTGAAGAATTCAATTATAGGGTTCATCATTATTTGTCAGGGCCGGGCGGATCCATGCGCTTCGCTCTCAGCTTAACATTTCAAAACAGGATTCGACCACCAGCGCAGAAGTGCTGCTATGGAGCTGCCCGGCTGTGGGTTTAAATCCGCTTCATTTGAGCTTTTTTTCATGAAATCCACCCCATTTTGGGTTATGATCCTATTACGCGCGGTGCCCTCATAAGTCTTTTGAAGGCTCCGGATGGATATGAGACCCGGGTTACCGGTAATGTCAGTAAAAACCTCCCCTGTCATTGTCATTTTTTTCTGAAGGATCTGAGCATTGCTCGAATTTTTAAAGAAGATGACAAATTATTTTTTCCGTTTCTTCTCTGTGACCTATTCAAGCAATGCTCAGATCTGATAAAATCGGAACGCGCGCCGGGACTTTTGTTTCGACGGCGAAAGATTCGAGCAATGCTCAGGTTTTTGAGTAACTGAAAACTTTTCAACGGATCTGGATTTCCTGAGCAATGCTGGATGGGTCTGCAAAATCTCAAGACTACCCATTGAGGGAAGGAATATTGACCTCGCTCTGCAAGTAACCCGTTCGAGGTGAACACTACGGTGAACTACGGTCAAGGATGGGGCGCAGAAAGGACCCGCTTTTTTATTACTAATTTCGAGTGCCAAGAAATACAAAATAAATAATCGCTTTTGGCATTGGAATTTTTGCATAGGAATATTAAACGTCATAAAATTTAGATAGAGAATAGATAACAGAAATTTCGAGGGCGCCAATGGCTACAGTCTCAGAAAATATTGAAAATACAAGGAAAAAATTACTTGATCTTACTTTTCGGAACAAACTCCTTAATTTCCGGCCAACGAAAGCCCGAACACTCAGAATTCTTGGTGAGAGCCCTCTCGATGTTTACGAATATCTTGTCATCAAAGAAAAACCGATGCAATTCCGGGCGACGAAACCAAGTGAACCCGATAATCCACCGTCTCCCGACCCGATCCCCTCCGAAAATAAAACCGGGGAGTTGACCGCAGAGCCTAATATTTCAACGATCTGGCAACCGATCACTCCTGAACAACCTTCGCAAAATCATCCGGCCGATCGATATCTGGATACACCCTTCGACAAAGAAACCCTGCAAAAGCGCCTTTTTGTTATCATGCAGGAATCCAAATCCGTTATAGAAGAACAAGGTTACACTGTTCTCTACCTGGCCCTCGGCTTTTTGGAATGGTATGATTCACCAACGTCAGAAAAACCTGCGCGTTCTCCTCTTATTTTGATTCCCGTCGAAATGAAGCGTGAAGGGGTTCGGGAGTCCTTCAAAATTCAGTGGACAAATGAAGATATCATGACAAACATTTCTCTTAAGGAAAGACTTGGTGAGATTGGTGTTACCCTTCCGGATTTTGATATGCCCGAAGATAAATCGGGAATTGATGCATATTTCCAGCTGGTAAAAAATGCAATCAGCAAGCAGCAGAGATGGAATATTTTTTCAGATGTCTATCTGGATTTTTTCAGTTTTACGAAATTTGTCATGTACAAGGATCTTGATAGCGCGGCCTGGACCGGGGCAGTCACTCCTGCAAATCATCCTCTTATCAATGCAATATTCAACCCTGATATGACGAGTCCGATTGTCGAAGGATTCAATGAAGAAGACGTGGATAAAAGGATTCATGCTGATTCTGTCTACCATATCCTTGACGCTGATTCTTCCCAGATCGCTGTAATTGAAGACATTAAAGCCGGGAAGAATCTCGTTGTGCAAGGACCCCCGGGTACCGGAAAATCCCAGACGATAGCGAATGCAATCGCAGATTTACTTGCACAAGGTAAGACTGTTCTTTTCATCAGTGAGAAGATGGCTGCTTTGGAAGTGGTAAAGAAGAGGTTAGACGTTGTGGGGATTGGAGAATTTTGCCTTCAGCTGCATAGCTATAAAGCAAATATCAAGGAGGTTCACCGAAAACTGGACAAAACACTCCACATGATTCCCCCACACGAAGTGGAGATCTCTGATCAGATCTCTCGCCTTGAAAGTCTGAAG
>NZ_JBAVIG010000058.1:0-22728 GCF_049686655.1 Methanoregula sp.
GACCAGAATAGCTCTGTCAGGAGTTTTATCGATAGCCCATCGCTGCGCCAAGGAGATTAGCGGTAATCCTCAGGGCCTCAATTTCATCTGCCGACCACGACCGCTCAGTTGCTGAGGAAAATCCAATCATTCCCCACAATGTATCCCTGATGAAGATAGGGACCATCACAATTGACCCAATATTAAGAATACCAAAAAACCATTGCCCGGATTCATCCACGCTTTTTTTTGTCACGGACAGCACTTCCCCGCATAAAAGCGCCGCATGCCATTGGGAAAAAACAGGAGAGTTCAAATGGATCGCCTTCAGTTCCGGTTTATTGATAGCCGAAGCTACACCGGGCCCGGACCACTCGTAACGCAGGCTCATCGTAGCTTGTCCTCCGGTATCACTCCCGAGCTGGAAGATCGTGATCGAACTGGCATCTATGGCTAAACCAACGTGTTCAAGGACATTCCGGACGCCCGATTCATCAGGACATGACAACAGATCCGTTGGACACGATTCCGGACTGGATATCCGGAGAAGCCATTCCACAGCGGAACTCACTGCGAAGAGAATGGTATCTCTTTTTTTGATATTGCGATCAATCCGGTGTTTATAGAGCGCTATATCGATGACCGAATGGAGCTCCCGTTCATCGTATGGCTTGAGGATATACCCGTATGGACCGGTGATCTTTGCCCGTTCAAGGAGACCCGGGTCCGCGTAAGCGGTGAGATATATGACCGGGATGTCATAGAGCAGACCGATCTTTTCTGCAGCTTCGATGCCATCCATCTTTCCGCCAAGATGAATATCCATCAGCACCAGATCAGGTTTTAGTTCGGCCACCTTTTCCACGGCGGCTTCACCGGTCCGTGCAATACCGGATACCGTGTACCCCAGTTTTAACAGGGTCTCCTTGATATCCCTGGCTACTATCATCTCATCTTCAACAATGAACAGTGCAGAATCCGACATGTTTCCTCCTTATTTTACTATTTTTGGCATGGTGACGGTATACACCGTTCCCTGGTTCCTCGTGAGTTCGATCTTCCCGTCCAGCTGTTCAACCAGCATGATTACCAGCTGGAGACCGAGCGAGGCTGTATTTCTCCAGTCCAGGTGCTCTGGGATTCCGATACCGTTATCGCCCACAATTAACGTGAGCGCAGAATCATCCGACTGTACGGCCAGGGTAATACAGCCATTCCGACTGTCGGGAAATGCATATTTCAGTGCGTTCGTAACAAGCTCATTCACGATAAGCCCGAGAGGGATCGCCCGGTTGATATCGACAGAGATGTCCTTTATGTTCACATCCAATAATACCGTTACCTGATCCACACCATAGAAATGAAACAGGTTGGTTACGATGAAGCGGAGGTAATCCTCAAGATCAATGTCCGACAGATTATGAGAACGATAGAGTTTCTCATGGACTATGGATATTGTCCTGATACGGTTCTGGCTTTCCTTGATTGCCGCGAGCACATTCTCATCATGGATATGGCGGGACTGGAGGTTCAGCAGGCTGGTAATGATCTGGAGATTGTTTTTTACACGATGGTGAACTTCCCGCAGGAGCACTTCTTTTTCATGAAGCGATACAGTAAGCGTCTTCTCCACACTCCTGCGGAGGGCAATTTCGGCAGTAAGGGATTGGTTGATCCGGTTCAGTTCCGCAGTCCGTTCGGTGACTTTCTGTTCCAGTTCATTACGGGCACTGATGAGAGCGTCCTTCGCACGCTTTTGTTCCGTGATATCCCTGAAGTACCAGATCCTGCCATAATACGGTCCATCGGGTCCGGCCATTGGTGCCGTGTAGCGGTCGAGTGTCCTTCCATCCAGCAGCGGGATCTCGTCCCGGCTGATCGCATACCGGTGATCGAGAAGATGCTTCATCCTGACGCGGAATGTTACAGGATCGGATAGTTTATGGAGCATAGACTGGATTACCCGTTCACTGGATTTCGTGGCAATAATCTCCTGCGGTAATCCCCACATGTCAACAAATTGCCGGTTATACGAAATGACAGTCCCATCGTCACTGACAACGAGGATACCATCAAGAGTCACTTCCTGCTGGGCGGAAAGAAGGGTGTTACTATATCGCAACTCCTGTTCCATTTTTCTGCGGATCACAATTTGTTCGATCTTTTGCGCGAGATCCAGGAACAGGACCCTGGGATCGCCACCTTTAACAATATACGAATCCGCCCCCGCATTCAGGGCATCGACAACAACCTCTTCCCGTCCCCTGCCGGTGAAGATAATGAATGGAATGGTATTGCCACTACCGCGCAAAAGTTTCAGGAATTCGATCCCGTCTATCCCCGGCATCTGGTAATCGGAGATGATAATGTCGTATCCGTGGGTTTTGAGCATTTCCAGGGCATCGTTTGCACTCCGTGCCGTATCAACAGAAAAGCCATGTTTCTTTTCGAGGGATATTTTGGTCGAGTCGAGAAGTGAAGGCTCATCGTCGACATACAGCACTGAAATCACGGGAAACACTACCTATCCGTTGCGGGAAGTTCTTTCAGGATGATATATAAATAGAGGATAAGTAATTGTCGATGTCATATCCAGGGAATTTTTCCCCCCCTGGTCAGATGAGAAGTGACATCCAGGATTAACTCCTGGTATATCGGTCCCCACCTTTTGGCACTACGATCTCAAACCGTGCACCTTTCCCGGGTTCACCGGTCTCCCTGATCGTGATCCCGGTGATTGAGAGAATTTCCTTTGAGAAGAACAGCCCGAGCCCGGTGTTCTTCCCAAAACCCCGGTCGAAGATCTTCTCCTTTACCTCAGCCGGGACCCCATCGCCATCATCTTCGCATACGATCTGGGGGTCATCATCTGATTCCTGCACAAAGAATCGTATAGTCGTGATCTTCCCGCCGTACCGTACCGCATTGTCCATCAGGTTGTAAAAGACCTTGACAATCAGCGGGTCGGCGAACACTTCGGTTCCGGCAGGAAGATCGTTTTTCACCGTGATGTTCCCAAGAGGGATCTGTTTTGTCGCAGTTTCGACGAGTGTATGGCAGTTTTCCCAGCCCGGGTTTTTCATGCCAATCGACTCGTATTCTTTGGTGAACCGGATCATGGCGGAGATGTGTTCTGCAGCGGTTTTGGCTTTTTGGAAATATCCCTCAAATGTGGGATCGGACCGCTTCATTTCCATCAGGCCCAGGTACCCCTGTAATGCGATCAGCTGATTGTTGATATCGTGGCGGGTGATGCCGGTGAGGAGCTTGAGCTTCCTGTTGGCCAGGTGCTGTGCCTCATCAGCCTGTTTCCGTTCGGTAATGTCAATGTTCACACCGATAATCCCTTTAATGTCGTTACCTGTCCGGACGGGGGCAATGATCTCATCATAGGTCCGCACTCCGCTTTCGAACGACACTGACAATTCACCTCTTACTACGTTACCTTCAAACGCCTTTCTGTTGTTTGCCTGCCATTTTTCGAGCAGATCTGACTGGAGAGAAACCTGCATGGGATTTTTGCCGATACAGTCTCCCCAAAGCCTGATCGAAACCGGGTTCTGCAGGATATACCGGCCCGAACGGTCCATAGCCCATGTATCAAACGGGAGATTGTCGATGAGTGCACGCATCTGGGAATTCCGTTCCCTCAGTTCCTCCTCTGCGCGCTTGCGTTCAGTGATGTCATGCACCGATCCGATAAGGTATGTACATTTACCTGCCATATCAAAGATAGGAGCGATACTAACTTCCCCGGTCAGCTGCCCGATGGGGTAATTGGAATTTTCCTCCCAACGGACAATGGCCTTTTTTTCTATGGCCTGCCGGTATTTTTTCAGAACCATGGAGAGAGACGGTTCGGGGATGATGTCGTTCACATACGTGCCGACCACTTGCCCGAAAGACAATCCGGTGGTTCTGGTAAAGGCTGAGTTGACTGAAGTAAAGCGGTACTTCTCACCAGGTTCAACCGTCAGTTGAAAAATGATGTCTCCGACAGTATTATAGATTGAAGCCAGGCGTTGTTCATTTTCATACAGTGCCTGCTCCTCCTGTTTTCGTTCGGTAATGTCCTGGCCTACCGACTGGTACTCAGTAACCTTTCCGGAAGGATCGAAGATTGCACGGTCAGTCCACCGCTGCCATCTCCTTGTGCCATCCGGCATAATGATCCGGTGTTCAATGGCATCAACCGGGTGGTCCGGCGTTAATGACGCAAAAAACTGTTTCACGCGCTCCTGGTCTTCAACAGGGATGCTGGGGCGGAACCGGTGCCCCAGGATCTCGTCGCTTTTCAGGCCGAAATACCGGCAGTATGCGTCATTGACAAAAACATGAGTGCTGTCCGGTAAACACCGGGTGATAAATTCGGTCTGGTCCTCAACAACATTCCGGTACCGTTCCTCGCTTTCCTTCAGCTCCTGTTCCCGCAGGGTCAAATTATCAAAATTGGAACGAAGTTCTTCTTCTGCTGCCACAATCTGTTCATAGGAAGCATTGAGTTCCTCGTTTTTCTTAAGGAGTTCTTCTTCGACACGCTTCCGTTCGGTGATATCGATGGCAACCCCGAGTACAGCCTGCTGGTTGTTGCCAAGTGTGGTGAATGGGACCTTGGTGGTCTGGAGGATATGCTGTTTTCCGGATGCGTCGATATAGGGTTCCTCCGGGATAAACTTGGTCGTTCCCGTTGTGATGACTTCGCGGTCGTCATCAAGCATGTGCCGGAGTTCGGCAGTGTCGCCGTGGAACCGGGCCTGGGATTTTCCCACGAGATCGGCTACGGTCGTATTGTACCCTTCAGCGACTGCCCGGTTTGCAAGGAGATAATTCCCATTCCAGTCCTTTGCAAAGATCATATGAGGCACAAGATCGATGATCTGCTTGAGCTGGGCAGCGTCACGCTTCAGCGCGTCATCATCTGTCCTGCGCCGTGTAATATCCCGGAAAATTCCCTCAATGCCAGCGATCGAACCGTTTTCGTCTCGATAATAATGGCTGTATGTTGAGACCCAGAGCGGCGTGCCATCCCTGCGTTTCAGTTGCACCTCGTAATCATCAATAGATCCATGTTCGGTGAGGATCCGGAGCAGCTCCTCACGTTTTTCCGGTGAAAAGTAGAATGTCTCTGATATTGGTTTGTTTAAGATCTCGTCAAAGGACTCATAACCCAGCGTCCTGAGGCAGCTCGGGCTTGCCATGATCAGGTTCCCCACAAGGTCACTCCGGTAGAACATATCCTGGATGTTGTTGATGACACTACGGTATTTTTCTTCACTTTTCCTGACCGCTTGTTCCTGCCGGGTCAGTTCTTCCAGATTGGAACGAAGTTCCTCTTCAGTTGCCGCAATCTGTTCATAGGAGGCATTGAGTTCCTCGTTTTTCTTAAGGAGTTCCTCTTCTGAATGCCTCCGGTCGGTGATATCGCGGATGGACTGGATAGCACCTATCAGCGTGCCCTGTGTATTGTAGAGCGGGGTGGCGATAATCCATATCGTTGCCCCCCTGCCGTTGTAAAGGAACGGGCTTGTCGTTTCGGCAATCAGGGTTCGTCCGTCCCTTTTCAAGTGGGGATATTTTGTCTCAAGAGCCGGATCATCATGAAGAACCAGGTCAATGAGAACCGGTTGCCTGTCATGGTAACCGGGGATTGCGTATTCATAATTCCCTTTTCCCAGCACTTCTGAGGCAGCGACACCGGTCATCTCTTCCATGGAACGATTCCATGCTATCACCACGCCATTATTATCAATAGCGAACGTTGCGTCGGGCAGGAAGTTTATGATATCTGCCTGCTTGCGCTCAAGGTCCCGGATGCTTGCCTCAGCCAGGTGTTTCTGTACTGCCTGGCGGATCTTATGTTCCAGCTCTGCGAACTGGGCCTTCGGGTCGCCACCTTTCTGGAGATAAAAATCCGCACCGGAGTTGATGGCCAGGATTACCACCTCTTCCCGCCCTCTTCCGGTGAACAGGATAAAGGGGATGGTATTCCCCGAAGTCCTTACCTTTTTTAAAAATTCAATACCGTCCATGCCCGGCATCTGGTAGTCGGAGATGATCGCATCATAGGTCTTTGAATCCAGAAGAGTAAGTGCATCCGGGGCAGAGGTAATGATGTCAACGCTGAACTGCCCGCTCTGCTCAAGGAAGAGTTTGCCTACCTCAAGAAGGGCTGGTTCATCATCGACATAAAGAATATGATACATTGGGGCCACGTTGTAATTCTTCGATATTGTTCGAGAGTTATATTATACCTTGTCTTTTTCATGAGGGGATACAGTCTTCCATGACCTATCCCGAAATAATTTCACAAAACTTTCAATAAAATGAGCAAGCCCTCCCCCGTTGGGAGTCGCCCGGCCGCCTCGTTTTGGGCCTCGCTTTGCAAGAATGCTGTTTGAAAACTTTCATTTTAATCGGGGGTCAAGGGGGCGCACCCCTTGGGCTGCCCCCCCCACTGGGGGAGAGAGGGGGTCACCATCGTAATTCGAAAAATTTTGACGCACCAGACGTGGTTTTACCCGGCCGCCACTTAGTGAAATGAATTCGGGATATCACAGGATACAGTCTTCCATGAGAATTGCCCGGGGAAATGCATGCGGAGCCCGGGAGGGAGTATTTCTGGAATTAATCCAGCAGCCCTCATCTTACATTCCGGGCAGTACTGGCTGGGGATTTGCGCTCCAGGACTGAAACATTATCTTTTGATTCGACAATTTCTCTACAGGAAAAACGCTTTTACGGGCAGGAATCATACACTAGTTCAAGGTGAGATTACTATGAACTCTAAAAATTCTGCATCTCCATTGTCAAAAACGCAAATCAGTTTAGTGTCCTTTGCGATCGGTCTGATCATGCTGTTCATCCCCTATCTGAAAGACTTCGGTTCCGTTGTCCCGGGAATAACCCAGTATTTCAGTCTCATGTTCTACCTTGGATTGTTACTGGTCATTGTCGGGTATTACCTGAAATAATTAAAAACAGAATCCGTATTTTTTGTACAGTGACGGGTGTGGCCGGCCTTTTTCCCTGATGTTTTGCAGGTCCCGGAAGCTGGCAGGTAAAATTATTTTTTCTTTTTTGCTTCTGCAGCCGGCTCGGCAGCGGCAATTTTGATCTCGCACTGTCGATCCCCGGAACACATGGTCCTGACGAACCGGGCAGAATAGTTTTTATTGAGCCGGGGAACCGCGGTGAGGGTGAAGGCCATGCACTTCCGGAACGCAGGATGGACAGGGAGATCTTCACGTGTGCCGTGTTCAATGAGCGGGCACCGTTTCATGATAATGACAGAGCGGTCGGATGAAACTTCGAGGATCTCACCGGAGAACCCGGGCCCGAAGAGGATTGCGAGTACGATGCGCATGGTCCCTGCAAGCTGTTTCGCATTCCCGACCGGAAGGGAGAGATACCGGGCGATCTCAAAAGCCGTGCGGGATAGTTCCATCCAGACTTCCTGCTCGATCTCATCGTACTTCTCTCCTGCGAGCGGGCGGAATGCAGCTTCATAGATCACCGGCAGTCGAGCGGCAAACTCAGCGGCCAGCCGCCACCGGACTTCTTCGGGAATCTCCTTAAGTTCGGTCACACGTCTTCACCCTGTCGCCTTTAGCGGAATATGGGAAATTGCCTCATATCAAACCTTGGATGGGAACAGCTGTCTCCTGTACTGACTGGTTGCCGGGATGTTTTCCTGAATGTCCCGTCAGGATACGATCCCGAAGTACTTCCCGTCCTTCCGGATAAATCCTTCCGATTCCAGTGCCCCGAGGATCTTTGCCACGCGTTCCGTGTCTTCCGCACAGGTATGGGCAACCTGGACAACCGTCATCTTTTTTCCGGAGACCAGCATCCTGAGTATCCCGCCCCGGATCTTCCGGTCGGAGCCAACGAATGCGGATTGTTTCGTATAATGGACACTCCGCCGGTTGGGGTTGGGCACGCTCTTTTTTAACGATGTGCCAAGGTCCATGAGGGCCCAGTACCATTCCCGGGGATTCTCCCGGTCCAGGGAACGTCCGACAAGGGGGAGGATCTCATTATCGCTTACCGTGTCGCCGTCACTGAAAAAAAAGTGGATGAAGACCCTGCGGATATTGGTCTCGATAAAGACAACCGGCAGGTTGAACGCAAATGCGGCTATCGAGGAGGCGGTGGCCCTGCCGATGCCGGGAAATGTGGCAAGGGTATCCACATCGCAGGGCAGGGTGCCGCCAAACTCCGTCATCACCCGTTCTGCACATTTCTGCAGGGCGATGGCCCGCCGGTTGTAGCCCATGCCCTGCCAGACCGGCAGGATATCAGCCGGGGATGCCCGGGCAAGTGCAGGAAAATCCGGGAACCGGGCAATGAATTCCGGGTATTTGAGAGCAACCCGTTCGACCTGCGTCTGCTGGAGCATGATCTCCGAGAGGAGGATCCGGTACGGATCGGTGGTCTCCCGCCAGGCCATGGGGCGCTTGTGCTCCTGGTAAAATGCCTGCACCATCTGCCGGAACTCCCCGATGCCCGGATGGCCATTCTCATCACCTGAATAGCGGGCTTCAGTTGTGGTGAGAAGTTCCTGCCGGGTGTTCCGCAACGGTCCGGATGAGGGATTTACCTGAGTCGTAGAAGGTGATGTGATAACCCGGTTATTAATCGTTCAGCTCGGGGCAAGGTGTGATTAACAGGCATGGCAGGTTAGAAAAACAGGGGTTGACCCGTTGCGGAAAATTTAACCTGTAGAAACCCTTGTGTCGGAACAATTATCAGATTATGTTATAGTGAGAATGGAATTGTGTCTGTCCCTCCCATACCGCCCCTGTGTATTGCAATGCCCGGGGGGGAATTTGTTGCAGGGGATGCCATATCTGTTGGAGTGAAACCCCCGGTAGCGTTCCTCTTTGTAATGATTTCCTTTTGAAAATCGTGGTTTTCAGGAATGATGATGGGGGTTGAGACCCCCATACCCCCTGTTGCGATGAATGCTGCCGCCCCCGACGGGGCGCCCTCGCGGCGGATCATTGACCGGAAGCAATTTTAAAAAACGTCCCTGCCCCGCCGTGCATCGGAGAAGCTCTGAGGCGGGGGAGCCTCACGGATTTTCATGGTTCCGGTGTGAAACGATTGGTTCATGTCTGTTTTCCCGGAGCAGAAAAATTCATTATTCCCACCGGTTTTCACGAAATACTACGATTCCACGATGCCCGGCCAAAAAGATCATGTCCTCTTGAACATGCCGTCCAGATCTTCTTTCGAGAACCGGATCAGGGTAGGGCGCCCGTGGGGGCAGGTGAACGGGTTTTTTGCCTGCCGCAGCTGGTCTGCCACCCGCTGGCACTGTTCCTGCGAGCAGACCGTCCCGGCCTTGACTGCACCCCGGCAGGCAATGACCCGGGTGATCCGTTCCCGGTTATCGACCCGCTGCCCGCTCTCCGGGCTGGTCAGGTCGCTGATGATCTCGTCGATCATGCCCAGGTCCTCCGGCTTACCGAGAAAGACCGGGATGGCGCGGACAAGGAACGTATCCCTGCCGAAATCTTCCATGACAAAACCTTCCCGGGAGAGGGCAGGCAGGAGTTCCCGGAGCAGAGCGCTCTCCCGGGGGGTCCGGTGGAGAACGACCGGGACGATCAGTTCCTGCAGCACCTGGTCGTCCTGCCCGTGGTTGCTGACGATCTCGTAGAGAATCCGCTCGTGGGCTGCGTGTTGGTCGATTACTACGAGTTCACCGGTATCGGTGGTTGCAAGGATGTAGATCCCCCCGAACTGCCCGATTACCTGCAGGGGCGGTATCCGGGGGGTTACCGGGGGAACTCCTGTGTCCGGTTCGGTCCGGCGGAGCTGGCGGTCCGTCATAATTCCCCCCGCGTGCGTGGGTTCGCTTACTATGCCGGGCTGAATGTCCGGAATGCGGTATTCGCCAGGATCAGGTTGTTGTACTGCTGTTTCCTCATGATACTCCGGCAGGAGTTCCTGTGTCGGCGATCCGGCATCCGGCATGAGATTGGCCTGGAAGAGTACCGTGTGGATACCGTGCCGGATCGCCAGCATAATCTCCGGTTCGCGGGAGATCCGCACCAGTTTTTTTGTCGGGTGGACATTCACATCGACCATGGCTGGATCCACCGTAATGGAGAGGAACGCAACCGGGAACCGGTCTTTCGGGAGGAGGGTACCGTAGCCCTCCTTGATGGCGTTGATGATTGCAGGAGAAGAGACGTATCTCTTGTTGATGGCAATGCGGATACGGGAGTGGTCCCTGCGTGACTGTGCGGGAAGGGAGATGTACCCGCTGACCTGCACGAGCGGGCCTTGTGCTGAGACCGGTATGAGATCCCGGGCGAGTTCAGGCCCGTAGACCCGGGCAATGGCGTCAGGCAGTGTCCCGTCCCTGTCAGTCAGCAGTTTTTCCACGCCGTTATGGTAAAGGCGGAACGCGATGGACGGATGGGCGAGGACGATGCCTTCAAGCAGGCCGTGGATATGGGCAAGTTCCGTGTTCCTGCTCTTCTGGAACTTCTTCCGGGCCGGGGTATTAAAAAAGAGATCTTCCACAAGGATGCTTGTGCCCTCAGGAGCCCCGATCGGTATGTTCGCCGCGATCACGCCACCGGTTATAACGATCTTTGTGCCAGGCTCCCCCGGGTTGTCCCGCGGCCGCGTGATGAGAGTGACCCTTGAAACCGCAGCAATACTTGCCAGCGCCTCCCCCCGGAACCCGAGAGTGGAGATGCGGTCGAGGTCAGTGATGGCGGTAATCTTGCTCGTGGCATGGGGCGTGAAGGCCATGATTGCATCGGCAGGGGACATGCCGCTGCCGTCATCCGTGACCCGGACAGAGGAAATCCCGGTTGGGGACGAGGTGAGATCGATCCGGATGGACCGTGCACCGGCATCGATCGCGTTCTCGGTGAGTTCCTTGACGACGGAAGCCGGACGCTCCACTACTTCCCCGGCCGCGATCTGGTTGACGGTTGCCTGGTCGAGCACCCGGATTACCGGGGCACCAGCCCGCCCGTTCATGTCCCTCCGTTGCGCTGGCCAAGTTTCCGTTTCAGTTCTGCGATCTTTGTAATAGCCTGGAGCGGAGTCATCTCGTCCGTGTTGATCGAGCCCAGTTCATCGAGTACCGGGTGACGGGAGTTGTTCCCTGCAGATGACGGTTCATCCACCAGGAGAATCTGGGTATACCGCTGGGGCCGGGCGCCCGGTGTTGCCGGCCTGTCCATGGTCTCGCCAAGGAGCACCTCGGCCCGGTCGGTCACCTTCTTTGGGATCCCGGCAAGCCGGGCTACATGGATACCATAACTCTTGTCGGTGGCACCGGGGATCAGTTTCCGGAGGAAGACCACGTCGGACTGCGTCTCCTTTACCGCGAAATGGTAGTTCCGGACGCGTTTCAGGCTCTCTTCCATGGTAATCAGTTCATGGAAGTGCGTGGCAAAGAGTGTCTTTGGCCCTGCAGCAGATTTCCCGTGCAGGAATTCGAGCACTGCCCGCGCGATCGAGCACCCGTCGACCGTGCTCGTTCCCCTGCCGATCTCGTCGAGGATTACGAGGCTCCGCGGCGTGATATTGTTGAGGATGTTTGCCAGTTCCAGCATCTCGACAAAGAATGTGCTCTGGCCGCTTGCAAGGTCATCAAATGCACCGACACGGGTGAAGATCCGGTCGATGATCCCGATACTCGCGTGCCGTGCAGGGACAAAACTGCCGGCTTGTGCCATGATGCAGGTGAGGGCGGTGGCCCTCATGTACGTGGATTTACCTGCCATGTTGGCACCGGTGATAATAAGGATCTGGTTCCCGGTGCTGTCCAGTGCCGTATCATTGGGAACAAACCCCCCTGTAACCCCCTGTTCGACCACCGGGTGCCGGCCGTCACGGATCGTGATTGCAATGCCGTCGTTCAGCTGCGGGCGCACGTAATCCCGGGTGATCGCGACCTCCGCAAGTGCTGCAGCAACATCAAGGGCACCAATGCCGGAAGCGATCTCCTGGAATCCGGGGATCCGCTTCTTCAGGATGTCGAGGAGCCCGGCGTAGAGTTCACGCTCAAGTGCCAGCACGCGTTCATCGGCATTCGTAATGAGCGCCTCCTTCTCCCGCAGGGCCGGGATCGTAAACCGCTCGCCGGTCGCCGTGGTCTGTTTGCGTTCATAGCGGGAGGGCACGAGATGGAGGTTCGGCTTTGTGATATCGATATAATACCCGAAGATCCGGTTATAGCCGATCTTCAATGATTTGATGCCGGTTGCTTCCCGCTCGCTCGCCTGGAGATCCACGATCCAGTCCCTCCCGGAATGGAGCACACCGCGGATCTCGTCGAGTGCCGGGACATAACCCGGACGGATGACCCCGCCATTGCGGGCAATTGCCGGAGGATCGTCCACCAGTGCTGTCCTGACAAGATGGATTACGTCGGGCAGATCGTGGAGGGACTCCCTGGCGTTTTTCACGATCTCCGGCAGATCACCCGGCTGGTCCCCGGCCAGGGAACGTTTCAGTTCCGGCAGGATCGTAAGGGAATCTGCCAGGGCAGTGAGGTCGCGCGGGCCGGCATTCCCGTAGGCAATCCGGGCGGCGATCCGCTCGATATCCGCACAGGATCCCAGGTGCTCCCTCAGCGAAAGCCGTACCTGGGTTTTTCCGGCAAGATAACCGACTGCATCGAGCCGCTTGTTTATTGTCGGGATATCCGTGAGAGGGCGCGTGAGGTGACGGTTCAGGAGACGGCTGCCCATCGGCGTCGTGGTCAGGTCCAGCGAAGAAAAGAGCGTGGCGCCCCGGGCCCCGCCCCGGATACTCTCCCGGATCTCCAGATTGCGCAGCGTTACCGCATCGAGAGTCATTCCCTGTGAAGAGGACCGGGTCGATATGCTGCTGATATGTGAAAGAGAGGCATGCTGTGTTTCCTGTGCATAGGCAAGTGCTGCCCCTGCCGCTGCGATCGCGGCCGGCATCTCCTCGCAGCCGAACCCTGCGAGCGTCCCGGTATTGAAGTGGCTGCAGAGCAGCCGGCGGGCGTTCTTCTCATCGAATGCGCTGTCGCGGCATGCCGATACGACAACACCACGATCCCGGATGGCTTGCCGGAAAGGTTCAGGAAATGTCGGGGGGACGAGACATTCGGCCGGGATGTACCGGGCGATCTCCGACCGGAGGTTTTCGAGCAGCGGATCGTGATCGATAGTAGCAACGAAGAACTCACCGGTAGAGATATCCAGCAGTGCGATGCCCCACTCCCGCTGTTTTGCATCGGGACAGACTGCCATCAGGCAGGCAGCGGCAGACGTGGGGAGGAGCGTGGAATCGATCACGGTACCGGGTGTGATAACCCGGGCGATCTCCCGCCGGACAATCCCCTTGGCATTTTTGGGGTCTTCTGTCTGCTCGCAGACTGCTACCTTGTAGCCTTTCCCGATCAGTTTTGCGATATATCCTTCAGCCGCGTGATAAGGAACACCGGCAAGAGGGATGCGATTGTCGCCGCTCTTTGAACGGGACGTCAGGACGATTTCGAGTTCCCGCGAGATCAACTCGGCATCGGCATTGAACGTCTCGTAGAAATCCCCGATCCGGAAGAGGAGGATCGTGTCCGGGTACTGCTCCTTAAGCTCGTGGTACTGGCGCATGACCGGTGAATGGCGGGTCCCTGCCGTGGTCTCCTCGTTCCCGTTCAATCCGTTTTCCTGAGCCATTGCTGGTGAAAGGTCACCTCCGGAGCAATTAATACCGATCTTACCGGATCCTGCCCGGCAGGGAACCGGTTTAACCGGCACAGTATTGAAGGGAGTGGTCATCCGTGCCTGTGGGTGCAGCTGTACCAGATTATCGCCGGCAGCGATACGGCAAGGGCGATCATTCCCGGGACGAGGCAGAGTGAAAAACCGGTCCCGATCACGTACGTCAGGTCATCAAGGATACTGATTGCAGCAGGAATGCCGCTCAGGTACACGAGAATTCCGGCAACGACAATGAGAGTGATCCCTATGGCCGCGTTTTTGAGGTCCTGCAGGCTGGGCGCAACAGAAAGGATGAGGCTGAGCGTGAGGTAAAGATACAGGATGAACCAAGGGTCGAACCGGGTTACAATATTGGCATCAAACATCCGGAAAATTACGGTGACTGCCCCGCCCGGCATATTGGTGGAATCGGGGGGAAACGGAAATACCGGGAAGATGCACCCGAGGTACTGCGCAAAGACCCAGGTGCAGAATGCAAGTACGAGGGGAATGCAGAAGACCGGTGCAGTACTGATGATCACATCCCCGAGAAGGGGGATCTTCGGCCGGGCATACGTAACTGACCCGCCTCCTTCGGAAAAGAGAACAACCTTCTGGACCTCAGCCCCGGTGAGAAGGCAGCCGAGGATATGGGAGCATTCGTGGACCACCACCCCCGGGAACCGGAGAATGTAGTAGAGGAACCGTACGGGCAGCACCCGCGCCCAGAGGTAGTCGAGGATGAGCGAGAGGATCATCACGGCAATCCCCATTGCGATGAGAAGGAGAAACGAAAGGACCTGCATACCGGTTATTACAGGAGATCTGCTCCGGCATCGGAGATAAGGACTGAGGTATACCCGGTGGACAGGATGGCACTTCTGATAACCTGATATAGTCCCATAACCCATGGACGGGTATGCCAAAGGAGGATCTGCCGCCAGGTTCACGATCGGGAGAGGGTAAGAAGATCCGGAACCGGCTGGCCCTGGAGAAAAGCCCCTACCTCCTCCAGCATGCGGCAAACCCGGTCGACTGGTACCCGTGGGGTGAAGAAGCATTTTCACGGGCTTTGGAAGAGGATAAGCCCGTCTTCCTCTCTGTAGGGTACGCCACCTGCCACTGGTGCCACGTGATGGCACACGAATCGTTCGAGGATGAGACCGTGGCATCCCTGCTTAACCGGTATTTTGTCTGCATCAAGGTGGACCGGGAAGAGCGGCCCGATCTTGACAGCGTATACATGGCAGCCTGCCGGCAGATGACAGGGCAGGGAGGGTGGCCCCTCACTATCTTCATGACCCCGGACCGGAGACCGTTCTATGCAGCCACATATATCCCAAAAGAGCGGAGGGGACCGGTCCCCGGCCTGCTGGAACTCCTGCCCCGGATCGCAGAAGTCTGGCGCGAGGACCGTGATCATGTCGTCGTAACGGCGGACAGGATTCTTGCTGAGATCACAAGGCCGGAAGTGACCGATCCGTCATATGAACCGGATGAACGCCTCCTGGATGCCGGTTTTGAGGAACTTGCCGCCGGCTTTGATCCGGATTACGGCGGTTTTGGGCATGCACCGAAATTTCCTGCACCGCATACGCTGCTCTTCCTTCTCCGGTACTGGCACCGGACCGGAAAGAAACAGGCCCTTGCAATGGTGGAACGGACGCTGGGTGCAATCCGCTACGGAGGCATCTGCGACCAGGTCGGCGGCGGGTTCCACCGGTACTCGATCGATGTCCAGTGGAGGGTACCCCATTTCGAGAAGATGCTCTATGACCAGGCACTCCTCCTGATGGCCTGTTCAGAAGCCTTCCAGGCAACGGGCAATCCGGTATACCGGGAAACCGCGGACGGGATTGTCACCTATGTGTTGCGGGATCTTACCTCTCCGGCTGGTGCATTTTTCTCGGCAGAGGATGCTGACAGCCCGGGAGGCGAAGGTGCATTCTATCTCTGGTCGGCTGCAGATCTCACGGATGCGCTCGGTCAGGAAGACGGGGAGTACGCAGCAAGGGTGTTCAATGCAACCAGGACAGGAAATTATTCCGGGTCCGGGAAAGAAAACGGGAACGGGAAAAATATCCTCTGGAGATCAGGTATGCCGGTGGACCTTGTTTCTGAAGTGCGGATGACCTCCATCAGGGCCCGGCTTTTAGCTGCCCGGGAGCGACGGGCCCGCCCCTTACGGGACGACAAGGTACTCGCGGACTGGAACGGGCTCTTCATAGCCGCCCTTGCACAGTCAGCCCGTGTTTCAGGGAAAGCCTCCCACCTCGTTGCAGCGGAACGTGCAATGAAGTTCGTACTTGGGAACCTGCGTACCCCGGAGGGTGCTCTCCTGCACCGGTACCGCGATGGCGAGGCTGCGATTCCCGGGTTTGCCGATGATTACGTCTTTGTGATCCTTGCCCTCATCGAACTCTACGAGAGCAGTTTCGATACAGGGTATCTTTCAGCGGCACTTGACCTGAACCGGTATTTCCTCAACCACTTTGGAGATCCTGATCACGGGGGTTTCTTTATGATTTCCGGAACTTCCGAAGTCACGCTTTTCCGCAAAAAAGAATGGTATGACGGTGCCATCCCCTCTGCAAACTCCGTAGCATTCGCAAACCTGCTCCGGCTCTCCCGGCTTACCGGCGATCCCGGGTATGCATCCCTGGCAATGGCGCTCTCCCGGGAAGCAGGCCGGATTGTAAGTCGATCCCCTTCGGCATATACCGGTTTTTTGTCAGCGCTTGACTTTGCTGTTGGTCCGACGACAGAGATTGTACTCGCAGGCAATCCCGGGGCAGAGGATACTGAGCACCTGGTTGGAGTACTCCGCGCAGGTTACCTGCCCCGTTGTACGGTTTTGTTCCGGCCGGTATCCGGAGACCGGGTCGTGCTGGACCGCATTGCGCCATTCTCTTCTGCTATGATCCCAAAGGATGGCAGGGCTGCGGCATATGTCTGCTCGGGAAATACCTGCTCCCCACCCATCACCGAACCGGAAAAACTTGCTGCATTCGTTAACGGGAATATACCCGGGAGATAAAAAATCGGCTCCTGGAGAAATCCTGTCGTTCTTTTGAATTCACGTAATTTTTGGCATTTATGCATGTGCCCCCTCTCTTGCCCTGATAGGAAGGCAACCCACGGGAAGAATCCCCTTGACCCCTTTCTTTTTATTTCTCCCTTTTCCAGAAGTTTTTTCACCAACTTTATGAGGAACTATCGCAACTGGGGGATGCCCGGGTGGCGGGGGCGGATGCATCGTATGCCAAAACCCAAAAGAGCGTCTACAATGAAAAAACAATGATATCTGCAAAAGCCAAAAAAATCAGAGATTCTTAAGTGAAACGATATCCTTCACACCGGCCAGCTTCCAGACAAGCGAGCGCTCTTCTTCGGCAATAGCGACCGGTGCATCCAGCGGGGAGTGGCCGAGAGCGGCAAGGATATTGCAGGACAGGTTCCTCCCGACAATAAGATCTACAAATTTTTCCCGTATGATCTTCTTCTCGATTGAGTCTTCCACTTCCTCAAGGTAACCCTGCAGGGTGACGAATGTATACGAGGAGAGATCCTTGGTGTATTTCTCGATCTCCACCGATGCATAGGGGCTTTTCCGGAAGTACTCGATCTTCTTGCCGTATTTTGTTGACAGGAAGTAGAGGAACGAACCGTCGAAGACGTAAAGGAACGGGGCAATATAGGGATATTTCTCGCCCTGGAACGCAATCCGGCAGATGTACCCTTTCTCGATCAGTTTGTCATATTCGACTTTGTCTACCCTCGGGATCCTGATGACGTCCATAGACTCTCGATCTGCATTCCCTTTTGAGAGACTATAAACCTTTTCAATTATCGCTTATATAAAAAAAAGAAACCTACGGTTCAATCTGGTATCCGGCCTGCTTCCATGCGGTCATACCGCCGAGCACATTGGTAACATTCCGGTACTTGTGACGCGCCAGGATACTGGCCCCGAGACCGCCTTTATATCCCGCATCGCAGCAGATAACCACCGGCTCGTTTCCCGGTATCTCGCCGATACGCCCGGGCAGTTCACCGATATAGATATGGCAGGCACCCCGGATATGCCCGACGTTGCGCCAGTTCTTCATGTCGCGCACATCGAGAAGGAACGGGGATTCCGTTTCGAGCCGGCGTTTGAGCTCCTGAACCGAGCAGGTCGGGATCGTCGCGATTTCCTGTGCAGCTTTTGTCCATGCCGGGAACCCGCCGAGAAGCACCCCGGCAAGATTGTCATACCCGAGCCTGACGAAATGCCGGAAGACCTGGTCGAGGCCCTGGTTGAAATCATCGACAATGATGATCGGGGTTTCATAGTCAAGGAACCAGCCTGCAAAGGAAGGGATCCCTTCCCGCCAGATGGAGATACTGTCCGGGATATGCCCGGCACCAAACGAGGTTGGTGCCCGAATATCCACGACCTGGCACCCTTCTTTACGGATCCTGTTCACATCGCCGATGCTGAGATAGCCGGGAAACGGTTCGCGGGGGAGCAGCGGGGCTCCATTGAGATTATACTGCTCCATTTTCCGGAAATAGGGGGGCACGTACGGGGTCTCTTCTTTTCTTGCAGCAACAAATTCGTCGCGCCCTTTCTGCAGGAGGGGATTCGTCTGCTTCTCGTAACCTGCCGTGGTGAACGGGTGATCTGCGATATCACCGCCGCAGACGGACCCGGCGCCATGCGCGGGACAGATGATGACACCTTCACCAAGCGCCAGGATCTTTCCGGTGATCGAATCAAAGATCTTCCCTGCCATCTCGGCATTGCGGCCGGGGCCGTAAAAATCCGTACGGGCAATATCCCCGGCAAAGAGCGTATCGCCGCAGAAGACCATGTATGGCGTGTCAGAAACTTCCCGGTCCCGCACGACTACGGAAATGCTCTCTTCCGTATGTCCCGGGGTCTCCTGCACTTCCAGGTCCAGTGACCCGATGGTGAACCGGTCCCCTTCCCGGACGGGTTTGCCGTACGCAAATGCCGCATGGGCGCCATGAAAGATCTCCGCACCGGTCCTCTCCCTCAGTTCAAGGGAACCGGTTACATAATCCTCGTTCCGGTGGGTCTCGAAGATATGTGTGATGGTCACGTTGTTCCGGCGTGCAATCCCGGGATACACCTCGCAGTCCCTGCGGGGATCGATTACCGCAGCCCGGCCCCCGGATCCGATCAGGTACGAGTTCTGGGCAAGACCTTCGGCAACTATCCGCTCAAACAACATGGCTGAAAACACCTCTATCGTGGACTTTCACGGGACTTGGTAAATACATTGTGCTGGACCAGACTATGCGTTTACGTATTCTGCGTATCATTCACCATATGGGTAATTGAAGAGGACAGGCTTTGAACTGCCCTGTTCGCGGTGGTAACGTATAACGGCACAGAGATCCCTGATGCTGACCGGGACGTACCCGATCACCTCAGCACTGACGTTGATCCGGCGTTTCTCAAAATTGATAAATGGAAAGTTGCGGAGATCGTTGTTGTGGTAATGGCCATGGATCACCCAGCCGTCAAACGAAGCCGGTACATCTGCGGGATCGTGGACAATGAGAAATTGTTCCCCGTCATAATCAATCGTCCGGGACAGGATTGCACCCTCTTCCCGGTCATCATGATTCCCGGTGATGAACGTGATTTTGCCGTTCAGTTGTCCGCAGTAGTCCTGGAATGCCCGGGCATCCCTGCCGTAACGCAGATCACCCGCGTGGTAAACCTGCGTGCCGGGAGACACCACCGAATTCCAGTTGCTGATGAGTACACAGTCCATTTCAGCAACATCCCGGAACAGGAACGGGCGGGAGCAGTACCGGATGATGTTCGCATGCCCAAGATGGAGATCCGCGATCAGGAATATATCATCAGGTTCACCGGGGGCTGCCAGGTTTCTTTCAAACCCTGCCATCTTCCGGAACGTGGCAAGAGTTTCCTGCCAGCCTGTACTGTCATGACGATGATCATCATGGATCCAGCGTTTCCCGGCAAGATCATATTCTGCAAGGATCTCTTCCCCGTGCATGACCGTTACACGAAGCCCGGTCTCGTCAAGCAGTGGTGGCGGGAAGGACCGCGGCCTGACCGTGAAGAGCCGGATGAGGTGCTTCCGGATGCGTGTGATTATTGAAGGCGATCCGCCGGTTGACTTTCCCGGTGACGGGTCCCGCGTGATGGCCAGGAAGACTGATGCTGCTTTCCGGAGATCGAGACGGTTGGCAACCGTGACATGAAACCATTTCCGTTCGGGTTCGGCATCCCATACATTAAGGCTCTGGCAGACAGGGAGGAGCGCCAGCGCAAGACCGGAAGAGAGGGATTTCAGCGGATCGGATGGCCGGACCCCGATGGCAATTACTCCCCCGTGCAAGCCCTCCCGTTTCTCAAACCCGTCAAGGAGGAACGGGACGGGGTCAAACCGTGAAGCGACAGACTCAATGGCGTCAAGGATCTGCTCCTGGCGGACCCCTCCATTCAGGACAAGCGGGCCAAAAAGGGTGACATGAGGATGGGGCTCCATGAACTGCTCAATCCCGAACGGCCCGGTAATAGAAGAGATCAGCTGCCTGATCCTCCATTTGGTCCGGCCAAGCCGGATCTCAACAAGATATGTGTCTTCCATAACGTGCAGTCAGGATTGGTTGTTACAATGTCAGGAATACCGGCAACTAATCATTTACCCGGTCATCTTATCCTGCCGGAAAAGGCTGTTGTTATGACAAGCTCGCTGCAATTATTTTTTTTCATGGGCCAGACCAAACAGCATGATCATACCGACCAGGATCGTGGCAACCCCGGCGATTGCAAAGATAATGCCCATCCACGGGGCAATCCGGGAAGCAAAGAAGAGACCCGCGGCGATCAGGAGAGCTCCTATCAGTATCGTAGTTACAGGTCCCATCACCGGTTCTGCCATCCAGGTACCTCCATGTCGTATCTGATAGGTAATCCCCGGTGATATATACAGATTCTCTTTTCACGCCGTTTTTTTAGAAAAGTATGGCTTACCGCGATCCATACACTCATACTGTTACAACCGGAACATGATACCACAGTCATGAGTATATCCCGCCAGCCGGTAAAAGCACTGCTTTTCGATATGGACAATAATTCAATGCTGCTGCGTTATTGAACAATTATGCCCCCCCCTTTGCACCATGTGGTTTTTGTAGTGCTCACGCACAGGATAATGACGGAATCGCGAATTTAAATCTCGCCACCGGCTTGAATTAAAAAGTTCCAATCTTTGGGGTTATTTTGTTAAAATAACTTTGAATTATTGCCCAATTACTTAAAATTGTAAACTCACGGTCGATGCAAAGTCCGGCTCGGACTTAACTCCTTTTAGGTCCAAATCTCTTATCAAAAAGTATGCCTTTACCGTTGTCTCCAATTTGACAATACCCTTATCATTGCCAATCGGTCTCTTGACTCTATTGAATATGGAATTGTCAAAAAATTGTCAGCATTCTCATTAAAGTCGATGATGAGAGGTTTTTCTTTGTCATATAACTTCATATTTACATCTCTGTATCCGATATTTGTAGTGATTTTTCCTTCATTGCGTTTAATATTGCAATAATCTCCAAGAATCTCGATTTTTTGATTAGTTCCCCACGCGATTAGATAACGTTTACATTCAACTCTTAATGTGCCATTAATATCGCTTGTTGTAGTGACGTGTACATCGCGTGCCAAAGGTCCATAATTTATAAGGTATAATGATTGAGACACGGAAGGATCTGCAGAACACGGCGAATCGCTAATCTCAAAAGAGAATATAGGTTTATTAGCAATTTCTCTCATCCGCTCTGCTTCTCTTCTTATATTGTGAGTTTCCCAAGCATAGTACCCTGTGATAACAACTAAAACAAGTGTAAAAAGTGCCAATGCCCAATTTGCTGATGTATCATTAATGGGACTCGTATTAGTTGTGTTGCTTATCGCTGTAGACGGGGTACTAAACAGCATGGAAAACCCAAAACCGAACAAAAGAACGAGAACTAAAAGGACAAAACCGATACCCGCCCCGACGATTAGCCGATTGTAACGTTCCAATGTATCTACGTTGGATAAATTACCCATCCTGTTTTCTAATTCCAATTTGTTAATGACTGATCCAATGACTATGCTAACGAAAAAACTTAGACCTACAGCAAAAAGCGCAGCTGCAAAAACAGTACTCCACAATGACAGGTCAACAGGGGCCATATTTACAAATGTGTCATCCGACATTTACACTTTTTTAAAAACTCCTGAAAACGCTTCAGAATCTTTTTTTAAGATATTGAACTTAACAAAAAAAATGATTTAAGATATATCACTACTCAGAACATCAAATCTTACGAAAAATTCCTTCGAACCCGCAGTGATCCTAAATTCATCCTCAAGTACATCCGGAATAGGGATGAAAATCCGATTTTTTGTTATTAATGTTGTTGTAGGAAATATACCACTGCTTGCGTCAGTATTATTCATAGGTTTGCGCAGTTCAATATCATAATAAAGGTTGAGTCTTCCTGTTTCTTCGGTGAATATGTAGATAATACGATGCCCCCCCCACAATATTCTTGTTGAATGAGGCCTGCGGAAAAAATCCACTTCCGGACTTCGCATTAGACGATCAGATATACCTAAAAGCATTGAGAAATTATTAAGAAGGGGATATTTTTCAGCCGTTACCAGTATTTTCATATCGGAACAGATTGCATCCCGGATAATCGGCGGGCGAGCCTCAAACTCAGGGTTGTTCGGTTCTGGGGGATTTACAGGAGACTCTGCAATTCCCTGCACTACATCTTCAACGGTACCGACTTGATCATGGGAAACACGCTGTGCCTGAGGTCGAGCATAAAAATTCCCGCCACTTCGTTGAAGCACCTCAGAAAGTTTCATTTTTCCTAAGAGAAAATCTCCAAGAACACCTTCGAGTTCACCCTGTTCGGTTTCCTCATAGTGATACAATTCACGGTTCCGTTGCAAAATCTTTCTCAAAGCATCTACGCCATCTCTAGTTGATGAAGGGACAAA
>NZ_JBAVIG010000059.1:0-15380 GCF_049686655.1 Methanoregula sp.
CCCGGGTTCGAGTCCCGGTCGGCGCACTTCTTTTGTTGGGTTGGGGTTTAGGGAGCTGCGGTCTTCTTTTGTGCGATTTTAAAATAGCAATTCAGGAATTTTATCTCAAAAAAGCATTGATGATTTCGATTTGCATTATAATCTGTGACACCGTAAATCTGTTCCGAGATAATATCCTGTATTACAACTGATACATTGCTGATTGACACAGGCACTGTTACCGGTACAATATGTAGTTGCACTGCAAGCTTGGTGGCATAGATTATCGTTTCCGGGAACAGATCCAGCAGGACATCCTGAAGGATTATTCATATAATTCTGCAAGTCTTTCGGGGTATCGAAACTCCAACCTTTGTAATAAAGTGGATTATCAACAGCACAAATACTAGGATCAGAACATACAAGATATCCTCCCGTTGTTTCCATTGCAATATATTCTCCTGGGGATACTTCCGCTAATACCCAAGCGTGATTTGACTGTTGTTCTGAACTAATATCCTGATCGACCCTACCAATTTCGATAATTGCGTTAATATTTTGGGTTTCTACCTGATCCCAGACATCTTCTGACATTTGAGCACATGCATACATATCAGGGAGATTATACGTGTGGGTTTGATGATATACCTCGACAATTTTCGTGATTGTTGCAATATTTTGGTCTCTTTGAGATTCAGGTGTAGATGTTGCTACAAAAGTTGGAATGAACGTTGTTTGGATATACGTTGGAGTGTCGGTCGGAGTAGAAGTTGGACTGGCATAATTCAGTTGAGGTAAAGATTTGTTGTTAATTGAATTATTGGTACATCCCGCTGTAAAAATTATAATTAAGACAAGAAATAAAAGAATGGGACGATAAATCGAATTGGTATTCTCTTGTATAAATTCGAATCCCATACTGATCAACTTATAAGATAATTTCAAATTATTTGTTCTTCGAATCAATAAACATTTACAATTTTCGTTTTTTTCCGAATTTTCAATTTGCCATCCTTATCTATCAATGGCAATTGGGTAGTTTTTTAATAACCGGAAAAATACAACGCTGGCCTGCTGGATCTCCCCTGATCCGGGTACAGCAAATGTACCTATCCGACCCCCCTCCCCTTCTCACAGGAAGTCACGCAGATCCTGCCCGATCAGGGCAACCCGGGCACCCGCATGATCCGTTTCCCGGATCCCCTTTACAACCTTTCATTTTTTGTAAACAGGGAAAGGAACTATGCCCGACACAACAGGATGGAATACAAACTGATGATGGAGTTGTTGAAATAATGAGCCTGTTATCCGGGTATACTTTTGGCGATCTCACGCTGTCGAATCGCATGGTAATGGCGCCTATGACCCGGTGCCGTGCAATCAGCGGCAATGTCCCCGGCCCGTTAACGGTCACGTATTACCGGCAGAGGGCATCTGCCGGACTCATTATAACCGAAGGATCCCAGGTAAGCCCCATGGGTGTCGGTTTTTACCGGACACCCGGGATCCACTCGCCGAAGCAGGTCGCCGGGTGGAAGGACGTGACCGGGGCTGTCCACGAAGCCGGAGGGAAGATCTTTCTCCAGCTCTGGCACGTGGGCCGGATGTCCCACCCGGATTACCTTGGCGGCGCACTCCCGGTCGCACCTTCAGCTCTTCCCGTTGGCGATGAGATCCACACTCCCTCTGGTGCAAAGAAGGCGATCCCGGTCCCCCGGGCCCTCGGGACCGATGAGATCCCCATTATCATCGACGAGTTCCGGGTCGGGGCGATGAATGCAAAGGCAGCGGGTTTTGACGGCGTCGAGGTTCACGGGGCCAACGGGTACCTGCTGGACCAGTTCCTGCGGGACGGTTCAAACCAGAGGACCGACATCTACGGGGGCAGGGTGGAGAACCGGGCACGCCTCCCTCTTCAGGTCGCCGATGCCGTGGCCCGGGTCTTTGGCGGAAAGCGGGTCGGGTACCGGATCTCGCCGCATTTCCTGGTCCATGGCATGGCAGATTCAGACCCGCGGGAGACATTCTCCTGCCTTGTCGAGGGGCTGGGCAGGATCGGGATAGGGTATGTCCACCTGGTTGAGTCTCTCGGGGGCAGGATGCCGGTCCCGGCGGCCGGCAGCCGGCTGGCTTCTGTCATCCGGGCGAAGTTTGACGGTACGCTCATGCTCAACGGGGGATATGATGGGCAGTCCGGTTCTGCGGCAATCGAGGAAGGTATCGCCGACCTCATCTCGTTTGGCGTCCCGTTCCTTGCCAACCCGGATCTTCCCGAAAGGTTCCGGCAGCATGCCCCCTTGAACCGCGAGGACGTCGCCACGTTCTATGACGGGGAAGAGAGAGGGTATACCGATTATCCGGCGCTGGGGGAATAAACTGCGGCTCATTTTAGTATCGGTTATTTTCCGATGATTGGAAACATCCTGCTGCATGCCGGGGTTCCGGTTTTTTAACCCGGTCCCGGGCTGGTCCTGACCGACCCGCCAGGTTCTTTGAAAATGAACTGCACAGCTGCCTTGTTCCAATAGTTCCTTCCCGGAAATCCGGTACCCTGGAACAAGGTAAACTCCTGAATGGATCAAAACTGTTTTCAAAAATAGTGTTCGTGTTATGTGCAAAGATTATTTCTTCTTTGCTGCTGCCGCCTTCTTTACGGGCTTCTTTGCTTCCGGCTTCTTTGCCGCCGCCTTCTTTGCTGCTGCCATGTTGGTATCCACCTCCTACCGGAAAGGGTTATATTTTCTCTTAATTTGTCTATTAATAAATATTTTGGTCGCAATGTCATTTTGAGGCCCAGAAATGCACATAACCACCACTTTTTTCAATGCAAATGGCCACTATCAATGCAGGAACGGTTTATCAAAGTATTACATCACGAAATGCGCAATCCTTCAGATATGGCCCGAATTTAAAAAACATCGCCAGTTCGTGGGAATTGCAATCCGGGACGGGTCGTAATCTCCGGGAGAGAACGCGCATTTCCCGGGGTTTTGCGAGCCCGCATGCGAGTTCCGGCCCGCACGTGAAGGATCTGATCGTTCACACCCGGAATGATACGATAACCTTTATCCACCGCCGCATCATCCGTAAACCTATGAAAAAGCAGTTCATACTGGGCCTTGTCGGTTCAACCCTTGGAATACTGACTGCAATCTTCGTTATCCTGTCTGCCACCGGCAGCGATCAGACACTCTCCGGTGTGCAGGCCGCACTTTTCTCAAGCCTGGGGCTGATGGGAGCGGCTATCGCTAACAAGGAGACACGGTTCGCCGGCTGGATGCTGCTCCTGTCAGCAGTATTCATCACTCTCTCGGTCCCGGTTGCAGGTACCCTGAACCTGCTTTTCCTCTATATGCCGGCGGTCGTGATCCTGGGAATTACAGCAATCCTTTGTTTCATGGAACCCGAAGAGGACAAGGCTGCCCCGGATTAATTCCGGGAGTTGCTTTTTTTTTACGATTGCATTTTTTGGGTTGCACGCCAATGGCCAGACAAAAAACCGGATCTGTCGTCCCGGGACATTCCGGGATATTATTACACCGGGCCAAAAGAGAGATGTTATTCTTCTTTTCGCGGTTCGGTTTCAGTACTTGTTTCAGGATTTGCCTGGCAGAATGACTCAGGGCGCGTCCGGTCGAGAATAATCCGGGCTATGGAAACATTCGCAACAACGACCACCCCGTAGAAGAAGAGGGTGTGGATGATCAGGGTCGCATACTGGCTTCCGCCGGTAACCAGGAACCCGTGGATCCCAAAAATGATGACTGCGACAGCGATAGCACTGACACTGATCAGTATCGCACGTATGGCCGTGAACATACGGCTGCGGATGTCCGGGAAGATCAAAAGCCCAAAAAACCCAAGCACCCCAAAGCCTACACCGATCGCGAGGAAGACCCAGATGAGAATATCCCAGAAGATCGGCATCATGCGCCTTCACTCCAGGAGAAACTGACTGCCGCAAGGATTACCGAGAAACAGACCAGCGCAAGGATCACCGTTACGTCCAGGACCAGCAGGGTCCCGAGGGCAATGTTCAGGCAAAGGCCGGCTGCACCGGCGGCAGTGACGGCCACGAGGGCCGCAACATAGCGATCATACCGGGTCTTTGTCCACAGCACGCGTACGAGTGCCCCGGCAGTCAGGAGCAGGAGGCAGAGGGTGGCCAGCAGCCAGGTGTCGATCATATATCCAGTAATAATGGGGAAGATTCGTATTTATCCATACTGTCCCGGCATGCACGAGCCCGTCCCTGTCCCGGACCCGCCATTTCCGGCGGGCATACACGATGCGGGTGACGGAAACGCTTGTTTTTATTCCCCCGGTACCAATAAATACACCAGATGCGCCCGTCCTATCTTGGCAAAATCCTGCTCCGCTGGTGTGATGCCTGCCATGCACCGGTCCTCTCCCGGACCTGTGCCTGCGGTGCAGAGACCCGTGAAGTTCCTGTTACCCCGCCCGGGGATGCACGCCCGGCATTTCCGGAAGATATTGAGTTGATCAACCGTATTTATGAAGATCACTTCGGCGCCCCGCTCATCCCGGACGGCCAGATCGCCCTGCTCAACAAGGTGCCCGACCAGGACCGGATGGAAGAGGTGATCGTGGGTGGCGGTGTTGCCGGGATCATCCGGTATTTCCCCGGAGACCGGCGCTGGGAACCGGTTCCGCGGCCGGAAGCCTGCCGGCTCTTTACCCCGAAAAAGCGTTTTGTCGTAGTCAGCGACGATGCAGTCCCGTTCATCCGCGACCAGGGGATGAGCGTGCTCGCCCCCGGGCTCGTATCGGTTGAAGACCATGTCAGGGCCGGGGACGAGGTATTCATCCTGGCACAGGACGGGAGCTGTATCGGGGTCGGACGGGCAAAAGTCGATGCAGCAGCCGCCCGCACCATGGCGAAAGGTTCCGTGGTACGGACCCGGCGGAATATTCCCTCGCAGCTGACTCCCGGCAATGCCTCGTGGGACGATGTCGTGCGGGCAAACGCAAAGGTGCTTGACACAGCTGAATCGGAAGCGGTCGCGTTTGTCAGGGCAGTCACCGGAAGGAACCCGGGGCTCGTTGCGAACGTCTCCTATTCCGGGGGAAAAGACAGCCTTGCGATGCTTCTTGTGGTCCTCAAAGCGATCGGGCCTGTCCCGCTGCTTTTTGCCGACACGGGCCTTGAATTCCCGGAGACCTATGAAAATGTAAAGATCGTATCGGAGAAGTACGGCCTCGAAGTGCTCAGGACGAGCGGCATCAACACGTTCTGGGAGACCTTTGCCGAACAGGGCCCGCCGGCAGTGAATGCCCGCTGGTGCTGCAAGGTCTGCAAACTGACACCGGTCACGAACCTGATCCGTGAACGCTGGGGGGAATGCCTCTCCTTCATCGGCCAGCGGCGGTACGAGTCCGCGGCCCGGGCCCAGAGCGAACGGGTCTGGCGCAACAGGAATGTCCGGATCCAGCTATCCGCTGCCCCTATCCACAACTGGACCGCACTCCATGTCTGGATGTACATCATGCGGGAGAAGGCGCCTGCCAACGTCCTGTACATGCACCACCTGGATCGGATCGGTTGTTTCATGTGCCCGTCAAGCGATATGGCATTGATCCATATGATCGAAGATGATTACCCGGACCTCTGGAAGGACTGGACCGCGCGTCTTGCCGGCTGGCAGGAGTCGCAGGGGCTTCCCGCGGAATGGATTACCGGGGGCAGGTGGAGACTCAAAGAAGGGAGCAGTGATGACGCAGATAGCCATTATTGATTACGGCCTCGGCAACCTCCGCAGTGTCATGAAGGGCCTTGAGAAGGCAGGAGCGCATGCTGCGATCACCTGCGATGAGCACGAGATCGCTGCCGCCGACGGGCTCGTCCTCCCCGGTGTCGGGGCATTCCACGAGGGTATGGAGCAGCTTGGGCCCCTCAAGGACCTGATCATCGAATCGACACGGGACGTCCCGCTTCTTGGCATCTGCCTTGGTATGCAGATGCTCATGGAAACGAGCGAGGAGCACGGGCTCCACCGGGGGCTCGGCCTCGTGCCGGGCAGGGTTACGTGGTTTCCCCGGGTCCACGGGTTCAAGGTTCCCCACATGGGCTGGAATTCCCTTGCGATCGAACAGCCGGACAACCCGCTCCTTGCCGGCCTCGGACCAGAGGAATATGTATACTTCGTCCATTCCTATTACGCCGATACCCTGCCGGAATACACGCTTACATCCACGCAGTACATAACTCCCTTTGCCTCCGCGGTACGGAACGGCAACGCGTACGGCGTCCAGTTCCACCCGGAGAAGAGCGGCGCTGTCGGCCTCCGCATGCTGGAGAACTTCATCGGCATGATATAGGGTATCCGGGAATATTCACGTTCCGGCCGGCGCTGACTTGTGGAACCGGATCAGGGGATACCATTATTATTCCTGCCATTCGACCCTGTAGTCATGAAAAGGATCCTGCTCATCGCCCTGCTCCTTGTATGCACCGTGGGAACTGCGTCTGCATACGGCCTCAACCTCTCGTGTCCTTCGAGCGTACAGGCCGGAGTACCTATCAAGTGCTCGCTTGACAGCGATTTCCCTGCGGGGAGCACGTTCGACCTTGTCCTGTACCAGACCCAGTACACCGCAACGGAGATCAAAGACCAGCCGGTTACGATCCAGGCAAACCACAATACCCAGTATTTCGTAACCGACACTACGGGTTTACCGGGGGGAACTTACAAGGTCGAGATACAGTTTAACGGTCCCCAGGAACCACAGCTCCGGTCAGGCTCGGTCACGCTCCAATTGATCACGATCGTTGATCGTTCCGGCGATATTGATATCACGTCCCCTGTGTCGCAGGATCTTAGTGAGGCACTCAGGATTGAAGGGGATATCAAGGATGGCGGGAACAACGGTGTCCAGATCGAGGTTTCCGGTCCTGACGGGGATATATTTGGCCCCCAGTGGATCCAGACCAAGTCAGACCTCAGGACCGGCGCAGGGGTTTTTACCCAGCAGGTCAATGTCAACAGCGGTGGGGATTACAAGGTCGATTTCTCGGATTCGAACGGATTTATCGGCGAGAAAGTCTTCACCGTTGTCGCACCGACAACCGCCCCGACTGCCGCAGCCACCGGCACGGCAGCGGTAGTGAGGACGACCCGCCCGGCCACTACCCTGCCCACGCCATGGCCGACCACTACAGCGCAGTCACCCCTCCCCTCCCTGGTTACGATCTGCGCACTGGCCTGTGCCGGCATCCTGTCAGTCATGAAAATGAGCAGGAGCAGGAAATAATTTCCCGCAAAATTACCGGTAAAAAACCCTAATATTTTTTATTCGCTTTTTGCCCGAAAGGGCCACATAAAAAAAGATTTCAAATATTCAAATAACCTGTGAACATGGTTCCCGGGGGTTCAGCGGTATCGCTTTTTCCAGAGCCACGCCTCGTAACAGATCAGGATGAAGATCACAAGGATCCCGCCAAGGAAAAATGCAAGTGCGGGATCCGGCCCGGTAGCCGATGACATTGCCCACGTGTCAGAGCTTACTTTCATGGCCATTGTACTAACTTCGTTACGCTCCGCGCCACCGGTGCCGAATGCGGCAGGGACGGAGACCGGGGCGCCGCTCATGGACCCTGTGGCCATCAGCGGCAGGATGGCAGACAGTGCCAGGGATGCAACGGCAACAATACCGAAAAGGGCTGTATACTTCAGGAGCAGCGAGCGGAGATCCGCCTGCCGCGGGGCAACGATCAGGAGCTGGTTGGTCAGGGAATAGAGTTTCACTTCCCTGCCCTTGACGCTGTATTTTGTGTCCGAGACCAGGATAAGCCCGGCGTCGAGCAGGTTCTCAACATGGTACTTTGCCGTGTTCATCGGGACTGCGAGCGTGTCCGTGATATCGGTCAGGCTCTTTGCCCCCCCAGCCAGCAGCCTCAGGATATCACTTGCCGTCTGGCTGCCCATCGCTTTTGCAATCTTCTGCGCCCGTTCTTCGCCGGGCTCCATTACCACGATTTCGTCAGTCATGAAGTGCAGAGATGATCCGTTCGCGTCCTACTTTCAGTGCAAGGTCCAGCTGGTTGACATCGGGACCTCCACCCTGGGCCATTGACGGCTTGCCGCCGCCCTTGCCCCCAAGCAGGCCACAGACCTGCCCGATGATCTCGCCGGCATTGACCCGGGAGTCCCCGGATGCGAGGACCACCCGGGCCGTATCACCGGCCCCGGCGATAAGAGCCACCCCGCCGTTCTCTGCAATGGATGTTGCAAGGAGAGAAAGATCCTTCTGGGGGAGATCGATCCTGCGGATTACGACGTCAATACCCCCCAGGGATTCGGGTACGAGGGAGCGCATCTCCAGTTCGACCAGCCGGGCACTTATGCGCTCGATCTCCTTCTTCTGGTCTTTCCATTCCGTGAAAAACCGGGTTACGGTCGGGGGCAGGTTATCGTACTGGACCGAAAGGATTTCAGCAGAGGATGCCACGATCCCCTCGAGGTGCTGCATGTAATAGATCGCGGCCACGCCGGCAGCGAATTCTATCCGCTCGATGCCGTCCTGGATATGCTCGACCCGCATGATCTTGATAACGCCGACTTCCCCGGTTGTCCGGCAGTGGGTGCCGGCACAGGCTTCGATATCGCCTGCCACCTTGACGACGCGGATATCCCTGCCGGGCGGGACGCCGCCCTGGTAGAGGGAGAAACCGTACTTCTGCTCCGCCTTGGTCCGGTCTTCGATCGAAATCTCGACCGGCTGGCTCGCCATGATCATCCGGTTGGCAGCGATCTCGATCCGGTGGAGTTCGTCCTGGGTGATGTGCTTGAAGTGGCGGATGTCGACCCGCGAACTCTCGCTGCCCTTCTGCGCGCCGGCCTGGTGGATGTGGGCGCCCAGCACTTCCTTTGCCGCGTGAAGGAGGATGTGGGTGCCGGTGTGGTGCCGCATCAGGGACCAGCGCCGTTCCTCGTCAACCATACCCTTGAGCCGTTCGCCGCGCTGAAGCATGCCGCCGGTAATGTGGTGGAGGACGACCTCGCCCACCTTTACCACGCCGTCCACCCTTACCATTGCTTCGGCACTGACGAGCGTACCGGTATCGGCAGGCTGGCCGCCGCCCTCGGGATAGAAGAGGGTCTGGTCGAGCACCGCGAATTCATCGAAGAAGTCCAGCACGACCGCCTCGAACTCGATGTCCGTGGGCTGTTCGTAGTACAGTTTCTTCGTGGGCGGCAGAGTCTGGAGACGTTCCGCGTACTTCGCGGTCTTGTCCACCTCGACTTCCTTCTTAGACTCGGAGTGCGAATCGGCAACCATCGAGTAGAAGTTGTCCGGCAGGTCGACGACCGCGCCTTCCCTGGAGGCGATATCCCTGACCATCTCCGGCTGGATGCCGTGCGAGTCGTAGAGGGTCATGATCTCGGCGAGGGGGACGCGCTGGCTCTTTGCTTTGTAGGTCTTTGCCACCTTCTGGACGATCCGGGTGCCGCGTTCGAGTGTCTGGGCATACTTCTCGGTCTCGCGGTCCGCGATCTCGCGGACTACTGCGATGTCCTGCTCGAACTTCCGATCGCCCAGGATCCGGGTCTGCTGCTCGATCAGATCGGCCAGCGGTTCCTCGATCCTGAGATCGGTCATCAGCCGCAGGGTCCTGCGGATGACAAGCCGTGCGAGATAACCTTCGCGCACATTGGAGGGGACGATGCAGTCCCCGAGCATGTAGGCAAGGCAGCGGGTATGATCGACTACTGCATAGACCTTCTCGATGGGCGTAATCATCTTGTCGAGTTTCTCGGGGGAGATATCGATCGCCGCTGCCACTTTCTTGCGGAGGTTGAAGAGGTTGGTGCCCGAGATGTCCATTAGGCCGGCGAACTTTGCATTGAGGGCCAGGATCTTCGTATATTCCTTGTTGTCGAGCATGTGGGAGAGCCCGGCAAGGCCCATCATGTGGCTGACCATCTCCGGGAAGACCGCGTCGTAGATGGTGGGCGAGCCCTTCGAGGCCCAGACGAAGCGTTCGAGGCCATAACCGGTATCGACGATCCGGAGCTTCATCGGGTAATACATCTCACCATTGAGATCGTAGCCCTTCCCGTCGGTTTTCTGCCTACCGAGGCTCATGAAGACAAGGGTGGCCACTTCAAGGCCCCCAATCAGGACCTCGACACTCGGACCGGCATTCCCGCCACCGATCCACGGGTTCTCCTTGTACGTGACCTGGTTGATGTCGCCGCCGATGGATGCGATGAACTGGTCGCAGAGCTCGACGGTCCGGTCCTTCCAGTAGATCTCCTCGTTTGGTGTATTGAAGGCGTGGTGTGCCATCATCTCGAACGTGGTGAGGTGCCGCCCGGACTTTCCGACCGAGTCGAGATCATTGAGCCGGATGCACGGCTGGGAGATGGTCAGCGGGTTGGCCGGCGGTGGCACAATGCCGCTCGTGACAAACGGCTGGAAATCCGCGATGGAGGCGATGGTGAGGTAGATATCGTCCCGCCAGCGGGCCACGACCGGGTACCTTTCTATCCGCGTGTGCCCCTGCTTCTCAAAAAAGGAGAGGTACGCCTCGCGCATGCTGTCAAGGGTATGGGGCCGGAAGATCGGGTTGCCGATGAAGTTGTAGGGTTCGCAGGGCGCATCCCCGCAGACCTCGCGCGAACTGTCACGGGTCCAGAAGGCAGAACCGCATGCCTTGCAGACCTTGCGGGTCATCCCCTGGGTCTTGAAATAATCGAGCTGGTATTCCTCTTCGAGCATGAACAATCACACAATCGTCAGTACAATTGATTATGAAGGCTAATCTAGGTTTTGCTAATCCAGGTTTTACTATTCGGGGTTTTGTTAACGGGCTGGCTTCAGCTGGTCCTGGTACCAGCTGTCGACCGGCACAAACGTCCCGGTCAGCTGGGCGATCCGGGTCGCGAGCAGGTGCCAGCAGGTCCGGCCCCGGTACATGAAGTCGCTGCAGGTGCAGAAATCCTCATCCACGATATAATCCGCAGTCCTGCCTGCTACGACAAAAAAGTCGAGGTACTTTTTTATTTTCCCATCATCAATGGCCACAAGTGCCTTCCTGCCCCGTGCGCCAAATTCCGATTCGATCTCCCCGCGGAGGGCCGGATCAAGGGCTTTCTTCTCCGCGAGACGCTGCCAGATGTCGCTCATGGGATGGTGGAGAGGACCGGGGGATCGTCAAGGTAGTGCCAGCCTTCCCGGGCAGCGAGGCGTTTCATGGCCGGGGCTTCCAGCGCATAATGCGTAGCCTCGATGCAGGGCAGCGGTGCCGAACGGGCCACCGAATGCTTCAGCTCGGCAGAGAGAAAGGTATCGGCTCCCTGTGCCTGCGCCTCGGCCATGACCGCCGGATCGAACCCGCTGCCGGCAACGATCGCCAGCTGCCGGACCGGGCCTGGCGTTCCCCAGGCCCGGATGTTCCCGCCAAGACGCCGGGAGATCTCCTCAAGGGACAGCGGGCAGGTGCCGATCAGGCCGAGCGACAGCGGCCGCCGATCCGTGAGCGAGAGGAGTTCGGCGAGGGCATCGTTAACGCCCTCGTCCGCCCGGTCGAAGTTGGTGTGCATGACATAGAGGTTCATGCCGGCCGAGAGGAGTTCCTTCATCAGGGACGCGGTCCGGCCGGTCAGGGAGGTGACCGGAGTCCAGAGGGGCGTGTGGTGGACGACCAGCATGTCGGCATTGAGGTCCGCTGCGGCTTTCACCACTGCAGGTGTTGCATCAAGGGCACAACAGATCACCTGGATCTCCGGTCGGCCCTCAACCACAAGCCCGATCCGTCCTGCATCAAAGTCCTCGGCAAGATCGGGGGGGGCGAGCCGCTCCATCTCCCCGATGAAGTCACGCACGTGCATACAGGATCATGGATGCCGGGCATTAAATAGCATTTATTACCGGGGGTGATAACAATTGCCTTAAATATTCGGAAAACGGAATATCCGGGCATGCACAAGTCCATCGACCTGATCAATGAACGCATCCGTGGAGGGAGTGCACGGGTTGTTACGGCCGAAGAGATGCCCGCGATCGTTGCCGAGCTTGGTGAGGAAGGGGCGCTTAAAGAAGTGGACGTTGTCACGACCGGGACGTTCGGCGCTATGTGCTCGTCGGGCGCCTTCCTGAATTTCGGGCATGCCGAGCCCCCGATCAGGATGGAACGTATCTGGCTGAACAATGTCGAGGCGTACGGCGGGCTTGCCGCTGTCGACACGTATATCGGGGCGACCCAGCAGTCCGATACGCTCGAAGCGGAATATGGCGGGGCACATGTCATCGAAGACCTCGTGGCAGGAAAGGCCGTGGAGCTGCGTGCAAGTTCCCGCGGCACCGACTGCTACCCGCGCCGGACGATCACCACCGATCTCCTGCTCGAGAACCTCAACCAGGCGATCATGTGCAACCCGCGAAACGCATACCAGCGGTACAATGCCGCAACGAACACGACCGACCGGGTGCTCAATACCTACATGGGTACCCTGCTGCCGGGATGCACCAACATCACGTTCTCCGGTGCGGGGGTCTTAAACCCAATCTCCAATGACCCGAAGCTCCGCCTCATCGGGAGCGGTGTCCCTATCTTCCTCTGCGGGGCGCCGGGCATGGTGGTAGGGGAAGGCACCCAGCACTCGCCGGCCGGGGGATTTGGGACCCTGATGGTCACGGGGGATCTCAAGCAGATGTCCCGGGACTATCTCCGGGCTGCGACTATGTCGGGCTATGGGGTTACGCTGTACGTCGGGCTTGGCGTACCGCTGCCGGTGCTCGATCTCGACGTGGTCAGGGCGACTGCGGTGCGGGATGAGGATATTACGGTCGATATCCTCGATTACGGTGTCCCGAGCCGTTCACGCCCGTCGATGCGGAAGGTCACCTACGCGGAGCTCCGCAGCGGCGTCGTCGAGCTCAACGGCGAGGAGGTGCGGACCTCCTCGCTTTCCAGTTTCCGCAGGGCACGCGGGGTAGCGCAGGAACTGAAAGTATGGGTGGAACGCGGTAAGATCCAGCTCGCGCTCCCGACCCGGGCGATCGACCCGCAGAAAATGGCACGGCCCATGCACCAGACGGCAAAAGGCCCCCGCGTCCTCGACATCATGGACCGGTCCGTGATTACCATCGGCGAGAACGAGGAGATCCAGACCGCTGCAAAGAAACTCCTTAAGGGAGAGACCAACCATCTCCCGGTGGTGAATGATAAGGGGGTGCTGGTAGGCATCGTCACTACGTTCGATGTCTCGAAAGCGGTGGCAAACCCGGGCAAGGCGAACCATGTCCGGGATATCATGAAGAAGAAGGTTGTAACAACGACCGCGGACGAATCTGTGGATATTGCAGTCCAGAAACTTGAGCAGCATAATATCAGTGCCCTGCCGGTCGTGGACCAGCAGCAGCACGTGATCGCTCTCCTCACGGCGATGAACTTAAGCAAGATTCTCGGGGGGAGGTGGCTGAAATGAAACTGCTTGTCAATTTTTCGAGGGGACGGGGGCGTAAGCCGATCATCGCGCAGGTAGTGCGGGATACCGGTGTCCTGATCAACGTGGAACGCGCTGTGATCGATTCATCCGAAGGCGAGGCGCTGATCGATGTGCCCGACGACCAGTGCCGGCTCGTGCGGGATTCCATGACCAGTCTCGGGGCCGAAGTGCGGATTCTCGAGCACGGCGTGAACCTGAACGAGAGCGAATGCGTGGACTGCGGGGCCTGCATCAGCGTCTGCCCCCGGGAAGTCTTCTCGTTCGATACGGACTGGAAGCTGAAGCTTGCAGAAGAGAAGTGCATCCTCTGCGGGAAGTGCATCGATGCCTGCCCGCACCGTGCACTGACCCTCCCGTTATGATCCGTGCGCCGTTCCGGTTCCGCGAGACGATCGCAACGATCCTTGCGGATGACCCGGCCCATGTCGCGGCCGCAAAGGCCGGCATCCTCGCCGCCCGGCAGGAACTGGAGGCATACATCGCCCGTGACCCGTTTTTTGCATCAACGTTCGATCCCTATACGCCGGATTCCGATGACCCCGTCATTGTCCGGATGTCGGATGCCACGCGGAAAGCGGGAGTAGGTCCGATGGCAGCAGTGGCCGGTGCCATCGCATGGGCTGGCGTGGATGCTATGCAGGAGGCCGGTGCATCGTTCGGGGTGATCGATAACGGGGGGGATATCGCCCTGCTCTGCGATCGCCCGGTCAGGGTCGGGGTTCACGCCGGGGAAGCGGCTCTCTCGGACCGGATCGCGTTCATTGTCCCGCCGCAGGACAGAATCCTTGGTATCTGCACGTCATCTGCAACGGTCGGCCCGTCCATCTCGTTTGGCATTGCGGATGCGGTCACGATCTTCTCCCATGATGTTGCGCTTGCCGATGCCTGGGCGACCGCGGCTTGCAACGCGATCCGGCCGGACGACCGGTCCGTGCTTGAGCGGATAGACCCGGAGGAAGTGAGCGGGGTCTTCGCGATCATGGGGGACGTGACCGTGGAGTGGGGCGTGCTGCCGCCGCTCGTGCCTGCGGTTGTAGATGAGCAGCTGATCAGTGCGGGGGACCGGCAATAATATTCCCGGAAAAAAATTCGCGTTCAATTTTCTTCCAGAATTTTTTCCGGCATGGTTTGAAAAAATCTCCCGGATATTTCCTGAATCCGGAATTTTAAAAATTATTTTATAGCCGGTCACGGAAAAAAATACCGGACCTCATTGATCCTGACAGGCAGCCCACACTTACTCTGGGAAGGGATCTGTATCTTCAGATGCCCTGAATTTCACTGCCATTTTCCGACAGGGACTGTCCCCACTCCGACGTAAGCGTGATCCACAAAACAGGGGTTCTTTTCGATCGGTAGGCCTGTACCATGAAAACCGAGGCGATCGGCCAGCCAATTGAGCCTAATTGCGCACATTTTACCTTCGTCGTGATTTCCGAAAACCGGGCCTTTTGCGGGCGATTCAAAATGAATTTACATCCATTTTCCCGGAATTGCGCACTTTTCCCGGTTATGGGTCTGACACCCATTTCGGGAAATCGTCATAAATGAGCCCCATTTGCCAAAATGAGCCCTGTTTGAAAATTGAGAGTTCGTCTCTTCCTTGCATCTCCCGGAGGTAGCGTTCTCCGACGGAGAGATGGAGGGGAAAATCCAGATATAGGTATCAGGATCTCATCATACCGGAGCGCCTGTTTTCCATGCAGGTTCCGGTCCGGTCCCGTGAAGTCACGCTCCCGGACCCCAGTACTTCTCTAAATTATCCCATCCCTTATGGGACAAAACCGCCCTGCCCTCATACATACGGTCTCGCCCCTCAATCCGGGGCCGAAACGGGCGTATTTTCCCATCAGGGTCCGGTGGTGAACACAAAAATGGAACCATGTTGTCCACCACGGAAATTATCCCCGCGATTTGTGGCAAAAA
>NZ_JBAVIG010000060.1:0-41362 GCF_049686655.1 Methanoregula sp.
GCGTTCGATATCTACAAAGACCATCGCCCCGGTCCTTGCCGAATACGAGGCACTCAGGCCGAAACCATAAGGTCCTGCGGCTTTAGGACCATTCTTTTTTTTATCGCGATTGCCGGTTGCCGGGGATCTCACAGGAACCGCCAGGCATCCCCAACAAAAACCACAGTGTCAGGTGGTCAAACACTCTAATACGAGCAGCACGAATAGTACAGGCAATGCGCTGCACGGTGCTTGCGAGCGGGAGCAAAGGGAACAGCGTGGTAATAGCCGGGAGCAGCGGGGCCCTCCTCATCGATGCCGGCCTGAGTACAAAGGAGCTCCTCCTGCGCATGGATGCTGCCGGGATCGATCCCGGGACGATCGACGCAGTACTGGTCACCCACGAACATGGCGACCATGTTCGGGGTCTCGATGTCCTCCTCCGCCGGCTCAATAGACCGGTCTATGCCACCGGGGGTACGCTTGCAGACTTCCTCAATCACCGGAGGACGTCTGACAAGCCAATCGTTCACCACACATGCCGGTGCGGTGAGAGGTTCTCCACAGGTGGTTTCCTCATCGAGCCGTTTGCCACCTCCCACGATGCTGCGGAGCCGTGCGGTTATATCGTCAGCGAGGACAGCTGCCGGATCGGGTACTGCACCGACACCGGGATCATGACCCCCGCCATGCTTGGGCTGCTCAGGAACTGCGACGGTATCATACTCGAGAGCAACCACTGTCCCGATATGCTCGCAAAAGGCCCTTACCCGGAGTCCCTGAAACGCCGGATCCGATCGAAGCACGGGCACCTCTCCAATCCCGCGGCTGCAGCCTGCCTGCAGGCATTCGGGAGAGATGTCCCGCAGGTTATCCTCGCACACTTAAGCGAGATCAATAATACACCGGAGAAGGCGCTGGGGACCGCCCGCGAGGGGCTTGGGCTCTTCTTCGAAGAGAGCAGGGTGACCGTTGCCACCCAGTGCGGGTCCACCCCCGGTTCACCGCAAGAGATACGGCTCTGAAGAGTCACTGCCGGAACTTGTTTTTAAAAAGTATTGGGGATATCCTGGCCGGATGTACCCCAATTCCTGCGATTTTGCCGGAGAATGGTACCGGGTAACTCCTTACCGGGTGTGGATTGTGGGCATGTACCCAGCTCTGTTCCCGGAGCCGGCTGACGTTTTAGTCCTTCCTGCCCTGTATTCTCCGGCCGTACGGGCAGATATAGAGGCACATGCCGCAGGCAGCGGGTTTCCCGTCCTTCTCCAGAGCCTTGAAGTACCGGTCGCAGCCAGCCGCATCGAACCTGGCTTCCCGGGGTTCATTCTCCGCAAACAGCTTCCCCGTGAATGCATGGACCGGGCAGGCATCGACGCAGGCTGTGCATTTCCCACACCGGGGCTCCACGGGGGTCCCGGTCGGGGTAAGGGGAGCATCGGTCAGGACTGCAATCCACCGGACCCTGGGCCCGTGGTCCGGGGTGATCAGGAGACAGCTGCGGCCGATCCAGCCGAGGCCCGCCATGTGCGCCGCCAGTTTGTGGGAGAAGATACCCGCGATCTTCTCGTTGCTTGCCCGTTTTGAGGCCGGTACCGGGAAGGCCCGGTAACCTGCCCGCTGGATCGTATTTGCCACCTGCAGGGCCATCTGGTCGAGTGCTCCGTTCACCACATCGTATGCATGGTGCCGGTACAAGCCCGCATTGGGTGCAGTCTCCCGGTCCGGGATGAGGTCGACAAGGGTATCCAGCAGGCCGATCCCGAGGACAACGGCCCTTGGATATCCAGCAACCTGTTTTCCGCCCTGCCATTCGATGAAATCCCGTGCAGTGTCAAGATCTGCGACCCCGCAGTAATCCGCACCAAGGGTTTTTGCCAGGATTTTGATCCGGTTGTCAAGGTACATAGGTATTCTCACAGGAGTATATATCGCAGGAGATTGTCAGTCTGGTGGTCGGAATCTTCAGATATCCGGGTATTCCCGGAAGATATGTCAGCATTTAATGCCGGTAGTGGTGAACAGGAAATAAAAATTCCTGACCAAATTCCTGACCATGTACCGGAACGGGCTTCATCCTTGGCCGGACTTCCCCCACTTACGGGGAATTTAAAAAAAAGTGTTATTCTGCCGCCTGTGCCGTACTGTCATAGAGCCGCGTCCAGTACCGGGCCTGGAATACGACAAAGACAGGGGAGATGAGGAGGATCACAAGGATCGCAATGATGATGATCCCGAAGATAGCCGCAAGACTGAACCCGGTAAGGAGGCCGGCCATGATCCCGATGAGGACAAAGATACATACCAGTGCCATGATCGGGACCGCAACAAGGACAGCGACGATGATCAGCCCGAGGATATAGCCGAGCCATCCGATCTTCCCGATATGATCGACGATCGCCCGGAAGTTGAACGCCTCGGCAAAACGGTTGCTCCGGGCAAACCGGATCGACGCGACCGGCAGGAGAATCCCAACCACAATCTCAAAAAGATACATGAGCAGGAGAAGGCCCATATTCGGCGTCCAGCTCGTGAACACCGCCGAATGGAGATTCCCGGAGAGGACAGCTTCGACAAGCGATCCATACGTGACCGTCCAGATCACCAGGATTGGGATCGACCAGATGAGCCCCACGATCATCAGTTTCAGGCCGTCAATACACAGCCTTCCCCACCGGTCAATCTCCGGGGCAGGGGTCTCCCCCCGGTAAATCCGCATGAGGTAACCGTTCATCGGGATAGCGATGAGGATTGTCGCGAGGATCAGCCTCATCCAGCTGCTCTTCTTCTCAAAGACACCCTGTCGCGCATATGCCAGGGCATCGCGTACAATTTCCGTATAATCCATGGTTTATCAGGTTCCGTTCCGGATGCACCATTGCCGGGTATCCGGGTTCAATTATACTATGGCGATCGCGGGCAATAATGTTATTTCGTAGTGCAGGTCCTGCCCGGGGGGGCCTCGCGGGAATCCTCCGGCAGGGTTCGGCATTGCATGGTACCAGGCGCATGTTTATGGCATCCGGTTGACCATGCAGCTGTATGGGAAGTGTTTCTCCATGAACGTCTCCATCAACCGGGCATTGTGCGTTTCCTGCGGCTCCTGCTGGGATTCCTGCCCCGGCCTCTTCGAGCAGGACCCCGACGACTCCTTCAGCCGGATCACCGAACACTACCGCGTTGGCGGGAATACTGCCGAAGGGGCTCCCCCGGAAGACCTGGAAGGGTGTGCCCGGGATGCGGCGGACCTCTGCCCGGTCCAGATCATCACCGTCATTGACTGATGCGTTGCGGGGCTGCCAGCCGGGCGGACAGTATGTCCTTGCGGTCCCCATCCCGGAATTCTTTCATACCGGCCCGTGGATTGTTATCATATCTCCTAAAAACCGCCATGATCGGGATCTCTCCGGTTCCCGGGCATTGCTCCCTGTGATACAACAAGGCGATCCGGTTGAACAGCGGTACCGGAATTTTCAGTTAAATGCCCAGCACAGCCTTGCCCTTCACGATCGGGAACAAATAAGGGTCTTTTCACTAGGTTTAAGTGATCTGCGTGATATGGTGTTATCAGTGGACAAAAAAATTCCGTTGAGGTGACTGGTATGGCTGCATCTGTAAAAATTCCGATCAACTACGCCGAGGCGGCGGATACGCTCAAGAAACTCCTGAAACTGTCAGGATCCCCGGTTGCGTTCCGGTTCGCTACGAAGAAGGAGGAGATCCCGGCAGGCATGGAGAAACTCGACAAGACGATCCGGCACTGCTCCATGATCGGCCTTGCACGGAACGAAGGGAAGATCTTCTATGCCCTTGCTGAGAACCACGAGTGCAATGGCGGCGCCTGGTCCCTTGGGCTAAAGGAGATCACCGAGACGCTGAAGAACGGTGACTTTTACTATAAACTGGGCAAGTTCGGGAGTTCTGCTGCCTGCAAACGGACGATCGACCGCGTTCCCCACCTGGACCCGGGCGATACCTATGCTACAATGTATGCACCGCTTGAGAAGACCCCGTTCGACCCGCAGGTGGTCATCATCGTGGCGAGCCCATGGGCTATGCTCAAGCTCACGCAGAGCACGGTCTTCCGGGTAGGAGGGAGGATCAATGCGGAATTTGCCGGTATCCAGTCTGTCTGTGCCGATGCCTGTGCCCAGGCCTACCTTTCCGGCCGCGTAAACTTCTCGCTGGGCTGCGACGGCTCCCGGAAGTTCTCCGGCATCGCAGACGGGGAACTTGTCGTTGGGATCCCCGCCGAGATCCTGCCGGAGATTACCGAAGCCCTCAGGATAGTGACTGCGGCCCCGGGATCGAAACAGAACTGAAGATATACCCTCTTTTTAAAATCGTATCACGTCTGATATCATGACTATACTCCCGCCGCCCCGACACCCATGATGCTGTGGAAAGCAGCCAGGTAAAAAAAAGATCAGATGAGTTTTGAACCGGCAGTCGGGCCGGGCTTGCACTCGAAGACTTCGGTGATCTTCACGATCACGAGGGATCGTGCCGGAAGAGCCGGGTTCTTCTTGTTGATCTTTGCTTTCATCTCCTCGTATTCAGCCCCGCTGTTCTTGATGGATGCAACCCCCTTGATCTGGAAGCACCCCTTGATCTCAGGGCCCCAGACATAGATTGCGATCTTCGGGTTAGTCCTCAGGTTCGTCATTGTCTTGTTCATGAAGTTGTCAGTAAACCAGATCGTCTCATCGTCCACGAGGTCTGCAATACCAACAGGGATCACGTTCGGGGTCCCGTCTTTTGAGGCGGTGGCTACGGGGAATACCTTCATTTTGGAAAATGCCTCTTTCATCTCGGCTGTCAGTTTTACCATGGTCAGATCACCATCTTCGCATCGGGATTATATCCCCATAAACTTTGCTGTCAGGTATCCTAAAAAATCACCTGTACAGGTGCAAAAGCCGGCATTGTCCTTTGATGCGGTTACCCTCTGCCCGGGTACTGCGTCCGTGGACCGTTTGTTTCCACAATAACGCGTATAACCTGTCATGATCTCCGCATGGCTGGTTCCCCGCCTGCACCGGAAACAGGCGGCAGTCTGCCCTTCATCGCTTCTCTTATCTCCTGAACCGTTCCATCTGTGTGTGTGATGCGCGAGCCGCCGGTCAAGAAGGTACTGTACTGGTGCGAAGAGTGCAACGTGCCGCTGATCGCGAAGAGCTGTGCGTGCGGACGCGAGGGAAAGCGGATCGAGCTCCTCCAGCCCTACGACCTGCGGCCTGCTCTTTCCGCAGATCACAGGCTCATCAGCAGGCTCGTGCGGGAACGGTACGGTGATATCCCTCTTGCAAAGATCCTCCTCCTCAACAAGACCGGCGGCGTGGACCGGGCCGACCTCGTGATCATGCACGGTGAACGGCTCGGATGGCTCACGTTCGATCCGGTCAATCGCAGGTTCAATCTCGATATTACCCCGGAAGCCCTCCCGTTCCTGGTTGCCCATGCAACAAAAGGGATCGTCGACCTCGATACCCATACCGATATCCGGCAGGAACAGGGCCGGATAGGTGGGAAGAGGATCCCCCTTAAAATCCCTGTTCCCGACGGGACGGTGATCGTGAAATACAAGGCACGGTACGGGACGGGCACAGTGAAAGACGGGTCGATCAAGGTGAAGGAACTGGTCGCAGTCACCCCCCGCAGCCTGCCGGACCCCGGCTGGGACGTGGCGATCGACCGGAACCGGTACCACCTCAAGAACCTTGAACGGAACGCGATCCGGACGATCAAGCACCATATGGGGGACCGGCCCACTGCAAACGTCTCGTTTTCGGGCGGCAAGGACAGTACAGCTGTGCTCCATCTCGCCCGGAAGGCCGGGGTGACCCGGGCGTTCTTCATCGACACCGGCCTCGAGTTCCCCGAGACCATTGCGTTCGTGAAGTCGCAGGGTGTGGAGATCGCGGGGAAGGCCGGCGACTTCTGGCAGGCCGTGGAGAAGGCTGGTCCCCCGGGTAAGGATAACCGCTGGTGCTGCAAATTCCAGAAACTCCGGCCGCTCAAGCTCTACCTTGCTGAGGTGGGCCCCTGCGTCACGATCCAGGGCAACCGCTGGTATGAATCGTGGAACCGGGCGGGCCTCGAAGAGACGAGCCAGAACCCAGACAATCCCCTCCAGCTCAATGTCTCGCCGATCCGGAACTGGCGGGCGCTCGAGGTCTTCCTCTACCTCTGGTGGCAGAAGGCGGCGATGAACCCGCTCTACGAGGAGGGCATCGAGCGCATCGGCTGCTATCTCTGCCCGGCTATGCTGGAGAGCGAATACGAGCAGATCCGCACCAGCCACCCGGAGTATGCAAAGCGGTGGGACGACTTTGTGGAGTCGTGGGCGGCAAGGAAAGGGCTGCCGGAAGCCTACTGCCGCTGGGGTCTCTGGCGGTGGCGGGCGATCCCGAAAAAGATGCAGGAACTCTGCCGGGCGCACGGCATTGCGGTCAACGAGGATCTATCTATCAGGGCAGATCCAAAACTTGTACGGGAAGTTAGGGTGGGGAGCATGGTTGATAAACCTCAGGAAAAAATACAGGAAGCAGGAATACGGGGAGCGGGCATGAAAGAACCGGCACGGGATATGTACGATCTGCAGGCAGTCCGCAGGGACTTCCCCCTCCTTGCGGAGGTCGGCTACCTCGACAATGCCGCGACCAGCCTCTCCCCGGAACCTGTCATCCAGTCGTACGTGGAATTCGAACGGAACTACCGGGCAAATGTCGGGCGGGGCGTCCACCGCCTTACCCAGATCGCGTCCCAGCGCTACTGGCACGCACACGAGAAAGTGGCGGGCTTCATCGGGGCAAAAGAGGGTGTCACCGTCTTCACCAAAAACGCCACGGAATCGATCAACATGGTGGCACAGGGATTCCCGTGGAAGACCGGCGACCGCGTCCTGACAACCATTCTCGAACACCACTCCAATCTCCTCCCCTGGTATCACCTTGGCCGGAACGGGGTCGGGGTTGATGTCGTGGGAATCCGGGACGATTATTCCTTCGATCTCTCCGCGTTCGAAGCGGCGATCACCGGGACTACGCGCCTTGTTGCCATCACCCATGCCTCCAATGTCCTTGGCGTGATCACGCCCGTTGAGGAGATCGCGAAGATTTGCCATGATCACGGCGCGCTCCTGCTGGCAGATATGGCCCAGACCGTTCCCCATATGCCGGTCGATGTCCTCCAGCTCGGCTGTGACTTCTGTGCCTTCTCCGGCCACAAGATGCTTGGCCCGACCGGTACCGGTGTGCTCTGGATGAAGGAGCCGGTGATCGAGCCGCTCCTGCTGGGAGGTGGGGTTGTGGAATCGGTGAAGGGACAGGAGTTCACCCTGTCCGAAGGCTACCAGCGGTACGAGGCCGGCACCGGGAATATTGCCGGCGGCATCGGCCTTGGCGTAGCAGCCGATTACCTGACCGGCCTCGGCATGGAGCGGGTACACCGGCACGAACAGGCACTCACTACCCGGATCATTGATGGTCTCCGGAATGTGCCCCGGGTCAGGCTGTATGTCCCGGAGAAGCCCGGGCAGCGCGTCGGGGTTGTCTCGTTCACGGTTGACGAGCTGCATCCCCACGAGGTGGCGCAGCGGCTCGACGAGATGGCCGATATTATGGTACGGTCGGGTCACCACTGCTGCATTCCCCTGATGGAGCGGCTTGGCCTGCCGGACGGGACGGTCCGGGTCAGCCTCGGCCCCTATAACTCGGCCGAAGACGTAGATCTCTTCCTTGCAACGATCGAAGAGATCACGCGCTGATCTGGCGCGTTTCTCACTTTTTCCCGGATCCCCTGCCGGGTATCCCTGGGGTTGTCCGGGCAGTTTATCACGGTTTAATAGGTAAGGATTTCCATCATTGATCATGCACCCCAAGAGGCTCGTGGTTCAGTGTGATCTTCTATGAAGAAACAACAGTTGTCAGACCTGTTCTCCCTCGTGCGGGAGAAACGCCCGCTTGTCCACCACATCACGAATTATGTGACGGTCAATGACTGCGCCAATATCACCCTCTGTGCCGGTGGGGCACCGGTGATGGCTGATGCAGCTGAAGAAGTTGAGGAGATGGCCGCGGTTGCCAGTGCACTTGTCCTTAATATCGGGACCCTCAACAAGGTTCAGGTCGGGTCCATGGTACTTGCCGGCCGCATGGCGAACGACCGGAAGATCCCGGTAATTCTTGACCCTGTAGGAGCGGGTGCCACGCAGTACCGGACAACAACTGTCCGGCGGTTACTGGATGAGCTCGACATCACTATCCTCAAGGGCAATACCGGTGAGATCGGTGTGCTTGCCGGGGCTGAGGGGAAAGTGCGGGGCGTTGATTCGCACGGGCTTTCCGGCGACCCGCAGGTAATTGCACGGGATTTTGCAAAGGACGCAGGGCTCACGGTAGTCGTAAGCGGGGCAACAGATATCGTGACCGACGGCAGGCATACGCTCCTCGTGGACAACGGCCACCCGATGATGGGCAGCATATCCGGCACCGGATGCATGGCAGCATCCGTGACCGGCACATTTGCCGCCGAATCAAAGAATACCGTCCTTGCATCAGCAGCCGCGCTTGCCGCATTCGGTATTGCCGGCGAGAGGGCGGCAGCCTGCGCCCGGGGTCCCTTCAGTTTCAAGACAGCCCTCTTTGATGAACTCGCAGCACTCACACCGGTTGATCTCGCTGCAGCAGCCCGGATCCGGACGGTATAATCAACTCACCGGCCATGAAATACGACCTGTACGTTGTAACGGACGAGACCCTCTCCTGCGGGAGATCTCACGCGGAGATCGCCCGTCTGGCCGTAGCCGGCGGTGCGGATATGGTCCAGCTCCGGGACAAAGTCCGTTCCTGCAGCGATCTGGTCCGGATCGGGCGTGAGATACGGGCCATCACCCGGGCCGCCGGTGCCGGGTTCATCGTGAACGACCGGCTTGATGTGGCCCTTTCCTGTTGTGCAGACGGGGTTCACCTTGGGCAGGGGGACATGTCATGCGGGGTTGCCCGCCAGATTGCCCCCCCGGGCTTCGTCATCGGGGTCTCGGTGGGATCCGTTGCGGTGGCCCGGGATGCTGAACGTGACGGCGCCGATTATGTTGCCGTCAGCCCGGTCTTTTCCACGGGCTCCAAGTACGATGCCGGCCCCGGTCATGGGCTCTCCCTGATCAGGGAGATCCGGGCCTCGGTCAGTATCCCCGTCATCGCTATCGGGGGAATCGGGTTGGAAAATGCCGGTGAAGTCATCGATGCAGGGGCAGATGGTATTGCCGTGATCTCGGCGGTGATCGCCAGTCCCGATATTACCAGAGCAGCCCGGCAGATGGCGGACATCATAGCGGAAAGGAAAGCCATAGGGAATAATCGAAGAACCCCGGTTCCCTGAAGCCGGCCCCGTTTCAGCTCCGGTTTCATGTTCTCCGGCACCGAAGGAACGTATGAGAAGATATAATAAATTCCCACAACCATGTTCAACCAATAATTCCTGAGTACTGGGATGAGTAGTTCATGAAGACAATTTCGCCGCAACACACGCTCTGGCTTTCGATTACCGCGCTGCTCACCATTGGCATCATCCTCATCTCGATCTTCTCCTTAAAAAACGGCTATTTCGGCATTTTCCCCTATTTCTATATCCTGCCCATCCTTCTTCTCGCGTATTTTTACCCCAGGTATGCGGTCTATTTCACCGTCTTCCTTGGATGGATCTTCCTCGGGCTCGTCGGGCTTTACGGGCCTTCAGATATCCAGCTCTATGCGTCCAGCATAGCGTTCTTCTACATCTTTGTCTCGCTCGGAGTCGTTATCTCCGCCTTCTCCAGCCAGCTGATGCAGGAGCGGAAATACCGCGAGATCTTTGAGAATTCACAGGCCGGGATGCTCACGTTTGATCTGGACACCCAGCAGGTCCGGGAGATCAATGCCCAGTCGGCCACCATCCTCGGGTATTCCCCTGCAGATCTCAAAAGCCGGATGTTCTCATCATTCTGGTTCGATGACGATCAGGAAACCCGGTTCATGAAGAAGATCCGCCAGGATGAAGCCATTGCCGACATGGAGATTGCCCTGCGTAAAAAGGACAGGACCATTATCTGGGCACTTGTCACCGCAGCCCTTACCAAGGAGGGTATGATCATCTGTTCGATCGTGGATATCACGGAACAGAAGCGGATCAAGGACGAGTTGATCGAATCCGAGCTTCGGTACAGGACGCTCTTCGATGGGGCAAGCGATGCGATCATCCTGCACGATATCGACGGGAAGATCTTCGAGACCAACGTAATTGCCAGCAGGTACCTCGGGTACACGAAGAAGGAGTTCATGAACATGGGCCTCCGGGACCTGGCGGTCCGCCCGGAGACCATTTTTCCCTCTGACACCGTCAGGCAGTTCATGGCCCGGGGTCACATGCTCTTCGAATCGGAACTGAAGAAGAAGGACGGCGGCACGATACCGGTCGAGATCAGCAGCCGGATCACGGAATATTTCGGCATGTCTGCCGTGATGAGCACGGTGAGGGATACCTCGGAACGGAAGAACTGAGGCGCAGGTCCGGTATACGGCCGGGTGTATCGTTGCCTGAGTCGGCCGCTCCCGGGTGCACGAGTGTTAAAAAAAAAGCCGCCGGAGGGAATTGAACCCTCGACCTGCTGATTACGAATCAGCCGCTATGCCGCTAAGCCACGGCGGCGTAATACCCCACAATATCGGCTTGTGCGTTTATAAAAGTAATGAAAGGTCGGCTATACCTCTGTCATCAGGAGGATCTGCTGCGACCCGTCAGTAAATGTACCGGTCACGAGAATGTCATCGAGGCCGTCGGTTCCCATGTTAGGGAACGGGTACTTCTGGTTCAGGGTGGGTTTTTGGTAGGTCTGGCGGATTGCCGGGCCACTCGATTTTCGGATCAGGATCCCCAGCGTGTCAAGCTTTGCATCATCCCGTCCGCCCATATAAATAACATTCACCGTGTTGCCGACCTGGAACCCCCGGACGCTGACGGCTTTTGCCGGCAGCAGCGTCACGTTCCCGTCAGCCGACCTGATAAAGGAATGGCCGAGCAGGGGTTCGGGGTTATTGTTCGCAACCTGCGGGAACATTGAGATATACATCGCTGTGGCAATGTTCGGCTTCGAAGCACTGCCAAGGATTATGGAGACCGGGATGGCAATTACCAGTACAAGCAGGAGAATCGTCAAGCCGAGCAGGAGTTTCTGGAGTATCGGGGACACAGGGACCACAGGTACCGGGTTCGGGCGGTTGTCACTTTTACGGAAATGAACGATAATTGTGCCTATGAATATCCGGAGAGCGAGGTCACGGTTTTGTTTTCCGTGTTCTCCTTTGGGGCGATCGTCCCGAACTTGGACTCGTAGTCCGCGACTGTCTTGGTCAGCACGGTAAGGAGGTTCTTTGCGTGCGACGGGGTTATCGAGACGATTGCCTTGGCCCGGGCCTGATTCACCTGCGGGAGCTGGTGGAGGAACATGAAGGTAAACTCGTCGTCCTTGTAGGCGATCTGGATCATGTTGCTGTACACCGGGTCGAGTGTGGGCGGGATATTGACCGATATTTCCTGCGATGTCATGGTGATCAGGTATATGCCTTTCCGGAATGAAAACGTTGGCACGGTATCACAGGGGTGCGGGACACGTCAGGCACATTCCCTGATAAGATAAGGAATCATCCGCAGAGTGGAGGGGATCGTACCTGTCCCCCAGCTCCTGTGCATTGCGATGCCTGAGGGAATTACCTGCCCGGGAGTAATCGCATCCGGGTGTTGCCACAGCGGCGGGAGTGAAACCCCCGGGAGCGCTGATATTTGTAAGGAATGCGGCAAGGAGGAAAATCCGATACACATCAATCCAGCCGGTTGAAACCTGCCCCCCCCAAAAAATACCAGCGATTCAATAGCTTTAACCCGATTGGTTTCCCACCATTGGATGAGGAATCATCCTGTCGGCGAACGGGAAACATGCCACGATCTCGGACCTGGTGCGGGTCCACGCCTGCCCGGTCCGGTACTATTACGAACGGAACGATCCATTCTCCGAGTCGGACCGGTACGCGGTCTGCAAGCAGTTGTCATACCATCTTGGCACCCCGCTTGAAGCGGGGGCGATCTGGGAGGAAGTCATCGCCGTCCACTCAACAATCGATCCCGATATGCAGGACTTCCTGGATCTCTGCATCACTGCCTGCAACAAATCCGCATGGAGACCTGCAGTCCAGACCGACGTGACTGTGGCATCGCAGAAACACGGAATGGCAGGGATGATCGACCGCATTGATGACAGCGGCGCATTCTCCATTGTGCGGGCGTCGGGTGCGATGCCTATGGGTACCTATGCAGCCGACCGGCTGCGAGTTGCTGCCATCGCATTCTGCCTTGAGGAGATGACCGGGAAGCAGGTTGAGGGTGGTTTCGTGGAATATATCCCGGATGGCGTCTCCCGGTACCATGCGGTCCAGCCCCGGGACCGCAGGCAGGTGATCACGACCCTGCACAAGCTCAGGGAGATCAACCGGGGTGCGATGCCGCAGCACCCGCTTAACGCGCCGTGCAACCGGTGCAAATACAAGGAAAAATGCAAGAGCAGTGTCGGGCGGAGACTGAGCGACCTGCTGTGACGGAGCAGTTCCCCCTCCCAAACGAAACCCGGGTACGAATCGCAGGGTGAGTCGCAGGGATAGGCCCCCTCAGTGCCCGGCACAGGTGAACCTGTCAATAGCGATGCAGACTGTCATGTGCAAACCCGGGCCGGAATGAAGGGGGTCATGGGGAGCACTTCGTTTTCTGGCCTGACCCCCATGGGACCACGAACTTTTCATCAGTGATTTACGGGGACCACGGGTTCTGACCCTGCATCCCGGAATGAGGGGTCACACCCCAAAAGTGTATGACCCCCCGGGGAGGGGTCAGAGGGGTCGCCTACGAACCTTGCCTTACCCCCCGACTTCCGGATCACCGGGTCCGCAGGGAATAGAGAAGGCAATCATGGAATGAGGAGTGCCGCCCGATCACTTTCGCCATGCCCCTGCCCCTCCCTTTTATGCCGGTTTTAAGAAACGATCCGGATCGCATACAAAAGGAAGTGAGCACATGACGGTACTACGCATCGAGACCGGGACCCCGGAAGGTGACGCGCTGGGATTCTCAGAAGACCTCTTCTCCGGCTGGCTGGAGATGGAAGCCGGTAACAGGCTCACACTTCACTATATTATTTCCCGGCACCGTGACGAGGGGAACACGCAGGCCCTGATCCGGCACTGGCTGGACGAAGGGTATGATGTCAGCGTAGTAATGCCCCGGCCCGTGATGCAGCATATCCTCAGGAAATTCGGGTTTGTTACGTCGCACCGGTATTTCCCGGACCAGTACGAGGGCCTCGTTGAAGTCTGGTACCGGCCCTGCGTACAGAGACCGGCCTACGTACACGAGCAGTGGGCGGCGTATGCCGGCACCGGATAAGAACCCGGACCAGTACCACGGGGAATCCGCGGGTTCCTTTTTTACTGCTCCAGCAGGGTCCGCGAGATGATATATTCCCCGTGGGCCTCGCGGGTGGTGCCAACAATAAGCCACCGTTCATTACCCTGCTGCTCGCAGACCCCGCAGGCCTCGATCGTCTCGCCTGCGAGCGCCTGCCCGCTGTACGTGTGGGTGAAGGCGAGCACCCGGCTCACCGATTCGTGATCCACCTCGTATACTGCCGGGTTGTCGAATGCATGCGAGGCATCCTTCACCTTCGCCTCGATCGTCATCTTCCCGAGCACGGTACCCTGCCCTGACGGAACGCTTCCAATCCCCCCGTAGGAGCGGGTATACAGGATATCGAAATACGTGCCCTCAATCTGGCCCCGGTTCCATTTCCGCTGCTCGTGGAGCACAAACTCATCAAACGCGATCTCAGGTTTTCGCTTCTCGTAGACCTTCCGCCACATTGCATCCGAGAGCCCCTCGACCTTCCCGTCCCGGATCCCCTGCCGGACCAGCGCCTGTGCAGTGAACCAGTGCTTCCCGTACACAACCATGTCAATATCGGAGCTCCCGTTTGACAATTCACAGAGCAGCGAACCGGTGCACCCCACGGTTCCCACTGGCAGGGAGAAGAGGCGGACCAGCTTCTCTACCCGGGGATGGGCAGCGGCGATCCGGCCGATCTCAAGCTCGGGTTTGAGCACCCGCTTCACATCCCCATGCGGGATGCGGTGGAGGAGTCCGGCGTACTGTGGTTTTTTCCTTGCGATCAGGGCGTATGCCTCGTCAAAATCGTACTTGGTGTAACGCCGGCCAAAGGGGTTCACCCGCTCTCCGTCAGGTTCAGGGACATAGCGGAGCACGCAGGCAATCCGGTCGTCGTTGTCGTACGCCGAGACCGCATAGAGCCAGCCATCGGCGTCCTCGATGAAATCGCGCAGGCGGACGGGGAGCATTGAGGTAACCTCAGAGCGTCAGTAAGAACTTCGCTACCCGGTCGATATCGGCTCCCGCCCTGAGGACCTGTTTCCTTGTCAGGTCAACCACGGTGCTCGGGGTGCCGGGGAGTTTGCCCCCGTCAATAAGCAGTTCACGGGGGACCGTGCATTCATCGGGGATATGCGGTTCCTTTCCCCCGTGGAGGTTTGCACTCGTCGCGGTGATCGGGGAATCAAACTGCCGGATCAGCTCGAGCGCGAGCGGATGGGAGGGCATACGGATGCCGATAAGGCCGGTCCCGCCTGTCAGGATCGCCGGGACACTTTTACGGGAGGGGAGGATTACCGTTACTGGCCCGGGAAGGAATGTGCAGATAAACGGCTCCATCCACGGCTCGGTCCGGGCGACTGCGTGGAGCATATCCGCATCGGAGACCGCAATCGAGATCGGCATCCCGACAGGGCGTTTCTTCGCCTCGTAAACCTTCAGGATCGCCTCGTCGGAGAATGCATCGGCGCCCAGGCCGTATACCGTCTCGGTAGGATAGACAACGATGCCATCGTGCATCAGGATCGAGACCGCTTTTGCAATGATATCCATTAAAATTCCTGCCCGCGGACGCGGTTGATATCGAACACAGCCTTGCTGCTGACATGCATCACTGCAAACACGCCTGCCTGGATCGGGTCGGTGACCACGAGGTCCGCATGCTGCGGCACGGTGCCCGCCATCTTCAGTGCGATCACCGGGATACCTGCCTCCCGCACCCGGTCCACCGCTTTCGAAATGTCGCCGCCCATGATCGAGCCGGCAAGTACGAGGATCGAGGCCCGGGGCAACCGTGAGACTGCATCCACGGCAAGGGCGAGCGTCCGTTCCCCTACGAGCGGGATCGTGTCCACCGAGATCCTCTCCCCCCGGATGTTGTGCCGGTCCGCCTCGTTCACGGCACCGAGCGCCACCTGAGCCACCTGCGCCCCGCCGCCCATGATGATCACCCGCGAGCCGAAAATGTGCCCGAACGGCTGGTAGGACCTGACATCTTTTACGGAGGGGATATCGTTAAGTTCTGCGATAAGCGAGTCATGGTCTCCTGCATCGTCGCAGTCATATTCAAAATAGAGTTCGGCCATGCCGCAATAGGGCCCGGAATCGAAGACTTCCTGGCTGATCATGACGATATTGGCATCGTGCCGGGCAACTACCGTTGCTATGTCCCGCAGGACTCCCCTGCGGTTCTCAGCGATGATCCGGATTGCCGAGCGTTCAGGTACAGATTCCATATGCCAGATGCGATAACCGGGGATCGAACCCGGGTTAGAAGCTTGGGAAGCTCCTGTCCTACCGCTAGACTATTATCGCACAGCACTCGATTGCTGCTTTCTAATAAGTACGCGATTTTAGCATAAATATATCCCGTTTCCCGCGTCCAGTTTCGATATTTTTAAGATTGCAGGACAAAGTACGTATACAATAAGATTCCTTTCATTCCTGCATATGAGCGTACTGTCCCTCCAGGGATCTGCCGCCTGCATGAAAACCCTCCAAAGAACCGTACAGGAAATATCCATGACGAAAAGAACCCCCACTCTTTGTTTTCTGATAGTACTCTGCCTCCTGGCACTTGTGGTGCCGATCACTGCCCAGGCTCCCGGTGACCAGCCGATAAACGTGATCTACCAGAACTCTTTTGCCACCGATCCCCAGTGGATCACCAATAACCCTTCCCTCGACTACTGGGACCCCGGCCTCGAGATGTATCATTTCTCGATTGAACCCAGTAACGGCGGTTATGCCTATGTCCCTATCAATAACTATGACAAGGGGTCGTTCACGTTTGAATACGATGTCCTCCTCAACCGTGTCGACCCGGGTGCCACGTTCCGGATTGGTTTCTCCGGTTCTGAAATGGATCCGGCAACGGGACCTAACGTACTGACGGAATTCACCAACGCGAAGTATGGCCAGATCATGTGGCTGCACCTGGTGACACCCGGCAATATGATGGTGGAGGTCAACAGCCAGAATGATGATACGCTCTCAAGCGGCCCGGCTGCCTACAGCGGCCCCACGGTAAAATACGAACTCAACAAAACCTATCATGTCATGGTCAATTACGATGCCGACCAGAAGGTCCTCTCCATGAAAGTCAACGAAAAGATATCGGGGGACCAGATCTGGAGTTATTACGTAAATACCGGTGAAGCCCTCCGCGGCATGAACCGGATCTATATCGGCTCGATCGGGGATTATGGCCCGCTGGACATCTATGCGAGCGGGTATATTGACAATGTCCGGCTCACTTCCCCCGGAAACGTGACTCCAGTCCCGACCACCGCGACTGTAATGGAAGCTGTGCCGGTCCCGACCGGAACGATTACTCCGAAAACCACTGCCACGGTGCCAACCCCTTACCCTGTGACCAGCCCTACCCAGTCTCCCCTGTCGGTGATCCCGGTTATGTCAGCGCTGGGAATTGCCGGTGTATGCTGCGGGCGTCTTCTGCAGAAAAAGGACTGATCCGCGATAACTGAAATCCCCGGATAATACGAAATACAACCAGAAAATACAGGAATTCTCTTTTTTTATAACGGGTATACAAAAAAGATGGTATGGCTGGATGTATGATTCCCGGAGGTTTGGCAACCCCCGGATCTCTGGAGTGAGAGACTTTTCCCTGTCAGGCCGGTATGGACGGCCTTTTGGGGCATGGTCTTTGCGTGGGTGCATATTCCCGGGTTCATTTGGAGAGTAGACCGGGGACGTGCATGAATGGTCATCGTTCGTACGGGTGCGTGGCTTGCATGAGGACTCTCACCGGTTACAGCACGGGCAGTCAGTGTCATAGTGAGGAGGATTGTCCGGCACTGGTCCCTGCGGGCAACGGGGCGTGTGCAAAGACCCCGCTGCTTTCAGCACTGCCGGGATATGTGCCGGGGACCTGGGTGAAAACAATGCCCGGGGGGCATGTCACGCAGGATGCACCTGGCATGGCAGCATTGGACGGGGATATGATCATGGCGACTGATACCATGATCAGTGAAATGCCGATCAGAATCTTGCCCGTGTTCATCGGTGGAGGTCCTCGCTTTTCTTGCATGGGTCGGTGACACGCCGATTTTGTGTGTTCGTGCATCACCTGATAGTAATGTCGTACGCACCTGCTGATAAATACCCCAAATCGCCCGGGTACCAGGGTCTAACCCCGTGGTTCAATGGCGGAACCGGGCGGATGGGTATATAGGGAGGTAATATAAACCGCCATGCCCTTATCTTCCGGTGACTAACGGGTTATACAAAAGGAACCCGGGTGGAGCGCTATGAATCCTGCAGATAAGTCTCCCACGATTATTGTTCACGAAGATTCCGATTCCTTGGAGGAACTCTCGGAATACCTGGACGTGCTATCAAGCAGCGCACGCCTCAGGATCCTCAAATTCCTCGAGAAAAAACCCCGTGATGCCCGGGGGATCTCAAAGGAGATCGAGACCAGTTACGAAAATACCAAGAAACATCTGGACAAACTCCTGAGCATAGGCGTCATCAAAAAAGAGGCGGGTCTTGGTGCCCCTACATCGAAGGGAATTCATCCCGTCTGGGAATATTCCCTTGTTCCCGGCGGCCTCGAAGCGATCATACGGAACCTGGGGCTCTTCTCCAATACGCGGGTGCAGGTAGTCGGGAGCGAGATCTCGCGACGGCTTGACGAGGTGAAAGGTACCTTGTCCCGGGAAGTACTGGGCAATGTCCCTGCCGCAATTGCACTTGGGGGTCCGGATGACGGTAAGATCTTCCTTTTGAAAAACGATGTCGTCAATATCGGCCGGACCGATCCGGAGAACGTCAGGACCTTCAGCCCGGAATCCGACGTGGTGCTCTCTGACGGTTACACGGCGGTCACAAGGGTATCCCGGCCGCACGGGAAATTTGTCCGGGAAAAAGGCAGCTGGTACATCGAGGACTGCGGGAGCACCGGCGGCACCCAGCTGAACAACCGGAAGCTTGAGAAAAATATCAGGACCGCGGTTCAGGATGGGGACCTCATCGAGCTGGCAAAGGGAATATCCGGCGTAAAACTTCTCGTCATCCTTCCTGTATCTCCCTGATCATAACGTTCCGGTACCAGAGTACGAGCATGAATTCCCCGATTCCCGCGCTGTTATGGAACCCCCGGGACGTACGCGTCCCGTACCGTCTGAACCCGGTGTGGCAGATTACCTGCCTTCTTGTGCTCTTTGTGCTTATCAGTACCGCCTTTTGTTATCCCGCCTCTGCGGCAGACCATATCGTCGCCCCCACCGGTGCCGAGTTTACCAGCATCAAGGATGCTGTCGACTGGTCCAGCGGAGGCGACACGATCCGTGTCGAGAGCGGGACCTACGCGGAGAACATCATACTTGATAAAAAAATTACCCTTATCGGTGTCGATACCGGCAATGGTGTGCCGGTCATCCAGCCCGGGAAGAAAGGAGATGACATCGGGATCATTGCTGACGGGTGTACGGTTGAAGGTTTCACCATAGAAAACGGTGCCTCGAGCGGGATCCGCATCACGTCCAGCAGCAATACCGTGCAGCGCAATACCCTCCAGGCCAACGGCGTTGGCATCGCACTTGTTTCTTCGGGAAAAAATACTATACAGGACAATGCAATCACCGGCAACAACAAGGCCGGTATCACCCTTGAATCGGCCAGCGGTAACCAGATCCAGGAAAACTCGGTCCAGCAGAATACGATTGGGATCACGCTTGATGAGACCTCGATCTCCAACACCATCGCGCAGAATACATTTTACAATACCCAGAACGTGATCTCCAGGAGTCCGAGTTCTGTCTGGAGCACCCCGTCCGCATACAGCTACACATATCTCGGGCAGAAGCAGCAGAGCCGGATGGGCAACTACTGGAATGATTACCCGGGCCGGGACAAGAACGGGGACGGTATAGGGGACTCGCCCTATATCATCAGCCTCGTGGTCTTCCGGACGACCGGCGAGGGTACCAGCCAGAATATCGTGGATGCGTTCCCGCTGATGGATCCCCTTGCCTATTATTCCGGGATCAGCCCGGGATCCGCGCTGCCGGCCACCGGTCTCTCTTCGACACCTTCGGCAGGGATGCAAACCCCAGCTCCCGGGAATACCCCCTCCAGCGGGACACCCGGGCAATCCGGCACGATCTCTCCTTCGCAATCCCCCCCCTCTCCGGTCCCTGCACGAAATGGTCTCCCGGTTATCCCGCTCATTGTCGTCTTTGCCGGCCTGGTCATTGCAGGTATCGGCGGTGCAATCTATCTTACCCGGAGGGATGCAGAGAAGCGCCTGGCAGCCCCGCTCCCCGTAGTCACACAGGCCGCATCTGTTCTCCGGACTGCGGTGGAGCGTACCCGGGCCCTGATGACCACCACCACTCCTGCTACCCGGACGGTCTATGCGGAAGAGACCCGGGCCAGTCCCCAGCCGTCGGCAACTGACCAGAAGAACTACTTTCCCAAGGAACTGGAGAACAAGTATACCGAGATCAGGTTTGTTGGCAGGGGAGGTATTGCATGGGTCTTCTCGGCAAGGCGCAAGGCGGATGGGATCACCGTAGCCGTCAAGATCCCGATCAGTTTCGATGAAGTTACCGGCAAATGCTTCCTCAACGAGATTGCTGCCTGGGAGACCTTACGCCATCCCAACATCGTTGAAGTATCCGCGGTCAATATCCTCCCCGTCCCCTATGTAGAGATGGAATTCGTGCCGGGCTCCCTTGAGGCACTTGACAAACCCCTGCCGGTCTGGAAAGCGGTCCACCTGATCACGGGTGTGACCGATGGTCTGCGCTATGCCCACGAGCACGGGTTCATCCACCGGGACATCAAGCCCCACAACATCCTGCTCACGGCAGACGTGGTTCCGAAGATCACGGACTGGGGCATGAGCAAGGTCCTTGCCGCAGAAGTGAAAAAATCGAGCGTAGCCGGCTTCTCCCTCTCGTATGCAGCACCCGAACAGGTCTCGCCTTCGGAATTCGGCAGGACCGACGAGCGGACAGATATCTACCAGCTGGGTGTGGTTTTCTACGAGCTGGTCACCGGGTCCATCCCCTTCGGCGGGGAGAGCATCGTGGAAGTGGGGAATGCCATCCTCCGGGATCAGCCGATCCCTCCCTCCGAGTACAATCCCGATGCAGAGGCAGTCGAGAAGATCATCCTGAAATGCCTGGAGAAGAACCCGCAGGACCGCTACCAGTCTGCAGCAGAGCTCCACGATGCCCTGCACGGGTACCTTGACGAGGACGACGAATGATCTCCTTCGACAGGAAGCCCGGTGCGGCATCCGGTTGCGATCACGGGGTGTGAACACCATCCCTCACGAAAAGAAGAGCTATGAACCCGCGACCTGCGGGCACTGTGGCGGTGAGGGGTGCATCTATTGCAATAAGACCGGCACGGTTCTTGTCACCGCACCGAAACGTGCGTGCCGGCACTGCGAGGGTGTGGGCTGCATCTACTGCGGGTTCACCGGCTGGGCAGAGCCCAAAGGCAAGTACGACTGACCGGACGGTTGCAGATATCTGTCAGTACTACGATTCGGTAGGGAAGTGCCCCGTTTAACCTCTTCTTCAGCGGAAGCGTCCTTCAACCCGCCTCGGGATCACGCATTCCTCGTAACGCTTTGCGAAGTACCTGTCGGTCATGCCGGCAAGGAAATCCCTTGCCAGTTCCGCATGCGTGGCAGTGTCCAGGTACCCCCGGCTGATCCAGCCGGTGCCAAGGAAATCCGTAAAGATCCTGGCATGCCGGTCTTCTGTTTCCAGGTCACGGAGGCAGGTCTCAAAGAGGGTGGCGTACATCCGCTCGATCTTTCCCCGTTCCGAGGTGAGGAACGGATGATCGTAGATCGTATCCCGGGAAAACCGACGCAGGGAGATCATGGCTTTTTCAACCGTATGGCTGTAGGAGATGAACCCGTCTTCCTCGGTATCGCTGTTCTCCAGCATGTCGTAGATCAGGGTATTGATGATCTCCCGGTTGGTCTCGCCAAGAACGGATCCGGCATCTTCAGGGATCCGCACACCCTTGCCGATTAACCCGACTTCGCGGGCGTCCTGCAGGTCCCTGCCGATATAGGCAATAGTATCGGCAAACTTCACCACGCAGCCCTCAAGGGTCATCGCGGACCGGGACCGTCTCCCGTCGGCATTGTCCTGCACTTTTTTGTCAAACGCGGCCCAGCTGCTGCAGGGCTCTGCCGTGACCCGCAGGTCATCCGCTTCACCGTTGTGGCAGAGAATACCGTCGAGTACCTGCATAGTCAGGTCACAGTCTTCGATATGGTCGAGGAACCGGACGCTCTGGACATTGTGAAAGAATTTCCCGATACCGTACCGCTCGCAGAGGGCCGACAGGCAGCTCTCCCCGAAATGGCCGTATGGGATATGCCCGATATCGTGCCCGAGGGCGATCGCCTCGATCAGGTCTTCGTTGAGCCGGAGGGACCTCCCGATCGTCCGGGCGATCTTAGAAACCAGCTGGACATGGATCACCCGGTGGGTGATATGATCGTTCTCCACGAGATAGAAGACCTGCGTCTTGTCTATGTACCGTGTATAGGCCCGGGTATGGATGATACGGTCTGCGTCCCGGGAGTAGGGCGTGCGGATATCCTCAGGTGTCCGGTTGTGCCTGCGGACCGCGTCCTCGCTCGTTGTGGCAAGCGGTGACAGGAGTTCCTCGCGCTTGCCGTTCATTGCCCTGCTCGCGGCCACCTTCGCCGTGTCAGGAACTCCTGTCCGTGCCGGTCCCTGCATCAAAGGTCATTTCAGTGTTCGATCTTCTTAAGGATGACGACTGCGCAATCCTTGCTCCGGGAATCCGCGGATAAAAATGGTATGTCAACGGGTAACCACTTCGTGTTCTTTATCCTGCCACACGGCCCCGGCGGTACGGGGCCGGTAAAAAAGGGATGAACTGCTTACCGGCCATAGGTGACATAGGTCTCGCCGTACTGGACCACGTGGCCCTGCATGGCTGCGGCGAGTTCGTCTTTTGTCGCACCGGCAGGAAGCGCAAGCTCGGTATCCAGCCCGTACAGTTTGAAGAAGTACCGGTGGGTCTGGCCATGCGGGGGACAGGGCCCGTTGTACCCGATCTTCCCGAAACTGTTCTTTCCCTGCACCGCTCTTAACGGGAACGTGACTGTGGGCGTCTTCTGAATGTTCTCCGGGATAAGCCTGACCAGCTCGATGTTCCAGGCAATCCAGTGGATAAATCCTCCACCGCCTCTGGCATCCGGGTCATTGACGATGATCGCAAGGCACTTTGCTATCCCGGTGTTCACACCCCCGACAGTTATCTCGGGCGACCGGTCTTCGCCATCACAGGTATAGTCGCTTGGCAGGATCTTAACGGAAATTTTTACTTTGAGTTCTTCCATGGTAGCAACCTCCAGTGCCATGAAGCACTGGCCGGGGCATAAACGTGGCGGTAGTGGCAGCCTGAACATGCGTAGTCAGCGTGTGGCAACGCATTCCGTTTCTCCGTACTGGACGATGTGGTCGTGTATCGCTCCCTGGAGTTCGTGTTTCTTCGCCCCGCCGGGGAGCTCGATGAAGTCATCAAGGGCATACACCCGGAAGAGGTACCGGTGCATCCGGCCCGGCTCCGGGCAGGGGGCAGTATAACCGATAATGCCGGCGTCATTTGTGCCCTGGAGAGCGGAGACCGGTGCTGTTATGATCTTCCCGTGGGGGATGCCGGCCGGGATTATTTCCCGCGGAGGGAGGTTCCAGATCAGCCATGTGCAATAGGAGAGGTGGTTCTTCATCGAGGGGTTGAAGACCATGATTGCAATGGCTTTGGCATCAAGTCCCCTGATGATGATCTCCGGGGAGGTGTTCTCTCCCCCGCAGATCATCTCTGACGGGAACTCCAGGAAATCGATGCTGACAGTAAGATCACTCATGACCAGTCATCTCTGCAGGAGGGATAAGTATCCATATAAGCAATAAAGCTGGCGGCCGGCAGGTCACCGGGTGGCAATCGCCACGGTCTCCCCGAACTGGAGGACGTGCCCTTTCATGGCAGTGACGAGTGCGTGCTTATCGGAACCGCCGGGAAGGTCCAGCATGGTATCCAGTACATAGACCTTGAACTGGTACCGGATCATCTCCCCCGGGGGAGGGCAGGGACCGGTATACCCCGTAGTGCCGCAATCGGTGATTCCCTGAATGGCAGGCACGGGTCCGGAAACCACAGGTCCTGCAGGGAGTCCCTCCGGGATCACCGGCACGGGAGGAATGTTCCAGCAGATCCACGGGGTGAACGAACAGCAGGACTTCTCGAACGGGTTGAAAACCATGACTGCGACGGATGCAGCCTCGCTGCTGATCCCCTTCAGCCGGATGCGGGGCGAGATATTGCCGCCGTCACAGGTGTTCGTGGGAGGAAATGTGAGGAAGTCAAGCGTTACGATCAGCCGTTCCATATCATTCACTTCAGTCCTTCCCGTTAATAAGGTTCACCGGCGCAGGGTGTACCGATCTTCCATCTTTATTGTCTTTCGCGAACAACTGATACGATCAGGTACCGATTACAACGAGGTTCATCATGGCAAAGAAGAACAACCAGAAGACAGAGGCGGATGAGGAGTGCAGGAAAGAGTGCTCCAGCTGCCCGACTGCAAGTACCTGCTCGTCGGCAAAGACCGGGGCAGCCCCCGGCCTTCCCCCCAAGGCAGAGATCGATGTGAAGCACGTCATCATGGTCCTGTCCGGCAAGGGAGGGGTGGGCAAATCGACCGTATCGGTCAACCTTGCCTATGCCCTCTCGAACCACGGCAAGAAGGTCGGCCTTCTCGACCTCGATATGCACGGCCCCAACATCCCCAAGATGCTGGGGATCGAGGAGCACAAATTGTCGATGTCGGGCGACAAGATCGAGCCCGTCCACGTCACCGGAAAGCTCTCCGTTATCTCGATGGCCTTCCTCATCCCGGACACGAGCACCCCGATCATCTGGCGTGGCCCGATGAAGATGGCAGCAATCCAGCAGTTCCTTGCAGAAGTAAACTGGGGCCCGCTCGACTACCTTGTTGTCGACCTGCCGCCGGGCACCGGTGACGAGGCCCTCACGATTGCCCAGCTCGCGCCCAATGTCCGTGGTGCCGTGATCGTAACTACCCCGCAGGACGTCGCTACTCTCGATGCCCGGAAATCGGCAAAGTTTGTCGAGAAACTCGGTCTCCCGGTGATCGGAATCATCGAGAACATGAGCGGCATGCTCTGCCCCCACTGCGGTGTGGAGATTGACCTGTTCGGCAAAGGCGGAGGAAAGAAGATTGCCGAAGAGCTCAGTGTCCCGTTCCTCGGTGAGATCCCGCTCGATATCGAGATGCGCAAGGCGGGAGACGAGGGCCGGCCATTTATTATCCGCCGCGGTGACAGCCCCACGTGGAAGAGCGTGGACAAGGTCATGGAAGAGCTTATACGGGTTGTCGAGGGATAGATGACGGACTACCTGCGGATTCTGACCGGTAAAGAGAAGCCCATCCCGATCTACAAGGGGATTGTTGCATGCCTTGAGAACCCGCTTGCATTTCCTGACCTGCTTGAGCCGGTCTACCGCGAAGCGATGAACCTGGATGATGAGACGCTCGACCGGTTCCGGTTCTCCCTTATGCGTGTCCAGCTCTATGCCGATGTCCACCGGAACGAGGATCTTGAGACGGCGATGCATATCAAGTACGTTGCGCAGGTCCTGGAGAAGGTGGTCTTCGGGTCTCTTGTGATGGAACCGACCGAGCCCTCTGCTGACTGATCTCCATCCGACCACTATCCTTTTATTGCGACCTGGTATGCACTGGTGATATCTATATGTGCAGGCCCCGTCAAATACTAGAACAGCTATACCACTCAACGATCAGCAACCCCAGTACTGATGAATACCCAATAGCACATTCACTAAGGAGAAATAATGACATCACGCATGCAGTCCCCTCACACCACCTGTCCGGGATGCCAGGAAGAAGTTTTTCTCGATGAGCTTGTCGGCGGAAAATGCCCGCTGTGCGGCTGCTCGCTCGAGGACTTCGACGAGGCGTTCGGGGAGTATGACGGGATACTCGACAGGTCCGACCTCTCGTGGCTGATCTTCAACTACTTCGTCTTCAAGAAATTCGTGGACCTGGGCGTGCCACCCCACCAGATCATGGAGTTTGTTTCCACATACGAGCAGAACGCGGAGAAACCCCCGGAAGACTGGGACCGGACCGGCTTTGTCCTCGAGATCCCGATGAAGCCCTGGGACCGGGTTCTCCCCAAGCACTGCACTAAATGCGATAAGTGGTTCGTCCGCGGTGGCAGGAAACAGATCCGGGGCGACATGCGGAAGACAGCACTCACGGTCGAATTCGTCTGCGACCGGTGCTGAAGTTTTTATTTTCTTTTACATTTTTATTAACTATCACGCAAGGGTGTGCTTCAGTCAAAATGGTACATTCCCGGCCGAAGAGTACCTCTTTTCAAGGCCAAATCGTTGCACCTTCCGATTGCAGAGTAGTCAGGTAAAAGAATAATTTTTAAAAGGATATTCTAGTGCCGGTACTCCAGCTCCGTGACATTGCCGGTCTGAATATCGACCCAGCCGATACCCTGTGGCAGCGACGGGTCGGCCCGGATCGTTGCATCATCGAACAGGACTTTCCATGCAAGCGGTACACTTCCGGGCTGCTGGGTGACGCCGGGGGTATGCTGGTTGTTCCATCGGATATCGGCGGAGATGATCCGGACACTTTCAACCGAGTCCGGGTACCTGTTCTTTGCTGCCTGCATCATGGCAAACGTGGCATCGCGTTTCCCGACTGCCTGTTCGAGAGTTTGTGAGAAGGCGAAATCCTGCGTTGTCCACGTCTTGTCATAGGAAAGCACGTTCCCGGTCACGGAATCCACCGCAATCACGATCCTGTCTGTATCGACCGGGAAGTCCTGGAAGATCCGCTCGTAGGTAAGGACGTACTCTCCTGCTGACGGGTCAGTGGCGTTGCCCCAGTCCTCATACCGCTCTGCTGTCATATTGAGGGGAAGTGGCCCGCCGTTGTGGTCGCTGATGTACTGGTCGGCAATTGCTTTTGCCCGGTCCTGGTCGATCGAAGGGCCTGCCGGTCGCCCGGTATGCGGAATCGTGAGGATGAGTGTTATAGCCTCGCCGGTGGTAGCATCGATGCCCCCCCGGGCGATTTCGGTGTTCCCGGTGAGGAAGATGAACTGCCATTCGCCACCCCTGACCGGATCGTTGGCGAACCAGACCTTTACCTGCTCCGGGTTGAGCCCGGGGAATTCTGAGAGGGCCTGGACCTTTGCCTTTGTGGCCGTGATAGTGGCATTTTCCTGCCCGGGCATGTAAGGCTCTCCTGTCGTTCCGTCAATGAATATAACGAAATCCCCTCCCCCGGGGGGATTTACCGGGGCAAGGATAAACCCGAAAAGTGTGCGGTTGGATCCGGATGAATAATTTACGCTCATGATGACAGATTCTCCGGCCGGGTAATATACCCGGAGCGAATTTACTGCATCGTCGAGGGAGATCATGCCCCCCGAGGCCTGCACGGGGACTCCCGGGCCGACCGGATAGGTGTAGGTCTCTGCCGGTGTGACATTCGACGCCGGTAATCCGGCGTGACCCGCGGGAACCGTGGTTGGCGGGATGGTAGTTACGGGCGCCGTCACAAGCGGGTGGGCCGTTGTCGGTGTTTTCAGGCCGGGGAAGATACCGGATAACAGGACCATTGCAATAGCCGCAATCACGACAATGGCCCCGGCGAGGAGGAGTTTTCTTTTGAGCCTGCGGCTCTGGTTCTCCCGTACTTTCTTCCTGTACCGCTCGGGTAAATAGGGCTGGTTGAAATCCCCGGAGTCATCGCTCACTGGTGCCGCCTCATTACACTAGTAGTTATTCCGGCAGGAGATAAAAAAGGGCGGGCCTCCATGGCACAATCCGGCTTCCCTGCAACCGCTGTGCCGGAATTGTTGCCAGTTCCGGTCTGCCGGAACAAAAACCACGACACCTGTCACCGTAGGGGATGCGATGACCGGATGGCTGCACTCCGCCCGGTTATCCTCGTCTGCATAAGAAGTCCCCGATAGGGATACGGGTGCGGGGGTCAACAGGTTTATGGTCGGGAAGAATGCGGAGGGAGGCAGCGGATCGGTTGTCCGCAGGATGGTTTTATGTGGAACTCCCGTCTCCTGCCGGTCTACCATTCCACCCGGAAGCCATGGAACTCCCCTGTGGCCTGGCCCGGCGTGACTGCGATCTTCTCGACCTGGATCACCGGATTGTCCCGTGCATGGGTGAGCCGGATAAAATCTGCAAGCGAGGCCGGGGAGCTCTCGGCTACCATCTGCACCGTGCCGTCCGGCATATTCTTCACGTACCCGTGGACCCCGGTCTCATGGGCGCATTCTTCTACAAAATGGCGGTATCCCACTCCCTGCACCCTTCCCCGGGCAACGGCCGTGATCCTCTCCATACGGTACTATTGAGGAAACGGTCCGCCATAAATCTTGGCAAACGACCAGGAAACGTATCGCAGGAACCCGGATGCCCATCACAGGGTTTCGAGCGCCTTCATACTCTTCAGGACGCCGTCAAAGGATCTCACTTCGATGACCGCAGTCGCTTGCTCCCGCCGCTGTGCGGCCATTACCGGGGCAAAATCGATATCGCCCTCCCCGACAGGGCTGTGGGTATCCCGTTTCCCGTTATTGTCATGGATGTGCATGTGGCAAAACCCCGTTTCAAGAAATCCTGGCAGGCACTGGTTGAGGTTCGCATGCCCGACATCAAGGGTGAACGCTGTCCCGTCAATGATCGCAAGGTCTTCAGGAGTCCTTAAGTTGAAGAAGTTCATGTCCCCCATGTTCTCAAACGAGAAGGTGATCGAGAGCTCGCGGGCAGCACGGGTCAGCTCGGCAAGGGATTTCCGGAACTGGCGATCAGCTTGTTCCCGCTCCTGTTCCCAGGCAAAATAGCCCGGGTGAAGGACTACTGCAGCCCCGATCTCCGCAGCTACGGTAAAGCAGTCGGTCATCACCTCGACGCTTGCCCTGCGGACGGGCTCGAAGATGCAGGCGATGTTCATGCCATGGTAGGGGGCATGGAGGACGAAGTCTGCGGAATAGCTATCGAACAGATCGGTATCAGTAATAAAATGGGGGCCCTCGTCCACCACCTCGATGAGGCCGGTGAGAGTAGAGAGCCGGTCCAGTGCGGCAGGCAGGGGCTCCTCAAGGAGGCAGTAGGTCGAGATGCCCAGCATGCTTTAGCGGTGGCGTGGGACGGGATAAAAAGGTTGGGATTGGGGGGGGGGTCAATAGCTGTGCTGTTAAATGACATCGTGTCCGTTTCCAATTAAAATAACAACTCGCAATCATAACAAATTAGTACAATAAAGGGAAAGACGATGAAACAAATCACCAACGATAACCGTGAATGGTTTCAGGAGTGGGCAAGCGAATACGACAACACTCTGGGAAAAGTAAAAAGACACCACAAATAGCAGACCCCCACCCCCCTTTGCGTTTCAAATCGTGTCGACCCCCCTCTGCATGGGGGTGGGGGGTTACCGGCATACCCCCCGCCATTGCCCGGGAATTTCCCTGTTTACTCAAAAGTGAGAACCCTGCGAACCCCTCAGCTCCGTCTGCGGCTCCATGCGAAACTCTGGCCGGAAAGGGTGCGTTACTCACACATGGGGGGAGGGGGTATCCGGCATACCCCCCACCGTTTGGATTTTAAATCGATCATACCCCCCACCTAGGGTCAGGGGAGTATGCCGGATACCCCCCTTGCCGGGCCGGAAATGTTCCGGCCGGGGGGTTGCCGGAATCTGTACGGATCGCGGAGTTACGTCGGGTGATTCCGCTGAAAAGGTGGTTGGGGCTGCCACTGAGGGGGAGGGGGGTTGGCAGGAGACCCCCCACCAATTATTTAAAAAAAATCAGTACGTCCTTCCCACGAGCGTTGCCTTGCCGGGCTTCCCGCAGATGATGCAGCACCCGTCCGTGCAGGTAACGTACGGTGACCGCACATCGGTACCGAGGATGGACGAGTTCGCCTTCTCTTCGATCGCATCCCCGCACCCCCGCACCCGGCACCAGTGGACGACCGCGACCTTGCCGTCATTGAGTGCTGCATTGAGGGCATCCATAGTGTCAACCGAACAGAGGTGCGATTTCGTGTGCTCCTCGGCCTTTGCCCGGATCGCATCGGTGATCTCGCCGAGCACCCGGGTCACGCCGTCCGTAACGGTTGCGAGCTCGATCTGGCTCTTCCCGCCCGTCCGCTTCACGGTCATCACTTTGCCGCCGTCCAGGTCCCTCGGCCCGAGTTCGAGACGGAGCGGCACGCCCCGGAGTTCCCACCAATAGTACTTCGCGCCGGGCCGCATGTCCCGGGTATCCATCTTCACCCGAAACCCTGCCGCCTTGAGATCCGCCTCAAGCTTCTGCGCTGCGGCAAGCACATCGTCGTGCCGTTTCCCGATCGTGATCGGGACAATAACTGCCTGCACCGGTGCAACGGCTGGCGGGAGGATCAGCCCCTTGTCGTCGCCGTGCATGCTGATGAGGGCCGCGATGCACCGCTCCGAGATCCCGTAGCAGGTCTGGTTCGCGAGCTGCTGCTCCCCGTTCTTGTCCTCGTACTTGATCGAGAATGTCTTCGAGAAGTGGGTGCCGAGGTGGTGGACCGTCCCGATCTGGAGGGTCCGGCCGTTCGGCATGATCGCGTCCACTGCGATCGTATAATCCGCGCCCGGGAACTTGTCCCAATCCGGGCGCTTCGAGATGGTGATCGGGATGCAGAGCTCGTCATAAAACTCTTTTGTCAGGCCGAGCTCGTACTCCACCTGTGCCTCCGCCTCGTCCCACGTGGCGTGGACGGTGTGTGACTCCATGAACGACGTGATCTCGCGGAGCCGGATAAGGGGCCTTGTTTGCTTGGTCTCGTACCGGAACGTGTTGACGATCTGGTAGTATTTCATCGGCAGGTCGGCATGCGAGCGGAGCCAGAGCGCGTACATCGGGTAGATCGCCGTCTCGCTCGTGGGCCTGAGCGCGAGCTTGACATCGAGTGGTGTCGTGCCTCCGTGGGTCACCCAGTAGACCTCGTCCTCGAAACCCTTGATGTGCTCGGCCTCCTTCATGAACTCCTGCTCGGGGATCAGGAGGGGGAAAAGCGTCTCCTGGTGGTCGCGGTCGAGGAGTTCGCGGAGCCCGTTGTACACGAACTTGCGAATCGCAAACCCGTACGGGTACCAGACATAGAGCCCCTTGACCGGGTAGCGGACGTCCATGATCCCGGCCCGCCAGAGAAGATCGTTAAACCATCCTGAAAAGTCCTGCTTCGGCGGCAGGGCGCCCGCATCGTCGTCCATTTCAATAAAACCCTCTAAGTTACCAGATGTATGACTGCCGGCGTAATAAAAGCCTCGACGCACGCGGCGATAGCAACGAGCGGCAGGACCCGGATGATAAAGATCCGGGCATAACGGGACGCGTCCGCGGCTGCATCATGCCCGCCATACCATTCCGCGATCAGGGACTGTGCGAGCAGGATACCAAGCGCTCCTGATATAATGAATGCCGGTATCTCGAAGATACCGTGCGGGAGGATCGCTGCGGCGACAAAGAGCGCCGAATGGTCCTTGTGGACGATCTCCATGACGGCCCCGATCACGATCCCGTTGAGGCTCATGATGAAGATCGTCAGGATGCCAAACGAGGCCCCTCCAAGGAAAAGCATGATACAAGCCTCGAGATTATTGGCAAAGAGCTTGACGCACATATCGGCAGGGTTGTCAACTGACATCTGGCCTGCCACCTCTTTCTCGAAGAGTTTCATGAGGTCCTGCCCTATCGACGGGTTCTGCGCCGTGCCTACCCAGCCGACGGTAACCGTTGTACAAAAAAGAAGGAGCGTGATGATGAGTGCATCGGTGAGTACGGAATCAGACATAGAGGACCATCCGGACCATGTCCCGGACGCCCGGGGCAAACCCGACTACGATCATCGCGAGCAGCACGAGGTGCCAGAAGGCCGGGTTCGCCTCTTTCCGGAACATCTGCATGAAGTAGATTGCCGGGAAGAGGACGACCAGTTTGAGCGGGAACATGATGAACGCGGTGTGGGCCCAGTCGATGAGGAAGGAACCGACCACGTGCTGCTCGATGTAGTGGACAGCCGGGTGGAAGTCGATGCCGTAACTCGTGGCGCTTGCGTCCAGCAGCTGGCCGAAGAGGAGCATTATGTACAGCGGGTCGCTGACGTACTCCCACTTGAGGATATATCTGATGAACCCCCAGACGATTGCCGTAGCAGTGGCTGCCATGCCAAGAATGATGGCGAGGATTGAGAGGTCGACCCCATGGTGAGGGATGCTCCAGGCGATGAGGACAAGCGCGACACAGAATGTCGAAAAGATGCCGGCACCTGCGTAGACCTTCAGGTAATCGTCGACAAATCCCTGCCGCTCCAGGTACCTGGAGAAGAGGAGGATACCAAACGTATAGGCGAAGATGACAAAGTAGATGAACGGCGTGACGATCGCAAACTGGATGTCGGACTGGATCACGTGGGTGTCCTGGACCACCCTGAGGACACCCCCGAAGATCACGTAGGGGATGGTAGCGAGCACGAACCGGCCGTCAACCTTGAAGTCCGAGTTGTTGAACCAGCGGTAGATCAGGTAGAGCGCAACTATGAGGATGAGGGCGTACGTGATTGTCTCGACAGCATTGTAAGGCTGTTCGTATCGTATGGGATCGATGTAGTATTTGTAGAGGAAATCACTAATCATCCATGAGTACAATGAGCGCAGATGCAATAAAATTACTCAGGGACAAGGTCTTTGACAAGTCCAAGTGGATGCAGCTGCCCCGTGATGTGGTGATCGGGCATGACGTGTTCGGCCAGATCCCCGCGGTATGCGATGACCTGAGCCTTGGCCCCTCCGCGCTCCTGATCTCGGGAAGAGGCACGATGGACCTTGCCGGCTGCAGGGTGCTGGAGATCCTCTCCCCTTCCCGCACGGTTACACCGTTCCTTGCCGAGGAGATCACCATACCCGTCATCAAGGATGCCGAGAAGGCAGCGGACGGCATGGATTTCATCCTCGGTGTTGGCGGTGGCCGGGTGATCGATACCGCAAAGATTGTAGCATACAACCTTGACATCCAGTTCATCTCCGTCCCGACCGCAGCTTCCCATGACGGCATCGCCTCCGCCCGCGCCTCGGTCGCGATGGACGAGGGGCACTCGTCGCTCGAGGCCCAGCCCCCGATTGCGATCATAGCGGATACGGGGATCATCGCTTCAGCCCCCCACCGGCTCCTCGCCGCTGGGTGTGCGGACGTGATCTCGAATTACACTGCGATCCTCGACTGGGAGCTCGCCCACCGGGTGAAAGGCGAGGCGATGAGCGAGTACGCGATCGCGCTCTCTAGGATGACTGCGGAGATCCTGGTGAAGAACGCCCACCTGATCAAGCCCCACCAGGAGCAGTCTGCCTGGTTTGTGACTAAGGCGCTCGTATCGAGCGGGGTTGCGATGAGCATTGCCGGTTCGTCCCGTCCGGCAAGCGGCGGGGAGCACAAGTTCTCCCATGCCCTGGACCGGCTCGCCCCGGGGAAAACCCTCCACGGCGAGAGCTGCGGGATCGGGACGATCATCTCCATGTACCTCCATGGGGGAGACTGGCGCAGCATCCGCTCGTCTTTAAAGAGTATCGGGGCGCCCGTGACGCCGGCTGACGTGGGCATTGACGATGCGGTTGCAGTCGAGGCGCTCCTGATGGCAAAGACTATCCGTCCTGAGCGCTTTACCATATTCGATATGGGGCTCACACGTGAATCCGCAGAGAACCTCGTGCAGATGCTCTACCGGGAGTGAACCAGATGACCGACTCTAAATCGAAGGTAACGCTTGTGGGGACCGTGCTCGCCCGCCAGGGGGTCGAGTTCATCTACGAGGGCGAGGCCCCCGGGTGCGACAACTGCAAGGTGAAGAAGGCCTGCAACAACCTCCAGAAAGGGCACAAGTACCGGATCGTAACCGTCAGGACCACCCATCACGAATGCCCGGTCCACCTCAACGGTGCGACTGCAGTCGAGGTGGCGGAGGCCCCGATCACGATCCTGATCAGCCCGGAGATGGCGATCGTCAATTCGAAGATCAAGCCTGATTTCTCCTGCAACAAGGGGGACTGCAGGAGTTTTGCGCTCTGCCGTCCCGAGGGAGTCGTCGAAGGCGAGAAGTACACTGTCGTTGATGTGCTTGGGAACGCATCGGATATCTGCGACAAGGGCCGGGCGCTGAAGCTGGTGGAGATTAAGCCGGCGTAGTTCAATCTTCTTTTAATTAATCGTTTAAATGTCCCCCGGCTCTATCCGCTCTCTTCTCCCAAACCCGCTCCGCCAGCTCCACCAGCCCATCGTACCCCTCAACCTCACGACTCCACCTTACAGGGATTGCGTCCACTCCCCAGTATGCCCCGGCAAGGGCACCGGTACAGGCACCGACCGTATCCGTATCCCCGCCGAGGTTGATCGCCAAAAGTAAAGCATGTTCGAGTGACCGCGACTCCATGAAGCAGGAGAGGGCCGCATGCGAGCACTCCACCGCATCAAGACCGGGTACTATAGTATACTGCCGGTAATTGCCGAGCACGGTGCGTACTTCAGGATCAGTACAAAGGGACCGTGCGTGCCGGAATGCCGCTGGCCGGGAGATCCCCCGGCACAGGTCGCTCACCATCACGTTCAGGAACGCAGAGCAGTGGCCCCCGACCGGGTCAAAATGGGTCAGCCGCGAACAGGTTAAACTGACATCATAAACTTCCGGGGCCGAATAAAAGATCCCGAGGGGGAACCCCCGCATCACGCTGCCGTTGGACCGGCTGCTGCCACGGCGTTTGTGGACAAGCAGTGCAGCCTGGTGCGGCAGGGTCCCGGATTCCACCAGATCAAAGAATGCTGAGGATGTGGGACCGAACCATGCGGGACGCAGTCTGTACCCGGCAATCAGTCGCATTACAAGGTCATCCGGGTCAAAACCCCTGTAATCTGCAAGCGATTCCGCGACCGCGATGGCCTGCAGGGTATCGTCCGTGACCTTCCCTTTTTTCCGGAAATGACGCCCGCCGGAACGCATTTCTGCCACCCACGCTTCAGGTTGTGGAGATCCTTCAAAAGGCGCACCCAATGCGTCGCCAATTGCGAGCGCAACCAGCGATCCAACGTGCCGCAGGCTTCCTGATATAAATCTCACCAGTAAGGTATATGTGCACCACAAAATAAGGATTCATTTGGAAAAGGTGATAGTGTGCAAAAGGAAGAGTTGCTGCATCTACATATGTTGATGATCCACATCAAGAAATATTACGAGGGAGTCACCAACGAGGAAATCCAGACCGAACGGTACAACTCTCTTGAGATCTCTCCTGTCCACATCCACAAGGACAAGAAGGCCCACAAGGACGCTCTCCTCACGCTCGGGGATGAGATCGTCACTCATATCCACCACCGCAGCATGCCCGTGGTGAACTACTCTTCTGAGACTGCATCGGTCAAAGTTGCAGCCGAACATTAACTGTTTATGGATGAGGCCATTGCGCTGCGGGAGATGATCTCCCGCATCCTCACCCTGCCCCCCGGTGACGATGCGATTGTTGCCGCCAAGATCGCGGTCTGCCGGAAGTACTCCCTGCCAGCGGTGCCCAAGAACTCCGCCATCCTCGCGGCTGCGCTGCCGGAGGAACGGGAGACCCTCCGGAAGATCCTGATGGTCAAGCCTACCCGCACGCTCTCCGGGGTGGCACCGGTCGCCGTGATGACATCGCCTTTTGCCTGTCCGCACGGCAAGTGCCTCCCATGCCCGGGCGGACCGGACCACCCCTTCCACTCCCCGCAGAGCTATACCGGGGAAGAGCCGGCGGCGAAGCGTGCGAGGGAGCATGAGTATGATCCGTTCCGGCAGGTGCATGCCCGGCTCGAACAGTTCGAGATCCTCGGGCACCGGGTGGACAAGGTGGAGCTGATCGTGATGGGTGGGACGATGACCGCCCGGCCGGTGGATTACCAGGAATCGTTTGTCTCTCGCTGTATCGAAGCGATGAATACGTACCCCGGGGGCTCTCCCGCCACAGAGGCCCGCGACGTGGCGACCGTGGAGGCGGAGAACGAGCAGTCCGCGATCCGGAACGTTGCGATCACGTTCGAGACCCGTCCGGACTGGTGCCGGCGGGAGCACATCGACCGGATGCTTGAACTCGGGGTGACCAAGGTAGAGCTCGGGGTCCAGCACACAGACGACGCAGTACTGGCCTTCAACCGTCGCGGGTGCACCGTCGCCGATACAGTCGAGGCCAACACCCTCCTCCGCGATGCCGGGCTCAAGGTGGGGTTCCACATGATGCCGAACCTGCCCTCCTCGACAATAGAGGCGGACCGGGCGATGTTCGATACGATCTTCACTGATCCCCGCTTCAGACCGGACTTCCTCAAGATCTACCCCACGCTTGTCACGCCCGGTTCAGAAATCGAGGACCTCTGGCAGCGGGGCCTCTACTCCCCCTACGGCGAAGAAGAGCTCGTGGACCTGATCGCGTATGCCAAGTCGGTGATCCCCGAGTTCACCCGGCTCCAGCGGATACAACGCGATATCCCGGCAAAACTGATCGTGGCCGGCTCCCGGCATTCCAACTTCCGGCAGCTGGCACAGGCACGGCTCACTGCACTTGGCAAGCGGTGCCGGTGCATCCGCTGCCGGGAGATCGGCCGGCTCCCGTCAGTTGTGGAGGCAGATGTGCGGGTACTTGAGTACGAGGCCTGCGGTGGCCAGGAGCACTTCATCTCGGCGGTATCCGGGGATTCCCTGATCGGTTTTGCCCGGCTCCGGTTCCCCTTTCAGGTGTACCGTCCCGAGCTCGACTGTGCAGCAATCCTCCGGGAGCTGCATGTCTATGGCAGCCTCGTATCGGTCGGGAAGGATGCCGGGGACGAAGAATGGCAGCACCGGAACTTCGGCCGGCTCCTCCTTGCCAGGGCCGAGGAGATCGCAACCGATGGCGGGTACACCAGACTCGCGATCATGAGCGGCATCGGTGTCCGGCCCTATTACCGCAGGCAGGGCTATGAACGCAGCGGTCCATACATGGTTAAGGTGCTGCAATGAACCCGGCCACTACCGAATTCCTCCGCCAGCGGTTTACCGAGTACTACCGGAAGGCAGTCCTCCTGACGCCTTCATCCCTCGTGCAGCGCGAGTGGGGTTTTGTCCTCTTCAACCCGGGCGGCACGGAGATGCGGATGCGCAGGCACATCGGCTTCTCCGGCAGGGAGGAACTCGGGGACTATATCCGGAACCTGATCCCCCAGCACGCCTATTACTCGACTGCATACTACGAGAAGCCGGACGCCGGGACCATGGCAGACAAGGGCTGGTGCGGGGCGGACCTGATCTTCGATCTTGATGCAGACCATATCGTGCGGGGCCCGTACGACCAGATGCTCGCCCGGGTCAAGGTAGAGACCGGTAAGCTTCTCGCGATGCTGACCGACGAGTTCGGCGTGGACCCGAAAGTTATCGAGCTGGTCTTCTCCGGGGGCCGTGGCTATCACGTCCACGTCAAGGACATCGCGTTCCGTGGCTGGGGGAGTGCCGAGCGAAGAGAACTGATCGACTATGTCTGCGGGATCGGGATCGACCCGGGGGCCCTGCTCTCCGGGAAGATCACGACCGCGCCGGGCTGGCCGAACCGGTACCGCGGGGCCCTGCAGGAGTTCCTCGGCTGGATCGGGGAGATGCCGCATGACGAGGCGATGAAGTTTCTCACCTCCCATCCGGGTATCGGCGACAAGATGGCCGAGCGGCTGCTGAACGAACGCGGGACTCTCGAAAAGCACCTTGCCTCCCGCCCATCCGAGCTCGTGGTGAAAGGAAAACTCCGTGACGAGGCCCTCCGTATTCTTGTCGAGAAGGAGGATGGGGAGTTCCGGAAGCGCCTGCTTGAGAGGGCTGCGCTCGCCGACGAACCGGTCACTACCGATACCAAGCGACTGATACGGATGCCGACATCCCTCCATGGCGGGAGCGGGATGCGGGTACAACCGCTTGAGCTCCGTGAGTTCCACGACTTCGATCCCCTCACCGATGCGGTGGTCTTCGGGAGCCGGGATGTCAGGGTAGACCAGAAGTTCCCGCTGAAGATGCCGATGCTCGGAAGTACTTATGAGCTCAAAAAGGGCATCTCTACAGTACCGGAAGCGGTGGCAGTCTTTCTCTGCTGCCGCGGCATGGCGGAAATCACTTAAGTATCACTTAGGGGCGAACAATGCATCTTGACGATCTGCGCAGTATCCTCCTCTCGGAACGGGAGACCGGGCGGCTCACGGCCGTTGCACCCGATATCTTCGAGAAGGGCCATGCGGAACTCGCAGCGATCACCAAAAAAGTGTATGCGTTCGAGGATCCATTCTCGGACGATGCCCGCTCCCTGATCGATGAGACCCTCTCGATCCGCGAGACCCTCCAGGACCTGTTTGCAATCCGGTCGCGCAAGATCCTTGCCCTTACCATCATGCATGCGGAGGGAAACTATTACGACCGCGAGGAGGTCAAGCGGATGATCCCCGCAGAACACGAGATGTTCGATGCAGCAACAGCCAGCATCGAGAAGTGCCAGGGAATCCTGCTCTACAACAAGCCCCGCAGCACTATCCACGCGCCTCTGATCACCGCGCCTTCCGTGGTTGCGTCTGAAGCCGGGGAGGTTGAAGAAACTGGAGAACCCCTGCCGGACCTGATGGAAGACGGGGGTCAGGAGCTGCCGTTGGCAGCGGGCTCTGTCGCACAGGCGGCGGGGATGCCTTCGATCCTCGCCCATCCGTGCACCCTTGTCCGGGTGCTGGACGATATGGAATCGTTCATGGGAGTGGATGGGAGGATTTATACCCTCTCAAAGGGAGATATAGTGACGCTTCCGGAGCGGAACGCTGCGGTACTGAGCGAACGCAACATAGTCTTAAATATCCAGATTTGCAAATAATATAGGTATTCTTAATCGGGATTATCGGTGAAATTTTCATGAAGATGCCAGCGAAATTCACAACTTACTGCCCCTTTTGCAGGAACCATCAGGTGCACGAGGTTGAAAAGGTAAAGAAAGGCAAGACCACCGGCCTCCACTGGATCGACCGCCAGAAGGCCCGGAGAGGTCGCGTAGGTAACATGGGCAAGTTCTCAAAGGTGCCCGGCGGCGACAAGCCGACCAAGAAGATCAACGTCCGGTACCGCTGTGTCACCTGCGGAAAGGCGCACCTGCGCAAGGGCTACCGTGTCGCGAAGTTCGAACTGACGGAGTGAAGCGAAATGGTACAACAGATTCGGGAAAACCGGAGTAAATTTTTCAAGGTAAAGTGCCCTGACTGCGACAACGAGCAGGTCATCTTCGAGAAGGCCAGCACGGTCGTCAAGTGTGTCGTATGCGGCCGCGATCTTGCCACCCCCGCGGGCGGCCGGGCAACCCTCAAGGCAGAGATCGTCCAGGAGCTCAAGTAACCACTTATGACGGACAGAGAGTGGCCACAGGAATCAGAACTGGTCGTCTGCACGGTAGAGAACGTCAAGGACTTTGTCGCCTTCGTCTCGCTCGATGAATACGGTGGCCGCCAGGGGCTCATCCCCATCTCTGAAATTGCAACGGGCTGGATCAAGTACATCCGCGACCATATCCGGGAAGGCCAGAAGATCGTCTGCAAGGTCCTCAACGTAGACAGGACCCGCGGACACATCGACCTTTCTCTCAAAGATGTCAATGAGCACCAGCGCCGCGAGAAGATCCGCGAGTGGAAGAACGAGTCCAAGGCCCAGAAGTGGCTGGGATTCGTTGCGGAACAGTCGGGTGAACCCCTCGCTGCGATCGAGGATGTAATCTACAAGAAGTACGGGGCTTTCTACCCGGTCTTCGAGGATATCGTGATCGATCCCGAGACCTCGCTCAAGAAACTGGGCTTCTCAAAGAAGGTCACGGAGATCCTCCAGCGCGTTGCGCAGGAGAGCGTGAAGGTGCCTCACGTGGAAGTGACCGGCCACCTTATCCTCACCTCCACCAGGCCCGATGGCATTGAAGTGATAAGGAAAGCGCTCGAGAAGGCGAGCGCGTCGAAAAGCCAGGGTGCAGAGATCGAGCTCCTCTACCTCGGCGCTCCCACGTACCGCATCAAAGTGACCGCTCCCGATTACAAGGCAGCCGAGAAGGCGATCGAGAAGTCGGCGAATGCTGCGATCGCGGTCCTGGAAAAGTCAGGCGGCGAAGGCAAGCTCGTCAAGAAACCGAAATCCGGGAAAAGTGCATGACCGGGCGCATCCGGCACTGCTCTGCAGACAATATCTATACTCTTTCTCCTACCTGTCCCGTGTGCGGGCAGCCGACGGCAGTAGCACATCCTGCACGGTTCTCTCCTGAAGACAAGTACGGTAAATACCGCAGGCTGGCACAGCATGATTGAAGAGATTACCGTAACGTACACGGACAGTTTCAAGGATAAACGGCCTGTCGATCCCATCCTCATTGAAGGACTCCCCGGTATCGGCCAGGTGGGAAAACTGGTTGCCGAGTACATGATCCACATGCTCGGGGCCGAGAAGATCGGGGAGATCCATTCGATCTACCTTCCGCCCCAGGTGATCATCGATGAGAACGGTCTCGCCCGGCTGGCACGGAACGAGCTCTTTCTCTACCAGACCGAAGGCCGGGACATTGTCTTCTTGGTTGGCGACCACCAGAGCACCTCGAACGAGGGGCACTACCTCCTCGCCGACTGCTACTGTGAGATTGCACAGGAGCTGCACGTCTCGCGGATCTACACCCTCGGGGGTTTTGGTGTCGGCCACCTCGTGAATGGACCCCGTGTGCTCGGGGCGGTGAACCGGGCGGAACTCCGGGAGGAGATGGAGGCGGCTGGCGTAACGTTCAACCGGGACGAACCGGGCGGCGGGATCGTGGGTGCCGCCGGCCTGATGCTGGGCCTCTCGGCACAGCGGGGCATCGATGCGGTCTGCCTGATGGGCGAGACGAGCGGGTACCTCGTCGACCCGATGAGTGCGGCAAATGTTCTTGCCGTGCTCTCGAAGCTGACCGGTGTCCCGGTCGATTCCACGAAACTCAATGACCGGGCGGCCGAGATGGAGAAGGCGATCGAGAACCTGGTCGAAGGCGACAAGGGGAACGAAGAAGAGCTGAGTTATATCGGGTGAACCCGGGGCCGGGAGCGGTCGGCTATTGGATGTGCCGGATATTCCGGGCTTTTTTAAATAACACACTGTTGACTGTGTAAAATCTAAAAAATATATACTACAAAATCAATCTTGGGGCTATAATCAGAAATATCAATATCATTGCCCACGCAAATAGGACGAATATCATAAAATATTGCATTAAAATGAATGATCGAATATACCAAGAATCTGTTTTTCGCCATTTTTTGATTTCATCGAAATCTTTGAAAAAAATATTATTGTTTGGTTTTAACTTGAGAACTTCTATGATAGAATCTATCTCTTTTCGAGCGCCGTAAATATGCATTGATAAAACAAAGGATCCTGAAAGACCTATCAATGAGATTATTACTTTCAAAGCGTAATTGTCGATGCTACCGAAAGCAAGTAACAATGCACCTATACCGACAATTCCAATTCCAAATTCTGACCATGTAGCTTCATCTTGGCGAAGGAAATAGCCCCACAATTCCTTATCATCGAGTCCCGTGCACATATTTTTCAATTATCAAATGTTTTATTTATAATATCGTAATGATTGCTGTGACTTATTCTATATGAGCCTAGGGACGGCAATTCCCGGCGGTTCCCACACTCTGTCTTGTGATGCTTCCCACCCCCTTCGCGGGGGTCGCTCGGCCGCCTCGTCGGG
>NZ_JBAVIG010000061.1:0-4129 GCF_049686655.1 Methanoregula sp.
TTATTCCACGGATTTTTACAGTTTTCACGTCGTGGAATGACCGTGCTCCGGACCCTGCCCTAATGGGTCCTTTTGGGCGGCCGAAATGGAGGGGAAATGGGTTTTGGGTTGATCCTGGATTTTTCCACGAACCGGGAGGCCTTCGTGAGGGCCTATTGGAAAGCCCCTAATCCGGGTTTAATAAGAGCCCTGTTTGCCATTCCGGGAAGGGTCCGGACGGAGATCCTGAAGGTATTGAACGTTTTTGGGGATCTTTAATTTTTTTAAGAGCGATAGGTGGGTCTTGAAAAATTTTCAGGCAGAGTCGAGTTGGTTAGAGAAAATTATTTGCCGGAAAATTTCGTGGGCGATGAACGGCCGCCCCCACGGCAGGGCGATTACCGGAAAATCCTGATGCGGGTAATCTGCCCAGCGATGCCCCGATGAGGCGGACGACCGAACACAAAATGAATCCCGGTTCCGGATCATAAAATCGTCCTGAAGCTCTATTAAGAAAAACTATATTCTTTCGCAGAGGCAATGAAGATACAATGAACGAGATCCAGTATGTGTATGATGCTGGTGGCAACAAAAAGAGCGTCATAGTCCCCATCGAGCTCTGGGAGAGGACGCTCCAGCTCCGGGACCCGCGGCCCGAACCCTGCAACCCGCAGGACTATTATGGGATATACCGGGATCTCATCGAAGATCCAAAGGGCGTGGCCGAGGATCTCCGGAAAGAGTGGAACCGGGTATGAAGACGTACCTGGTAGACACGAATATCCTGATCTATTACCTGGCCGGTGCGTTCGGTCCATCCGAGAAACCTGTGATCGATTCGATATTCCAGGAATCGTTCAACATATCGATCATAACGAGGATTGAACTTCTCGGCTGGAAAGGCCATACGCCGGAAGGAATAATCAAGGCCCGCAGGCTTCTTGACTGTGGGCGATGCCTTCCGCTTACCGATACGCTTGCGGAAAAAGCGATCGAGTTACGGACAACTATGAACATCACGCTTCCCGATGCCGTAATCGCTGCCTCGGCATTATCCCTGGATGCTACGCTCGTTACCAGGAACGAGGAGGATTTTACCCATGTGCCCGGCCTCATGATCTTAAATCCATTTCATCGTTTTCCCTGAGGGGGGTGGCCGGGCGTCTCTGGCAGTGGGTGGGTGCATATCCCCGCCGGCACCGGAGCTGTGGCCGGGCCGGTGCGGAGAGGGAGGTCGAAGAGGTAAAATGAAGATCTCTCCTGATTCGACACTCCGATCAGGGGATTACGTTGGAATCCGCAATTGCAATTTCTTCATTATTCCGGGCATTGTTCCGGAACCAGCGCTGAACCGATATCCTTCATGACCGTGTCCAGATCTTTTCTTTCATGCGCCGGTTCATTTCGCATTCCGGCAACAACAACTACCTCTTTAACATCGAATTCCAGCAACTGAAATATTTTTTTCGTATAATCAAAATACGCCTGGAACATGCCGGGATCAGGATTGCCCTGGGTAAACACAAGAATCAGCTTCTTTTTCGCGGCTTTTTCTTTGTAATATGGTGAGAATCGCGGAGAAATGTGCGCAAATAACCTGTCGGTGACTATCTTCGCCTGGGCACTCATCTGCCCCATGTACACCGGCGAGCCGAGGATAAGGGCATCGGCATGCTCAATCGCGCCATACAGTTCCTGCATGTCGTCATTGATAATACAACCCGGATCGCCTCCCTCGTGGCAGCAAAGACAACCCCGGCACGGTTCGATATCAAGATCGCTGAAATACCAGGCCCGGGTTTCGGCGCCCTGTTCTTTCGCACCTTCGAGTATTTTGTTTATTACCCAGGAGGTATTGCCTCCTTTCCGCGGACTTGCGATAATTCCGATGATTTTCATCTTTATTCCCTGTGCGTCTGGATGGAATATATACCCTGCAGTAAGAGAAAACTCTTCCCGATGTGTCGCGGCCCGCTCACGTCCACTCCTCGCAACCACCCGGCCGGTGCCGGGCAGGTGTTTTTGCTCTGTTGCTGCTTCCTTTTCCGGCCCGGGCCGCATCGCAGTCACCCGTGACATCTCATACAGGAGCCGGGTTTATCCTGTACACGCCAGCGGGATTTCATGAAGAATGGTGGCGATGGGAGATGGGCGTGGCTGAATAAATTTTACGGAGGGGAATCCGGGGAGGGTTCAAAAGTGATTTGCAGGGAACGGGGAGGGGATTTTTGAGATCACGGTTTGCACAAATGGGAGGGGAACTGACGGCATGAGATGCTGATCGCGATGGTGAAAGCCCTTGGAAATTGAGGAACTGTTGCCGCCAGGAAGGAGTGGGGATACATCGCATTGCCATTACTGGCGCCAGGGCAGTTGCTGGGAATCTCGGGGCTTGGTAGTATTGTACCGATCAAAACCCTCATCAGCTCGTGCGCCAAGGGACAAGCGAGGAATCCCCATGTCCCCATCGGATAACGCGTCCCGGAACTTCCGGTTCCGGGTGAAATGGCGAGGCCGGTATGTTGCCGGCTTCCCGGAAGTTACCCCCCTCCCGGTAAAAATGAAACGTGCCGGTCAGCTGCAGAGCGGGTACCCTCGTCCTGCCATAGGGCCGGAAGGCCAGAGTACCCCGTATTTCATCAACCTTGAACGGGGAGTCGCCTTTGATCGCGGGTTCGAGCAGTGGATCAGCATGGTCTGCTGTTACGGCCCGGCCACGGGCAAAGGTTCCCTGCTTCCGGAATATAAAAATCCTCTCACCATCGAGGTATACGCCCCGGGCGGGGAGATGGAGTATAGCTATCATCTCTCCCACTGCTGGGTAACCGAGTACAAAGCGTTCCAGAATCCCGATGCGGGCAGCCATGAGACCGCCATCGAGCACCTGAGACTCGGGTTCGATACATGGAACCGGGACCCGTCGGAGGATAAGTGACGGGGGATCATGGGCGGGGATACCCCTATCCTGCCCGAAACCCCCTCAGAGAAAGTTATTTCCCTGCAATCTCCCTGGCCCATTTTCGGGCATCCACGAGATCCTCCTCGTGCACATTCCGGTACTTGACAATGATCACCTTGCCCCGGGAGCCGGTTTTCCCCAGGACCGTTGCCCCCTTCTTTTCCAGGGTTTCGGCCATGTTGGCAAGCATCTTCTCCCCATCACCGGGATACGACGCTGTGGCGAACAGGGCGACCTTCCGCCCGGTAAATGTCCCCTCACGGAGAAGGCGGTTTGTGTAAAGTCCCGGGCCGGTACCGTACATACCGCTCCCCATGAACAGGATATCCGCGTCCGGCAGCGGTTGTGTGATATCCCCGATCTTCACACCCAGCTCTTCCGAAATCGCGGCAGCGACCTTACGGGTGTGTCCGCCCCGGGAATCAACCAGCACTGCTACATTGTCCATAGGTTCTCCTGTTGCCTCAAGGGATTTAAAGATAATACTCGTGCAATGGCCTCATGAGGAACTTACCCGATATACCGGGAAAACCCGGGCGCCGGTAAACTGCCCGGCGAGGCCCCGACGAGGCGGCCGAGCGACCCCCAAAGGGGGTGGGGACAAATCGCATCCCCGCCGGCGTCGGGACTGTGGCCGGGCCGGTGATCGCGTGGGGCACGGTACCGGGCGATCGCGAGGCCGCCGATACTGCATGAAAATTACCGGTAGGAACTCATCGAAGGATTAGTATCAGATCCCCTTCGTCTGTCAAATTGTACCGGTTCGATAACGCACAATCGTTCATTGAACAATCATTCCCGAATACGATCCTGATTTTATCCCGGATCCGGGTAATTTTTTCATTGCTGTAGTCCGGGACAGGAGTTCCCGGTCTCCCGCATGGGTTCGTGCTGGCATTCCATGATACCATGATCAGAAGAATGTGATATTAAGTCCGTAAGAGGGGATGGTGAAAGTGTGGGGATTCACGATGCCATCCGGACCCCGGTGCTCCGGACCGGCGGATCGTTTGGGAATGGCAGGCAGTTCCCCCTTGTGAAGAAGGGGGGTCACTGCCTGTGGAGTAACGTGATATCGTACCACATAAAATGAGGGCACTGAAAAGATATTTAATAGGCAGAGTTTCAGGAGCCCGGCGTAATTACCTCCCGAACTTCAACGTATCCATCATTCTCCAATATCGGGCACTC
>NZ_JBAVIG010000062.1:0-12530 GCF_049686655.1 Methanoregula sp.
AGCCGGCTAAGGGTTTCAACAGAGCCAAAAAAATGTCAAAATGCCTGTAACCACGGTATAATAATACAGGCCCGCCTGATTATGCAGGAGCATTCATTTTGTTCTTTCTTTTTCCAGGCGTTCTTCCATCTCAACCACTTTCAGGGTGATCTTCATCACGGAGTCCGGGTTGAGGGATATTGAATCGATGCCCTCCCTGACCAGGAACTCGGCGAACTCCGGGTAGTCGCTTGGTGCCTGCCCGCAGAGTCCGCTGTGGCGCTTGTTCCGCCGTGCGCCCTGTATAGCCATGGATACGAATTTCATCACGCCGGGATCCCGCTCATCGAAATCGTGGGCAACCAGGCCGGAGTCACGGTCGACCCCGAGTGTGAGCTGGGTCAGGTCGTTCGAGCCAATCGAGAACCCGTCGAACAACCGGCTGAATTCATCGACAAGGAGGATGTTGTTTGGGATCTCGCACATGACATAGATCTCAAGCCCGTTCTCCCCCCGCTCGAGCCCGTTCTTCGCCATCTCGGCCAGGACTTTTTCAGCCTCGTCTACCCGCCGGCAGAACGGGATCATGATGATCAGGTTCGTGAGCCCCATCTCTTCCCGGACCCTCTTCATCGCACGGCATTCAAGTGCAAACCCCTCGCGGTATCTCTCATCGTAGTACCGGGACGCACCGCGGAAGCCAAGCATTGGGTTGGATTCAGCAGGTTCGAAATTACTCCCCCCGAGGAGGTTGGCATACTCATTGGTCTTGAAGTCGCTCATACGGACAACAACCGGCTTTGGGTAGAAGGCTGCCGCGATCGTCCCGATACCCTGCGACAGTTTCCCGACAAAATATTCTTCCGGAGTATCGGCCCCATATGTGAGTTCCCCGATCTGTGCCCTGACGTTCTCGTCAGTGACTTTTTCCGGGTGGACGAGTGCCATCGGGTGGATCCTGATGTAATTGCTGATGACAAATTCCATCCGGGCAAGCCCTATACCGTTGTTGGGTATCATCGAGAAGGCAAAGGCCTGGTCAGGCTCCCCGAGGTTCATCATGATCTCTGTTTTCGGGCGCCTGAGGCCCGCCAGGGAGACTTTTTCCACGTGGAACGGCAGGATGCCTTCGTATACCACTCCCGCGTCCCCCTCAGAGCAGTTGACCGTGACCTCCTGCCCGGTCCTGATCTTTTCCGTAGCATCATTGGTCCCGACCACTGCCGGAACACCGAGCTCCCGGCTGACAATTGCTGCATGGCAGGTCCGCCCGCCCCGGTTGGTAACGATCGCTGCGGCGGTCTTCATGACCGGTTCCCAGTCAGGGTTCGTTGTATCTGAGACCAGGATCTCCCCGGGCATGAACTCGTGGAGGCGGCTCACGTCGGCGATCACCCGTGCCCTGCCGGACGCGATCTTTTCGCCAACGCTCTTTCCCTTTGCAAGCACCGGCCCCCGTTGTTCAAGATAATAGGTCAGGAGGACATCCTTCGCATCCTGGGAGTGGACGGTCTCGGGACGTGCCTGCACGATGAACAATTCCCCGGTTATCCCGTCCTTTGCCCATTCGATATCCATCGGGACAGGCTGGTTTGCTTTCTGCGAATAGTGGTCCTCAATCCGGAGAGCGTACCCTGCCAGCACGAGGATCTCGTCATCCGTAATACAGAAACGCCGGCTATCCGATTCGGGGACTTCGACATTCCTCGTCAGGACCTTGGATGTCCCCTGCCCGTAGATCATCTTGATCTTTTTATCGCCAATGTTTTTCCTGACAATTGCCCTGTGCCCTGTCCGAGCCGTGGGTTTGAAGACATAGAATTCATCCGGGTTGACCGCACCCTGCACGATATTTTCGCCAAGGCCGTACGAGCCGGTTATGAAAACTACATCCCGGAACCCGGTCTCGGTGTCGAGCGTGAAGATTACTCCGCTCGAAGCCATGTCGGAGCGGACCATCTTCATGATCCCGATCGAGAGGGCGACCTTGAAATGGTCGAAATCCTGGTCGATACGGTAGGAGATCGCCCGGTCGGTGAACAGGGAGGCAAAACATTTACTACAGGCCTCCCTGAGCGCAGGGTATCCACGGATGTTCAGGTAGGTCTCCTGCTGGCCGGCAAAAGATGCGGTGGGGAGATCTTCTGCGGTAGCCGAGCTCCTGACCGCAACATCAGTATCGGGGCCATACTCTTCGCAGAGCCGGTCGTAGGCCGAGCTGACCTCGCTCCAGATGCTGTCAGGGATACCGGCGCCGAGAATCAGGTCCCTTACTTTTTTCCCCCGGTCCGCAAGATCGACGACACTGGTCTTATCGAGACCGGCCAGGGCCACTCTTATCTCGTCAAGGACACCCCCGGTTCTCACTACATCCCAGTATGCATCGGCGGTTATTGCAAACCCGTTTGGGATCTTCACGCCTGCCTTCGTCAGATCCTGGTACATCTCGCCAAGCGAGGCATTCTTACCCCCGACACTGGCGACATCTTCGTTCCTGATCTCATTAAACCAGCGTATATATTTTGCAGGGCTCATACCATGCTCTCCGGTTGACGGCTGATATACGTTGGCTTTCGAACCAGATTTTGAAACAATTGCGAATTGATCGGAATGGAGACATCCAACATTCCCTGCAACGCATTGATAATGCAAAATCAGACACCTGTCGCATCAAACAGTTCCTGTACGCTTTTTAACTATCATGTTCTGTCCTGTAAATCAGAAAACAGGGGTCTTTGTAAATATATCCCATAAAAGATGCACCCGGAAAAAATTTCTACGTACAGAGTGCGTTTTTTAAAACCGTAACCGTGCGAAGAAACCGGAGAACCCGGGGTAACAGGATCCAGACGTGAAAAGTGATACGCCTCGGCCGGGATTTGAACCCGGGTCAAAAGCTCCGGAGGCTTCTAGGATGTCCACTACCCTACCGAGGCAGATTCTTACTCTTAAGTGTCAGAATACCCGATTTCTCAAAAACCAGGCTCCGGTTCCGGACCATGGCAGAATCAAAAGGCTCTGGACACTTCCATATCATAGAGGTATGAATAGCAGAAAAACATTTGCAGCGGCCGGTGGATGCCGGTGTTATTGAATCATGACGGAAATTGCTGTATCCTGCGATGTTTTCCCGGATGACGCGCATCAGACAGCATAACCACAAAACGCCGTTCATCCGGGTACTCCTTATTTTTTCAAAACAGCATGATCTTCATTGAACGCTGAAGATGCACCTCATGAGGACCCTGAAAGATGGTGTCCATCCGGAATTTCCGGAATATCGTCCTTGGAAAAGCCCGCGATGAGTCCGGTGCAGATCCCGGAAACATCTCTTTTTATTATCCGTATTCCCCGTCCTCCTCTTGGGGGAGTTTGTCACCGTCTCAATCGGACCGTTGAATTTCCAATGGTACCGGTTGAAGGGGGTACTCACTTTTCCCCCCATAATCGCATGAGCCCGGGTTAACCCATGGGCGAAAAATGATCCGGGAAGTCACCGGGCAGATGCCTATTTATCGGAATTACGAGAATGCATTACTATGAAGTACCAGGACCTGAAAACCCCCCGGGTTACAGGGATAATTTTTGGGCTGATCGTAGCGGTCATGCTGACAGGATTTCGCATACCCCCGGCTTTTGCACTCGCCGTGGGTATAATTTTTGGCATTGTGGTGTTTGTTGTCCTGAACGACAATAAAAAAGAGCAATAAATCTTATCCTGGCGGCGTTACGGTAATGGGATGCCGCAGACAGAACTGATGGGTTTTGCCGGGAATTCTCCCGGGAAACTATTCCCCAAAACCATTTTTGATTCCGGTCGGAATACCCGGGTGTGCAACAATACCGTACCTCTGAAAAAGCAGGACCGTATTACGCGACATAACTATTACATCAGACTACGTACCCGGTAATATGGAGCGGATGCAGCACCCTTATGAGACCATTATCGACGCATTCGCCCGCATGAGCATTCCCCGCGACCTTCTCGCATGCGAACTCTGGCTGGCAGGAGCCATTTTCACCATCTATCTCCCGTACCTGGATGCGTCGTTCCTGCGGGTCCTTTTTGGCATACCCCTCATACTGTTTATTCCCGGCTATGCAATTATCGCTGCGCTCTTTCCTGCTGCAAAGGATATCGATGGGATCGAACGGATCGCACTCTCGTTCGGGCTCTCCATTGCCGTCGTCCCCCTTACCGGCCTGGTCCTGAACTATACCCCCTGGGGGATCCGGCTTGACCCCATCGTCACCTGCCTGAGTATCCTCACGGTCGCATTGTGTATTGCTGCCCAGTATCGCAGGGCCCGGCTTCTTCCCGAAGAGCGGTTTTCGGTCCCGTTCCGTGAGATGTACCATGCAGTTTCCGGCGAATTTTTCAGCAAGCCCGGCAGCTCCCGCACCGACCGTGTCCTCTCTGCGATCCTGCTCATCGCTATTATCGCGGCAGTGGCAACAACTGTTTACGTAGTCGTTGTGCCAAAGGAAGGTGAGAAGTTCACGGAGTTTTTTATCCTTGGTGAAAACCAGAAAGCAGCAGATTATCCGACAGATCTTGTAACGGGCGTAAACAGTTCTCTTTTTATCGGCATCGGCAACCACGAATACCGCACGGTCAACTATACCGTTGAGACGTATTTTACGAATATGAGCGTTGATGAATCAACCAACACAACTACCCTTGACCGCATGGACCTTATTGACCGGTTCACCGTATCGGTCCCGGATAACCAGACCGTCATCCAGCCCTACTCCTTCACCCCGGCCACGACATCATTCAACCGGATTGACCTCCTCCTGTTCAATGAGACCGTACCGGATGACCAGGTACAGGGTATGGACAGGATCAACCTGAGTTATCGCGACCTCCACCTCTGGGTCCGGGTCAGGCGGTCTCCCTGACCAGTCTTTTTTTGGACGGAAAGGAGGTTTTAGTGAGCCCGGTGTGCCCCGGGCCTGGACACGCAACGGAAGTGGGCACCTGAAACACGTCATTTTCTGATATCCGATGATCTCTTTCCATGGTGTGAGCAACCGGCTACCCCCCCGAAGGATAATCCTGCAGGCTGCGTTTACCCCGGGAGGGCACCGGAGATTGGATGCCCTTCATCGTACCGGGGAATATCCACGGTTTCCTGAAACGAGAGATTAACGCACGCAGGGAGAGCCGGCAGGAAAGGTACAATCCTGCCAAAAAACCGTGAAAATTATTCATGGAGCACGGAAAAGACCGCTGTCACTGCCGGTTGTCCGGGGTCCGGGGCACAGCGCTCCAGCTGGATGACATTTCCCGTCCCCTCTGCAAAAACCGTTGCAAAGAGGCTGCAGACCGGGCAGGGGTTTGCCGTGCAGCACCGGGGGGATTCAAGGGTCATTGCCCTGCATCCCCCGACGAGCCGGTACCCTTCCATGCGTACCGTGATGCTCTCACCGTCCTGCGTTGAACGTACCCGGTCTGCAACTTCGAGGACTTCCTCGCCAAGTTCCCGTATGAGTTCCTTAAGTGCGTCCAGGTCCGAAGGGATCACGAGGTGCTCCCGCTCGCGGAGCAGCCGGAGCAAAGGGGCGCACGAGGGTTCCATCTGGATCCCGGCTGTATCGGGTCCCGTGACAAACGATTCCCTGGACAATGGTATACCGTGATAGTCTGCGACTGGCAGGAACTGCATGGTAACGGGCCTTTCATCCCTGCCAGCCGGTATAATACATGCATTTCCCTGGATACCAAGATCGGCGCATGCCCGGGTGAAGTTGATACTCCCCTGGACGGGAAACAGGCTCAGGTACCGGAGGTCAAGGGGGTCACTGCCGGATAACGCGGCAAAAAAGATACCCGTAAGGAGGCATACAAGGCCGGACACCACAACTGCGGCGCTGGTGAAATCGCCCCGGTTTGTCAGGAGTGCGGTAGTGATAAGGACACCTGCCATGATGATCAGGACAAGGGATGCCTGGTAGTTGGGGTTCTTGGGAAAATATTTCATTTCTCAGGCTCCGGTACACTGTTTTCTGAACTGGTAGGTGCGGACAGACCGGGCTGCAAGAATTATGGCTGTCGTAATCCCGAGGGCGAGGAGTGGCAGCAGCACATGATTTGACACCTGGATAACCAGTGCGAAAAGGAATGAACTGCCGCAGAACAGGGCAAAGAGTTCGAGATCCCCGCGGGATGCAAGGATTCCCAGTGTTCCGCATACGATGCCGGCCAGCATGCACACGGCAAATAACCCCACCCAGAGGTTCATTATGCCGCACGCAACCACAAGGGGTTCACCGCTGCATACCAGGTAGAACCCGCGGTCAGGCCGGTTCCGGGTGAGGACCAGGACACCGGAAACGAGGAAGAGCAGGGCGATGTTGAGGTACCACACGGGTGAGGCCAGCAAAACGGTACTGCCGGTAATCCCTGCACCCAGCACGATCAAAAACCGGTATTCCGGCAGCTGGTAGTTCATCACCGTACCCCTGGCGAACCCACCGGGTAATCCCGTGTGCTGTAATTGCCCGCATGAGTGGCATCCACGATCCGCAGGTGGACCCTGATCATCCGGGACTGTAACGGCCGGACAACATGCCGGATATGGCTGGTGTCCCCGCACCCGAGCGAGAAGAGATAGGCATCAGTCATCAGGAGCTGGGAGAGCGTCCTTGCGACCTGCCCGGAAAAGACGGGAGCCCGCTGGAACTGCAGAACACTGAGGTACCGGTTGCGCAAAAGCTCATAAAACGCATGCGTCTGCGTATCCGTTGTCTGTTCGGCAGCATTCTCGATCTCGCGGACATGTGACCGGAGGTCTGAACGGTCCGGCATGTGATAGAAGTGGACAAACCGATCTGCCGGATGCATCCATTCCCGGAGTTCAGCAAAACAGCGCGGGATGTTTTTCTCCTCACGGATCAGGTGAAGGATATTTGGCCCGGAGATGATGAGAACCGAAACATACTGGTACGTCTCTATGGTATGCCTCACCATGCCGGTAGCTTCTGATACCATACGGTTGAACTCCTTCTCCGGATAGGGTGCACCGTTCCAGGGGAGATCGATTATAACCAGGGGCGGGTGGCTCATCACCCCGGCATATTTCCGGATAACGAGCTTGTCGTATTTGGCGGAGATCTTCCAGTCGACATGGCGCAGATCATCGCCAATGCAGTATTCCCGCAGGGAATGGATATCCGCGCCACTCCGTACGCTTACCTTCCGGTTGTCCCTGGTACCATCCGATAACTCCGACACCGGCGCTGCAAATAACCCGGTCGGCAGGACAACGAGAACGGGATCGCGATCCCGTTCCCGTGTCAGCTGGACGGAGTCCTCAAAAAAGAGGTTACGGATAGTCACCGATATGCCGGAAAACTGCTTTGATCCATGACTGACAGGAATGATCCGGTAGCTGCACCTGTGGGTCTGGAGAGATGGATCCGGGCGGGTCGTGACGGTTGTGATACCCTCTGCAAGGATCGTATCGGGAGGGAGCAGGTCGGCGATCTGTACGTGCATCCGGGATGAACCCCGGAACGTAATCGTGGAAACCACTGGGACCGGGGTGCCTTTCCTGACAGGATTACGGCCCGGGGATCGCCGGATTTCCACGGACGTGACAATTTCCTGCAACCGGCGATCGAAGACCAGGTATTGCCCGAGTATGCCGGCAATAAGCGTTCCCCCGGCAAGAAGGACTGCCATATTATCAAGTACGAGCGCACTGGCTGTGAGGAGGAGGCCGATCAGGCATAGCCCCTGGGTACACCGTTTCAGCAGCAAAACTCAGAGCACCTCGACTTTTGCCAGTATCTCATCCATGACCTGACCCCGGGTGAGCCCCTCGATCTCCGCATCGCGGGAAAGGATAATCCGGTGAGACATGGCGGCCCGGGTGATCTGCTTGATGTCATCAGGAATGACATACGTGCGGTTGTTAAGGGCGGCCATTGTCTTGCCCCCGCGGACAAGGGCGATCGAAGCACGGGAGGACCCGCCAAGCTCAATATCCGGGTGCGTCCTTGTGGCAACAACCAGGTCCCGGATATACTGGAGTACGGGTTCTTCGATGGTCACCTGGCGGATCACCCGGATATAATGTTTGAGGGTCTGAGGAGTGAAAACCGGGTTGAGGGTCGTGGAAAATGCATCCCAGTGGAGCAGGCCGGAGTTTGCGCGTTTTATTATGCTGAGTTCCTCCTCGGCACTCAGGTAGTCCGACCGGATACTGAACATGAACCGGTCGCGCTGGACTTCGATTAACGGGAAGGTACCTTCAAATTCATGAGGGTTCTGTGTGGCAATGACGAAAAACGGTGACTGCATGGGCAGGGTAATACCGTCGAGCGTCACCTGGCGTTCGCTCATTGCCTCTATGAAGGCACTCTGCGATTTCGGGTTGATACGGTTGATCTCATCCACGAGCAGGATATTGGTAAAGACCGGGCCTTTCCTGAGGACAAATTCTTTTTTATTGGGATCAAAGATCCGCACGCCCAGCATATCCGCAGGCTGGATATCGATTGCACCCTGTATCCGGTTGAAACTGCACCCGGTGATCAATGCAATGGACTTCGCAATCGTTGTTTTTGCGGTACCGGGTACACCTTCTACCAGGATATGCCCCTCGTTGAGGAGGGCAATCAGGATCAGGTCGATGATCTCGTGATTCCCGACGATAAATTCATTCAGTTTATTATTGATTGCAGCAGATAACCGGGAGATCTCGGTTACCTCCTTTTTCAGGTCTGCTGCCGACAACCGGGTTATTTCCGGGCTATCGTTGTTTGCTATGTCAAAACCATCGCCGGTCGCGGGTGACCCCGGGGACGTGGACGACCTCTCTTTTTTCCCGTCCCGTGCAGACATCCGGGTTATATCGGCAATCTCTCGCTCCAGTTTGTTATGCTCCATCCTTCCACCTAAATCATCTTCTTTTTCCATGCCCAGGCTATGCAGAGCATCAGCAGGCATAGTATGAAAATTTCAATGTTTACTGTATTTCTTACTAGTTGAAGTATTTCGCTGAACCCGTTTGCATCAGCGGTACGGGAGTTCATCTGGTCGATCAGCACCGGGCCGTCACGGCTGGTGATATTCCGGATAAAGTCCCGGTTATCCCCGTTCTCCACCTGGGCATACATGGAGTTGATGAAGATGCTGGGATCGGAGAGGATGATGAGCCGGCCCGGTCCTATGGAATCTGTTGCCAGGACCGGGAACGTTCCCATCACTTCTCCCGCATGGAGCCTGCGATCCCCAATGGTATCCTCCCAGCTCATAACCGAGGTGAGCATGAGGGGAGTACCGCCGTCAAGTGCAGCGGGACGGTCCAGTGCAAGCTCCCCCGGAAGAGAGAGCGTGTTCTCTCCTGCAGTACGGTACACCACTACCAGGTAGGGGTCAGAATACCTGCGGTCAAGACTTGACAGGTTGCCGGGGAGGATGGAGACCCTGCTGCCAATCCCTGCCAGGATCTCATTCCCGGTCCCGAAGTCATCGGCAAGGAAGATCGTGTTCCCTTCCTGAAGAAATGTCCTGTACGCTGCAAGTTCCCCGGTCGTCGGATGGCGGTACGGCGCGAGGATCAGGAGGGTGGCGTTGGGGCGGTAGCCGGTAAGTTCTCCCGGGGCAGTGATGTCGACAGTCCGGTGGCGGTCGAGATCGGAAAAGAACGAGGACGTGCCGTTCCAGTCGGCATTGTAGCGCGAGAACTCCATGGTGTTTCCGGAGAGGTGAATGAGGAGAATAAATGCGGCTGCAAGGAGGACCAGGCTGCAAATCCAGATCGCGGGCCTAATGCTCTTCACCCCCCATCAGGTCATCGGTGGAATGCAGGGCGGCCTCAAATACCGTCTGGTCATGTTCCGAGGGCTGGCCGCTGTACCGGATCCGTTCATAGGCAGAGATCAGCCGGGCAAATGGTCCGCAGTACGGTTTTCCCCTGCAGTTCCGCGATATCTCCCGCGCAGTCAGTGCCTTGTACCGTTTGATGCGGAAGTCCCGGGCAATACGTACCGCCAGCTGTTCATAGACCCACCGGGATGCTGCGTTCAGCCCGTGCTCGTCCAGCATCCATGCGTAATACGCGACCAGGGAGTCTCCTCCCGATTCCCGTGCTCCGCCGGCCTGACTCTTACCATACGGTCCGCTGCTGCCGGCCAGGATGAGGAAAGAATCCGCGTCCGCAGGGAAGTCTGTATCCCCGGGAGTCGTCGGAAGGGGAATTTTTTTCCTGGCCATCCGCCGCAGGTAGAACGCTGCCGCTACAACAAACAGGAGAACAATGCCAATGATGGAGATAATGAGCCACAGGTACCCGTAATCCGGTGCAGGACCCCGGGCAACCGGGATATCCACGACCTGCGGATCACTTTCCGAAGCATTGATCGGATACCCGTCACCGGAAAACGCGGCAATAACGGTGTGTCTCCCGGGGGGCAGCTGGACTTGCTGCACGAACTCCCCGTTCACGCCGGTTTTTGTGACGATGACGTGGGACTGGTCCCAGGTGAGCTGGATCGATGCAGACCTGACCGGAAGGTTTGCCATGACAAAACCGGTACAGTTGACATCGCCTTTCCAGTCCGGTTCGCTGACGGTAAGGTTGGTGACCGAATCAACGGGAATAACCGTCAGGGTCCGGTTCACCGAACGCGAAGTGGGAGAGCGGGTATAGACGGTATGGCTTCCTGCACTGATCTCTCCGACAGGGATCCTGGTATCATAGTACCCGAAGGTATCGGTCAGGATAGTGGATTCCGGCTGGTCGTCAATATAGAGAATTATCGGAATGTTCTCTGACCGGAGCGTGGTATTCCCGTTGAGTGCCAGCGAGATCCCCATATATTCGATGACATCCCGGTATTTTCCTGTATCCGGCCTGAGGAACAAGGATACACGGTCTTCCCCGGGAATGAGGGACGTGTTCACGGGGATAAAAGTCGAGGCTTTCGGCTGCTCGATCTCCTGGACGATCTGATCGACATCCGCCTGGCTCTTTTGGTTTTTTGTCATATCGAGGCCGAATTTTGCCCCGGTCGCAACGATGTTCGTGGTTGCATTCCGGTACTGTTCATTGAGGCCATTTACCCGTTTTCGTAATTCATTGCCCTGCAACCTGACCGTTGTCAGCATATCCGTGTTGTTCTGGTCACGGTACTGGATTTCCATCATCTGCAGGGAATCCAGTGAAACGGAGGTGTTCAGCAGGGAATCCAGGATCTGTTTCTGCACGGCTGTGTTTTTTTCAATCGCCTGGATCTCACTCTCGTTCATGTCCAGGTGCACGATCAGGTTTGATAAGGAACCCTGGCTTTTTTCGAATTCATCAAGGTCGCGCTGGGCCTGGTCGAGATCATGGATCCGGATATCGAGGGTGACCGGCCCGGTACCATCGATGACATCCTGGATCCGGGGTACGATATCGGTGGTGCTGTTCAGTGACTGCAGCTGCAGGACTTCAACATTATCATGGAACGGGGAGGAGAAATTGTCCTTTTCGAGAGAATAGAGCAGGGGGGAGGGGACAAAAAGTGCCACCTCGAGGAGAATGCTGATAGTGAGGATGGCAAGAACAACATAACGGAAATTCACATTCATTTGTATACGATCTCCATGACTTTCCCGGCTACAATTCCGCCAAAGAGGAGAATCCCTGCTGCTACGGTATATTTAATATATCGCATATACGGGGGAAGAGAGAACCGCGTATCCATCAGTTCGACGATAACAAGGAGTCCTATCAGCCAGAGTACGAAGAAGATCTCCAGATCGAAGCGATAGGCAAGGAGCATGAATATGCTGATGATCATGAGCCAGACTGCAATGACGACGACGGCGAGTATCTTCTTTTTCATCGGTCCCGGGTTAGCATTAGGAATTCAGGCTATAGGTATTTTTCTTTCTCTATTGCGGGATACAATATCGCCCGGCCATTATTAATGGTATTTGTTTTCCTGGCGTACATAATCCGGGCCTGGTGCGATCTCCTGTTACTGGTTCCTTATACACGAGCTTAATTCCGTGTGCCCTGTCAGAAACCATTACAAATAGTAACGCTCCCGGGGTTTTACCTCCGACACTGTGGCAACCCCCCAATGCGGTAACTCCCAAAACAGGTAATTCCTGCTGCATCGTCGTGAACAGGAGCGATGAGGGGTACTGGCACTGTCCCCTCCCCGATCTTCCCCACCTTCCTCTCTGAAATAGTGTCTGAAAATTATCCTGACACAAGGAGTTCACCAGGCCCGTTTCATACACCGTTCCTTTGCTGGCCGGTGATTAGTCAGGAAAAACAATACCAAAAATAATGTATAATAGGAGACAGGACTTTATCCCATGGAAAAAATTCAGATTCAGTTTAAAGAATCTGATTATAAGATTTACTATGATTATTGTCTGAAATATTACCAGGCGCACGATACGGTGAGAAAACAGTCCCTGCACGCGTTCCTCGATCTTTTTGAGAAGGGGATCATCCCTGTTGAAGAGCAGGATATCCGGCAGGCCCGCCAGTTCCTCTCGGGAAAATGCGATGACCTCAAACGGGAACACAACGGTACCGACG
>NZ_JBAVIG010000063.1:0-32291 GCF_049686655.1 Methanoregula sp.
GTCCCAGAAGAACGGTGAGATCGAGCAGCTCCGGCAGAGATCTGAGACGATCGTCCAGCAGAACCCGATGCCGATCCTCCTGGTTGACAAAAGCTTCCACATCCGTGTCGTCAACGAGGCATACATCTCCATGAGCGGTATCAGCCGTAATGACCTCCAGAATATGACCCTCCATGATTTCCGGGTACTTGAACAGTCGGGAGAAGGGCTCAAGAGCGTGATCGGTGACGGGAAGCGTTCGAAAGGCGAAGTGCTCGTCGAGTTTCCCCAAGGGGTCAGGCGACTCCAGCAGTATGGCATCCCAATCCATGATGCTTCCGGTAACGTGGGCAGTATCCTGATCGTCTACAACGATATTACGGAAGACCGGAAAAAGCTGGATGAGATCAACACGCTCGTTGCCAGCCAGGAAGCCGGCCAGAGGGAACTCCAGAAAAAGATGGAAGAAGTGGCAACTCTCAAGCAGCGTTCAGATATCATCGTCAAGCAGAACCCGATGCCGATTATGCTGATGGATACCGGGTTTAAAATCATCATGGCCAATGAGGCTTACCAGGTCCTGACAGGGATTGACAGGAAACGACTCCTTGCCATGAATGCCAAGGATTTCAGGATCATTGAACAGAAAGGCGAGGGCCTGAAAAAAGTGCTCACCGAAAAGAAACGGAGTTTTGGCCAGATAACCATCGAGTTCCCCTCGGGCCGGCGCGTCCTTGAGCAGTATGGCATCCCTATCCTCGATGCCAAGGGAGAACTTACCACAATCCTGTGCGTGTACAACGATATCACCGTCCAGCGCGAGCAGGAAGCGAAGATCGTGGTGATGATGGACGATGCAAAGGCGAATGCGGAACTCCTCACGGTCAGCGCCGCCGACCTCCAGACCGCGATGGCAAAGATATCAGCAGGCGATCTTACGTTCCGGCTCAGCCTTGATGATGCCGATCCTCTCGTCAAGATAAAAATCGACTACAATTCCGCTGCCGGGTCTATCCAGAAGGTCCTGGCCGGCCTCACGGATGCGGTGAAACGACTCGATACCACCATCAATGATACTATCAGGAGCACCGAGGAGATCGCAAAGGCAACGGAGCAGGTAGCTCTCTCCAGCCAGAAATCCACGGACAGTGCCAAGACCCAGATCAACAGCATCCAGAAGATCTCCAACGACGTCACTGAAATATCTGCATCCATAGAGCAGATTGCAAGCACCTCGCACGATGTCATGACTCATGCCGAGAAAGCATCAAAGGAAGGTGCACAGGCTGCGGAGATTGGCAAGCTTGCCACCAGCAAGATGCAGATCGTGGAGACGATATCCAAGCAGAGCGTGGATGAGATCACTGCTCTCAACGACCAGATGCGCCAGATATCAAAGATCGTGAACCTCATTACGGATATTGCCAACCAGACCAACCTGCTGGCCCTGAACGCGGCCATTGAAGCCGCGCGGGCCGGGGAACACGGACGCGGATTTGCTGTCGTCGCCGGAGAGGTAAAGAACCTGGCAGGTGAGTCCAAGAAAGCAAGCAGCCAGATTGAGAGTCTGATTCGCGCTATCCAGGGCAAGAGTGAGCAGACCTCGATTTCCATGCGGAATTCTTTCGAAGAGATCAAGGCCGGTATCGACAGCGTCAACAGGACTGTCGAGTCCCTGAACATGATCATATCTGAAGCAAACATCGTCTCGGCCGGTGTAAGTGAGATTACCAAAGCAACCGAGGACCAGGCAAAGGCGACCGGCCAGCTGATGTCCGGTATCGAATCATTCAGCAAGCTCACAGGAGAAAACCAGCAGCGCATGGAAGACATGGCTGCCCTTGCCGAAGAAACGAGTGCCTCGACCGAGGAGATTGCCAGTGCGTCATCAGAGCTCTCGGCTATGGCAGAGCAGAGCCGGAAGATGATGGAACAGTTCAGGCTCAACTAACTGGAAAACTGGATTAATTCAGGGACAGGATAACGTGAATGGTTATGGATGATTTTGCCGCTCTCAAACGATACATAGAACAGACACTGAAGATCCAGTGCGGGAATTACAAGGAGGATTATATCAAGCGGCGGCTGCTCTCACGGATGCGATCCACCAATACGACAAATTATGAGGATTATCTCAAATATCTCAAGGCCAACGTGCCGGAACTGGAAGTCCTGCGAAAAGCGCTTACCATCAACGTAACGGAGTTCTTCCGTGACGGTGATGTATACGATGTCTTAAAAAAAGAAGTACTGCCGGACCTCTTTAAAAAGCGCAAACGGCTGCGTATCTGGTGTGCGGGTTGCTCAACCGGGGAAGAGCCTTACTCAATTGCCATGATCCTTCATGATTTCATAGGCCAGAACAAGGAACTTTCCGCCCAGATCTATGCTACCGATATCGATAAGATTGTCCTGGCAAAAGCACAGGATGGGATCTATACGCCAAAAGCGATGGTGAAACTCTCAGAATCGCAGATTCACCGTCATTTCACCAAACTCCCTGACGGAAATTACCAGGTGAAACCGCATCTCAAGGAATTGATCCGTTTCCGCCCCCATGACCTGATGGGAGGGGAACCCATAGCAAAATGGCTCGACCTGATCACCTGCCGGAATGTGACGATCTATTTCACGGAAAAACAGAAGGATGATCTGGCCCGGCAGTTCCATACCGCGCTGGTCACCGATGGTTACTATATCATGGGAAAGACCGAATACCTGGGCCGGCAGGTCGAGAACCTGTTTACCCCGAAGCACTCGGTGCAGAAAGTTTTTGTGAAAAAGGAGTAAGTATCCCACACTGCCTGACGTTTCAGCTGTGCTTTTCCCCCTCTCCTTTTACTTCCGCCTCTGTTCCACGCTCGAATCCGCTGGTGAGCTTCCTTTGTAATTCTTTCCTTGCGGCATGTATCTTTATCTGGTTCAGTACCGTGACAAAATTGACACCGATGATGAGAAGGACAAGAAGCAGGCTTACCCAGAGCATCACACCCTGTGCAGAGAGGAATGCCGCCCAGAGCAGGACAACAAAAGAGATGAGATAAAAGACAAGCCATGTCCGAAGCCCGGGTAACTCCATACCCATGCATGTTCTCCGTTCGGATAATAAAACATCCGGCTTACCGTCAGCCGGCAGTCTTCGCGGCTCATGTATGTTCCCGGAACAGACTCCGTCAGAAGGATCCTGTCTTGGAATCAGCGTTTTATAATCGTCACGTTTTTTTAGGTACCCTCCCAGTACTACATGTGGAAACCGGAGATATCCTGACACTGGTGGTTGGAGTAGTAATCGTGATCGTCATTGCTTTCATTGCAAATCCCCACTACCTGTCGGAGCTTAGTTCTCCCGCACCAACACCAACACCAGTCCTTCCGGTTACACTGGAGCCCGTACCCGCCACCATAATACCCGTGGTTACTGCACTTCCGTCCCGGAATGAAACTCCCACCCCCCAACCTACGATTGCTCCCCCGTACCGGATCTTTTATACCGGCAACCCGTTTTTATACCCGACGTTCAAGATGCCTGATAATATGGACACGTTCGGGGCAGGGGATGTGCCGCTCCGGAACCGTGAGATGGTACCCTTTGCATATATTTCTGAAAGTCATGGCGGTCTGACCCAGAAATTCCTTGTCCCTTACCCGATATGGGTCATCAATACGACCGTAATCGCCAACCTTACGCCCCAGTACGGGAATTTCAAAATGGCTCTCTGTTATGCGTCCAACGGCACCGTGATTAACGGCGAGGAGATCTTAAACCGGGGATCCCTGTACCGGGTGATTGAGACGTCAAATACCGATATGTATATGATCATCACCACCGATTACATCGACAGCTATACCATCACCCTGGAGACGCCCCGGGATTATTACGACCAGTATTACAAGCGACCGGCGTAATACGGGAATTTTAAAGATTTTAACGGAAAAGAGCCGGGGGATCCCGGGGCAGTCAGATCTTTTCTACGGTGACCCGGACCTTGTCCCCGGCTTTCAGGGTATGCCCTTTTGGTATATCGATGTTGAACCAGAGGGCATCGGGATTTTCCTGGGTCGGATCCTGTGACATCAGGCAATCCTTGTTATCGTTGATAGTTGCAACAAATTCAATCTCTGCTTCCAGTTCAAGAACTTTTGTCATGATAAAAGAGTGCGGTGACTGGATTTCAGATTGCACGTGGTGTAACCATCCACGTCGTGCTGTTCGAATAGCTCCAGCGGATTATGTCAAGTTCCTTACAGATATCTGCAAGGATTGCCATGTTTGTACCTACTTCTTTGGGTGACAGTCCAAGGTCTTTTGCAATATATTTGGATTTGAAATAATGCTTCCCCTTGGTTATACCGGAGTTGAGATACAAAACGATCTTGTGCTGGGTCTCATTGTACGTCTCCCGTAATTTTTTGGTTGTTGACATGTTGTGCCTCAGCATTAAAAACTCATATAGATCAATTCCTATATATAAATATCTAATCATACTGACAAAAATCCAGTCCTGTTTTTTTCACCAGACCACGATTTCGACCAGAAAGATTATATCTCGTCCGCTGCTTGCCTTATTTTCTCTCTAACCATTTAACGCATATTTCAGACATTTTCCGACAAAAAAATCATAGGAATTACTAAAAAAAGGTTACTGGCCAAGCTGCTGGACCTGGGCATCGGCAATCTTTTGGATAAGAGCCTCAAGCACAACATCGCGCATGCCTTCCACGAACTTTATGCTGCCGACTACAAGATGTCCGCCGCCGCTGATCCCGCCCCCGGGAATCTCGACCCGGAGTTCCCTGACCATCCGCGGGATGTTCATGAGTACGCCCCGGGATCGCAGGACGGCAAAGTCCGGGCCAAACCCGATGGTGACCACGGGTTTTCCCGCATGCTGGCGGCAGAGCCGGTCGTGCACTTCCCCACTTGTCTTGCCCGGGGGAGGGAATGTGAACTTGTGCGCATGGATCTCGACGTCAATCAGGAAGAGATGGGCATCATTGGAGAGCACCCGGGGCACCACGTGGGGCATACAGGCGCTCATCTGGTCCTCGATCATCGTGTTCGCCCCATCCACGAGGAGGGCCACGAGTTTTTTGTGGCGTTCTGTGTTGCCGGTAATATTGAGGATGTCCTTGACGATCTCGCGGCCGTCATTGAACCGGAGCCAGAACTGTTCGTAGTCCAGGGCGAGGGCGATATTCTTGCAGGCCTCTTCCGGGTACTGGTCCCGGACAAGGGCAAGGAAGAGGGCCCGTTCCGGGGCCTCGCTGCGATCGCCGACCCCGGCAACTGCCGGGAGGTGGCGGATGAAGGGCTCGACTTTGGGGTTGATCAGACGGGCGACTTCTGTCCCGAGCATCCCGGCCGTGATCCCGAAATCCCCGCCAACGTGGTAGGGGTTGACATGGGCAAGGAGATATTTGTCGATGGTTGCGTCCGGGTGGTGGTGATCGATGACAATGAACGGGATCTCGTAGACACTGGCGATCTTGTAGGACGGTTCGTCCTCTTCCGTGGAACCGTTATCGGTGAGGATAACGAGCGGCATCTTCTGGCCGTAGCGGATATGGTCCTTGAGCGAGAAATCGAGGTCACGGGTGATGTCCTCGATCTCGTAGAAGGGAGCTTTTGAGGGTGCCCGCTTGAAGAGGAAGTAATCGGCATCGAAGTCCCCGCCCGATTCCCGGATAAGGGAGACTACTGCCTGCTCTATGGCTACCGCAGAACAGATACCGTCGGCATCTGCATGGTGGCGGAGGATAATGGGCTGGGAGGTGAAGACCGCCTTCCGGATCAGCTTTGCGACCTTGCGCATCTCGGGCCGGAGTTTCTCCATCACTTCGCTCTTCACAAGGAGCGGGACTTCTTCCGGTTCTGCCCTCGCGTCCAGCGCTTTCTCAATCCTCACTTTTACGGCACCGGAGTCTTCCCCGGTCAGGACCGTGATCGCATCCACCTCGATCTGGAGCTGGTTGTTGCGCATCATCACTTCGCCGATGACCTTGACGATATTCTCCAGCTCCACTTCCGGGTATGCCCGTACCCCGGCTTCGACAAATGCGGCAGCGTTCTGGGTGCCGGTCTCATCAACAATCGTGAAGATTGTCGGCCCGCTCGTCTGCTTGATCTGGGCAACTTCACCTTCAATTGCCACGGTCTTTCCTACTTTGCCGGACAGGTCAGAAATACGTACCGTTGTGGACTTGCGCTCGATGTTCTGGACCTGGTAGACCTGGATCTGGACCTCTTCGAGGTCAATATTCCCGTTCGGCCGGATCTGGCGGACCCGGACAAGGATTGAATCGCGTTCCTTGTGTTCGGCCTTGATATTGCTCTTGTGCACAAGACCCTTGATCCGGTCATTCACCTGGACAAACATACCGAATGTTGCAAATCCCTGGACCTTTCCCTGGTAGACTTTACCTTCCTCGACATCGGCAAGGTCACAACCGGTGCCAAGCCTGTAGACAAGGACATCATTTTCATCATTATTCTGCATATTTCACACTCACCACACACAGCGAAACGGCATATTGTTGCGATATGATATCGGGTATCGACAACGCCGCACGGATACCGGCATGCTCTGTATGAGTATCAATGGGTGCCTGAATGCTTAATTTACTTGTTATCCGCTAACAGGCGAAGAACCGGGAGCAGGACCCGTGAAAAAGAAGTCCGGGCAGGGCCATTCAGTCACGGAATGGCACTTCAACCATGTCAAGATCGTTCGGTATGAGGATCGTACCGGAGAATTTTTTCCGTGCATCGGACGCGTGGGCCTGGACATCCGTATACCGCGAGCTTGTATGGATGAGCACCAGGGTTTTTGCATTGAGGGCTGCGGCCGCCTCTCCTGCCTGTGTGGCGGTGGCATGGTAGAACTCGGCAGCCCGGGCCGATTCGGAATCGTCATAGGTTGCATCGTGGATCAGGAGATCGGCATTCCGTGCCAAATCCAGGATCGTGGAATATATTGCCCGTGTGTCCCCGGTATATACGATCTTGCGGCCGGGCCGTGGCTCGCCCATCACCTGTTCCGGACGGACCCCGACTGCCGCATCGCCGGTTCCTATGGTTACCGGTTCACCCCTCTGGAGCCTGCCGAAGAGCGGGCCTGCGGGAACGCCAAGAGCGATGGCCTGCTCCCGGTTGAACCGTCCCGGCCTGGGATCCTCTTCGAGAATATAGCCAAGGGACGGGAGCCCGTGGTTTGCGGCAAAAGCCGTGACCGTATAGCCGTCGAACCGCACCCACGAGCCATGCCCGAGTTCCACTGCGTCGAGAGGGAATTTCAGGTTGAACCGGGCCACGTGCCTGAGCGTGTTGACAAACTCGTGCACCCATTCCGGGCCGTAGATGGTCAGGGGCTCTGTCCGGCCATTGAATGACATCGTCTGGACCAGCCCGAAGATACCGAGGAAGTGATCCGCGTGCCAGTGTGAGACGAATATCGCATTGACGGTGAACCCGCAGCGCGAACGCATCATCTGCTGCTGGGCGCCTTCCCCGCAGTCAAAGAGCAGTGTGTCGGAACCCCGCCGGATCATGATACAGGGAGGATTACGGGATGGTGTGGGCAGGGCCCCGGCAGTGCCGAGGAAATAGACGTGCAGGGTCTCACCGCTCATGGAAAATCCACTCCAGAAGATTTTCCAGGTTCGTCCCACGGCAGCTCATGTCTCATGTGAAATATCTCCTGTACACGGCAAGGCTCTTCTTTGCTTCTTCAATTGACCGTCCTTCGATAACAATCCGTTTTCCCGGATAGCGGGAGCTGATCCCGTTTCCTAAGGTTTCCCATGCAATCGTACCATCACCGAGCGGCAGGTGTTCATCCAACATGCCGTGATTGTCGTGGATATGGATGTGGTCAGCTTTGTCGATAAACTTCAGGAATTCCGGGACTTTTCCAATCGTGTTCGCATGGCCGAAATCGAATGTCATGCCGATCCCCCTGATTCCTTCGGTCATGCCGATCAGTTCCTCCGGCTGCCGGCAGAGAAATTCCTTAACGCTGATCATATTTTCGAGACAGGCCAGCACGCCATGTTCTGTAGCACACCTGCCAATTTGCCGGAGTGCCTCTTTCTGGAGTTCCCAGACTTTCTGGGGCAGCATCTTGCCGATGGGTGAAATATATCCCGGGTGGATGGTGACACAGTCGGTGAGCGGGGCTGCGTACTCGATGCAGGAACAGAGCTGGCGGATTGACTCCCGCCAGATCGGGTCGTTGAGGGTGGCAATATTCAGGTCTCCGTATGGGGCGTGGACAGATGCACCGAGACCTGTTGTCTCAAGCATATCCCGGACTTTTCTAAAACAATCCGGGTTTTCCAGCCGGTAATTCCCGTCGCTGACGATCTCCCATCCAGCATAACCTGCCTCTTCAATCCCGTAGACCCAGGTGATATCGTCCCAGACCTTGGCTGAAGAGGAAAAATAGAGTGCGGCTGTCAAGGGGGTCCCCCAAGTTCGCAGAGAAGGTTCCTGACCCGTTCGGAGAATTCCGGCAGACTGCCCTTGTTCTCAAGGTGAAGATCTGCCACTTTCAGGGCATTGCCGAGTCCCCAGCTCAGTTCGCGGGTGTCCCGGGTGCGGAGTTCTTCAGCCGTGGTGAAATCATCCGACCGGGCCCTCGCCGCTATTCGCGCGAGCCGGTCTTCGAACGAGGATTCGATACTGATGAGAGTAAACCCGGGGAAATGTTTCCGGAAGAGAGCCACTTCTGTGTCGCCCCGGATCCCGTCGACTAAGATAAGGGGTGCGTCCTGGCGCTGGATCTCCGGTACGCAGAGCTGGGCGATCGCATCCATTCCCCGTTCTGCCCGGAGCCGGTTGGCCGTGGCACCGAAATTTTTGTCATCCGGTTCAAGCCCTGCCTCCTGTACGGCCCTGCGGATCATGTCGCCCATGACTATGACCGGTACGCCCATGCCGGATGCAATACTGGAAAATTCACCTTTGCCGCTTGCGGGCATCCCGACAACGCCAATCACTTTCATAGGTTATCTCTCCTGCCTCCCGTGTCCGGATCCGTACGGTCCTGCCGAGTTCGTCAGCGATCTTCTTGATCTCCGCAAGTGTCAGCGGGGGGTGCAGTTCCTGGAGACTTCTTCTCTTACTGATATATTCCCCATGACTGATATCAGATGCTGTTGCCTGCAGGTTCCCGATCTTGTGCTCTCCCTGCTGGAGGACAAGGGGAATAGTCCCGATCTGGGCAGCGATCTCCTTAATATACTCTTCATTTTCGTAAAATACCGTTATCACGATCTCGAATTCCCTGATCACTTGTTCCCGCAGGGCTTTTTTGCAGATGGCAATGGATTTTTTTATATTTTTCTGGTAGTTATCCCGGGGTACCGGGGCATGGTCGCCCGGCATTGATGAAAATCCTTCCCACCGTGTTTTGTAGTCTATGGCTATCCTGTCCGCCAGGCTTTCGGCAATAAGTGCCTCGAGCGTTGCCGGGAACTGGCCGTTGGTCTGGATGCCTACGGCGAGATGTTGCTTTTTTGCAAACCTCGCAAGTGCCAGGAGCGCCTCCTTCTGCAGGGTTGGTTCCCCCCCGGAAAAAACCACCCCGCTGATGAACGGGGAGGAGGTCATAATCATATCTGTGATCGCTTCAATATCCCGGAGATCGCTGCCTGTCTGGATTGCCTCGTTCTGGCAGTAGGAGCAGCGCAGGGGGCATCCCCGGAAAAAGACGGTACAGGCAGACCTGCCCCGCCAGTCTACGGTCGAGAGGGAGACAAAGCCACCGAAATTCAGCTGGATATGATCACCGTGCCGGATTATTTTATTCCCGGGGTTATTTGAGTGTATTGCGCCAAGTATCCCCTTTATCCGGGGCCCGGCAGCTCCCGCAGCGGATGATGCCGTGTTCAGTAATGATCAGGTCCATACTGACATCATTTTCATCCACGGGGATCTCTGCTGCTTCGAGGCATGAGAACGCGAGCCCGATTTTCAGCAGGTGGGGATTGGCCGACAGGAACCGGTCATAGTAGCCGGACCCGTACCCGAGACGATGGCCCCGTTGATCGAACCCGAGCATGGGGACGATTACTGCTTTGACCGCCCGCGGATCAACCGGTTGTTCCCGTCCGATCGGTTCAGGGACGCCGAATGTGCTCTCGATAAGGTCAGAGGTTTGGGTAAGATAGGTGAGTCGCAGTGTCTTTGTCTCTTTCTCAATGATCGGGACCACGATCTTCCGCTTACCGGATAACAGCTGTTCGATAAGCGGGTGCGTGTCCACTTCGAGAGGTTTTGAGACATAGACCATGAGCTGGCCCGTGCCGTCAAGGATGCCCATCAGGTGTTCACGGATGCTGTTGCTCGCTGCCGAAATTTCCTCCGGTGAAAGAGCTGCACGTTTATTGCGGGCTGTGTCCCGCATGCTGCGCTTGGTAGACGGGAGATCTGTTTCCTGCATGGTAGTAGGTACAGATAATTGACCGTCTTCTGCCATAATCGTTGAGATGGCGTGCCCTGGAAATTAAAAAAAGTGCGTGGCTGTGGTGGTGATCAGAATTTGAAATGCCGGTTGACGATCTTGATGGCGCAGTAATCACCGCACATCGTGCATCCGTCGGTATCGGCCGGCATCCGCTCTGCCCGTATTGCCTTTGCCCGGGCGGGGTTCATGGCAACGGCAAACTGGCGGTCCCAGTCGAGGTCGCGGCGGGCGTGCCCCATCTCGAGGTCGAGGTCCCGGGTCTTCTTCAGCTTGATCATGTCGCCTACATGGGCAGCGATCCGTGAGCTCATGACCCCCTCGTATACTTCTTCAGGGGTTGGAAGGGCGAGGTGTTCCGCGGGTGTCACGTAACAGATGAAGTCCGCACCGAGCGAGGAGGAGATGGCGGCGCCGATCGCTGCCACGCGGTCATCGTAACCCGGTGCGATATCGGTGACAATGGGGCCCAGCATATAGAACGGCTTGTTATTGGTGACCCGCTTCATGAGCTGGACGTTGGTTGCGATCTCATCGATCGGCACATGGCCCGGACCTTCGACAATCACCTGCACTCCCTGTGCATGTGCCTTGTCCGCGAGTTCCGCATTGATGAGCAGTTCCTGGATGCCAGCCCGGTCGGTCGCATCGTGAATTGCACCTGCCCGCATACCATTACCCATCGAGAGGGTGACCTCATGCTCTTTCATGATCTCAAGGAGGTAATCGAACTCGCTGTAAAGGGGGTTCTCTTTCTCGTTGTGGAGCATCCATGCGGTCATGAATGCACCGCCCCGGGAGACAAGCCCCGCATGACGGCCCTGGTTTCTCAGGCGCTTGACGGTCTCGAAGTTGATGCCGGTGTGGATTGCCATGAAGTTGGTACCGAGTTTTGCCTGCTCTGCGGTGATACGGAAGAGGTCATCCTCTTTCATGTTCACGACAGCGCCGTCCTTCTGTGCCGCTTCAATAAATGCCTGGTAGAGCGGCACGCAGCCGACCGAGAGGCTGGTGTTGGCGACGACCTGCCTGCGGATCTCCTGGAAGTCTCCGCCTGTGGAGAGCTCCATGAGGGTGTCGGCGCCGGCCAGTTCTGCCTGCCGTGCCTTTTCGATCTCTTCAGGAATATTGACGATATCTGTTGACGTGCCGATCGATGCATTGACCTTCGTGCGAAGGCCTGCACCGATACCACAGATCTTTACTTTCCTGTACGGGGAGACCGGGATAACGATATGTCCTTCGGCAACGCTGCGCCGGACGAAGTCTTCGGTGACTCCTTCCTGCTTTGCCACCAGTTTCATCTCTTCCGTGACGATGCCACTCCTGGCATCTGTGATAATACTCATACCATAATGGTTGTGGTAAAGACCAGATAAAGGCTCGGTTTTTCAATTCTGGACTAAATCTGGCTTGTTAACTCCACAAGTAAAGTTGATTTGGAATAACGCAGTTTTTTTTGTGTTTTGGTTGGACCAGGATCTTTCCTGTGGTTCGACTGGGGATTCATTGAGAATCCGGTGAAGAGAAGGCTGGATGCACCAAGGGAATTCATGAGTTTGCCGCAGGAATGCATGAGGATAATGTACCTTGGATCTTCTGGCCAAACGGTACCATCAGTTGTGGTCAGGATTTCGCAAGAAAATTGGCTTCATCAGGATTAACTACTGGGGGCTGATGCCCCCATACCCCCAACGTGATAACTGCCGCCGCCCCGAAGGGCGCCCCGCGGAGGCCTGTTACCTTACAATCTTTAAACCCGGTAATCTGCCCCGCCGTGCCTCTGAGAGCTCCTGAGGCGGGCCCCGTTGGCGCGGCAGAATTTGCCGCAGGTATGCAGATTTAACACAACTACGTCAGACCACACGAAGCATTATACGGAAAGACCCTGGCGGAAGCGTGCGGGATTGTGGTTGAGGGTGAGAACAAGTGGATGACATTGATCCAGAATGCGAGCCAGACAGTGAAGGCAAAATAAAATGAAAATATATAATAAATAATAAAATCTTATGTAATTTGGTGACTTCTTGAAAATAATAAGTCTTTTAATGATACTTGTTTTTACCGTGGTTATTACTGGTTGCGTAGCGTGTGCATCTGGACCCGGGTGGATGGGAGGAAGTCTGGAGAACATGAACAGTAGTGAATCTATCTATCTCTCAAATTCTGATGACACTCATTCGGGAACATTTTCTGTTGATACAAGTGATTCTACGAATGGTTCAGTTTTTTTCGGATCACCAGAACAAATTGTTCGAGGAAACTACGTTTGGGAAAGCAATGATACTATAATATTAACTACAGACGATGGAAATCGTTATGCTTTTTTAATGGCAGATAGTCAATATTATATTTTCACTCTTAATTCGGGATTTGAAAATTCAACACAAACTGTTAATCAGTTCAAATATTCTTGGGTTGGAAGAAAATGTTAATTTATTCCACCCGCATTTAAAAAAATATCATCATCAACTTTATTTTTAATGTAAAGCGTACTACAAAACTACCGACTCGCGGAAACCTATCCCACGACAGTTAACACTCTTTCTTACCCCTCACCAAGTTAACAGAACCAAATTAAGAATATTCATTATACCAGAGGGAAAATATTCACTCTCGATAACCATTGAGAAAGATCCGGCTGGATATCCCGGATGCAGTGTGATACCATGTGGACGCTCGACATCAGGACCCTTTTTCTGACCCTCTTTCTCGTCAACGTAGTCCTCACGCTGATGCTCTTTACCTTCTGGAGGTCCCAGAAGACCCATGACGGGTTCAGGACATGGATGCTTTCCCTGCTGGTCACGTCCTGCGGGTATTTTCTGTACGTGATCGGTGGATCCCTGCCTGTCCTGCTCTCCTCAACGGTGGCAGATCTTTTAATCGTGCTGTCGGTCATGATGCGGCTCGACAGTACCGGGAAATATTTCCGGGCAAGGGCGCTCCCCGGGATCGTGTACTGCATCCTGATACCAGCCGCTCTCCTGTTAATCTGGTTTACGTTCCGTATCGATTCACAAATCATGCGTGGCGTGATTATCGGGGTGCTCATTGTCCCCAGCTTTGTTGCGACCTCCCTTATCGCCATACGGTTCAGGGAACCGGAAACCCGGTCGGTCAGGTACAGCTTTGCTGCGGCCCTCCTTGTCACGGCACTCCTCTGGACCACGATAACCGTTCATGCGATCGTCACCCCCGGGGACCACTCGCTTGGGGGCCCGGACCCCATAAACCCGATCTTCTTTATCGTCACTATCCTCATGGATATCGTTTCCACGGGTTCCTTCCTGATGCTCAATATGGCCCGGTCCAATATCGAGCTCCGGAATAGCGAGGAGCTGTACCGGAACCTTGCGGACAACCTCCCGGATTATATTCTCGTCCATGACAGGGAGTCCATCCTTTACGCCAACCCGGCAGCGACCCTGCTCAGGGGGCTCTCGCGGGAGACCCTTGCCGGGCAATCCCTCTATTCGCTCTTGACCCCTGCAAGTGCCGGGGCCTTCCGGGCGTTTATCAAAACAACCCGGAACGAAGCTACCCCGGCTCCATCGCGGGAGATTGATATCCAGCTCCGGGACGGCACAATCCGGCACTGCATGATCAAGACCGTGCGGATTGAATACAAGGGGATTCCGGCATTCTTATCCGTGATCACCGATATCACCGGGCGGAAGGCCGCAGAGGATACGCTCTCCCGGGTAAATAAAAAACTCACGATCCTCTCATCGATAACCCGGCACGATATCAAGAACCAGCTCATGGCCCTCTCGGGATATCTCGAGCTTTCGAAAGAAGAACTCGATTCCAATCCCGCCGCATCAGAGTATCTCAAAACCGAAGTGAGGATTGTTGAAATAATGGGGCACCAGATAGATTTCACGAAAGCCTACGAGGATATGGGAACCACAGCTCCTGTCTGGCAGAATGTCAATGTAAGTGTCAGGCAGGCAGTTGCCATCCTGCCCATGCGGGATATCCGGGTGGAGGTTGACCGGGCGGACCTCTCGGTTTATGCCGATCCCATGTTCGGGAAGGTCTTCTACAACCTGATCGACAATGCCCTGAAATATGGCGGTGAGGCAATGACGGAGATCCACTTCTCCTGCCATGAGACCGATAGGGAGCTCGTCCTTATCTGCGAGGACGATGGGGCCGGGATCGCGATCGGGGATAAAAAGAACCTGTTCGGGCAGGGCTTCGGGAAAAATACCGGCCTTGGCCTTTTCCTCTCCCGGGAGATCCTCGCAATTACCGGAATCACCATTGCGGAGACCGGAGAGCCGGGAAAAGGGGCACGTTTCGGGATGGTTGTGCCGGGGGGGGCGTTCCGGTTCACTGATGAGAAGATAATCCCTGCATAGTCCGAAGAATCGGGTGAAACGAAATTCGAGGAGGAGAAGATTTCATCAGCTATTGAGACAATCAACTCTGAATTTTTCTCATGGATGACGTTTTATTGATAAAATTGAAAAAACGATTATGTTTTCTTTAAAAAATATGGCTCTGGAGAAAACCTACATTCTCCGGAGTAAACAACTACCCACAAAAGCTGAGGTACAGTGCTGATTTTTTTTATTTTATCACAGTTGGCAATGAATTTGTTTACATAAACGAAAAAAATCAAGAAGAAATATTTAAATATTAATTTGTTGTTTTTTTCATATGATTGACATAATTCTCGCTAAAGTTAAAGGTTTTATCCTGAATCCGGTCGCGATGTTCCAGGCATCAGGTGATGATGCAACAGGTACTGTCTTTTCTTATCTCGGTGCGCTAGTATTTTTTAATGCCGTCCTGAGCGCTTTTATTGCCGCTATAACATTTAACGCTATAAGAGCGTTGGGCTTTGGAATGTGGATACCGGTCATGGTTTTTATTGGAGTTTTTGCCAGAGGGATCATTTTTACGATTATCGCCGGCGCGTGGATTCATCTCTGGGTCTATATTCTTGGCGGTCGCAACGGTACCATGCGGACCATGAAAGGTTTCGTGTACGGTATGACTCCATCCCTGCTCCTTGGATGGATCCCTGTGATTGGCCCACTCTTCGCGATATGGTCGTTCATTCTCAATATACTTGGTATACGTGAGCTTGCCGGATTCAGTACGGGTAAAGCAGCACTCGTTATGATCATCGCAATTCTCATACCAGTGATCATCGCGTTTGTATTCTATTTCCTGCCCCTCATGAGCTCTTCACACGTAGAACCCCAGAACATAATGGCTATTCCCGCTTTTTCGGCTGTGATACCCAGGCTACAATGAGATATTTTTCGGCTCTGTAAAATTCCTCTTTTTCATTTGAAAAAAACAGCAGTTCTACAGAGCCCCCAATATCATAAAATTTTACTTAACATCGGGTGTTGGTTTTATCCCGGTTTTTATTTTTTTGAAATTGTTGGACTTTTTTAATCCAGGGCCGCATGCCAGGGAAACTTTCGTCATATAGCAGGGTTGGGGGTAGTCTGCTTTACGATCATTTTAAGATTATTTTCGATATAAAGCCTGAAGATTTGTGGCCCTCTGAAAAATAAATTATAACGTTCTGCCACGGGGTGAGGGTCGGTAGACCCCGAACACCCGTGGGGCCATCGCAAATACAAAGCAGCCCCACACTATACTCGGTCTCACTATGTGTTCGGATTATTGCTTTAAATTCCGATTTAATTAATTCCCGGGCCTGCCCCGGCCTCACCCGAGCAGCAGCTTCCGGAGCTGCACGAACTCCTCAACCGAGTACTGCCCTTCTGCGGTCGGTTCCCCGGTATGGCAGTACACGAACTCAGAGCCGAAGACCGGCAGGATCGCCCGGGCATACCGGAACTGCGAGCCCATGACCCCGGTGATGATCGGCTTGTTTGCGGCCTGCGTAAACGTGATCAGCTCGACAAGGTCGGCATCGTTTGCGGGGGTGATGATGATCTTCGGGATATCGCCAAACGCCCGGAGCTCGCGCTCCATCACGAAGAGAATGTAGAGGGGCACCATCTGGCCGGAATGGTGGGAGGCAATGATCTTCCGGCCTGCCTCATGGATCTCCCGGGCATGGCAGGCGAACTGCTGCTCGATATCGATATAATCCGCGTGCGGGATGACCTGCCGGATCTTCTCTATCCACGCATCCTTGTCCCCGAAGAACTGCCCGCCTTCCATCCCGGAACGGAGCGTGGCAATGACCGGGAGCGTGCACTCTTTCCTGACTTTCCGGATGATCTTCACCGGGTCCCCGTCCATCAGGTCGAAACGGAGCTCCACGAGGTCGGCACCCTGGGCCCCTGCTTTCGCTGCATGGGAGGGATCGGTCAGCGCAGCAACAATCTTCATTACAGGAGGTACGCCGTTGGTTCACAAAAAGATACGCAAAGAACCGGGGCTCCGGCCGGTCAGTCCGGGGGCATCGCGGTTCTCCCGCCCGGTACCTTCTCCCGTCCGGTACCGTTTGAAAGGAAGATATGGTTTATTCCCGACCATGCCAACACTATATCACGGCTATGGAGTTCTGGGACAGGTATCTCTTCCTGCGGCATATCGCGGCAGCGCTGGCACGGGGTGTGTTCATCGCCATTATACTGCCGCTCATTCCCGTCCTCATCTTCGGGTACCCCCTCATGCCCACGCTTGCCGTTATCGGCAGCGGGTTCCTCCTCGAGTACGGTGCAGCCCCGGTGGGTATCGCGCTCGGCCTTTCCCCGCTCTTCGTCTTCTGGGTACTGATGTGCACGGAGACCGGGATCTTCCTCGGGCTCTTTGATATCTTTGACTCGATCGGGCACACCTGGCCCCCGGTAGCGGATCTCCTCGAAAAGACCCGGCAGTTCGTCCACCGCCACTCCTTTGCCGAACGGTACGGGATTGTCGGCCTGGTCCCCCTGGAGATCATCATCGGGGTCTATGCCAATGCCCCGGTCTCGTGGGTGCTGGGCTGGAACAAATACCGGTCCCTCGCATTCACGATGATCGGGTACGTCCCCTGCTTAATCCTCACGATCCTCGCCACCGTCGGCCTGATCGGGATGTACCTTCCGGGACTGGTGCACCTGTGACAGGAACACCCCGCGATCCCGCACACCCGCAGCTGCCGGAACTGCTTGCCCCCGCAGGGTCACCGGATGCGTTCCGGGCAGCCGTGGCGGCAGGAGCGGACGCAGTGTACCTGAGCGGGAAACGGTTTGGTGCCCGTAAATATGCCTCCAACTTCTCTGATGAAGAGATCGAAGAAGCAGTCCGGTACGCCCATGCACGGGACATAAAGGTTTACGTAACGGTCAACACGCTCGTCCACGACCGGGAGCTTCCCGGGGTACTTGAGTACCTGGTATGGCTCTGGTCGATCGGTATCGACGCGGTCCTCGTGCAGGACACCGGTGTCGCTCTGCTCGCCAAGAGGATTGTGCCGGGCCTCGTCCTCCATGCCTCCACCCAGCTGACCATCCACAACGCGGACGGCGTACGATGGGCCGCGGGACAGGGGTTCTCGCGGGTAGTGCTGGCCCGGGAGCTCTCCCTTGAGGAAGTCTCCCGCATTGCAGAAGAGACAAAAGATACCGGGGTCGGCCTGGAAGTCTTTGCCCACGGGGCTCTCTGCTACAGTTACTCCGGCCAGTGCCTCCTCTCCTCCGTGATCGGCGGCCGGAGCGGCAACCGGGGCATGTGCGCCCAGCCCTGCCGGAAGCCCTATGTGCTGGTGACCGGGAGCACGGACGAATACGGCAGGCCGGTCCGGGTCCGGGAGGTGCCCCTGGCAGAACACTACCTCCTCTCCCCAAAAGACCTCTGCACCTACCGGCACCTGCCGGAACTGGTCCGGTCCCCGGTCACTTCGCTCAAGATAGAGGGCAGGATGAAATCCCCGGAATATGTGGCGATCGTGGTCTCCACGTACCGCCAGGCGCTCGATGCCATTGCGGCAGGATACGGGGAAAAATCGCCGGAGGCGATGTCCGACCTGCTCCTCGCGTTCAACCGGGGGTTCACCAGGGGTTACCTGTTCGGCGATCGTTCCGGTGCTCTCATGGGCAGGGACGATACCGGCCACCGGGGGCTTTTTACCGGGACGGTAACCCGGTTTGAGACCAGGACCTCGGTGGCAACTATCCGGAAGGAGGGACCGGTCGTTCCCGCCCCCGGAGACGGCCTGCTCTTTATCCCCCCGGTAAAAACGGGGGAGTCCTGGGGCATGGCGCTCAATAACAAACCGGTGCCGGCCGGGGACTCTTACACGCTGGCCCTTCCCCGCCCGGTACCTGCCGGTACCAGGCTGTACATCACCTCATCCCGGGACCTGGAAGCAAAAGCGCACCGGATTGTCGCAAAACCCTCCCCGTGGCTCCTCCGGCCTGTACCGGCTGATATACATAGTGCAGTCGGACCGGATGGCAGGATCCATGTGGAAGGCACGATCCTGCGGCGTAACGGGACGCAGGTCCCCTTCTCGTTCCACCCGGAGATACGGCTCGAACCGGCGCGATCGCATCCCCTTACGGCAGACCAGCTTGAAATCCAGCTGAAAAAGACCGGGGGCACGCCATTTGTTATCCGGGAGTTTTCCCTTGATTACCCGGGTAACCTGTTCGCGCCGCTGGCAGTCCTCAACGCACTGCGCCGGGACCTCTTCCGGTACGTGGAGGAACTCCTTGCCGGGGCCGCCATACCCCCGGGGGAATCCGTGGAACAGGCAAAAGCGGCCCTCCGCATGTACTTCCCGGAGCAGACGGGAGGACCGGATACGCGAGGCCCGGCACCCCCGGCACTTCGCCTTGCAGTCTATACCGATACGATTGAAGGGGTACGCGAAGCCGCCCACGCCGGGGCGGAGGTGATCTGTTACGAGCCGGATATTCCCTCGGGAAAGCACCGGTGCGGTAGCAATCCACGGGAGCCATTTCCGGCATGCGTGGTAACGGCACGTGGGACCGCCCGCGCTGCCGGGGCACGGCTTATCTGGAAACTTCCCCGGATCGCACACGATGCGTATCTTGATACGGTCCTGCCGGCACTGCCAGGACTGTATGCGGGGGGGCTTACGGACTGCATGACGGACAACCACGGTACTTCAGGCGCAATCCTCAGGACCTGCCCCGCACTATCCCTGTCCGGCTCCATTGGCCTCAATATCTTCAACCATGCCGCAGTCCAGGGTGCCGGATCTTCCTACGCCGTGCTCACCCTTTCACCGGAGCTCTCGGGGGATGAGATCCGGGAACTGATCCGGACCATCCCCACGGACGGCGATCGCCCGGCATATGCCCTTATTGTCCAGGGGACCAGCGAGGCAATGATCACGGAGGACTGCATCCCGCGCCTGCTCCTTTCGTGCAGGGAGCCGTCCTGTGAAAACCGGGATGGCAATGCCGGCCTTTTCACCGGCATCAGGGACGAGACCGGGAGGATCTTCCCCCTCAGTTCAGACGGGCAATGCCGCACCCGGATCGGTAACGCCTCGGAACTCTGCCTGATCGACCGGCTCCCGGATATCCGGGCTGCGGGCATCAGCGAAGTGGCAGTCGACGCACGGGGACGGCCCCCGGCATATGTACGGGAGATGACGCGAATCTACCGGTCTGCGGTCGATCTGGCCGGCAGCAGCGGGGACGCAGTGGCACCCGCAAAGGAACTCGCGGCATTAAAAGAACGGGTAAAACGCATTGCGCTCGGCGGCATCACGGCCGGCCACTTCACCAGGGGACTCAGGGAATAACGCGGTTACAAAGACTATTGTCCGAACGTCCGGAAATGCGGGGTCCTGCCGTTTTAAAAAAGGTGCCCGTGCCGTTTCATCATCCATGAGATACGGACAGGCACGGGATAAAAACAGGATAAAAAAAGGGGTGCGGGACTTTCGTTCCCGGCTCCCGGTTATTTCTTCTTTTTCCGGTCCTTTTTGGATCCTTTCTTCCCGCCAGCCTCTGCCGGCCGTTTTGTCACCGTGAAACCCACGAGGACAACCGCGATAATAACTATGGCGGCCAGGATCCAGAGCCACGGTATCTGCCCGGGCTCAGGGGAAGGCGATGTGGTCGCGGGAGAGGACGGCGTGGAAGTATACCACGTGTCGTTCCCGACCGGAGCATTGGCACTGGCGGCCCCCCCGATCACCCACAGGCGGTCGTCCAGCACGAGGGCAGGGAAATCGAACCGGCCGGGAAACTCTGCCGAGGGGGTTGCCTCGGTCCAGTGCGTACCATCCGTGGAATACCAGGTATCGTTCATGACATGCGTAGGATCGGTGCCGCCGATCACCCATATCCTGTTATCGTACACGGGACTTGCCTGTCCTGCCCGTGGCGCAAATCCCGCTGCCGGCGTTGCCTCGGTCCACTGGATGCCGTCCGTGGAATACCAGGCATCGTTGAGCATGGTGTGCCCCTTGCTCCCGCCGATCGCCCAGAGGCGGTTGTCGAACACGCTACCGGAAAGGCCGGACCGGTCCCCGAATGCCGCACTGGCGTTTGCCTTTGTCCAGTGGATCCCGTCAGGGGAGCTCCAGACATCGCTCAGGGGGAAATGCCCGTCATACCCGCCAAACACCCACATCTGGTTGTCGAATACGGCGCTGGCAAATGCCAGCCGCCCGGGGAACCCGGCGGACGCGGTTGCTTCTGTCCAGTGAGCCCCGTCGTTCGAGTACCAGACATCGTTCCGTGCGTCCTGGCCATCATACCCTCCGATGATCCACATCTTCCCGTCAAAGACGAGCGCGGAGAAATCGAACCGTCCCGGGAACTCCGCTGCCGGGGTCGCCTCGGTCCAGTTGATACCGTCAGCGGAATACCAGGTATCATTGAGACCGGTCACACCGTTATCCGTGGATCCGCCGAAGATCCACGCCTTGTTGTCATAGACCAGGCCTGCGTGGCCTGCGCGGGTCGAGAACCCGGCCGATGAAGTCCCAAGAGTCCAGTTCTCCCCGGCACCTTCCGCCGATACACTGCCAATAAGGAATAACAGGCACAGGACAATTATAAGAGTGCGTGACGTTTTCATTCTACCACCTCGTAACCCCGCTCCGGATAAGAGCATAAGACCAAACAGGATTTCCGGTACTATTTTGTGATGACCGTCTAATCAAGGTTTTTAAACGGATATCGCTCATGCAAAAATGACGGGGATGCCCCGGGGGTCTGCAAATATTCATCATCCCGGAACAAAAATGGTTTACCGGATATCCGGGAGTACCCGGGGAAGGTTCCTGAGAATGACGTCACCACTGATCCTGGTAAACCTGAAAACATACCGGGAAAGCACGGGCAACCGGGCCCACATGATCGCACAAGCCGCAGAGATCGTTTCCCGGGAGAGCGGTGTCACTATCGGCATTGCACCGACATTTATTGACCTCCATCCGCTCTGCCACCACTTCGATATACCGGTATATGCACAGCACGTGGACGGGTGCGACCCGGGGGCAAACACCGGCCACATCACGGTCGAAGCGATCAAGACGGCAGGCGCGGCCGGTTCCCTTGTCAACCATTCGGAATGCCGCCTGACACTGGCTGATATCGAAGCCTCCGTGCGGGGCCTCAGGGACCACAAGCTCATCTCCGTAATCTGTTCCAACAACGAGAGCACCAGTGCGGGAGCTGCCGCACTCGCCCCGGATTATGTGGCCATCGAACCCCCGGAACTCATCGGAAGCGGCGTCTCCGTATCGAAGGCAAATCCCGAGATCATACGGCGCTCTGTTGCTGCGGTACGTGCAGTCAGTCCTTCCGTAAAAGTGCTGACCGGCGCAGGGATCCAGTCCGGCGAGTGCGTCAGGATCGCCGTGGACCTGGGCACAGACGGCGTCCTCCTCGCATCCAGCGTGGTAAAATCAAAAGAGCCGGCCGCCGTGCTCCGCGATCTTGTCTCAAAACTGTGATAAAACTCTTTTTTTGCCCTGGTGAAATCCTTGTGCCGGAACACATAGTATCGGACTATATTTTTGAGAGGAGGGGACAGTGACCGTCCTCCCTCACCGCCTCTGCGCATTGCGATGCTGCAGGAATTACCGGTTAAGCGGTTGCCACAGCGGCTGAAGTGAAAACCCCAAAATAGCGTTCCTCTTTGTAATGAGTTCTAATAAGAGCACTTTTTTTTGCTCTGGAGAAATCATTTGAGTTATTTGACGCTCCAGGGGCTTCGCCCCGCTGCTGGGGCGCCCCAATTGCGATTGTGCTGTATTACCTCTGCACAAAAAATTCAGAGAATTTTTACAGGTAATAACCGAGGCATCACACGCGCCCCCGCCCCCATTGGGGGCAGGGCTGGCGCAAGGAGGGATGATCATCATTATGAAAAAAATGATTTCTACAGAGCACTTTTTTTAAGATATACCTGCTACCGGTCTCACCTGAGAAACAGGAACCAGACCCCCACAATGACCACAAACAATACGACACCAATCACGATAACCGTCACGTTGCTGATATCATGTGTTTCTTCCGCCATGTAAAACCCCGTTCCGGAGCCCGTAAGGCTTCGATAATTAATCCTCCGAATATAGATATATATAGTTTTGTATGAATACGGGGAAGTGTGAAGAGGGGTGAAACCCTATCCGGGCCGGCATCGACCCGGGTATACCACACCACCCGGAATATCCCGCCCCGGTTCCAGGGTGGGGACAAAGGGGATTATATAATCAGGGAAATCAGGTCGTGCTTGGTGATCACGCCGCGCACGATCCTTCCTTCGACAACCAGGACCGCATGGTTCTGCTGGAGGATATTGACAACCGTCTCCACGTCCATGTCAGGAGGTACCGTGGGAAAGCCGGGTTCCATGAAATCCCTGACAAGGAACAGGTGGGTTTTGTGCAGGCGCTGCTGCTCGATCGCCTTGACAATGACGGATTCTGATATGCACCCGACAGGAATGCCGCGTTCGATCACCGGCAACTGGGAGATATTGTTCTTCTCGAAGATCTCGACAGCCCGGCCGATCGCGTCCTGGGGCTGGACCGAGAGTACGGGGGTATGCATGATCTGGGTGGCCCGCATCTTCCTGGGTTCGGCACTGTTGAGGACTACAATGATCTTGTTGAGAGTACTGACCCGGGGATCGACATTTCCTGCTTCGATACGCGCCACCATCGACTGGCTGATTCCTGCCCGCCTGGCAAGTTCGGTCTGTTTGAGGCCCAGCGCTTCGCGGCGCGTCCGGAGCTCTTCGGGCGCAGGTATATGCATGGTTGATTACTGATGGTGATATGAGAATATCAAGGTTGCCGTCCGGCGGGAACGAGTGGAAGATTATCCTCTGAAAATGACCGGTCCCGCAACGGACATAATACCGGCTGCACCCGGGCGATCCCAGCAAACTTTTATAACCAGCGGTTATTTTCCGGGATCCTGCCCCGGGGGCAAATTCTTTTAAACACCCGCTCTAAAGAGCTGTTAACGATAATCCAATGGACCTGAAATTGGATTAGTGTTTCATATGACCGAGTGTCCAGAATCCGATGACGATGATGAAGGGAACCATCGGGTGCCCTCTTCTGTTTTTTATGCACAGCATTTCCGGCATACTGCACCTGCAGGCCAAAGTTCCTGCACGGCTTGCAGATACCGTGACACCAGTTCTTCACTGTTCCGGGACGCGCCGGGTCCCACCTCGTGCGGATCCCCATGCGAGCTGATTGCCCCATGAACGACAGGGGGGAGCTGCCCCATAGGGAACCGGGAGGAGACTGCACGGACTCGTGTGTACCGCTTGTTCCGCACCCGCAGGATTCCCTGCCCGGGAAGAACCACAACGGACCTGCGCCAGCGAGAAAGACCGGCATCCGGGCAGCAGCAAAACGGGAGCCCTGCCTTGTACGGGAGGCACTCTTCACGGTCTCGCGTGACCATGTCCTCCATATTGTCAGCGAGCAGTATTTTTACAAGACCGAGCCGTATTACACCATCCTCCGCCACGAGATGGAAGGAAAGACAGTCCTCCCGTCCAGCAGTGCAGTACTCGACGCCAGCGTGGTGCCGATCTGCCTCGAACGGGCACACATGGAAGGCATTCCGGTCTGCGAATGGGGGATCTCGCAGGGCTATGTCCCGCTGCCGTCCATCCTGTACGGGCTGAACTATTTTGCCAACACCTCCGATTATTCGGTAGTCCGTGACAATGAGACGGCCAAGGAGATTGTCAAGCACATCACGAACAAGGGTAAATATCCTTTCTGTTACCAGGAACTCAAAGATGGTGCCACGATCGAGTCCTGTGTATCCATCTTCGGCAACACCACAGGAACGTGTGACAGTACCGCGGAGATCGCCCGGAAGATTTACGGGATCTTCGCCATCCCCCTTGTCACCCTCGTCCTTGTCCGGTACGGTGACCGGTGCCTGCTCTCCTCGCTTGCACCAACGAAATATTCACAGCTCACTCCCGCGGAACGGGCGTTGCTTGCCGCATATCTCCAGCACCAGGAATTCCTATGAGCCGGCTGGGCATCTTCGTTGACCGGAAGACCCTGTCGAACGCCGAACAGCTCACGGCGCTGATCCACTGCCGGGACGTGGCAGAGACAAAGGGCCACGAGGTGGACTTTATCTTCCCCGTGGATATTGCCAAGATCAAGAAGATGGACGCACTCTTCATCCGGGCCCGTACCGACCCGATGAACGTGACCTATGTGGCTGCACGGATGGCCAGTTTCCACGGCATCCCCGTGATCGACGACCCGCAGTCCATCCAGATCTGCTCTGACAAGATCAACATGTACTCGCACCTGATCAAAAAAGGGGTCTCCCTGCCAAAGACCGTCTTCCTTCCCAGGCATGACCTCACGGTCGAGTGCGTCACGCGCCTGTTCGATGAACTCGGGTCTCCCCTTATCGTCAAGGAGCCGTCCACTTCATTCTCCCTGCGGGTGGAGAAGGTCACCGATATCGCGGGCTTCTTCCGGGTGGCCCGCAGGTTTATCCGGCTCTCGGACTGGATCGTTGTCCAGCAGTACGTGGAGAGCAAGTACGACTGGCGTGTCGGCGTACTTGACGGGAAGCTCCTCTATGTCTGTAAGTATACGATCCCGTCGGTCACCTTCAAGATCCAGGCCTCCGTCAACGGGCATGTCGTCTATTGCGGGGTAGAGAGTGTCCCCGAGCGGAATGTCCCCCCGCATATCATAAGGACCGGGCTCGATGCCGCAAACGCAATCGGGCGGGGCCTGTACGGCGTTGATATCAAAAATAACAACGGGGATGCCTGCGTGATTGAAGTGAACGACAACCCCTCCCTCGAAAGCGGCGAGGACGAGCATTACCCACGGGTATACGAGCAGATCGTAGACCATCTTTTTGCAACGTGATTACCATGACACAAGACTGGCGGATCCAGGCCGAGACTATCTGCCTGCGCTGCGGGGGACATTGCTGCGACGGGGCGCACCCCCCGATCTCTGAACACTGTTACCGGAGGCTGGTCGCCAGTGGCGTACCGGAAGAGGCCTTCGAACGGAACGGGTACCGGTATATCAGGACCCGTGAGGACGGAACATGCACATTCTGTACCGGGGGAAAATGCGGGATCCATGCAATCAAACCCGAGACCTGCCGGGCGGGGCCGTTCACGTTCGATGTGAAAGGCGATACGATCGAGATCTTCCTCAAGTTTGAGGAGATCTGCCCGGTAGTACGGCTGTACAAGGATACACCTGAGGCCTATCGCCAGCAGTACGACCTTGCCGTAAAGAGCATCTCCCACCTGGTCTCGAACCTGACAGACGCTGAGATTGCGGCGGTCTGCAGGATCGAGGAGCCGCAGACCGGGAAAGTAGCAGAGATTCCCCGGATATATCCACGAGCGAAATGACCATCGGCACTGAACACGAGTACTCCATAAACGACAGCAGTTTTACTGCCCAGCCGGTCTCCGACCAGCTCCTCCGGGAAGTCTGCGGCCGGTACGAGAGCGAGATCCTGTTCGGCGAGGTGAAGCTCGGCAAGGAACTCCAGAAGACCGTGATCGAGATGATCCCCCGGCACCCGGTGGACGAACTTGCTGCGCTGGAGGCCCAGCTCGCAAAAGGCATGGCGAAGTTCAACCATATCTTCGGGAGCCGCTACCGGCTGCTCGGGCTTGGCATGCACCCCACCGCACGTCCCGCGGAGATCCCGGTCTGGGACCACGACGAGGGGGAGTACTATGAGGCCTATGACCGGCTCTTCAATATCCGCCAGCATGGCTGGCTGAACATCCAGGCCCTGCAGATCAACCTCTCCTATGCCGGCGAGAAGCACCTGGTCTCCCAGTACAACCGGATCCGCACGCTCCTCCCGTACCTCATTGCAGTCACGGCCTCTTCTCCCATGGTGGAAGGCAGGCTGACCGGGACCTGCGACAACCGGCTCGTCTATTACCGGGACAACCAGAAAGAGATCCCGTTGATCTGCGACCGGATCGTGCCGGCAATGATCCGGACTGTCGCTGATTACCGTTCTGTGCAGGAGAAGGTGTTCTGCGAGCTCCGGTCCCGCGACGCGGAGATCCTCTGCGAGGAATGGGTGAATTCCAGCGGCCTGATCATCCGCTTCTCCCGGCGCTGCCTGGAGATCAAGGCCCTTGACGAACAGGAATGCATCCGGTCCGATATGGCGGTCTGTGCCTTTGTCCGGTCGCTGCTCCGGTGCCGTTCCCTGCCCGTTGAGCATGATCAGGAAATAGTGCTGGCACTCACCGAAGAGGCGATCCAGGAAGGTACTGCCGCATTCAGGCCGGAACTTGAGGCCCTCTACAAAGCCGCATGGACACACGCCACTGCCGATGAGCGCACCTACCTGCCGGTCATCCATGACCGTATCTCAAACGGAAGCCTGGCTGAACGGATCCGTGACCGGGTCTCAGGAGGCGAGGGAATTGTACCGGTCCTTGAGGATATGGCAACTGCTCTCAGGTCCAACCAGCCCTACATGACGGGATGAGATCGGTTTGCCATGACGGTCAGTTCCGCTGATAAACACCATTAAGAGGGGGAGCGGACTACTCTTGTCCGGGTCGCTGATCATGGTACGGACGTTACTTTCGGAAGCCGAAGGATATGAACTCCTGAATACGGCAGGGGTCCCGATCCCCCGGTTCCAGGTTGCCCGCACGGCGGAGGAAGCGGAGAAGGCAGCGGAAACCGCCGGATACCCGGTGGTAATGAAAGTAATCTCCCCGGATATCGTCCATAAGAGCGATGCCGGGGGGGTGATCACCGGAATAGCTACGCCCGGTGAGGTACGGGAGGCATTCGGGACGATCCGGGAGAATGCCGGGAACTACAAGCCTAGTGCCGTGATCTCCGGGATCATGGTCGAGCAGCAGCTCCCACCCGGGCTCGAACTGATCATCGGGGGGAAGACGGACCCGACCTTCGGGAAAGTGATTACGATCGGCCTTGGGGGAAAACTGGTCGAGCTGCTGCATGATGTGGCGATTGGGGTACTGCCCATTGAAGAGAGCGATATCCGCAGTATGGTCCGGGGGCTGAAAGGCTACCGGCTGATCGCAGGGTTCCGGGACGAACCGGCCCGGGACGAGGAGGCGCTGGTCGGGATCATCAGTGCGGTGAACCGGATGTTCCATGCCGATCCCCGCATAACAGAGTTTGATATCAATCCCGTGGTTCTCTACGAGAAAGGCGCATGTGCTGTCGATGCCCGGTTTTACATCGATGATTCACCGGCGATAACGAAAACCCGGCAGATGCCGGAAATGCAGTCCCGGATCATGGACATCCATTCCATCGCGGTCGTCGGGGCCTCGACCGATCCCAACAAGGTCGGGTACGCCGTCTGCCGGAACCTGCTCACGTTCCCCGGGTCACTCTTCCCGGTCAACCCGAAATCCGATACTATTCTCGGGCGGAAGTCCTATCCCGATCTTACATCAATCCCGGAACCGGTTGACCTGGCAGTGATTGTCATCCCGGCTGCCGGCGTTCCCCGGGTTATCGAAGAAGCAGGAAAGAAGCAGATCCCGCTGGTCATCGTGATCTCTTCGGGATTCCGGGAGATCGGGAAGGAGGGGATCGCACTTGAGGAGGAATGCATGTCAATCGCACGGAAGTTCGGGATCCGCATCATGGGACCCAACTGCCTTGGGCTCATGCTTCCGCACCTTGCCATCAATACGACCTTTGACCCGGTCTCCCCAAAGCCCGGCAATATCGCGTTCATCTCCCAGAGCGGCGCGATCATTACCACCATCGTAGACTGGAGCCTGCCGGAGGAGATCGGGTTCTCGGCAGTCATCTCTATTGGCAATCAGGCAGATCTCACCTTCGAGGATTTCATCACCTGGGCCGGCGACGACCCCCACACAAAATCCATTATCCTCTATGTCGAGCAGATCCGGTACGGCCCCCGGTTCATGGAGGCTGTCAGAAAAGTCTCGCCAACAAAACCGGTTGTTGCGATCAAATCCGGGGCCTCTCAGATCGGGCAGAAAGCTGCATCGTCCCACACGGGATCGCTTGCCGGCAGCTTTGATGTCTATATGGCCGCTTTCCACCAGGCCGGTGTCATCCCGGCAAGTTCGATCCGCGAAGCCTTCCAGGCCGCCGAACTCCTGGCCTCGGAAGGGTACCCGAAGGGGATCCGTGCCGTCGTGATCACCAATGCCGGGGGATTCGGGGTTCTTGCATCAGATTATGCAGAACGCTATGGGATCGAGCTCGTAGAGTTCTCCCCGGACCTCATCCATGAACTCGATGCAGTCCTCCCCGCAGACTGGAGCAGGGCGAACCCGATCGACATGGTGGGTGACGCAAGCGCAGACCGGTTCGCCCGCACATTCAATATCATGATCCAGTACCAGGACCTCTGGGACATCGCATTCGTGATCGCTGTTCCCTCGGCCATATCGGACCCCATCCGGGTCTCGAACGAGCTGGTCAGGTTCTCGAAGAACACCCACAAGATGATCGTAGGCTGTATGATCGGCGGCGACAGCATGAAGACACCGCTCCGCATCCTCCGTGACGGCCAGATCCCGAATTTCCCGGACCTGGAAGACGCGTTCAGGGCGGTCGGGACCATCTGCAAGCACAAGTGCAGCACCGGGCTTGCGGAGTGCCGGCACGATTGATATTTTTTATTTTTTTGCGTCTCTCGTGGTTCTATTTTCGTATCCTCTATAATTATGATGAACGCCGCCTCCCCCGACGGGGCGCCCCCGCGGCGGATCAGTAACAAAAAGCAAATTAATTAACCCTTCTTGCCCCGCCGTGCCTCGGAGAGGCCCTGAGGCGGGGAACCCTCGTAGAGTTACAGGATCGCACGTGAAACAATTGGTTCCTATCTTTTTTTACTGAACAAATTGCAGGGATCACAACGTAATCTTCTTCAGAATCTGCCCGTTCCGGAACACGGTGATCCCGCCGCCGCTCTGTGAAACGACGATTCCCACGGCTTTTGTCACCTGGGTTAACGCGGCAACAGAGTTGTGCCGGGTTCCCATGCCCGGCGGGAGGGAGACGTTGCTTGAGTCGACCGTGATGTAGCGGCCAACGGATTCGACAAACCCGTCACCGGTGATGACAAACGCCCCGTCCAGCTGGGCAAGGGCCTTGATGTTCTCGCTGAGCTGGGGGTTCGTGACCACCCGGAGCTCCGGCTTGTGCCCTTCGAACGGGTTGAGGATGATCTGCCGGGACTTCTCGAGCACGTTCTTCGTATCCCCGATCAGGAACGTGGTGCCGACCGGCTTTCCCTCCCGGCCTTCGATGGAGATCTCCGTGCAGATATGGAAGACCGCATCAAACACGTCTTCATGGATATCGGTATCCCCGATCACCATGTCCTTCCAGGTGTCGGTGCTGATCCTTACTTCGCCGCTCCGTTTCCGGTCCGTAATGTCGTTGCCTATGCAGAGGATCTCGACAAGCCGTCCCTGCTCGTCCCGGATCGCCTTGTTGATCCAGGCGATCCAGACACGGTCGCCATTGCGCCGGACGTTCTCGTTCACGTTGACCGCAAAGCCCTCGGCATTGAACCCGATATCGTTTGCCATCATGGAGAGGTCGTGCTGGACCCGGGATTTCTGCGGCACGATCGTGCCTACCACATTTTTCCCGATCACGTCCTCGCTCGCATAATCGAAGAACGTCAGCGCATACCGGTTGAAGAAGGTGATCGTGCCATGAGTATCCATCCTGATGATGATGCTCTGGGTGTTCGCCAGCACCTCCCGGTACCTGGCCTCGCTCTCTTTGAGGGCATCGGCGATCTTCTGTTTCTCCGAATTGTCGGTGACGACAAAGGTGCCGCCCCGGGGGATGTCCCGGGGATCCAGGGGCCGGACCTGGAGGTGACAGGGGACAAGGGTCCCGTCGGCCTTTGCAAGCCGGCAATCCGAATGGCCAAGGCCGGCTGCATCCTTCCGGACCAGGAACTCGCGGCAGACCTGTTCGTATTCATCGGGGGTTTTGAAGAGCGCCCGGAGCTCTTTTCCTATCAGGGTTGATTCCCCATACCCGAGGAGAGTGAAAAAAGGGCGGTTTACCCAGTCAATGATCCCGCCCCGTACCTGGAATATGCCAAGCGGGGTTGCGGAGAGGATGGTCGCCAGTTGCTCGTTCTGGACCTTGAGCTCGCGTTCCCCCTTCTTCCGGAGCATGGTCTGTTTGATCATGGTAACCATCTCGAAGAGCTGGGGCCGTATATCACCGGTCTTCGGGAGCGCGAGTTCCGTTGCGTTATTCACCTCCTCAAGGGAGAGCCTGCCCGTGCCCCGCCGGCCAAGGAGGATGACGGGCGTGGTATTTCCCTGGGTCTTGAGATATTTCAGGAACTCGATCCCGTTCATATCCGGGACGAATTCAATACCATTCACGTCCGGCATCTGCTCGTACGAGACGATGATGTCGAATGTCCTGCCTTTCAGCTTCTCGGCAGCCTGCTTGATCGAGTGGGCCTGTTCCACCCGGATCTCCCCGGTCTTTTCAAGGAATGTGCGGATCTGGGCGAAAAGATCGGTATTGTCATCGACGAATAAAACAGAGATCATCGTTCATCAGCCGGAATACCCCGGGGAGTGTATGTATATCAGGTGGAGAGTGGAGCGATAAATAGTTGTTGAACAGGGAAAACCGGGAGGCGGCTGAAATGAAAAAAGACGGATGACGGAGGAGGAAAAAATGCGAATAATAATTCCTGGGAAATCCTTGTGTCGGTTAAGGTATTGACAGGTATTTTTTCAGAGGGGGGAAGGGAGGGGCGGGGATAGTACCCGTCCCCCCCTCACCGCCCCTGCGCATTGCGATGCTGCAGGAATTACCTTTCGGAGAGTTATCGCTATTCAGGGGTTGTCACAGCGGCGGGGGGTCAGGGGGATGCTCCCCTCGGGCTGCTTCCCCCTGTGGGGGAGAGAGGGGGTCACACTCATAAACACCAGAAAATCACGCACAGTTCAGAATAAAACAGGAAACATTCCCAAAAAAATTATTCTCCGGAATGGGATACAATGGCGAGCTGGTACATCCAGTCCATCAGCGGGTGGCATTCCTCGACAATGCATTCGAGCTCGCACCCGATACAGGGGATCAGCTCGTCGCCTGCCAGCAGATCGGAGGGATTGACCGGCATCTGTTTTGCACGCAGAAGATAGGTCTTGATCCCGTCTTTTTTGAATTCAACCCGTTCGATAAGCCCGCTCTCTTCGAGTTTCTTGACGATGCGGGAGCACTTGCGGCTGTCTACGCCCAGCTCTTTCCAGAGTTCGCTCTGGAGCACGCCTTCCGGCTTGGACTGGATCAGTTTCAGTCCTTCTTCAACAGGATCTCCCACGATTTCACCTCGGATACGTCAGATTACCGGCGCAATAGTCAGGATATTATTTCCACGGATGACAACCGTGCCGAGGCTCCGGCCCCGCTGGTTG
>NZ_JBAVIG010000064.1:0-3158 GCF_049686655.1 Methanoregula sp.
CACATGCCGGATCAACAGGAGGTCCCCCCCCTGCCAGCCTTAATGAGGGGATCACCTCCATGACTTTGGGGGGGAGAACGCGAAAGTACCTACCCTTATCCGGGCAAAGGGCGCTCACGAATCTCGACGTATCATGATACCAGTTACGGGGCGGACTCTCCGGCCCGGATGAGTATGATTAAAAATTATCACTGTCAGCGATAACTCTATGAAATATTCCATAATAGGGAATATAGCTGATGAGGAGATTGCCAATAGAGTTTTTGAGATAATTCAATATAACAATGAAACCAATATATACCTGAGTCTTAGATATACCATCTATGGAAAAGTTGCGAACTTCGGAAATAATGTCGTTCTCCTTTGATATGGCATATCACGTACTGGAGGAAAAGGGCCCTGCACTGGTTACTTCGGGTACCGGTGCTGAATACACGATCGAAGCATATACCATGACCAAAAGTAAGCTCCCCACTGTACCTGTTATCCGGGTGCAACCCAGGAGCGGGTTCAAGTATATCCGCTATACCTATATCCATGCGGATTGCTGGGGGAATGACGTAACGTGCCAGGGCAGCCGGGTCGAAGACATATACCGTGGTAAAGACAACATCTACCGCTGGCTTGAGGAGAATACCCGGGACAATCCCGATACTGTCCCGAAAAAGAGATAATCTTTTCATAATTCCGTTGTGAAAATTTCAGTTCTCCCGGTTTTTATAAAATATCATCTGGAACTTTCAGAATCTGTCCGATAAAAATCCGACAACCATCCCATCTTTTTAAGCGAGTCGCTTAGCTATACTGCTGCACCGGGGCGCCGTTTTTTCACCGGAGCGATTGCCCGGTCCCAGTCCCCGCATCAGGACGCTGCTTTCGTTGCATGCTGGGGCACATCAGTCTCCGGCAGGTTCAGCTCCAGCATCACCGGGCAGTGATCCGATCCCATTATTGCCGGCAGGATCGCCGCATCGGAGACATATGGCCGCAGCGCCTGGCTGACAAAGCAGTAATCGATACGCCAGCCGAAGTTCCGTTCGCGGGAGTTGTTCTGGAACGGCCACCGGGTGTAGTGACCGGCGCCCTCGTGAAAAATCCGAAATGTATCGGTGAACCCCAGGCCGACCAGCTGGTCGATCCTGCCGCGCTCCTCCGGGGATATGCCGACCTGCCGGACTGGTTTTTTGGGTGGGTTATAGAGATCCCGGTCGGTATGCGCCACATTGAAATCTCCACAGATGATCACCGCCCGGCCCTCATCGCAGAGCGATCTGACATACAGGATGAATGCATCGTAAAATTTCAGCTTGTTGTCGAGGTTTCCCATCGGCTTGATCCCGAGCGGGAAAGAGATATTGAGCAGTACGAACCTGCCATAATCGGCGACAAGGACCCGGCCTTTGTTGTCAAAGACCGGGTCACCGAAACCGTACCGTACCGAAAGCGGCTGGTACCGGGAAAAGAGCCCGACCCCGGTGGTGCTCCCTGCCGGCACCGCAGAAAAATACGTATGGTACCCGTACAGGTTCCGCACCTTCTCCGGGAGCTTCTCCTCCGGGGCTTTGGTCTCCTGCACGCAGACGATCTCAGGGTTGTGCCTGAAGACAGGCAGGAAATGTTTCCGATCATAACATCCCCTGAGGCCGTTGACATTCCAGGAAAGGAGGGTCAGCATCCTGCACCCCTGTTTTTTTTCGGTACCGGGAACACCGGGGCGATCACGAAACGGTAACGATGCACTCCCTGCGGTATCCGGATGCGCCAAACATTATCCATGGTTACCTCTCTCCCATGGATGTCCCGGGCGACGCAAGACTGCACCAGCATACCCGGCCTCCTTATGATTTTCCCTCTCCTTTCAGTTCCCTGAGGAGCTGCTTCATCTCAGCCGCATCTCGTGTGTACATCCGCTGGAGGATCTGCACCTGCCGGTCCTGCCAGAGGCTGAACCCGAAGATAAGGACAAAGAATCCGATGGCGATTGAGAGCGCCCCCCACTTCGCCGTGTACGGCCATGGAAGGAGATTGAAACCGTGATAGATAAAAAGCGGTCCTGCGATCATCATCACTGCCGCCGAAACTACGTATACCAGGTTCTGGTTCCTGAACTCTTCATCGCTCACCGGCCGGTCGTCAATAAGCATTCTTCTGGGATCGGGTAATTTCATACGCATATCACCTGTTCTTTCAGGTCTGGGGTGTTTTGTCTGGCATTTATCTTTATTCTCATCTGTTGCATCTCCTTGAGGGTCCATAACTCAGGTAAAATCACTGCTCAGCACTTGCAACTCGGGATACACGCGCTGCATGTCCTGCACCGCACTTTGTGCATCTTTGAGGCTCGCTGAAAATCCCGCTGAATCATGGTTATGATCGGCGAGAACCGCTTTCATGCAGGCTGTGTCCGCGTCATCCGAGCTCTGGATGATCTCATCGACCTGTTCCAGCACCATGGCGATGGTAAAGCCTGAGTCTGTCGCCGGCGACGCACTGCCCTTTGCTAAAGCGAACTCTCCCCGTCCCCGGGTCATCTCGCTCTCACCATTCGCAAACTCATCGCACACCGCCATTTTCTCCTTCGCGGTCTGCATCGATGGCACGGAGGCAAGGTCAAAGAGCGCGGAAGTGCATTGGTTGTATCCTGCTACAAAATCTGCAACGCCGGCCTGCCAGGACGAGGTATAGTTCTGGTTGTCGGCATCGGTCGGGACCAAGTTCTGCGAATATCCCTGTACGCTGGTCTGCATATACTCGTTCCCGGGCTTAGATACCTCTTTGTAAAACACCTGCGAGCCGAACGCGAAAATCGACTGCGCATCGATCTCGCTGCTGTTCTGATCTCCGGAAGGTGCGGCCAGAGGGTTGAGTGCGGGTGAGACGTACAGCGTGGTTGCAAGGAGAGCCCCGATAAGGATTCCGTATTTCAGGATGATCAGGTTCACAGCTACACGACCAGGGATGGAGACGAAAGATCCGGCACCTTTGTGTGCCGGTATCTATACTTAAAGTACAATCTCTATATTAAAAAGATATGGAATAATGATTTTTTATTTTTATTGGGGGAATTGAACTATCTATTTATAGGAGAAGGGAGGATATGCAGATAACGAGCAGTTGTCCGGAGTATTCATTCTGTGATGCAGTGCAAAACCCGGCCC
>NZ_JBAVIG010000065.1:0-166149 GCF_049686655.1 Methanoregula sp.
GGCGCAGGCCTGGAAAGCCTGTGGTGCGAAAGTGCCTCGGGGGTTCAATTCCCCCCCTCAGCGTTCCTGTTGTTTTTATGGTTTTGAACAGGGGGGGTCTCCGGTATACCCCCCCCACAGTTCCGGAAAAAATCGTGCCAGCCCCCTCCCCCCTCTTTAAAATCCGGCGGGGGGCCCCCTACCCACCCCTCCGTGCACCGGAGGGGTACCCACCCCCCTCGTCTGCATGAACAACCGTGATAGTTCGCGTGGAAGTACAGACGGTGGAGCACATTTTCAGTACTTCCGGAAAAACGGGGAGAGGGGGTTCCCAGCCCCGGATCCGGCCCGGGAACCGGAGAGGGGTGGGTACCCCCCCACGGGAGTTACACCGGGATCTGATCCCTCATCGGAACCACCAGCTGGATGAGATCCGGTGCATTCAGCGGTTCTTCAGGCATTCGTTCGCAAAGGCGCAGTACTCCGGAACGACCTCAAAACCAAGGAAATGCCGGTTTTCCTGCTGTGCCACGACCGCCACCGTCCCCGATCCCAGGAACGGGTCGAGCACGAGGTCGCCGGGGTTGCTGGAATAGAGCAGGATCTTCCGGACGATCTCCCGTGGGAGTTTTGTCGGGGTCTTCATCTTGCCCTTCCAGTACTCCCGCTGGATGGTCCAGACATCCTCGGGGTAATGATCGAGCTTGTTGAAGGTGTACTTCTTCGGGTCTTTTACCACGAAGAGAATGTGGTAATGGCTGGTCACGTACTTTTTCTTCGTGAAGACGCCGAACTGGTACTTCCAGATCAGGTGGTTGACCGTAGTCAGTCCAGCGGCATCCAGCCCTTCAAGGATGTCACGGAGCCGGTTCCAGCCCGAGAAGACATACATGCTCCCGGTCGGTGCAAGAACCCTGGCCGCCTCCGCCATCCACAGTCGGGTGAACGTCCCATACTCTGCTTCCGGGATCTCGCGGTACCCTTCGAGGACATTCGCCCCCTTCCGGTTATAGTTGAGCCGCTGTGCCCGGAAGTCGATCGCGAACGGGGGGTCGGTGATGATCAGGTCCACGGTCCCATCGGGGACCTGCGGAAGGAGGTCCAGTGCATCTCCTTCATGAATCCTGTCAGGCTCCGGCCCACCCGTCCCGCGTCGCATTCAGTGCTTCCCGAAGGCGTCCCTTCCCATCTCGAACGCCTTCGTGTTGATCTCGACCGTTTTCTTCGGCACGAGCCGCCGGACGGATTCGAGAAGCGTGGCCGGTCTGAGGGGCATCCACGCGGATGCCGCACCGAGCATCACTACGTTCTGCGAGAGGGGGCTGCCCGCATCAGATGCAATCCTGTCCGCATCGAGCAGGCAGAGCTCGTACTTCTTCAGCCCGGAAATGATCTCATCCTCCGAAGGGGCTGCAAGTTTCTGCGTATAGACAGAGGTGGGGAGGACCATATGACTGTTCACAACAATTTTGCCGTCTTTTTTAAGGAAGTGGGAGTACCGGAGCGCTTCGAGCAGGTCGAACGAGATGAGCAGGTCTGCCTGCCCGGGCGCGATCAGGGGGCCGAACTGCCCGTCGATCCGGATGTGGCTCTCGACCGAGCCGCCGCGCTGGGCCATGCCGTGGGTCTCCGCACCCTTTACGTGCCGGCACTCGATCAGGCAGGCTTCGCCGAGGATATTGGAGGCAAGGATCGTGCCCTGTCCCCCAATCCCGACGATCAGGATATCGTAACTGCCGGTCATTTCTTGCTCTCCCGCACGATTGCTCCCACAGGACAGAGCTGGACGCAGACCGCGCACCCGCTGCACAACTCGTTGATCTGTGCCTTCTCATCGGCAAACTCGATCGCGGGGCAGCCGAACCGCACGCAGGTACCGCATCCCGTGCAGGCCTCCGGATCAACCGTGTATCGCCCGCGTTTCACTCCGGCGCGGCGGGCCGTGATGACACAAAGCTGCTTGGCGATGATCACTTTCACACCGTTCCGCTTCTTTGCCTCCTGCAGCGCGTTCACCATGCCGGTCATGTCATAGGGATCGACCGTCTCGACAAATGTAACCCCGCAGGCCCGGCAGAGGGCGTCGAGCGATACGGGCGGCGTTTCAACACCACAGGCAGTCTGGCCGGAGTTCGGGTTCGGCTGGTGGCCGGTCATTGCCGTGATCCGGTTGTCGAGGATTACAACGGTCATGTTTGCGCCGTTGTAGACCGCGTTGAGGAGCCCCTGGATGCCGGTATGCAGGAACGTCGAATCACCAATCGTGCAGACCACGTCGCGCTTCTCGCCGGAATGCGCGATGCCGCTCCCGACCGTGATGGATGCGCCCATGCAGATGGTGGTGTCAACCACCCCGAGCTGGAGCCCGAGGGTGTAGCACCCGATGTCGCTCGGGTAGATCGCATCTTTGAACACCTTCTTGATCGCATAGAACGCCCCGCGGTGCAGGCAGCCGGCACAGAGTATCGGGGGCCGGGGGGGCAGGTTCGGGAACGGTTCCGAGGGGACGAACGGGCTTGCCCTCAGGAATCCCGCCTTTATCATGATCGCAGCCACGGCAGCCGGGGACAACTCACCCTCATAGGGTGCGTAGCCGTTCTTCTTCCCGAAAACAGGTACACAACCTGCAACCTGCCGCACGGTCTCCTCGACTTCAGGAGCGAGTTCCTCGATAACGAGCACTTTCTCGTGTTTCCGGACGAAATCCCCGAGCCATTCCTCATCGATCGGGTAAGCGCCGATCTTCATGAAGGAGATATCTTCAGGGAGGAACTCCTGCACATAGGTCGCCCCGATCCCGCTCGCGATGATCGCCGTCTTCCCCCGGATCTCGTACCGGTTGAACCCTTTCTCTACCAGCCGCTTCCGTACCTCCGGCTGCTTCTCGTTGAGTTTCTTGTGGAGCACGCGGGTATGGGCCGGGATCACCACGTACTGCCGGGGGTCCTTGTGGAATTCGCCCGTGCGTGTGCTGGCAGCGGCAGGCTGGAGCGCGACATCGCCCTTTGAGTGGCAGATACGCGTGGTGGGCCGGAAGAGCACGGGCAGGCCGAACTCCTCGGAGAGTTCGAACGCGGCGGGGATCATGTCATGCGCTTCCTGCACGCTGGCGGGGTCAAGGCAGGGGATGCGGGCGAAGTGGGAATAGCACCGGGTGTCCTGCTCGTTCTGGGAACTGTGGGCGAACGGGTCGTCCGCGCTCAGGATCACGAGGCCGCCGGTCACACCGGTATAGGCGCTCGTCATCAGAGGATCGGCTGCCACGTTCAGCCCCACGTGCTTCATGGTGCAGAGGGCGCGGATGCCGCACCATGCGGCTGCCAGGGCATTCTCCAGCGCGACCTTCTCGTTCACCGACCATTCGAGATAATACGGCCGGTCCTGCTGCATGCGCAGGGTGTCGATCACTTCAGAAGACGGTGTGCCCGGGTAGCCGCAGACAAAATCGACTCCGGACTCGACGCACGCATGCGCAATCGCTTCATTCCCGAGGAGATATTTTCGTACCATGATCCCAGTTCCGTATTAGTACCGTGGTTTTTTTACACATATCCCTATCTGTACACGGTCCCTGTCCGGGGAACACAGGATCCCGGCCCCGTATTCACAACCTATAAAAACTCTGATGGAGTAGTTATTAGGGTAAATTCAAGGCAAACTTTTGGGCCCGTAGCATAGCCCGGTGGTGCGCCCGGCTGATAACCGGGAGGTCATGTGTTCGAATCACATCGGGCCCATCATTCTTTTCACGTTTTTATATCAGAGAGGTTCCTCTCTGCGCACGGAGTGGCTGGATACGGCCCGGCATGCCCGTATTTTTACTCTCACGGTAAAAAGCGACTTTCCAGAAAATAGTATCCAGGCAGGTCCTGACCGGACGACCGTGGGGCGGGAATTTTTAATGATGTATTTGGTCACCAACCATTCCCTTACCGGATCTCTCCGGGCAATCGGTTGCACTGATGATGCCAGCTGCCTCCCGTTGGTTTTTTTGGGATTTTCGGGAACACCCGTGCCATGATCGCGGCAAGGATAAAGAAACCGATGGTAACAAGGACAATTGACCCGCCCGGGGCGAGGTTATACATGAATGACAACTGCAGTCCTGCAACAACCGAGAAAACTGCTACACCGCATGCAGAGAGCACAGTCTGCCTGAACGGCATCTTCAGTTGTATCATCGCAGATGCCGGGATCACGATCAGGCTTGATACCAGGAGTACACCGACAAGCCGCATTGCGACTACTACGGTTAAACCGGTCAATATCGTGAAAACAAGTTCCAGTGCCGGCACCGGCAGCCCTGAAACCCGTGCGAACTCCGCATCAATCGTGATCCCCACCCATTCCTTCCAGAACAACAATAAAATACCGATGACAATTACTCCAAGACCTGCGGCGAGGTAGAGATCGGTCTGGTTTATACCAAGGATTGTCCCGAAAAGAAACGACAGGACGTCAACAGCCACATTTTGCGTGATACTTATAAGAATAATACCAATTGCAAGCCCTGCTGCAAACATGATCGCTATTGCCGCATCCGAGGCCACCCGTAATTTCCCAAGGGCGTGTATACCCAATGCCCCGAGAACCACACCGACCACCGCAGTGTATAACGGATAAATTCCCGCGAATAAACCAAAAGCAATACCGCCGAAGGCTACATGACTTAACCCGTCTGCAACGAGAGAGAGCCTCCGGAGGACGAGAAACACCCCGATGCTCGAACAGGTGACTGCGACGATCAACCCGCCTATCAAGGCGCGGACTCCGAACTGGTAGGATAAAAATTCAAGGACCATGATCTCTTCTCAGGTGCTTCTGCCTGCCTCTATCATCAGGTTCCACAGGCCTTCTGCATTCAGGTTCGCAGAGGGACCATCGTAGATCACCTTCCTTTGCAGGAATATGACCCGTTCAACATGCGCTGCCAGGTCAGGCAGGTCGTGCAGGATCATCAGGACGGTGATCCGGTGCACTTTGTTCAGGTGAGTGACCAGTTTATAGAATTCCTGTTTGCTCTGTGCATCCACACCGTTGGTCGGTTCATCAAGAGCGATGATATGTGGCCTGCCGACAAGTGCCCGGGCGATCAGGGTCCTCTGCTGCTGGCCGCCGGAGAGGTCGGAAAACAACTCATCCTGCACATTTTCAAGACCTGCTTCTGCGATTGCATTATCGACTGCCTGCTTACTGTCGGAGTTCATGCGCCTGAATAGTCCGATCTGGCCAAAGGTCCCCATTTCAACGACCTCACGGGCAGTAACCGGAAATCGTTCCTGCCGGATTATCGGGTTCTGGGGTACATAGCCGATACAGGGCCTGCAGGGGGTCATACCCTCACATTCATCGATATGGCAGGTGAATGAAACGGTCCCCTTGTCAGGCTTCATGAGGCCGACCATGATCTTCATGAGGGTGGATTTTCCCGAACCGTTCGGCCCGGCAATTCCCACGAGCTCCTCCTGGCGGATCGAGAGAGAGATATCTTCGAGGACAGTATTGGCCCCGTAAGCAAACCAGACATTGTCCAGGTTGAGACAGACCTGTTCACTCCCGGAACGTATCACTGGCACACCATCGCTTTCTTCATTTCCTGCAGGTTGTTCTCCATGATCGCCACGTAATCGGTATCCTCAGCCGTCAGGGGACCCGCCGGGAGTACCTCCATTGTGGTGAACGGGTACACGGGAAGATTGAGTTCGGCAGATACGGATTTACTCAGGTCTTCTGCCTCATCCGGCTCCGCGAGTACTCCCCGGACATTATCTGACTTTGCCTCGCCGATGATAGCCGACATCTGCTGCAGGGAAGGTTCAGCATCGGGGTTCATCCCCGCAATGGAGATCGGTGTCAGGTTATACGCCGCCGCAGTATAGTCAAGGAAGGCATGAGAGCTCAGGAACGTTCTGGTGGAGCAGTTTGAAAACCCTGCCTTATAGTCGGAATCAAGGTGTTCCAGTCGTTTTTCAAATGCTGCAGCATTATTCTGGTAATCGGTCGCATTTTCCGGGTCTGCTTTTGATAACTGCTGGGCTACGTAGGGTACATAATACTCTGCGAGCTGCGGCGATAACCAGAGATGCGGGTCCTCTGTCAGGTTCGGGAAGTCCGCGTACTGGCTTTTCATCTGGTCATATACAGGTCCCGGGATGGCATCGGCAAAGGTCACGAGTTGTATATCAGGGTTTGTCGAGGCGGCAAGATCTGCTGCCCAAGGTTCGAGGAACGGCCCGTCATAGAAGAAAATCTTCCCGTTTTTGAGAGCCACGGCATCGTCCGGTGTCGGCTCATAATCATGGGGATCGGCCCCGGGAGGAAGTATCTGGGTAATTGTTATATGATCTCCGCCAACGGGGGCAACGAGAAGCGTGAACGGGCGAAATGACGTGATTACCAGTAATCCACCACGGGAACCAGTACCTGCAGCTGATGCTGATCCTGAGACGCCGGTATTGGATAAGCCTCCTGTGGTATTATCTGCGGATACCGCACCCGGTTGATGAGATCCCTGTGAACTGCTCGTGCAGCCGGTTGCTGCAACGAGTACAATGATGATTACCAGAGCCGCGATCGGCAGAATCAATTTATATGGTCTTTGCACCATCCGGATCACAATCCTTCGCATGCACTTGTGTGCCCTTTCTGCAAATCTGCTTCGCGGGTTGTGCATATAATAGTTGTGAGAATTTTGGACATCACCCAAATTTCAATATCAGTTCCTGCTGAAAATACTGTTCAGCCGTATCTTCGGGATAATGTCGAAAATGCCCAGACTGATCAGGTAAGATGTACGTGACGACCGTTCCTTTTCCCGGCCTCATGCCCGGAGACAACCATCATCATGCGTGATGTCCCCGCATATACCCTTGTTGGGATGCCCCATGGCCCTGCACATCTGATCGATTGCATCTTTTGATACGAAACTCTCAAACCTTGCGACCTCAAGACAAGCCTGATCATGCGAAAGGCCAAAATGCGTCAGCGCCAGCGCGAGTATCCTGTGTCTTTTTACCAGGAATTCTGCCATGATTGTTCCTTTTGCCGAAAGAGATACCCCATGATAGGGCGTGTAAACCAGGAGTCCGTCATCGGCAAGTTCAACAATTGTTTTTGTAATAGTTGAAGGGTCTACACCAAACCCGGCAGCCAGGTCATTCGTCTTCACAGGGCCATTTTTCCCGTTCACGAATTTGATATATTCTACTTTCTTTGGCGAAAGTTCAAGCCCGGTATCCCTGCTCATGGTGACGAGGTTATCGGGTAAACCAGAAAATGTTTGCGGTTGCTCCAAAGATCTCCGGTGCACCGGATGATCTGGATGCCATAATCCTCCATCGATTTCCGCTTCCGTTTCTTGTATTTTGACCATCGACGGGGGAGTTGTTATAACGTAAGAAAGCGGCCACCAACTGCTATCCTGTCAGAATCTCCACCCACAACAAATAAAAAAGTCAGAACAGTAAAAAAATAAAAAAAAATTCCACGATCTCTATCCGGAATTTCTCCCGGTCAAAGATGATTAAAAAAAATTACTTTACCCGCGCAAAGATATAGTCAAGGACTGTTTCCAGCGCACCGACCAGTTTCTCTTCGCCCTCGAGATAGTCATGCATTGCCCGGTAGAGCATGAACATGACATCGTACCCGTACACTTCTATCGCCTTGCGGGCATCGATTGGGTTGAGGAAGGAGTCCGTAAGGAACCCGTCGAAACTGTACATCAGTTCAAAGAAGTCGCCGTCCTCAGAGAGCACGCAGAACTGGTCGGTGATCTCCTTTGTCGGGTTGTCCGGACGGAACCCCGCAGGGTCCGCCTTCCCGAGAATGATCATCTTCTGGGGATAGTATGCGGGATCATAAATCTCGCCCTTGGTGTCCTGCTTGCCCATCCTGAGCATATTGAGCCCTACCACATTCACTACAGGAACTGCTGACTTCGACATCTTCTTCAGGAGCCTGGCATCGTTCTCCTTCACAGTGGCAGTCAGGGACTTCTCTTTGGTGTGCAGCTCATCGATCTTCTGCATCAGCCTATCAAACCCGGTCTCGATCTCATCCATGGTATTCACCGTATTCTGCGCGATCACGTATGCTACGTTCACGTTCTTTAAGGATAAGAGATGTTCCTGCAGTAGCAATAAAACCCCCCGGTACCGATCAACGCTCCATTCCGGGATCAGGCAACACGTTTACCAATAAAAAAATATTTCCGGTCTTTTTTCAGGATTACCCGTCCTTCGGAGCCGACCGGCAGGTCCTCGTTGATCACGATCCCGAGGTATCCCGGGGATCTGGCCATAACTGATCCCTCCCGGACCGTTTCCGTAACAAGAAACGGGACTTCCGTCCCGAGATACTTTGCATTAACCTTTGCATAGATCTCCCCGGCACAGTCTTCCATATGGCGCGAACGGTCTTTTTTGACAGAATCCGGGAAGTCTTTTTCGCTGGCGATGGGGGTGAAAGGGCGGCGGGAATACCGGGTCACGTTCACTTTACCTGGCTGTACGCGCCGGAGAAGAGCCAGCGAGGCAGAGAAATCCTCTTCGGTCTCACCGGGAAATCCGACGATCATGTCAGTCGCGATAGTGATCTCCGTGAATCGTTTCCGGAACGCAGCAACAATCTCTTCGAACTCTGCAACCGTGTACCTCCTCCCCATCCACCCAAGGACCGCATCGGAGCCCGACTGGACCGGGAGATGGATGAATCTGAAGATATGGTCACCGGCAAACGCGTCCACGAGCTCGTCGAGAACGGGGAGTACGGTCGCCGGGTTCATCATCCCCACGCGGACCCGGTGCCGGCCCGGCACGGCATCGATGGCCGCAAGGAGGGCGGGAAGCGAGTTGTTGGTGTCAGATCCCCACGCGCTGACGTCCTGGGCCGTGAGCTGGATCTCCGCAGCACCAGCCTGTACACTGGCCCTCACCTGTCCGCAGATCTCCTCCGCGGAAAAACTCCGTATCGGGCCCCGGGCAAAGCGGGTGAGGCAGTACGTGCAGGTACCAGTGCAGCCCTGCGACAGCTGGACAATCCCGATACTGCCCGGGGCCATGGTACCGATCTGCCGGTACCGTTCGTAAATGGCCTCCGGAGAGATGATGGAAGGAGTGCAGACAGTGAAGATCGCGTCACGCTGGACAGCAGGCATGCAGCCGGCAACCCAGAGTTCGTGGTCCCGGAGGGCAGAAAGCCTGCGCAGCATACGCCTTTCTGTAGAGCCCACTACCGTGCAGGTATTGACGATCACCGCATCCGCATCCTCCGGGCAACAGGCGATGGTGCAGCCCTGATCCCTCAGGATCTCGACCAGTTTTGCCGTATCCCCGAAGTTGTACCGGCACCCATAAGTCTCGATGAAGACGCGGCGGGAGCGGAGGCGGTCCAGCTCATCCGGGCCGGAGGCTAAGCCTTTTGGCCGCTTGCGGGGGTCGGGGGTATGCCGGGAGATCATGATCCGGTTCCTCAGGGCGAATAGTGGAGAATATTGCCATGCCGGCGGTATATGTGTTTGTTAAATCACAACCCTTAACCAATTGCACCCATAATCTGTTTATTATGATGAAAATCGGGCTGCTTGGCTGTGGAAATATCGGGCACATCATCGCCCGGCACTCCGGCGGCTTCACGATCGCAGCCGTATACGATGAAGTGTACGCCAGGGCTTCTGAGATCGCTGCGATCTCCGGTGCAACCGCCTACCGGGATTTTTCCGGGTTCGTTGCCGCCGATTTCGATATCGTTGTGGAGGCGGCTTCCGTCAGCGCAGCGAGACTATTTGCAGAAGATATCCTTACGCATAACAAAGATGTGGTGATCATGAGCGTCGGCGCCCTCACCGACACCGCGTTCCGGGAGACCCTCCGCAGCAGGGCACGCGAACACGGGAAGAAAGTCTATATCCCGAGCGGGGCGATCTTCGGCCTTGATAACCTCAAGATCGGCAGGATCTCGACGATCAGGAGGCTGCTCCTGAGGACCACGAAGAGTCCCGCTTCGCTTGGCATCAATACACAGGAGCGGCGGCGGATATTCTCGGGAAAGGCAAACGAGTGCATCAAGGCATTTCCCAAGAACGTCAACGTCTCGGTTGCGATGAGCCTTGCCGCCGGTATGGACACCGATGTCGAGCTCTTTGTGGACCCGGCCGTAGATCGTAACGTGCACGAGCTGTTCATAGAAGGGGACTTTGGCGAAACCTACATCAGGGTCACGAACTTCCCTAGCCCGGACAACCCGGCGACCAGTTACCTTGCCGCCCTGTCAATACTGTCGCTCCTGGAAAAGATTGACGACCCGATCGTTGTCGGGACATGAAGGAGCCACCACGCATGACTGACGGGCTGCATCTCGATGAACTGCTGGAGTTCCTCAAAGAGGATGTGCCGGCCGGGGATATAACCTCGGACGCGGTCATACCGGATGTTTCCTGCACGGCCATCATCCGGGCAGAGCACGACGGGATCATTGCCGGCATGGCGGAAGCGGCAGCGCTCTTCTCCCATTTCGGCGTAGCAGTGACATCCGAAAAAAAGGACGGAGTTCCCGCTATGGCCGGGGACGTGATCCTCCGGCTTTCCGGGAAGGCAAAAGCGATCCTCCTCGTGGAACGTACCGCCCTCAACATCATGGGGAGGATGAGCGGGATTGCCACAGCAACCCATACACAAGCGGGTGTTGTCCGGTCGGTCAGCCCCGGATGCCGTGTGGCTGGGACCCGCAAGACCTGTCCCGGGTTCCGGAGATTCGATAAAAAAGCGGTACTCGTCGGTGGCGGGGACCCTCACCGGATGAACCTGAGCGACGGGATCCTGATCAAGGATAACCACCTTGCCGTGGTGCCTCTCGAAAAGGCAATCAGGGCCGCCCGACAGCACTCGACGTACAAGAAGATCGAGGTCGAAGTGGAGTCATCTGCCGATGCAATACGTGCAGCGGAAACAGGTGCCGATATCATCATGCTCGATAACATGACACCGGGACAGGCAAAGGAGACCGTATCTGCGCTGGAGAAACACGGGCTCCGGGACAAGGTCATCCTCGAGATCTCCGGCGGGATTAATGAGGCCACGGTCCGGGACTATGCCGCATGCGGGGTCGACATCATCAGCATGGGCGCCCTGACTCATACGGTGAAGAATTTTTCATTCAGCCTGGAAATCCTGCCCGCGTAGATCGATCATCCTGACCTGGCAAACGACAGTTGTTTCTTGTGAAACATGCGATGCCCGCTCTCTTTTCTGTGCCCGTTTCCGAAAGGATCGGAAAAAGGAAAAGGTTAATGGGGAGTAGTAACGCATGGGTGGCTACTGAGATGCTGGATGGCGGATGCAGAGATAACTGCTGCCGGTGCCGGTTCCCGTGAACTGACACCGGAAGAGATGGCGGCAGAGGCAGCGAAGAAGAAGCAACGGGTTCAGAGACTTATTGCGCTCCTCAAAGATTCCAATCTCAACTTCCGCTGGCATGCAGCCGAGGCGCTTGGTGCAGAGCATGACACGGATGCGGTCGAACCGCTGATTGCTGCGCTGCATGATCCGTATGTGGATGTCCAGTGGCTTGCGGCGAAATCGCTCGGGCAGATCGGTGACCTGCGGGCGCTGGAGCCGCTCCTTGCTGCAACAACCTCGGAAGATAAATGGCTCCGTGCCGGCGCTGCGTGGGGGCTCGGGAAACTCAGGGATTCACGGGCCGTAGACCGGCTGATCATCCTCCTGAAGGACAAGAAAACACGGGTGCGGAAGGACGCTGCATGGGCACTTGGCAGCATCGCGGATGAACGGGCAGTTCCCGGTCTTACCGAAGCACTGAATGATATGGATGAAAGTGTCCGGGATGCGGCGCGGAAAGCCCTCTCTGACATAAATATCAGGCGCGGCCAGACGAACGTAAGTGCCGGGCCAAAACCCGCATAACCAGCACAAGAAACCAGGCGGGATCTTTTTCCGCGGAAGAAACAGCAGAGGATGATGCACCGGATTGTTGTATCAGGAGGGTGCGGCAACGTGGATATCGTCCCGGGAGTTCACCACGATCTCTTTTTTCCCGCGATACGTCTGGACGGTCCCATATGCCGATATCACATCCCCTTCGTGCAGGGTCAGGTTCCGGGCAGCTTCCGATGGAATAAATATCGAGATGTTATTTACCTGGAGGATGAGATGCCCCCCGTTCGCAAGTACACTCGCCTGATCAACCGTACCCTCAACGATCACCAGTTCCCCGTCAGCAGTTGTGCTGGAAAACGAGTGGGCAAACGGCTGTTTGCCGATCGTACTGAGGACCACATGGGCGGCAAGTACGGCAACCGCCACACCTGCAAGAAGGAGCAGGGCCACGCGTTCCTGGCGCATGAACATGATCGAATATGGAGAATGGCGGCATATATTACCGACAGGTTGATATGTTAACAGTGTTAACATTATCATCATGTATCCTACAACCTTACCACCCTCCTCGAAGACGGTGCTTGAAATACTTGGAACAGGCGGGGCGATGACCCACAAGGACATTGTCCAGAAGAGCCACCTCGCGCCGCGGACCGTCCGCTATGCATTAAAGAAACTCAAGGAACGCGAACTGATCATCGAGAAGTTCAACTTCCGCGATGCACGCCAGATCATCTACCAGTTCAGGACTGCCCAGTCAGCTAAGCCGCAGCAGGCCTTTGCATGACTAAGCATACCTGTACCCTGATGCACTGCGATACTATGGTCCGGAATCTCCTTCCACCCATGCGGGCGGAGATGGTGGTCCGGCTGGTACAAAAGCAGGGCCTGAGCCAGAGTGATGCAGCCAGGAAGCTGGGTGTCACGAGGGCAGCAGTCTCCCAGTACATAAGCAGGAAGCGGGGTGCAGGCGAAGTCGCGATCTCCACAGAACTGGATCTGTTAATTGACCGCTGGGCGCTTGCCGTTGTCACCGGTGAGAGCGACATCAATTTATGTGACGTCTGCCAGTGTGCACTCAAAAAATTTTAGAAAAACCTGATCCTTTTCATCATTCCCACACTCTGCACTGCTGCAGAAAAGACCGCTTTTCTCATGTCCGGTGACGGCGATACCACACTACGAGCAGCAGCACGATCAGTACGCCGGCGGCGATGAGCTTGACGTAATCGGTTTTCTGTTCCGATGTGGCTACGGCCGGGTTCCAGTCATCCTCGAATGCAGCACGGAAATACCGGGCCACCCCGGGATGTTCGATGATGACGCCTGCCTCGCGGTTGAACTGCGGGGAGTTGCTGTTCCAGTTGATGCTGCTGACAAGCACCTTTTGGTCATCGACGATAACACCCTTGTTATGGATCGTCGTGATCCGGCTTACCCGGAGATTTGCACACCGCGCTTCAAGAGGGACATGCTCAGTCGCGCCGATCCGGTTGATGAGCGCGACCATCTCGTCGTTGTCGTTGGGTCCTTCCGTGTCGTACCAGGAGGAGTCCAGGAGAACCCGCACACGGACACCCCGCTGTGAGGCATTGATCGCCTCCGCAAGGTACGGGTTGAGCGTGAGCGGTGTCTCGTTCTTGATATACATTTCCTCGATCTCGACAGTCCTGTCGGCAGACGCGATCAGACGGGTGATCTGGTCGCTGGTATCCGGCGCAAGCACCGGTTTCACCGTTGCCCCCTCAAATTTCATGGGAGAAAACTCAGCAGGGCGTTTTTCAGAAGACGGTGATTCGAGGGGCCCGTATGACCCGTTATAGGGCACCGTGGATGGAGCGGCGAGATCCATGGTAAACACCGTTGAGAAATAACCGGCAAGCCCCGGGTCTTCCAGCATCACCCCCCACCCCCGGTTACCGGTCGTCCCCGTTGATGCAAATCCGCTGTACTTGAAGTTCTCGCTCGCGAGCAGGACAGCGCGCCGGTCGATGACCAGGTACTTCGCGTGATCATAACGGTACGGCGCGTGAACATCCTTCGTGGACACCATCGCGTATACCGGGATACCGCTCCGGTTGAGTTGGAAGAGAGCTGCACGCTCTTCCTTTCCGATGCCTCCTACGGGGCCTCCCTCGACCAGCATCGTTATATTGACGCCACGCCCGTTCGCCCCGGCAAGCGATGCTCCCATGGAGGGGCTGGAGAACTCGTACACGTTCAGGAGGATCTCTTTTGACGCGGTACTGACGACTCCAGAGAACAGTTCATCGGAGCAGTCCGGCGAGACAAACGTGGTCACGGTAACGTTCCGGAACTCTGCCGGAGCAAAACGCGATTGCCCGAGCATGAGGGTGCGCCGATCCCACACGCCGTCTTCCAGGTAATGCACCTGGCCTTCACGCGGCTTCACATCGCGGGGCCAGGCAACGGACTGGACAAGGTCAGTGCCATCATACAAGATCAGGGAATCGTTGGCATTGGCCATACAGAGAGGCCTGCCGCCGATCACATCCGGGATATCCGGCGATGAATCCAGCCATTCAAAGTCCGGGGCCGTCCCGTGGCTCTGCCGGTAGGCCTTGCCGTTCCTCGCGATGGTGAGATCGCCGTTGATCACGGTACCGCACGGGAACCGGAATCCCCCATTTCCGTCAGTTATGCTGATCATATCCAGGGACCCGTTCCCGGAAAGGACAATATACTCATCCGCATCATCATGAAGGTACGGATCAGGACAGAAACCAGTGATCCGTACCTGTGCTCCGGCATACCCGGTACAGCAGAGCAGCAGGATCAGCACAAGCAACCGGCGCATACAGTCAGCGTGTGCACATATTCCATATATATTATACTAAGTATTCTTAAGATGACATGACCACGTGCCGCTATAATTCCCCGGAACCAGCGCAGGCACCACTCGTAGTGAAACTAGGGGGCAGCCTGTACGCGAGGGTTCCCGGGATTGTTTCTGTCCTCCGTACCGCGGAGCGCCCCCTCGTTATCGTGCCCGGTGGCGGACCCTTTGCCAATGCCGTACGGGAAGTCCGCGCAGATAACGATACAGCCCACTGGATGGCCATCGCTGCCATGGAGCAGTACGGCTGGTACGTTGCATCGCACGGGATCACGGCAACGGATTTGCTTAGAATCCCGGACCGGCCCACCGTTCTTCTCCCGTACCGCTGCCTGCGGGAGCATGACCCGTTCCCCCATTCGTGGGACGTTACATCGGATACGATCGCGGCATGGGTGGCAGGCACGCTCGGGCTGGATCTCCTGCTCCTCAAATCGGTGGACGGTATTTCGGCGGGGGGCATACTTCTGGAAACCGTCAGCACACCCCTGGAGACGAACGTGGTGGACCCGGCATTTCTCCCGTTTGTCCTTGAGAAAACGATTGCAACATCCATTATCAACGGTACAGACCCGGAACGAATACGGAAGTTCCTTGCCGGGCACCGGGTCCCGGGCACGCGGACCGGTACAACCTTTTAAAGGTTCTAAGAGAGATACTATAGGAATCCTTGGAGGAGCAATAATGTCCGATAAGAAGTGTACATCCTGCAGCGCTCCGCTTGCAGAAGAGGGGGCAACGGAATTCGGATGTCCCGCGTGCGGTGTTAAGATCAACCGGTGCTACCGGTGCAGGGAACAGAGCATTCCCTACACCTGCCCGAAGTGCGGATTCGGGGGACCGTGATCCATGGGTAGTGTCGCAGTGATCATGCGGGTCATGCCCGAGTCGCCGGAAGTCGACCTTGAACAGCTGAAAAAAGCCCTCAAGGAGAAACTCCCCGGCATCCAGGACATCAAGGAAGAGCCCATCGGTTTCGGGCTCAAGGCAATCAAGTTCGTTGCTATTGTCAATGATGCGGGTGGAGAAACCGACGCGCTCGAAAAGACCATCGGCACCCTCCCGGGTGTCGAGCGGGCAGAGATCATTGAAGTTACACTAACCTGAAAAACAGATTATCACATTTTTTCTTATTCTTCGCACCAGTACTACGGTTCAGTATTCTGTTCCAGTGCTTCAAGCACTTCTTTTGTGCTGGCCCGGATTTTTTCAACCGATTCCCGGAAGGCGATAACTTCCGACTCATCGATCCGGATCGCGATAGGAAAAACTCCTTTGCGGTTGATGCGCGCAGGAACACCGATGCAGACATCGCCGATGCCGTGTACTTCGCTCTTGATATATGCAGATACCGTGAGGATCCGGTTCTCGTCAGAAAGTACGGTCCTTACGAGCGATGCGATCGCTTCACCCGGCCCGTATACGGTGGAGCCTTTGTTCTGGATGATAAGCTGGCCGCTGGTTTTAACCGCATTGATAATCTCCTGGACGGGCAGGTGCGAAAACTCCGGCAGGTTGGAGATCTTGATGCCGCCGATGGTTGTTGCAGACCAGAGCGGGACAAGGCTGTTGCCATGTTCGCCGATGACGCGGGTGTGGACCTCGCTCACGTGGACATGGAAGTACGCGGCAATGAGCGACTTGAGCCGCATCGAGTCAAGATGTGTCCCAAGGCCGAAGACCTGGCTGGTTTTCAGCTTCGAGTATTTCAGGGCCACGCTGGTCATGACATCCACGGGATTGGTGACCACGAGGATCTTCGTTTCCGGGGCTACCTGGCCAATCTTCTCTGCCATGGGCGCAATAACCCGTGCATTGCCCATTGCAAGATCGAGACGGTCCTGTCCCACCGTGCGTGGCGTGCCTGCAGTGATTACTACTACATCGGACCCGGCCACGTCATCAAGACTGGTAGTCCAGGTGACGCGGACGTCGGTCCCCCGGGCAGCAAACGAGTCCCCGAGGTCCTGGGTGATGCCCTTAAGAAGAGATTCCCTGCCTTCCCTGCCATAGAGAAGGATCTGGTTCGCATGCGGGATTGCTGAAATGGCGTGTGCGGCAAACGTGCCGACGTTGCCCGTTGCACCGATGATAGTCACTTTCGCCATGGTAATCGTAAACGGGGACGTGTTATCGGTCGACTGTACGTTACAACATTCACCAGCGCATTCATCCTCCGCCCCGTTACCCCATGGGCGCCGGATGTCTACGGTAAGTCTGCTCCCTTCCGGGCCTGAACCGGTCCCCGCAGCGACAGGTCGCCATTCCCTCCGGAATTTTGATACCTGGCCATCGACCTCATGGGACGAGGTTTCTCAGTCAGAACGCACAGGATCCAGCAGGCCGTTGCAGCCTCAGTCAAACTTCGCCCCCCGCGTACCGACGGTTTCGGGTTACAAGTGACGCCGAGCCACCCGGGCTAGTCCCCATATACCTTTGTGCACAGGCCAATAAATGCTTTTTATCGGAAAGGGCCGGCCCTCACCGGTATTACGGTGTAAAGATCTCCCCGCCCACCCGTTCCAGCCAGTCATGCCGGATCCTCTCCGTGGCTGCCCGGTCCTTCTTATCGAACAGGTCGAGAGCCGTGACAGGAGACGCCCCCCTGGGCAGGATCGCGGGCAGTTCCCGGAAATCTCCCTGGTACACTTCGATTACCTGATCGCCTTCGGTCTCTGCGATCTTCACCGGCTCCTTAACAACCGGATGTTTTGCCATATCCTCGATCTGCTCGAAAACCCGTACGCGCCGTATGTCCAGGTACTCCCGGTTGACTTCCAGGTTGAACGCGGACCAGAATGCCGAGGCATACCAGGCATCGTTCAGGACCACGTGGGGCACACCGAGACATGCTGCCGTAAGGCCCAGGGTGCCGACGCCCGAACACGCGTCAATAAAAAACCGGGCCGGCGGTTTTCCCACGTGCTGCTCCACTGACCGGATCTTCGGGTACCCTGCCCGGGGGAACTCGATATGGACCAGGGACTGCTGCTTGTACATCACGAGAGGGCCGGTTGCAAGGGGGAAGACATCCGCCCTGACATCACAGCCGGCCATGAGTTCGTAGACCCGCGGGACAGAATGCAGATCGGCAGCGGCAAGGCCCGGGACAAAGGCACCGGTCTTGACAACACCCCGCACTTCAGGGACCTGGTCAACCAGGCGCAGTGCAGTTTTTTTTGTGATAACGGGTGAGAGCAGGACAAGGGAATTTGCGGGAAGGAACGGCGGACGGTCCATCGCAAACCCCGGGTGGACGAGCGGGGACCCGGCTGCGATCAGCGGGTCTGTCCTTTTGAGAACTCCTTCCTCCACCATGATGCTGTAGATGTGAACGAATATTTCATCGATGAACCGTTTCCCGCAGGAACATGGCTCAGAAAATTCAAGGTCCGGGGGCGGCAGGCGCTTGTCCAGTGCCCGCATGCTGCAGTCTGCACAGGGCAGAAAAACTGTCGGCAGCGTGGCAAGGAGGTCCTTTGCAGACCTGGCGCAGTCTTGCCCGCACACGGGACACTTCATGCTGCTGATTATACAAGTCCCATGATACAAAGGTTGTCAAACGCAGCTCGCGGCCGCAATGCTCTGCAGGAAAAACGATAGCAGGATGATGAACGCCGGGGCAGTGGGCCCGAAGGGATTCGAACCCATGACCGCCCGGTTATGAGCCGGGCGCTCTAACCGGACTGAGCTACGGGCCCTTAAGCGCCCCCCACAGGGCTCGAACCTGTGACATTCGGATTAACAGTCCGACACTCTACCAACTGAGTTAGGGAGGCACGCTCAATGCGTCCTACTAGATTCTTTTTGAGTACGTTTAAAGGTAACGATAAGGAGGTCTCAGGCCGGCTTTTAGGAATACTGCCGGCCCGCCCCTTCACCCGGTCCGCTTCATACCCTCAAGGAGCCGGACCAGTTCGTCGAGGTCATCGTTGAGGTGGGCAAACAGCTCCACGGTCCTCGCGGTGACAACGGCACCATCAGGAGATGCGCGGATGTAGCCCAGCTGTTCCAGCACGTGCAGCGAATAGCGGATGCGATGGGAGGGGAGGTCGAGGAGCTCGGAGAGTTTCATGATCCCGATCGGCTGGTGATCTGCCACGGCCCGGGCTACTTCGAGGTGGCGGCTTACCAGTTCGATCTCGTCCTTCATCTTCTCGAGCATAACGTCCCGGTCACCGGCCCTTGGCCGGTCTCACTTAAGCTTCCTTTTCATCCGGTTGCTCATGAAGCCATGCCCTGGTCTCCAAGTATGCAGTCCGGAAATTGATGGCGAGGATCAGGGCCGCAATAAGCATGACCGCAATAAGAGGATAGCGAATCCCCGCGAACCGTTGCGGAAAGATGAACAGGAAGAGAATCGGCACAACGACAAGGAGGATGATTATATTCAGTTGTACGGCAAGGCGGTAGAATTTCATCCTGAACTGGTCTTTTGCGTTCTGTTCCATTGCTTGTACGTCAGCTCCGGAATAAAAGTACTTGACGTTTCACTGCATATAGAGTGGATCAGATGGATCCACTTTCCGATGCGATCAGGAAGAGCGGGGCAGACTCCTTTGTCATGTACGCCTCCTCGCGCGACGCAGATATGCGGTACCTGACAAAGTTTACGACAAGCGACCCGTTTGTCTATTTCAGGAAACCGGGGGAGAACGGGGTGATCATCATCTCCCAGATGGAGACCGGGCGCGCATCCCGCGAGTCACCGGCAGCGATCATGACCCGGGCCGAAGCGGGGCTCCCGGACATCCTCAAGAAGGAAAAGAACATCCTTGAGGCAACTGCGACGATGATCGCACGGCAGGCAGGAACCAGACTCCTTGTGCCCCCCCAGTTCCCGGTCGGGCTTGCACAGGCCCTCGGGAAGCAGTGCACGGTGTCCGTAGACAAGGGGACGGTCCCGTCCCTGCGTGCAAAGAAGACACAACCCGAGATCGCATTGATGAAACAGGTCCAGAAAGTAACCGAAGGGGCCATGGGAAAGGCAGTCGCGCTCATCAGGGCCTCAAAACCGAAGAAGGGGATCCTGTACCACGACGGGAAACCCCTGACGGCGGAGCACGTAAAATACGCCATGCACTGCCAGCTGCTGGAGCATGGCTGCAACGCCGTTGATACCATCGTCTCGTGTGGCAAGGAGACCGCGATCCCGCACATGACCGGCACCGGCCCGCTGAAAGCGGACGAGCCGATCGTGATCGATCTCTTCCCGGTGGACGAGAAGTCCGGCTATTATGCCGATATGACCCGTACCGTGGTCAAAGGTGAGCCGTCCCGCGAGATCAGCGAGATGTACGGTGCCCTCCGCGAGGCTAAGCGGATCGGGATCTCGAAGGTAAAATCCGGCGTGCCGGCCACGGATGTACACCAAGCCGTGGTCGACTTTTTCGCGGAGCGGGGGTACGAGAGCAATACCCGGGGCTTTATCCATAACCTCGGGCACGGTGTGGGACTGCAGGTGCACGAGCTCCCGACGGTCGGCCCGGCCGGGAAGAAACTCGTTTCCGGCAACGTGATCACCATCGAACCGGGCCTCTACTATCCCGGGACGGGCGGTGTCCGGCTCGAAGATATCGGGGCGGTCACGGCAAAAGGCTTTGACAACTTCACGCAGTTCCCCGAGGAGCTGGTGCTGTGAAGGACGAAGTCTTCGAGTACTACCGGAGCGCCGGCAGTATTGCGGCAGGGATCCTGCAGGAAGGCGCACAGCAGATCCGGGTCGGTGCATCCTACCTTGAGATCGTCGAATCGATCGAGGCACGGGTCACGGAAGAGGGGGCTGCCCTCGCGTTCCCGCTCAACCTGTCCCTCAACGAGGATGCAGCGCATGATACCGCGTCCTACAGCGATGCCCGGGTCTTTGCCCGGGGCGACGTGGCCAAGCTGGACCTCGGCGTCCAGGTCGAGGGATACATCGCGGACACGGCGACCACCGTGGACCTTGGGAACAACTCCCTTCTTGTCGATGCATCGCGCGAGGCACTCGAAGCGGCGATCAGTGCCATTCATCCCGGCGCAACAGCCGGGGACCTCGGCAGGGCGATCCAGCACGAGATCGAGAACAGGGGGTACCGGCCCATCTCGAACCTTACCGGCCATGGCCTCGACCGCTACGTGCTGCACCGGTCCCCCACGATCCCGAATATCGGTATTACCGGGGGCGTGGTGCTCGAGGAAGGGATGGTCTTTGCCATCGAACCCTTCGCCACTACCGGCAGCGGCCATGTAAGCGAGAAGAAGCGCGTGGAGATCTATTCCCAGCTCATGGTAAAACCCGTCCGCATCCCGGCAGCCCGCACGATTATGGAGAGGATCCGGGACCGGCACGGCCTGCCGTTCTCCCGGCGCTGGCTTTTGGAAAAGAAACTGGACCTCGCGCTTCCCGCGCTCGTAAGGTCGAACATCCTCCATGCCTACCCGGTCCTGTCCGATGTACCGGGCTCTCTTGTTTCCCAGCACGAGCACACGGTCATCGTGACCGGCGACGGCTGCATAGTGACAACCCGGTGAGATAGTCTTATGCCTGACGGAGAAGAATAATTAAGGTTACACCCATGTCTGGAGATCCTGAAACCCTGAGCATCATGGAAGTCGTTCTGACCGCCGAGATTTTCAACCAGAACCCCGGACTCGATGTCAATGACCTGACACCGGCCTGTAGGGAGATCTTCGGGGCCGGCGCTGCCGAGGTCAAGCGGCCGGTCTATGTGAGCGACGGGCTGATCAAGCGCACCCTTGCGGTGGCAGACGCCCACGTGAAACTCGCCGCAAACCCGTTCATCGCCTACGAGGAATTCGGGCAGCGCCTCCGGATCACCGCCCTGGAGCCGGCAGCCCAGTGGTTCCTCAAACAGGGAGGCAAGCCCCTTATCGAGAAGAACCCTGCACTCGCGTTCTTCTTCGAGAACCTGGACTCGACTGGCGTATCCTACAAAGCGATCCGCAAGGCCAACCCCCCATACGAGGACACCAAGGCGCACCTCGACGCACGGATCTCAAAACTGGTAAGCGAGGACGAGAAACTCCGGGGTGCGCTGGACCTGGTCATCGTCAGTGCACCCGAGGAGATCGAGCAGCACATTGACGACCTGGTCTGCACAAAGGACCAGCTTGCGATCATGGAGAAGATCAACCATGCCATCACTCACCGCGAGTTCCTGCACCAGCACCGGATCTACGAGATCGGCAAACTTCTCTTCGTAGGCCCGCCGGGCACCGGGAAGACGTCACTTGCCCTTGCGATGTCCCGCCATATGCACATGCCGGTCCTCGAGGTCAGGCTCTCCATGGTCACCTCCCAGTACCTTGGCGAAACGTCCAAGAATATCGATCGGATCTTCGATCTTGCAAAACAGCTCTCGCCTTCCATACTCTTCATCGATGAGTTCGATTTCGTTGCCAAGAGCCGGACCGCAGACGACCACGGGGCGATGAAGCGTGCAGTCAACTCGCTCTTAAAGAACATCGACCGGGTCAACCTGATCAGGAACGGTATCCTCCTGATCGGTGCCACAAACCACCCGCAGCTGCTCGATGAGGCTGCCTGGCGGCGGTTCGATGAGGTTGTCGAGTTCGCACTTCCTGACGAGGAGATGCGCAAGAACATCTTAAAGAAAGTGACTGCTTCACTCCAGTGCAACCTCGACTACCAGGAACTGGCAGCCAGGACCGAAGGGTTCTCGGGTTCCGACCTCCGCATGATGATCAAGGAGGCGATCCTCTCGGCGCTCATGGACAACCGCCAGTCCCTGACCCGGGAGGATATCGAGAAAGGCATCCGCATGGTCAGGAACCGGGACGCGATCCGCCACCTGAACTGGTTGTAACATGAAGATCACCCTCCTCGGGACAGGCGATGCGATCGGCACACCGAAAGTCGGGTGCAGCTGTCCCCAGTGCGCCCGCGCCAATGCCACGGGCACCATGCGCCTGAGGACCTCGCTCCTCATCGAGAATCAGGGCAGGCACCTGCTCATCGATTCGTCCCCGGACCTGCGCCAGCAGCTCCTGAAGGCAGGTTCTCCCCATATCGATGCGGTCATCTGGACCCACGGGCATTACGATCACTTCATCGGGTTTGGCGAGTTCTACCGCATCCAGCCGATCCCGCCGGTCTTTGCCGCTCCGCAGGTCCTCAACTACTGCGCGGAGATCTTCCGGTTCCTCACGTTCGACAAGGGCGCGATCCAGCCATACGAACCCTTTGACATCTTCGGCATCACGATAACGCCGTTCATGGTCAAACACCCGCCCGCATTCACCTGCGGCATGCTCTTCGAGACCGGGGAATCGCGGGTCGCCTACACCGCAGATACCAACATCGACATCCCGGAACAGAGCCTCGGTCTCCTGACCGGTCTCGACCTTCTCCTGCTGGACGCTCTGGTGCCTTCGGATATCTCGATCCACAAGCACATGAATTACCTCGACGCCTGCACGCTCGCGGGCCGCCTTGCCCCAAAGGATTTCCGGTGTGTCCACATGAGCCACATGCTCCCGTGGGACCTGCCCCACACCGGAAAAGACGGGGACATCTTCGAATTTCCCTGATCGTTCCCGGGCCCTGGTACCTCCCCGCGTTCCGGGGGCAGCACTACCCATACCTTAATAGTTTTCAGGTGCCCAAACATAGGTGCATGATTGTAAAAGTGCTCGATCTCGAAAAGGACAAGGTGCGGCTTATCATCCAGGGGGAAGGCCACACGTTCATGAACGCCCTCGTCGAGGAGATCTTAACCGATAACGACGTTGATGTAGCCCGGTACATGATCGAGTTCCAGTTTTCGGACCCCGAACTCCTCGTCACTACGAAAGGCAAGAAAAATCCCCTGCCGATCATCAAGAAGGCCTGCAAGCGGATCACCGGCCACTGCGACGAGCTCATCAAAGGCATCAAGAAATCCAAAGCCTGATTTTTTATCCGGAATACCCGGGTTCCAATATTTTTTTCTGTTCGTCCAGAACTGGTCCGTTTGCACAAGGATTGTATTTCCAGACGGGAGAGCCTGCTGCACACTGTTTAAACAAAATTAAAAAAAAGTGATTATCAATAATCAGCCCCCGATGCAACGATTATCGCATATTTTTTTGACGGCAGAAAACCATTTTCGGGCGTCATGATTGTCCCCCCTCTTGCGCCACCAGTCCCCGGGTGGGACGGGGCGCATTGCGATGCTGCAGGAATTACCTGTTGAGCGGTTGCCACAGCGGCTGAGGTGAAACACCTGAATAGCGTTTCTCTTTGTAATGATTTCTACAGAGCACCAAAAAAAAGTTAGGTGATTCATCATTTGACGCCACTAAAAATTTTCATGTGCTTGATATTCAGCATGAAATTAGCGTTAGATCAAGAAAATTCTGATTATTTCATGTGATTGGGTAATTCGGCGTTATCCCACAATGGGGGATGCCACAGTGGCGGGGGCGAAGCCCCCAAGAACGTCTCCATATTGGAAAACAAATGAGATTCTTTGAATTTTTTCCATAATAGTACTGATTTCTGGTGGCTTAAATTAAGCAATCACCAAAAGTTATTCTACTGCCCGTTCGGTGAAGACGATCGATCCCGATATGCGGGAGATCTTGATCTTCACTTTCTGGCCGGGCTTGGCATTATTGACATACATGATGTACCGGCCCATCTTGACGACCCCGTCGCCCCGTTTCGAGATGGACTGGATCTCGACATCCATTATCTGGCCTTCCTCAAGGTTCTCCGAGACCGGTTCGGTGCGGGCCTTCCGCTTGCGGACCGGGCGGTGGCTCCCGCAGGCATCGCACCGGAGGATCATGACCCGGTCGTCCTTCACAAGCCGGGTATCCGGTTTGCCGCACTCGGAGCAGATGACATAGTCGTCGACATAACTCTTGATGATCGCCTTGATGAGTGAGATCTCGAACTTCCCGTTGAAGATCGCACGGTTCCCGTCGATCTTCCCGCTCGTGCCAAGTTCTCCCAGCAGGAATTTCATCACATGATCCGGCTCACGGCGGACCTTGGCCACGATCTCGGTGAAGTTTTCAAGGACGGTCGTCTTACCTTCGACATAGGCTTTCACCTCGGGAACTACAAAACGTTCCGAGGACTCGGTCTTTTCCGTTATATTGGAATAAGCCTGTTTGAGGAGTTGTTCATACGCGTCCGTCATAATTGTATACTATAAAGGCGCCGGCGGACAAAAAGGCTTTCCCCGGTACGGGTTCCTGACGTGCGCCCCTTCACGAATACATCCCGGTTCCGGTTCTGTAAGCCGTACTGCCTTCATACAGGCCTGCCGTACCATGCCGGTCCCGGGCATCGCGACAAGGCCGGTACACCGGCCTGCGCCATTCACCCCGAAAAAGCCCGGCCTGAAGGGAAAAAACAGCAAAAAACTATGCGTGATTATTATTTTTGATTAAGAGCGAGACAAGCTCTTTTGTCTTCTTCTCGTTCTCGATGTCCTTCATGTTGATATCGGCAACCGCGGAAACCTTCATCCCCCGTGCCTCGATCCATTTCCGTAAGATCCCGTCCGTCTGCCCGGGCCTGCCACCGTGCGTGCAGAACGCGGCCGCAGTCTTACCCTCGCACCCCTTCAGCGCATCGATGGCAGCATGGATCGCCGGTGTCGGCTTGAAGGCCCAGACCGGCGACCCGAATATCACGAGGTCGAAACCTTCTACATCGATCAAAGCCGGTTCCACCGATGTTTTCTCCTCTCCCCGGGCCCGCTTGCACCAGACAAGGAACCGGGTAAGGCGGGAGTATTCCGCCGTATCGTTGACCTCGACCAGCTTCCCGTCGCAGGCTGCGGCAAGGTGCTGGGCAACATGGCGGGTGTTGCCGGTCTCGCTGTGGTAAATGATGCAGATCTTCATCAGATATAATTGGGAAACCACGCTTTAAAAGATGTGGCAAAAACCGGAAATACCAGCAATATCCCGGGAGATCTCCGCAATAATCACAAAAATGATGAGGGAAATGAGCGGAAAAATATTTTTTTGTAACCCGGGGAGCGTTCCGTTGTTCCCCGGGTGGTGACGTACGTTTTACTTACGGAACTGCGGCATCATGCCGCGGACTTCCCTGCCCACTTCCTCGATGAGGTGGTCCTCATCGGCTTTGGTGAGGGCAGTGAACATCGGGCGGTTCACCATGTTCTCGAGCATCCATTCCCGGGCAAACTTGCCGCTCTGGATCTCCTCGAGGATCTCTGCCATCGCCTCATAGGACTCAGGCCCGATGACCCGTGGGCCGCGGGTGAGGTCGCCATACTGGGCCGTGTTGCTGATATACTGGCGCATGTTGGTGAGGCCGCCCTCGTAGATGAGGTCGACGATCAGTTTCAGCTCGTGGAGCACTTCGAGATACGCCATCTCGGGCTCGTAGCCGGCATCGACAAGGGTCTCGAACCCGGCCTTGACGAGCGATGTGCAGCCCCCGCAGAGCACTGCCTGCTCACCGAAGAGGTCCGTCTCGGTCTCCTCGCGGAACGAGGTCTCAAGGACCACGGCCCGGGTGGCGCCGATACCCTTTGCGTAAGCGAGTGCGATCTTATGGGCGTTGCCGCTCGCGTCCTGATGGACGGCGATGAGAGCCGGAACACCCTTGCCTTCCTCGTACTGCCTGCGGACCATGAACCCGGGGCCCTTGGGCGCCACCATGATGACATCCACATTCGCCGGGGGGACAATCTGCCCGAAGTGGATGTTGAACCCGTGGGAGAACATGAGGCACTTGTTCCCGGTGAGGTGGGGGAGGATCTCGCTCTTGTACACGGTGCCCTGGTGCTCATCGGGCAGCAGGATCTGGACGATGTCGGCACTCCTGACTGCATCTCCGACCTTCATCACGTTCATGCCATCTTTGACTGCCGCGTCCCAGCTCTTCCCGGGGCGCAGCCCGATCACGACATCGAGCCCGCTGTCCCGTAAGTTCAGCGACTGGCCCCTGCCCTGTGATCCATAGCCGATCACGGCGATCTTCCTGCCTTTCAGCACGCCGAGATCCGCATCTGCCTCATAGTACTTCTTTAACATAGCTGATCCCTTTCATATCAGCTACAAACCACATAAATATTATATGAAAAAGCCAAAGTGTCACACGAAATACCATCTGGATGCGATGACCTATTAAAAATCCACCTTCTGATCACTCACCGGAAAAATCCTTTGGCAAGGAACTGCCGGATGTGCAGGCTACATCTCCCGATGTCCGGATCAACCTCACCCGGGTCGGAGTAAAGAACGTCAAGAAACTTGTCGAAGTGCACCGCAGCGGAAAGCGGCCGGTAATATTCATATCAATATTCGATGTCTACGTCGACCTGCCCGGCAGCCTCAAGGGCGCCAACCTCTCGCGGAATTTTGAAGTGATCGACGAGGTGCTCCAGCAGGCAATTGACGGTGAAGTAAGCGAGATCGAGAAGCTCTGCAGCGTTGTTGCAAGGAAACTCCTTGACCGGCACGAATACGCGGACCGGACCGAGGTGCTGATGCGCAGCGAGTTCATGGTCAAGCGCGAGACTCCTGTCAGCCATACCACCTGCCACGAGGTTGTCAAGGTGCATGCCCGGGCCGTAGCCCGGCGTACCTTCCGCACACCCATAGTCCGCAAGAGCATAGGCGCGGAAGTAACCGGCATGACCGCCTGCCCCTGCGCCCAGAACATCATGAAGGAACGTGCCAACCGGGTCCTGCAGGACCTCGATGTAGACCAGGAAAAGATCGACGAGTTCTTCTCGGCGGTTCCCATGGCCACCCACAACCAGCGGGGCAGGGGGTTCCTCTGCATCGAGACCGACGATGACCAGCACGTGGACCTCGAAAAGGTGATCTGTATCCTCAAGGACTCGATGAGCAGCGGCATCTACGAGCTCCTGAAACGCGGGGATGAAGGTGCCGTGGTGCTTGCCGCGCACAAGAATCCCCGGTTTGTTGAAGACTGCGTCCGCGAGATGGCCAAGAAAGTGCTGGCTGAATTCGAGTACCTTAGCGGGGATTCCGTAGTCACGATCAAGCAGACCAACGAGGAGAGTATCCACCAGCACGATGCCTATGCCGAGCGCAAGGCCACGATTGCCGAATTAGTCGATGAACTGAACGGCGACAAGCCAATGAACGGCTGAATATTTTTTAAAATTTTTTAAAATACATAACCTGTTAAAAAATTCCCTTTTTATTTTTTGTCCCGTACATACTTTTGCGTGAAATAATCCAAACTACCGGATTTTGGGACGGGGAATGTAAAATATCCTCATTTTGTGCGTTGTTTTCTCCTGCAATCAAGTCATAAAGGTTATAAAATCGTTAGTACAAGATAGAGTTGAACGTACTTTGTACGGTCAATTATCTCTAGAGATGAGAGAGAGTATAGAGTAATTTTGTACCGCAATACGAACAACTCAACATAAAATGAGGCGATAATATTGTCGAAAGTTGTAGAGATTTCCCCAACCACAAGACATGAGGGACATTCCAAGATGGTCTTGAAGGTTAACGACCAGGGCATCATCGAGACGGGTAACTGGTGTTCCATTACCCCGGTGAGGGGAGTTGAAAAACTCGCCGTCGGTAAGACCCCCGAACAGGTGCCAAAGATCGCATCCCGTGTCTGTGGTATCTGTCCGATTGCCCACAACCTCGCGGCCACTGAAGCAATGGAAGCATCGATCAAGTGCGAGATCCCAAAGGACGCACTCATGCTCCGTCACATCCTTCAGCTCGCGAACCGGCTGCACAGCATTGCACTGCACGATATCCTGATTCTCCCTGACCTGTATTTACCGGGCACTGAGGTCAAGATCAACCCGTTCACGGCAGAAGAGCCCGTCCGGACCGTTGCAAAGCGGATCCAGCGTCTCCGTGAGATCGGCCAGACCATCGGCCAGATCGCCGGCGGCGACTGCATCCACCCGCGGAACACCCGCGTCGGCGGTATGTACCGCAACTGCTCCGACCAGGCCAAGATCAAGATGTACGACCTCGCCAAGGAGGCACTGCCCCTTGCAAAGGCCCAGATGGACCTCATGATCGCGATCCTCCGGAACTACCAGGCACGCGAATCTGTGGACGTCGGCGGCATGAAGGTCGCACTTCCGAAGACCCTCGGTTACCACAACCAGGGCTACCTTGCAACCCACGCATTCTACGGCAGCTCAAGCCTTGAGGAATGCCCCAGCTGGGACATCGAGCGGTTCAAGGAAGTCAGGCCATGGGACTGGTACATGGGTGAGATGGAAGTCTCACTCGAAGAGCCCCGGTACCCGATCGGCGGGACCACCAAGATCGGCACCAAGACCAACCCCCAGATGGAAGCCTGCACCGGCATCCCGATGTACGACGGCCAGCCCGTTGAAGTCGGTCCCCGTGCCCGTCTCGCAGTCTACAAGGGCTACGACGAGAAGGGAACGGTTGGCCAGAACATTGCCCGTGAGATGGAATACACGGACTGCCTGTACGAGATGATCGACTGCATCGACGCCCTGAACCCGAATGGCAAGATAGTTGCAGACTACATCCCCGACGGCGACGGCGCCCTCGGCTGGGCATCCAACGAAGCCCCCCGTGGAACCGATGTGCACATTGCACGTGTCAAGGACTGGAAGGTCCAGTACTTCAGCATGCTCGTCCCGACCACCTGGAACTTCGCCACCTGCAGCGCTGCACTCACCGGTGCACCCTGGCAGCTCGCCGAAGTTATCATGCGCGGATACGACCCCTGCGTCTCATGTGCAACCCACATGATCGTAGTGGACGAGGACAACAAGGTAGTGGCTCAGAAGCTCATCCAGTGAGTGTAACCTGATGCTGTTTCCGGAGATCGTTATAGCAGGGTGTGGAAACCCCCTGTTTGCCGATGACGGCTTTGGCCCGGCAGTAATCGAGGAGATGCACAACCTCTCGCTTCCCGACAATGTAATGATAATCGATGCAGGCCTTGGCGGCCCGCACTTTATTTTTACCCTGCTCGACCCGGAAGTGACGAAGAAACTCATCATCGTCGATATTGCCGATTACGGGGCAGAGCCGGGGTCCATTACCAAACTCCGTGTCGAGGACCTGCCGCCGGGTGCGTACCGGGATGCCCATTCGTGGGATCTTGCCGAGCCGCTCCAGCGGATCAAGGACCGGGTTGACATTACGATCATCGGAGTCCAGCCAGCAAGGGTTACAGCCCCTGAGTTTGAAGAGGGTCTTTCTGATGAACTTCAGAAGGCAATTCCGAAAACAATTCGGGTAATACTGGAAACAATAGGGGTGGATTATGGGACTACTATCAATCTTCAAGAAGAAAGACGCCAGCGTGGAACCGCAGAAACCTGCAGCTCCCCAGAAAGCCGCTGACGTATCTGTAAAAACGGAATCAACTAAAAAGGAGGTTAAGCCTGTGGCAGATAAAATCACATTAGGCTACACGCACGTGAGTGGGTGTACCGGTTGTACTGTGGCATTAGCAGACAACTATGCCGGATTGTTAACACTCCTCGACAAGTACGTCGACCTGAAGTACATGCCAACACTTGCAGACGCAAGGCACATCCAGAAGGTGGACGTTTCATTCGTTGAGGGTTCAGTCTGTATTAACGACAAACTCGCAGTGGAAGAGATCAAGGAAACCCGTGAAAAGTCAACAATCGTAGTCGCTCTCGGCGGCTGCGCATGTTACGGCAACATCACCCGTTTCTGCCGCGGTGGTCAGCAGAACCAGCCGGCACAAGAGGCATTCCTGCCGATCAACGAACTGATCAAGGTGGACGTGTTCATCCCCGGATGCGCACCGACCCCGCAGATGATCAGGAACGTTGCGGTCATGGCATACCTGCTCCTCAAGGGAACCAAGGAACAGAAGGACCTCGCGACTGCATTCCTCAAGCCCCTCATGGCCCTCCCGGTCCAGGGAACTGCCTGCGGCGCATCGACAGCCTGCTTCTGCGACCTGATGACCAATGTCATCGACCAGGGTCTCTGCATGGGCTGTGGTGCCTGTGCAGCAGCCTGCCCGGTCAATGCAATTACCCACGAGTACGGCAAGCCCCAGGGCGAGCGCGACCTGTGCATCAAGTGCGGAGCCTGCTACAACCAGTGCCCGCGGAGCTGGTTCAGCTTTGATGTGGTCGAGAACTATGAGGCGATTAACGAGGCCATAATGGCGGCACTCCAGTGAAGGTGGTTGAAATGGGAGCAGAACTCGGTAAATACAAATCAGTCGTCTCAGCCCGGAGCACCGACAAGGAGCTTCTCAAGCACGCCCAGGATGGCGGTATCGTCACCTCGCTGTTTGCATATGCGCTCGACGAAGGTATCATCGACGGAGCAATTGTTGCGGCGTCCAAGGAATTCGCAGCAAAGTTCCCGTCAAAGGTAATGAGAGACAACTCGAACTGGGATATGATCGAGCCCTGGAGGCCCATCCCGGCGATCGTCAACACCAAGGCTGAACTGATCGCAGCGGCAGGCACCAAGTACAACATCAGCCCCAACGTCTCCATGATCAAGGAAGCTACCCGCTCGTTCGGTCTCGACAAGGTTGGTATCGTCGGTACCCCCTGCCAGATGCAGGCAATCCGCAAGGGCCAGCTCTACCCGATCGGTCTCCGCGATGTTGGCGACAGCATTGCACTTGCAGTAGGTATCTTCTGCATGGAGAACTTCCCGTACCAGAGCATTCTCCAGCTCGTGGAAGACCACGCTGCTATGAAGCTTGAGTCCGTCAAGAAGATGGAGATCGGCAAGGGCAAGTTCTGGGTATACGGCAAGCGCGGACAGGTAGTCCAGCTGCCGCTCAAGGTTACCCACAAGTACGAACAGCCAGGCTGCAAGGTCTGCCTCGACTACGTTGCCAACCTCGGTGACATCTCCACCGGCTCCGTAGGCAGCCCCGATGGATGGAGCACCGTCTTTGTCAGGTCCAAGATCGGAGATTCCGTCTGGGCAAAGGCAATGGCAGCAGGTGTCTTCGAGACACAGCCCATGGAAAAGGTCAAGCCCGGTCTTGAACTCGTGTCCAAGCTCGCAAACGAGAAGATCACGAAGAACAAGGCAACCGTTGAGGCCCGCAAGACCTTCGGTGTAGGCAAGGCTCTCCGCAGCCCTTACATCTAAATTTTTTTGGGATATCAACCCGCGAAACAAGGGGAAACCACCAGGTTTCTTCGAGTTTTTATAGAAAGTTTGCAGTTACTTCCTTGCTATGGAGTGGACACATGGTCTTTGAAAAAACCTGGCATCATCTGAAAAACGCGATGAATTCGTCAGATTTTTGAATTAATGGGATAATTCCTGAGTTTCCCTTCCACTTCCCGAACGGAGCAATGAATCCACAAAAACGGTTTGACGGAGCTGGGTCGAGTACAGATACCAACATCAGCTGGAGGCATTGCCGGGCAATTTTTTTTTCATCCGGTAAAACGGTACACCCCTTTTGGAACCATGATCTCGAACCGGGCACCCGTACCCGGTATACCGGTCTCGGTGATCGTGATGCCGGTGATTGCAAGGATCTCCCGGGACAGGTAGAGGCCAAGGCCGGTATGTTTGCCAAAACCTTTGTTAAACAACTGTTTTTTATCCTCTGCGGAGATGCCATTGCCGTCATCTTCGAGAGCAATGACGAGCGCCCCGTTCTCTTCACGGGATGTCATGCGGAGGGCACTCATCTTCTCTCCCCCGTACCGCAGCGCATTATCGATCAGGTTATAGAACACCTTTTCAAGGAGAGGATCGGCATACATCTCCAGATCGGGTGCAGCTTCGTCGATACGGATAGTACGCATCGGAAGGCGTGCAACAACTCTCCGGATCACCGTGTTCACGTTCTGCCACTGGGGCGTGTTCACCCCCAGGTCCTCGTAATCCTTGGTGAATGTGATCTGGTGGGCGATGGTCTCTGCGATCTTCTCTTCCCTGGCTACGAATTTCGCGGTCTGGACCGGATCCTCAAGCGACTCTTTCGAGATCTCCAGATATGCTTCGAGCGCAAGGAGCTGGTTCCTGATATCGTGCCGGGTGATGCCCGAGAGCAGGTTCAGTTTCCGGTTTGCCAGCCGGAGGGCCTCCTCTGCAAGTTTACGCCCCGTGATATCCCTGATAATACCGACGATGAATTCCTCGCCGGCCGTATTGATATAGAGACTCTTTTTGGTGCTGATCGTATGGGTGTTTCCCTGCGAGTCGGTGAAGCACTCCTCATTTTCATTTTCCCGGCGGGTCCGGAATACCTCCTCGTCTTTCTCCCAGAAGATATCAGCCTCTTCTTTTTTGAAGAAATCATAATCGGATTTTCCCAGCAGGTCTTCACGTGTGTGCCCGGAAAAATGGCAGAAAGCGTTGTTCAGCTTGACAAAGCAGTGACTGCGATCCTTGATAAAGAGGGGGTCTGCCAGGGTATTTATCACCGTATCAAGGTAGGCATTTGATTCCCGCAATGCCCGCTGGATCCTTTTTATGTCACTGACGTCCCGGACCGACTCGATCGCACCGCTGACTTCCCCGCTCTCGTCAATCAGCGGTGTGGCACTGATCCAGAGCGAGAGACGCGTGCCGTTCACGTGGGTAATGTCTGCCTCGGTCCTGACCGTATTCCCGTCGAAGTGGACATTGGAATACGCAGTTTTGATCCCTTCGGTATCCCCGCACAGGACATAATCAATGAGGATCGGACCGGTATGGTTGGAGATCCACGTCGTGTATGACGGTTTTCCCCTGCCGAGAATTACCGATGCGGGTATTCCGCTCATCTGCTCCATGGCACGGTTCCATGAGACAACGACACCCGACCGATCTATGATCATCGTCGGGTCCGGGAGGAAATCAATCATCTCTGCAAGACGCCGGCTGGTCTCCCGGTACTCATCCTCGGCCTGTTTTCGTCCGGTGATATCCCGGTTGCTGACGCGTCTCCCGATGAATTCTCCCTTCGCATTGTGGAGAGGCAGGCAGATATGCCCGATCCACCGGACGCTCCCGTCGCGGCAGATAATTCGGAAATCGAGCGATTCCGCGTTCCGCGGTACAAAAAAGTGGGACATATGATGCCCGAGAGCGTCCTTGTCGTCAGGATGGATGATGGTATTTATCAGATTCCGGTCTGCATAGAACTCGCCTGCTGTATAACCGGTGATGCGTTCGCAGGACGGTGTTGTATACAGGATCGATTCATCAGAACCGATCCAGTACTCCCAGTCATACGTGTAATCGGCAAGCAGGCGGTATTTCTCTTCGCTCTCCCGCAGCCGGGTTGTCAGGAACGATACCACGACCGCGATCAGGATAAAAATAATGACCCTGCCTCCTGCTGACAACAGGTCCCCGGGAATGATGGGATTGAAAACGTAGGTCATGCCGCAGTAGATTGCCGAGACGGCGATGGCGAACAGGGTTCCACGCCGGGGAAAGAAGTACGCGGTAAGAATAATCGGTATATAAAAAAGGTGGGGGAGGACATTCGTTATCCCGAACATCAGGCCGTACCCGTTCAGAATCACGATTATGACGGTAATGGCAGCAATAAGGACGGCAAGCATCTGCTCCCATTTTTCCGGATGATGAATGAATGAATGGTCCATGCGGGCAGGCTCCCCATGCCAGATACTGACAAGTTGTTTTTGGAGAGTAAATAGTCCGTGTTGGTATTAATGTTCCTGATTGGCCGGCGAGTCCCTGCCGTTCACGAGGCAACATTCTTCCGGAAGAAGAACCACGCCCCGCCAATCGCAAGCCCGATACACCCTATCACCCACGACACCGGGCTGAGAAATACGATAAGGCCGATGCAGCTCAGCGCCCCGATGCCCGGGACCCATGCGGGATACCGCCGGTGTTCCCGGGGCAGCCGGAGTGCAGCGATATTGGCGATGAGGTAGTAGAGCAGCATGGCAAACGTGCTGACTGCCACGACGAGCGCAAGATCGGCAAGCAGGAGGGCTGCGATCATGCAGGCGCCGGTGATCGCGATCGCATAATGGGGTGTACAGAACCGGGGGTGTATCCTGCCAAGCAGCGGGGGAAGGTCCTGGCTGCGGGCCATGGAGAAGACAATGCGGGATATCCCCATGATCGTGGTCAGGAGCACGCTTGCCGTTGCTATCATCGCCCCAAGCGAGATCACGAGGACTGCCCCGGAACTCCCGGTGATGCCGATTGCATCGGCGAGGGGAGAACCGGAGTGTGCAAGGGCCGGGGCACCGGCCAGCCCGACGGCGACAATACTCACGAGCAGGTAGATACCCGTCGAAATGCCGAGGGCAAGATAGATGGAACGGGGTATGGTCTTCCCGGGATCATGTACCTCTTCCGCCATGATGGTGACCCGGGCAAAACCGGTATAGGCAAAGAAGATGAGGGCCGCCCCGCCGAGTACCCCAAGCGATCCGTCCGGGGCAAGCGGGGTGAAGTTTCCCGGCCGTAAAAATCCCAGCCCGAACGCCACGAAGAACAGGAGGATCAGGACTTTTGCCGTGACGAGGATATTGTTGAACAGCACGGACTCTTTGAGCCCCAGGTAATTGATGCCTATGAAAACAAGGCAGATAACGAGGGCGATGATTTTTACCGGGACCGCCGGGAAAAGGGTGACAAAATAATGGGCGAAGCCGAGCGAGACTGCCGCCCCGACAAAGATGTTGGAGAAGATCCAGATCCAGCCGGCAATGAACCCGGCAAAGGGGGAGATGAGTTTCCGGGCATACGCATATGTCCCGCCCTCAGCCGGGAGATATACCCCCAGCTCGGCCACGCTCATCGCCGAGAAGACGGCGATGGCGCCGGCGATGAGAACGGAAACGATCAGTGCGGGGCCTGCAATGCCGGCAACAATACCGGTGACAATGAAGATACCGGAGCCGATGATTGCCCCGATGCCGAGTGCCGTGGCACCAAAGAGACCGATCTCCCGTTTTAAAACAGGGGGCCGGGCCCCGGTACCTGGCATAACGTACCGTTATTCCTGCTGATTATTAAAAAGGGGTATAGTCACCGTGTAGCGACTGTTTTTATTAACCGACGTTGCTCCGTTACTTTGCCGGACGCTCCCGGGGGCTCCAGCTCAATCGTGGTTCCGCCCCCGCCGCCCGGGCATCCCCATGCAACAGTCCCTCATAAGGTTGAAAAAAATATCCCGGAGGGGGGGGCCGGGGAACGATATCCCGGGTAATTCACATAAATTCCGGCAGGCGGGACCGCCCGCACCCCCGCGCCGGTTTATATCCCGAGCCCGGTCCGCTTCTGCTCGATATGGTTCACAATGAGGCCCGCGGCCCTGGCCGGGTCCGGCTCGACTGCGAAGCTGGCGTTCACGGCACCCTTCAGCCCCTCGGTGAGGAGCGAGACGACCGCAGGGCTCCCGCCAATCTTGGGCATCACGCCAAGCACGGTGAAGACTCCGGATGCAACGAAATACCCACCGATGGAGACCGCCTTCTGCGAGTACCATTCCGGTGCTGCGCCGGCAATCGGCAGCTTGTGGATCGGGACGTTGAGCGCATTGGCAAGCCCGGCAGCAAGCACGAGGATGCGTGAATTGTCCACGCAGGAGCCCATGTGGAGCACCGGCGGGATACCGAGCGATTCGCAGACCGCCCGAAGGTCATCCCCCGCAAGGCTTGCTGCCTCCGGCTGGAGGAGCCCGGCCTTCCCGGACGCAATTGCTGCACAGCCCGTTTCCACGCAGAGGATATTTTTCTTAATCAGCTCCTGTGCAAGCGTCACGTGGCCGAAATCATGCCTGATCTTCGGATTGTTGCACCCGACAATGCCGACAGCCCCCCGGATCTTCCCGGCAGCGATCAGGTCGATGAGCGGCTTGAACGATCCCCCAAGCGCCTTCTTGATCGCTTCGTTCGAGAACCCGGCCATCACTTCGACCGGTGCGCCGGGGATCAGGACGCGCTGCGGGTTCCGGTTTTTGTAGTTCTCCACGGCCATCCGGACGATCGCCTTTGCCGTCAGGTAGGCATTCTCAGCCTTGAAGTCGAAGAAGTACGAACCGGGGATCGTAGCCTTGGAGCTTGTGGAGATGACGAGGGTGTGGTAACAGCTGGCAGTCCTCGGCAGCGAGGGGAAGATGCACTGGTAATCGACGATCATCGCCTCGAGGGCGCCGGTCGCTATCACCAGTTCCTGGTTGAGGTGGTTGCCGGACATCGGGATGCCCTTACGCATGAGGAGTTCGTTGCCCGTGCAGCAGAGGCCGACAAGGTTGATCCCCTTTGCCCCGTTCTTCTGTGCAAGCGCCTGCATCTCCGGGTCACGGATTGCTTTTACCACCATCTCCGAGAGCATGGGGTTGTGGCCGTGGACCGAGATGTTTACCTCGTCGGCTTTCAGGACCGCGAGATTTACTTTCGATTTGTTTATGGTGGGGGTGCCGAAGAGTACGTCGGAGACTTCCGTCCCGATCATCGACCCGCCCCACCCGTCCGAGAGGCCGCACCGGAGCCCCTGCAGCAGCATGTTGGTATAATCGGCACCAACCCCCATCTGCACCCGGTGCATGGAGTCCACAACTTCTCGGTCTATGCCGCGGGGCGTGATCCCGGCCTGATCCCACATCTCGCGGGTCGCTTTGGGGGCTCGGTTGAGGAAGGCCAGGGTGTTCTTTACCATCCCGTACTCCTCCAGCATCGCAAGGCCAAGCTCCGCGGCGAGCTGTTTTGGCGTCTTTCCCGTAACGGCAATCCCGTACTCGGTGCAGAGTATCTCCAGTTTCTCCGGGTCGGCGATCCCGTAGTCCTCCGCTTTTCCCTGCCCAAACAGGTACAGGGTTTCCGCGATATCCCGGCCATGGTCCGAGTGGGCCGCGGCGCCGGTCGCGATCATGTCAAGGAGGTTGCGGGCCACGATCAGGTCGGCATCGGCGCCACAGACGCCCCTGATGCGGTGGGGCGGGATGATCCGGCACGGGCCCATTGCACAGCGTGCACAGGACAGGCCCGATTCACAATACTTACACGGGGGCTGCTGCATCTCGAACCGGTCCCACACGGTCTCGATCCCCTCCCGCATGGTCAGCTCAAGAAGGGGTTTTGCATTCTCGTCAATTGTCCGTGACTCTCTCTTCTGTTCGATCAGCTGCGGGTTCAGCAGGGACATCCGTGCACGGTCCAGTTCGCAGACATCGATCCGCCCGCGGATCAGTTGGGGTTTTGGTTCTTCGGCCATCTCACTCACACCATCCTTTCCGGATAACTGGTAATCCACTATCGCGATATATATCACTTGCCTCGAACGGGATCCCTGTTCAGGGTACCGCCGTGGCGGATGTGTTCATGAGGGCACCATACCGTTGTCACGGCCGGAATGTTCTATACTTTTGATGGAGAAAGGAGAAGAGCTGAGGTGTGGTATGGCGATCGACCCGATCTGCACGATGACCGTGGGATGAGAAGACGGCAAAGTTCACAAGCGAATACAAGGGAAAGGAATACTACTTCTGCGCCCCGGGCTGCAAGAAGAAGTTCGATACGGACTTTAGGCACAGTACGCGTGAGCATCCGGTTGGAAGAGCCCTCGCCCGTGCATAGGCTCTTTGCCTGATCCCAGCGTTTTTACGCCTGCTTTCCCGGCGTGTTTATAGCAGAAAAGCGAATACAAGGCAGACCCAAAGGGTTCATGGGTATGACAATCAAGTATACCTGACCAGAACATGACCGATACTACGTTTGGTGCAAAACTCCAGCGGGATGGCAGGACCTACGCGATCCAGACCCGTATCCCGGCCGGTGTCGTATCGCCGGAAGACCTGGAAACAATCGCCCGGGTTGCAAAAAAATTCCGGATCCCCCTCATCAAAATTACATCGGGGCAGCGGTTCCTGCTCGTCGGCGTGCAGGAGCAGGACATCGCAGCCGTGCGGGAGGCACTGGGGAAGCTCGGGTCTGCATCCATCACGCCCGGCGTACGGTATGTCCAGTCCTGCCCGGGAATTTCGTACTGCAGGAACGGTACTCAGGATTCCCTCAACCTCGCCCGGGAGATCTCCGATGAATATGCCGGAAAAGAATTCCCGGCAAAGATCAAGATCGGTATCTCCGGCTGCCCGCGGTGCTGCGGGGAGAGCCGGGTCCGGGATATCGGGATCATGGGCACCGCAAAGGGCTGGACCGTGTTCTTCGGCGGGCACAGCGGCTTTAATGTCCATCAGGGGGTGCAGGTCGCGACCTGCCTGACTTCCGATGAGGTAAAAGCCCGGGTCCGGACACTCCTTGCCTATTACGAGAGCCATGCGCAGCCAAAAGAGCGGACCTCCCGGTTCCTGGACCGGGTGGGAACGGATTGGCTGGAACCCTGCACACCCGGATAAATCCCATCCGTTTCCTGCGCTGCACCAGGGGCAGGGGACTATTCAAACCGGAGATGGCCCGGATCTTCCGCTCTGCAGCGTGCGGAGTCCGGCGAGACGGGTGCCGGATACCGGGCCCTTTGTAAAAGACGGGAAGTTCGCCTGCATACCCGGTTCAGGGAGATACAGGCTTGGTGTGCATGAGTCTCCCCATAGATCCCCGACTTCCCGAAAGATGAGGTAACGAAGAACGGAGTTCTTTGCCACGGGGAGGGTCATCAGGCCCGGAGGCGGGCGATAATCCCGGTATTTTATCGATTGTTCACAGCGCCATCCCAGTACCCGACGGACTCCCCACGGTGTTTCCTGTCATGCCGGAACCAGGGTTCCGGGGTAAATAAATTCATTTTATATGGTAAAAAGAGAATACGGTTTTCGTTAAGATGCTGCGGCCGCCGGTTCCGAATACCAGGATCTCCAGGCTGGAGAAGTGTGATTCCCACCAGCTTCTCGGAATATTCGAGCTCTGCCTGAAGACGGGATCCAGGCGGACGAAGTACGGCAGGCTCCCGGATGTGTGGGGGATACTCTTCTCACGGCTGTACATGTCCCCGGTGGAGCTGGTGGACGAGATGCAGGGCGGGGAGCACAGGCTTGACGGGGAGAGCGCGCGCATGCTCCGGGAGTTCATCAAAGCAGACTGTGCGGGCGGGGGCGCTTTCGTCCTGAGCGTCATCAAAAAGGGCGGAATGATCGACAGGTCGGCATTGATCATGATCGCGGACCTTGCGGACCTCGCGAGCGTAGAACATGACGGCACAACGGCGATTCACCTGCTCATGGGCGCATGCGACAGGCGGGTGCGGCCCGTGCTGATCACACGAGCGGGCAGCAGTCTGCTCTCCGGCGTGTATGATCGCAATGGCATGCCGGTCCTGTTGTCGATCTTCGGCCTTGGCGATCTCTGCACTTCCGACCTTGACGCCATAGCAAGGGTGTTCCCAAAGGACGAACTCCGGAAGGTCATGTGCAGGAACAGGATGGGAAGAAGCGCCCTCGAGGTATTTACCGAGGTTTCCGCAATGCTTGAGGGCACTTCGTCCCAGGACCGGAACACGTTCTTCACGGCCCGTGCCGTAAGGGACGCGGATATGGATGGGGCCAGGCAGGTCGACCCCCATGTCAGGATCGAGGGAGGTACAGGTCCGGAGGTAATGGCAGAAGCCAGGAAAACGAGCGGGACCGGTAACCGCAGCACCACAGGTACACCGGTGCAGCATACGAGCGTGATACCCTCCGCCCCGGATGGAGCCGGCAGGACGATGAAGATCATGATCGTCGATGACGACCAGATCATCCGGGATATTCTGCAGGTCCGGCTGAAGATCCTTGGCCATGACACCTGCCTCATGGCAGAAGACGGCGATGAGGCGGTGAGACTTGCCCGGGAGACAAAACCCGACATCATCTTCATGGATATCAGCATGCCCGGAAAAATGGACGGGATCGCGGCGGCACGGGAGATCACGTCAGAGATGAACTCGCGGATCATCTTTATCACAGGGCACAGCGATCCGGAACTCATCGACCGGGCAAAGGAGATCCGCCCCTCGGGATATATCCTCAAACCCTTCACGGAAGCGGATATCCGGATCGCACTGGCACTGCTGAAATGATCTTCCGGAAAAAATCCTCCGGATCCCGGACCTTTGGAACCCGGGAAAATAGTGGTGCATACGAAGGCCCGGGCCTGATGACCCAAAAAAACTGCGATGACCCTGATGAATCCTTGTGTGCCTCACCCCTTCGGGATTTTGGCGAGGACGAAGAAATCCGGCGGCTTTTTCCCGTGATTTTGGCCTTTTTGGTCTTTTAACAAAAAGGCAAAATACCAAAGAACGCCAAAAGAGAGCTACGCATATAATGATACCACCAGGATTTTTTGGAGCGACAATATGAGCGACAATACCTATCCCGACCAGGAGCCCCTGGGGGCAGTGACCTTTGCAGAGAACCCGGAGCCCCGGTGCCCCTGCCTGCTGCTGCTCGATACTTCGGGTTCGATGGCAGGAGAGCCGATCGCCGAGCTGAATACGGGCCTGAAAACGTTCTATAACGAACTGCAGACGGACTCCCTGGCGATCAAACGGGTCGAAGTCGCGCTCCTCTCGTTTGGCCCGGTCCGGATCATCAGCGACTTCACCACGGCCGAGTGTTTCTTCGACCCCCAGCTCGAAGCTGTAGGCGACACCCCCATGGGAGAGGCGATCCGGAAAGGAATCGAACTGATAAAAAGCCGGAAAGAGCAGTACCGGGCAAACGGCATCTCGTTCTACCGGCCCTGGATTTTCCTGATCACCGACGGGGAGCCGACCGATGAATGGAAGAGTGCAGCCGCCATGATCCGGGAAGGCGAACAGTCGAAATCCTTTGCGTTTTTCGCGATCGGTGTCAACAAGGCGGATATGAAGATCCTCAGGCAGCTCTCTGTCCGCGAGCCGGTGAAACTCCAGGGCCTGAAGTTCCGGGAGTTCTTCCAGTGGCTCTCCAACTCCATGAAGTCTGCGTCCCGGTCCAATCCCGGCGACCGGATCCTCCTCGCTCCACCCCTTGGCTGGAGTGAGATATGAGATGGAAGATCACGGGATCATCTGTCACGGGAAGATCGCATGCGGACCGCGGTGAGACCGGCCAGGACTGCCACCGGGCCGGCTGCATCCGTATAGGGGATAACGAATATTTCATCGGGCTTGTCGCCGATGGCGCGGGGAGCACGACCCACGGGGGACAGGGAGCGGAACTCGCGTGCGGGTGCATGTACGACCGCATCACCAACGCCCTTAGAGTGGACGGGGATATCTCCCGTATTGCCGACAAGGAGATCCGGGGCTTTGTCACTGCATCGCGTGACGCGATCTCGGCAGAGGCGGAGGCAACCGGAAAACGGCTGAAGGATTACGCCTGCACGCTGCTCGGGGCCGTGTCAGGCCAGGGCCATACCCTCTTCTTCCAGATCGGGGACGGGGCGATCGTTGTGAGCGCCGATGGCGGGGAGTATGATACGATCTTCTGGCCCGAGCAGGGCGAGTATGCCAATACAACCTCCTTTGTTTCGGACGAGCAGTTTCTCGAACACCTGGGTATCTGTCACCGGGATTCCACGCCCTGTGAGATCGCCATCTTCACGGACGGCCTGCAGACCCTTGCCCTCTCCTTTGCGCAGAAGAAGGCCCACCCGGGGTTCTTCCGGCCGCTTTTCGATGCGCTCCGGCAGCACCCGGACGGCGGCTTCCTGGACTTCTCCGGCCAGCTCAGCGGTTTTCTCACCCGGGACGACGTCTCGGCCCGGAGCGACGACGACAAGACACTCGTGCTCGCAGTCGTCACACAGGACTGACCATGGACCCGGTACCCGTCACCCCGTTCTACGACAGTCACGGCACAGTCGTCCGCCTCGGGAAGAAGATCGGGAGCGGCGGCGAAGGGGACGTGTACGAGCTCCTCCTGTCGCCGAAAACGACCGTTGCCAAGATCTACAGGAAGCCGCTCGATGAGAAGAAGCAGGAGAAACTGCGGCTGATGGCCCGGGGGTGCAACGAGGACTTAAAAGGCATCTCGGCCTGGCCTACCGACGTGCTCAGTACCCGCCCGGGCGGGCCGGTCGTAGGCTTCGTGATGCCGAAGATTGCCGACGCCGAGCCGATCCACAAGGTGTACGGCCCCACGCACCGGAAAGAGACCTTCCCCCACGCGGACTGGCGGTTCCTGGTCCGTGCGGCAAAGAACCTCGCGGCCGCGTTCTACGTGATCCACCAGTACGGGTACGTGATCGGTGACGTCAACGAGGGCAATATCCTGGTGAACGACCGGGCCTGCGTACGCCTGATCGACTGCGACTCGTTCCAGGTCAGGTCAAAAGAGCAGACCTACTGCTGCGAGGTCGGGGTGGCGCAGTTCACGCCGCCGGAGATCCAGAAGTCCGGGAATTTCCGGCTCGAACGGACCGCAAACCACGACAACTTCGGGCTCGCGATCCTGATCTTCCAGCTCCTCTTCCTCGGCCGCCACCCCTATGCCGGTGTCTACTCGGGGAAAGAGGATATGCCCATCGAGAAGGCGATCGCCGGGTTCCGGTTCGCGTACAGCAAACATGCCCACACCAAAGCGATTGCACCGCCGCCAAACTCCGTGGGCCTCGCGATCGTCCCAGGCGAGCTTGCCGATCTCTTCGAGCGGGCCTTTGCCGAGAGGGGGACAAGCCCCGTCGGCAGGCCCAGTGCCGGGGACTGGTGGGACCTGCTGGACCCCCTCGAGAACAAGCTCCGCCGGTGCAGCGCCGACTCGGTCCACCACTACTATGCCGGCCTCTCCTCCTGCCCGTGGTGCAGGCTGGAGGAGCAGAGCGGTGTCCTGCTCTTCCTCAGTGCCGACAGCATCACGAAGATCGACCTGAAACGGGAGGAGCAGAAGATGGACGCGGTCCGGCCCCCGGGCCCGATACCGGTCATCACCCCGGATATTTACAGCCCCCGCCCGTCCCAGCTGACCCGCGATCTCGAACGGTCGCTCGGGTTCCGGAAGGTCCGCCATATCGCAGGGGCTGCGCTTGCGGCCGGTGGCCTCCTGCTGCTCGCACTCAGCGGGTTTGATCCCGATCTCACGGCATCGCTGGAGATCCTGTCCCTCGTGATCGCTGCAATCGCTGTCTTCGCATTCCCCGGGAAGGAGGCCCGGGAGAGGAAACGGCGCAGGGCCGGCCTCGAAACAGCCGAGTACATGTGGAAGTTGTGGAACAGGAAATGGACCGAAGAGGCCGGGGAGGAGGCGTTCCAGGCCCAGCTGCGCCGGTTGCGGGAACTCCGGCAGAAGTATGAGGAGATCGACCGCCAGTACCGGAGCGGGCTTGCCGGCCTGGAGAGTTCGATGCGGGAGATGCAGCGGCAGCAGTTCCTTGCCCGGCACCGGATTGCCGCCGGTACCCCGCCCCATACCGGGGCCGCCCAGCTGGCGGTCCTGCAGTCCGCCGGTATCCTGTCTGCGGCGGACGTATCGCTCGCCCGGTTGCGGCGCATCCCCCGGCTGGACAACACGCAGGCCGGCGAGCTGGTCGCCTGGCGGGAGGGATTGGAGAAGGCGTTCCTGTTCGATCCCGGGCGGGGCGTGGACAGTGCTGACCTCCAGGAGCTCGTCCATAAGTACCAGCCGCTTATGAAGCCGGTGGAGCGGGAGCTGGTGCAGGGTATCGGCAGGCTGTCGCGGATCCAGCAGGATGTCCTTAAGAAACGGGTGATGCTCCGTCCGTCCGTAGAGAAGCGGGCGCAGGAACTTGCAAAGGCCCGGGCGGACTACCGGGCCTTTGCCGGCGGTGTGGTGGATGCAGCCTGGCGGGATATCGATGCGGTCCTCACCCGGGTCTTTGCCCGGTAAGGAGCAGGTCCATAACCGTCCTTAACGCCGGAGTGCTTTCCTCCGGGAACCGGGCGACCCTGGCGGTGCCACAGGTCAGCCGTGCTGTAAGACAGGATTATCCTGAAAAAAAAGGAGCGTCAGGCATTGCCCGCGAAGGCAAAGTCGATGTATCCCCTGAACGGGTCCGTGCCGAGCAGTTTCACCCGGATCTTCTGGCCCACCCGGAGGCCCCGCTCGCCTTCGATAACCCGGCCCTCGGCAGGCGGGGTGGAGAGGCGGACGTAACTGCCCTTCGCGGAGGCACCGGTGACGAGGCCGGTAAACGTCTTGCCGATCTGGTCTTTTAAGAGGACTGCTGCCGCCGCCTTCCGCATGAACCGCTCGGCCTTCTTGGAGGCCTTCTCCTTATCCGTCAGCCAGGCGCAGAGCTCCTCGAGCTCCTGCACGCTGTAGGGGCTGGGCCTCTTGTCGATCACGGACTTTAAGAGCCGCTGGATGACCAGGTCCACGTAGCGCCGGTTCGGGGCGGTGCCGTGGGTGTAATCGGTCACCGCGAGGGCAAAGTGCCCGATAGGGGCGGTGCCGGGCTCGAGGAGGGCGTACTCCCCGGGGCCCATCAGTTTGACGACCGTGAGCGAGAGGTCGGGGAACCGTTCGGGATCGGCAGTCCGCCGGGCAGTGAGGAATTTCGAGAGGGCCTGCACATCGGGCTGCGCCGGCAGGGTCACCCCCAGTGCAGCAGCAGTCACTACGATGCCTTCCCAGTCTTTCGGTGTCCGGACGATCCGCTCGATCCGGGGGATGCCGGCCGCGGAGAGGAAGGCCATCATCGTGCGGTTTGCCGCGACCATGAACTCCTCGATAAGGGACCGGGCCGGGTTTGCCTCGATGACTACGAGCTCCTTGACCCGGCCCTGCTCGTAGACTGCCTGTGCCTCGATCGTTTCGAGATCGAGCGCGCCCTGGCCGGTCCGCTGCTGCCGGAGCCGGACCGCCGCCTCGTTCTGGAGCCGGAGCTGCGCTTCAAGGCCGGGAACTGCCTCCACGTTCTCCGGCATGGGCCCGGTCCCTTCGAGCCAGCTGCCCACCTGCTCGTAGACCAGCTTGGCCTTGTTGGCTACGACCGCCCGGTACACGGTGCCGTACCGGATCGTGCCGTCCATAAGCACCCAGTAGTCCACGATCATCGCGGGACAGTCCTTGCCGGGGAGGAGGGAGGTGATGCCGGCCGAGAGCTTGTCAGGCAGCATGGGGAAAGTATGGACATCGAGATAGATGGAAGCCCCGTTATAGGCAGCATACTTATCGATCCGGGAGTTCTTCGGGACCCGGCTGTCGACATCCGCGATCGCGACCTGCACGTGGATCTCGCCGTTCTTCTCCTGCTCGCAGTACTCCATCTGGTCGAGGTCCCGGGAATCGATGTTGTCGATCGAGGACCAGAGAACCTCACGCAGGTCCTGTGCATCGTGCCAGGACTGTTTTTTGTCCCGGGCTTCTATCGCGTCTGCTTCCTGGAGGACGGCATTCCCGAAATTCGCCCGGAAACCGTACTTCTTCATGGCATCCCAGGCAATGGCTTCCATGTTGATGGAGGGGCTGCCGTCTCGTTGCGGGGGTCTTCTGCTCATGGCTGGTGATCACCATTCTGTCTGTCGTTCTCCCATATCTCCTGTTCGGCCTGTTCGCAGCTATCCGCACTTGGACGGGAAACTGCGGAATTTCGCTTCGTAATTTTCAAATAAACCTCCGGCAGGTTTATGGAAAGGCAGGATTAGATCTGCTTTCCGCACACGCCAATATCAGGCGCTGTCTGGAGCGGTTTGGCCGGGAGGATCAGGAATCCCGGCCCGGCTTTTTGCAGGTCTTCCTCCAGCTCTGCAGTCCGCCAGCCCGCCCCGGGAGATGGGACTGCTCAAAAGACTGCCCGGCCGGACACCCGGGGATGCGATCGATCATGATTATCCAGAAGCATGATACAATGGTACTGATACTGCATGACACCTGCAACCAGCACTCCCCGTGAGTTCGCATTTCTCGAACAGGCCGCCCGCTCGCTCGGCGCGACCGTTGCAAAAGTGATCCCCGCATCTGACGTGATCGTAGAGAACCGGGTCCCCCTCAAGTGCCGGGCCGGCTGCATAGGCTACGGGAAGAAGCTGACCTGCCCACCGTATGTCCCGACGCCGGACGAGTTCCGGAAGATCCTTGCGGAGTACCGGTACGCCCTGCTCGTGAAGTTCACTTCACCGGCAACCGCCGAACCCGATGTAATCTGCTCAATCTACAGGTACTGGCTCGACCCGGAGGCACCGGCCGATAAGAAGGAGCAGGCAACACAGTTCTGGCAGGACTATTTCACCGGCAGCAAAGACTGCGCCCCGGTGATGCTGGAACTCGAGAAGACTGCATTCAACGCGGGCTATACGCTTGCCCTTGCGTTCGTCAACGGCTCGTGCCGGCTCTGCGAGAGCTGCAACGTGAAGGCAGGGATCTGCATCCACCCGACACAGGCACGGATCCCCGAGCACGCCGTGGGCGTCAACATGAAGAAGACTGCGGAGAAGGCAGGGATGCCGATCCGGTTCCCGGTCACCGGGCACCCGGAGCCGATGGCGCTCCTGCTGATTGACTGACATGAGGATGGAACCATGACGGGAAACCTGCTGAAACCGGCCGACCGGGTGGAAGTGACCGTGCTCGTCGACAACTATATCGATCTCTTTGTACCGCAGTCGACTCCCGTGGACCGCCGGCTGCCGTTCGACCCGGCCCGCCAGCTCCTTGCCGAGCACGGCCTCTCGTGCCTGGTCCGGGTATTTGCCGGCAGGAAAGAGCACGCTGTGCTGCTTGATGCCGGGCTTTCCCGGGAGTGCATGGCCTGGAATGCCCGGCAGCTGGGCATCTCCCTTGCCGGGATAGAAGCCGTTGTCCTGAGCCACGGGCACTTCGACCACACCGGCGGGCTTGCAGAACTCTTCTCCGGGGCGGGACGGCAGGTGCCGCTCATCGCCCACCCGGACGCTTTCCTCAGGCGGAGGCTTAACAACCCAAAAGGCACGGTCGAACTCCCGCAGCTGGACGCAGTTGCGCTGAAAAAGGCCGGGGCAGACATCCTCCTGCGCAGGGAACCCTCGGCCCTCGCTCGCGGCCACCTGCTCGTGACAGGTGTTGTGGAGCGGACGACCGGGTTCGAGAAAGGGTTCCCGGACATGGAGGCGTATGCCGGTGACTGCTGGTCGCCCGACCCGATCAACGACGACCAGGCGCTCGTGGTCAACGTGCAGGGCAAAGGCCTTGTCGTGATCAGCGGCTGCGCCCATGCCGGGATCATCAACACCGTGGAGTATGCCCGGAAGATCACCGGGGTTGAGAACGTGTATGCAGTGATGGGCGGGTTCCACCTCACCGGGCCGATCTTTGCCCCGGTGATCCGGCCCACCATCGATGCGATGAAGACGATCGACCCCGCGTATGTCGTCCCGATGCACTGCACGGGCTGGGAGGCGATCAACCGGTTCATGGCAGAGATGCCGGGCCGGTCTATCCTGAATACCGTGGGGACTACGTACGTTTTATGAAAGGATCCGGATATTTTTTTTAAGAAACACCCCGGGCCCCGCTTACTCTTCCCGCCAGTCCTGCCGGTCGAGCCAGTACATGTACAGGACCGCTGTGACCGTGCAGATGGCGACAAATGCCGCCGGCATGTACCACCGTCCCGCAAGGTACCGCAGCAGGAGCGAGAGGACGATCCCGAGGGCGATCCCGATGAGGAGCATACTCGTGACGACTTTCGGGTTCGTAAAGGTGTTGTACAGTTGCGCAGTGTCCATGAATATCCGATCGGGAGTAGGACGGGGAGGGGGAAAAGGTTTTGCCGGGACGGGGCAGGGCGGTTGATCCCGGCAACGGTCCGGTGCTGCAGTCCCGGCGGGTATGAGGCGGCCCGGTGCATCGCGCCTGTCCCCGTTGTTTTTCAAAAAATGAAAATGATCCAAAGCATTATCTTGCCCGCAGGAGGAATTCCCGGCATCCCATCAAGGTGATGCTCGTGAAAACCATAACCCTCTTTTTCCTTGTGCTGGCAGTGGCCGTGATGCTGCTCATTGCCGGATGTACGCAACAGCAACAGCAGGTACAGACACCGACGGCTGCCCCGGCAGCGCCGGCACCGACAACCATGCAGCCTGCGGATACCATCGTGGCCGGCAGCAGCACGCTTGGCACCATCCTCACTGATGGCCAGGGAAAGACCCTCTATTACTTTGCAAACGATGTGCCTGCAAGCGGTGCAAGCTCCTGCACGGGGGCCTGTGCGGGGGTCTGGCCGGTCTTCTCAGCCGGTACCATACAGGTATCATCCCCGCTTAACCCGGCGGACTTCGGGTCCATCACGCGGGCCGACGGCACAAACCAGACCACCTGGCATGGCTGGCCGCTCTATTATTACCAGGCAGACACCAAGCCGGGCGATGTGAACGGCGAGAACGTGCTCAAGACCTGGTTTGTGGCCAAACCCGGCGAGAACGTCCTGATCGCCCATACCCCGGCCCTCGGCCTGTACCTCACGGATGCTTCCGGGACTACGCTCTACTACTTCACGAAGGATACCAGCGGGACCAGCGCCTGTACCGGTGCCTGCCTTGCGAAATGGCCGGCCTTCAGTGCTGCCGCGGTATCCGCCCCGTCTGCCCTGAGTCCGGCAGACTTCAGCACCGTATCCCGGGCAGACGGCGTGAACCAGACGGCATACAAGGGCATGCCGCTCTATTACTATTCCGGCGATATGAAGCCGGGCGACGTGAACGGGCAGGGGTTCAACAACCTGTGGTATGCGGCGAACGTGTCCGGTATAGTGCCGGTAGTGACGGCCGTGCCGACCATGCTACCGACAGCCGTCAAAACCCCCATCTCCTACGGTGGCGGGGGATACTGAGCGGGAAGGAATTTCTTTTTTTTACTCTCTGGAGAAAACCTCATAATCGCTGACGCTCTTTTGGGCTTTGCCTCCGCCGCTATGGCATCCCCCGGTTGCGATGACTATTGTATTACCTGCCATTTGACCCGGGGCATCGTCTCTTTGAAAAAAATGATTTCTACAGAGCACTTTTTTTGGGATTTTTGGGAAGTATGCAGGCAGCTCGTGCATAATTGCCCCGCCACGCCAGGTCCCCGACAGGGGGGAGAAGGGAAAACGAAGAGAGCCTTGGCCTCAAAAGGCAGGTCACTCGCTGTTCCTGAGGGCGTCAATGGGGTCCATGTTGGACGCCCTCCAGGCCGGGTACACCCCGGAGATGACGCAGACCGCTACACCGATACCCATGGCGGCCGGGACGTACAGGATACTTGCCGGCTGGAAGAAATATGCCGTTGTCCCCATCATCGCCTCCACTACCGTGTACCCTATAGCTATACTGCAGATCCCGCCGATACCGGCGCCGAGGAGCCCGAGGATGAATGCTTCATAGAGGAACATCCGGCGCACCTCCCCGCGTTCCGTACCGATCGAGACCAGGATACCGATCTCCTCTATCCGTTCGCTCACGGACATCATCATCACGTTGAAGATACTCACGGCTGCAACGAGCAGGGAGATCGCGCCAATTGCCATGATGAACGTGGTCACGGTGCCCAGGGCTGACGTCTCGGTCGCAAGCTGTGACGTGGCATCCCTGATCCGGATTGCCGGGGTTTTCGGATTGGTGTTGATCTTTGCGTTAATGGCCTCTTCTATATCGCCTATGTTGTCGACATCGTTCACTATGACATTCACTTGTGACCACTCGTCTTCCCCGCCGTACTGGTTGGTATACCACTGGCTGTGCACAACGATCCCGTTGTCCGTTGAGACACCGTCAGCAACGGTCCCCCGTGCATTGAGGACCCCGGCAATCCGGAGCTCGGGCTGGGATGATGATGAGAACGATCCAATCCTGATGCGGTCCCCGACCTTGAGGTTGAAATTCTCTGCAATATCTGCCCCGACCAGGACCTCGTTGACCCCGATACGGGTCGTCCCGTTGCCATACGACTGGTTGAGGGAGAGGAACCTGGAGATATCCATGGGGTCGATTCCATAGACCGAACCCCTGCCGGGGACTGAATTGATCGTGAACTGCGTGTTTGTCGAATAAATGGGGATCACGGTGCCGTTCGATCCCACGACCGAGCTGATCTTCGTGAGTTCGCTCTTGGTCACCCCGGTAGCTGCCGATGAGGGGGGCCTGGTCCCGACCGGGCCCATCCTGACAGAATCTGCTGATATGACAACGGTATTTGCGCTGGAGGAGAGCTGGTCTTTTACTTCCAGCTGCATGTTGGTGCCGAGCATTCCCATGGATGCGATGGCAACGACACCGATCACGATGCCGATGGCAGCAAGCATGGAGCGCAGGAAATTCAGCCGGACGCTCCTGACCGAGAGGTCAAAGAAAATATCCCTCATGATCCCTCCGCGGTAATCCCGACGTCAGGCCAGAAGGTACTGCGGGCATATGCAGCGGTCCCGGGACTACAGGTCACGGGGACCGGGGCTTTTCTGTCTTTGTGCGGGGTACCCGGGATTTCCCCCATCGTGGCGGGATCATGTTCACGGAAGTAGCATGAAACAGGACCGGGCGCGGTAAAGTCCCCGCTTCCCGGATGGTATGAGGTTGTCACGTTACCACGCTGGACATGAAGGATACCGGACATATCCGACCCCCTTACTGCTTCTTCAGCTTTCCCATGAGCCATTTCCGCTTTGTCCACAGGACAATGCCGATAACGATGATGATACTGCCTGCGATAAGGGGGTAGAATGAACTGATGCCGCCGCCCCTGCCGCTGGTGAGCCCCCCGAACATGCTGGTGCTGCTGCTGCGTCCTCCGCCACCATAGCCGCCCCGACCCGTTCCCCCTGTGCCGCCGTTCGCCGATGAACCGGGTGAAGGCCGTGTACTGCTGCCGGTTGCATTGCCGGACCCGGATGGTGAAAGATCGAGTGTCTTTGTGAGACTTAAGTCGTCACCTTCAGAGTCCTTCCAGCTGATGATCACCGGGACCGCGGTGAGATCGTTGCTGGTAAAGGTCACCTCGAACGTACCGGAATCGTCGGAAGCGATACTGCCAATGGCATATTCCGGGTAGATCCCTGCGCCCTGCGCAGGAGATCCAACGGTAACAACGACTCCCTCTGCATTGGAAATCCCGGCATTGGTGATGTCACCGGTAATATCGTAATTGGGGCCTGAGGTCGTGAGGACCACGTTGTTGAGAATGGGCACTGCTGCCGTTTTGTCCGCGCTAAGAGTTATCGGCAGCGTGACGTTGACGGCATGGTCATTGTCGCCATTCTGGTACGTGATGGAGAACGTGACATTTGATTCCTGGTGGGGGATGATCACGAAGTCAACATCCGATGAATCAGTACTACCCGATGTATCACTGCCGTCAAGCGATCCGAGGAGGACCTGCTGGGGGCTCACATCCACGCCGGTCCCGTCAGCAGAAACCACGATGTTTTTTACCTCGGCGCCGCGGCAGTTTTCGAGACTCAGCGTCACGTTAGCCGGTGTTGAAAGGGAAAATGACGTGGGCTTATCCGTTATCACGGCCTTGAGGGGGACCGAACTCACTTTTACCGGGATCGGGTAATGGATGGGGTTGCCTCCGAGTGCGCCGACAGTAAACAATGCGTAATCGGTCCCGTCCGGGGGATCTGCGGTAACTTCAAACGAGTAGGTCACCGTTGAGCCGGCACCGATATAGGTTGTTGTCCCCCAGTCCTCTTCCTGTGCAACATGGATCTTATTACTCAGGATCGCCGGCTCCGACAACCCGATTGCGGAGGTCCCCGCGTTTGCCAGGGTCACCGTGATCGTGCCCGATTCGTACGGGAAGAACACTCCCGGGTCCATGGTGACATTTGACACCGTGACAAGAGCCGAATTATCAACTCCCGTGCTGGTTGACGTATCGGTACTGCTTGTGGTTGAACTGGAGCTGCTGCTTGTGGTTGAACTGCTTGAGCCTGTGGCGGCACAGGCTGTTGCTACGATGAGCAACAGCAGGATTATACTGAAAATTCCAACACGTCTCTTCATGAAATCCCCTGTTTTTTTAGTACTATGCCGGCAGTGCAGCGGTTCAACGGTACATTGAACGACCCGGGCCCTGGTGGAGCAACGGGATCTGCTGAGTGAGGCACAGGGCCTGGAATCCCGCACCTGGCAGACACGGGACCGGTTCACCGGGTTCCCACGTTCAGATCCGACCCCATCGTCCCGTTTCGCGGTTACAATCTGCCATCCGTGGTCCCCGACGGTAATTCTCTTACCGGGTAGAGATGTAACATATATTTTACTTATTGTCATTTAAAGTATACCGTGCTCAAAAAAATGCTGAAGTCCCGGGAATAACGGGCAGGGTCAAAAACAGTATGAATTGCAGTATCCGGTTAAATGGTGGACCGGGTACTGGCGAGATCTTCCCCGATCTTACGGGCCAGTACCCGGAGCGGTACGGTAAGATTGAGCTTCCGTGACCTCGTGGACAATTACCGGGAAGGGTCTCCGCCATTCCGGAGGTCCCTGATCCCCGGCGCTGCCACGGGATTCTGCCTTGGCAAAAAGATTACGCCCGGGTCTTTTTCTTCCCGGGTGATACCAGCTGCAGGATAATTGTCAGGAAATTTTTTCAAAAATTGCAACGTGTTAAACAGTTTAAGTAAATTGCGCCCCATTTTTGAATATCCCGTGAGATCATGACCCGAAAAACCGTCCTGGATTGTGCACTGTGTTCTTATCAGGCCAATTGTGATACGCATAGTACGACAGGTACGTATAATCACCGTGAAGCCCCCGATCCCTGTAAATTATTACTCTACGATTCGGAGTTTTATGATACCGCACCTGGTCCGGGATTCATGTAGATTTTTATTTCTTCACCCTCAGCAGTACGGTATGTTAAAAAACCGATAAAACTAAAAAAACTTCGTTCATTCTCACTATTTCTGCGGTTCCGGGGACCTATTTTTCTTCGAAATAAAAAATGCAAACTGGACGAAGATACTTAACCAGATTAAGATTACCAGAGTATGACGGCATGTTCACACCGCTAAATTGAACGTGTGGAAAAAATCTACAATCGCTTCATCACACATTGCACCATCACGCTTTTAATGTCAGGGGGTGATCCGGAGGATTGCCCCCACATAATTCCTTCTCAACCGGCCGGAACAAACAGCTATTAAGGCCATTACCACACCGGTGTGTCTTGACACACCCGATCTCACACGAATCCCGTGGATATTCAGGAATCGCTTTTTTTCTTTAATTCATAAAAAAATCCCAGGGGATGGTCTCCCCTGCTTCGTTCAGCTCCCGGTCAATACACCGAGCACATTCCGTGCCGTTGCCGGGTCCACGATCCGGGCCAGCACGAGGCCGGCGAGCGCAAGGAAGAGCGTCCAGAAGAGCTTCCGGACATGCTCGTTTTTGCCGAACGCATCGATCGCAGCCGCTGTGTCGACCTGCATCATCCACCGGATGAGTTTTGGCAGGAAGACAAAGAGCGGCAGGAACAGGACCGCTGCACCGATCACGGCGAGCGGGAGCTCGGTCCGTGTCGCAAACCATGCGCCGGCCGGGACCGCGAGGATCCCGGCGAGGAACGCGGACATGACCGACTCCCCGAGCCAGAACCAGCTCTTCCGGTCTGCAACGCCGGCCCGCTCCTCGCCGGAGAGGTCGGCGGGATCGAAAGCGCCGGTGGCATGGAGCAGCCCGCACCGGAATGCGGTGAGGGCCCCCTGTACCGGACCGGGGATTTCGGCTGCCATGGGTAGTCCCGGGGAAAGACCGGGGGCAGGCGGGAGCCCGGCCCCGGAGCCTGAAACCTCAGGTAGGGCATTGCCTGCCATCCCCGCGATCGCTGCAGCGAAGTATCCTCCGCGGGTTCTTCCCGTGACCCGGGTCTCATGACCCTCATCATTCCCTGTCATCGCGGCTCCTCCGGGGCGATTGACAGTTCGAAGACCGGGCTCGTGGAGCCGCCGTTTGCCGGGCTGAAGTCCCGGGGCAGGCCAAGGCCGGTCCGGTTCCTCCTCGCGGTACGGATCCTGACAGTATGGATCCCCGGCGAGCGAGGGTACACCCGTAGGCCGTCTGTGTCCCGTATCTCCCGGTACGGCGGAATCTCGAACCAGTCCGGCCAGAACCGGATGCCACGCGGGATGTCGGTGCCCCGCATGAGGTCCTGGAGCCGGGTGGGCGCGAGGTTGTCATAGATCACATCGATGATCAGGTTCGCATCTTCCTGCCCGGGCTGCAGTTCCAGCTCATAGAAGACCGGGTTCCGCCGGACTTCGTCCGGCGTGAGCGGGGTGTCCTTTGTCAGCGGTTCGAGGCCGGAGAAGGTGCCCCGGTACAGGCCGGTGACGGTCGCGACCGGCCCGGGATCAGCTGCCATGGTATGCTCCCTTCATCTGTTCGTGCTCGTGCCGGAGCCTGCGGAACTCCCTGACGATCTCGTCGTACCTGCCGGTCTTCCGGTAGATCGCGAAGAGGATGGGGTAGAGCGGGAGGACGGTCCCGAGCAGGATTCCCAAAACTTCTGTTTCCATTGTGTAGTGCCTCCTGTGAGAATAGTCCGGAGGAGATCTGACGCTCCCGGGGCTTCGCCCCGCCGCGTGGGCACCCCCATATAACGATGACGACGTATTACCGGTACGGGAAAAATTTTGGATTTCCCGTTCACGGGAATCCGGTATGCGTCCTCATCGCTAAAAAGCGCCCCGTCCCCCTGTGGGGACTGGTGGCGCAATGGGGGCAATCAAATAATCCCCCGGATTTTTTCAGATCTTTTTTCCTCCTCAGGCCAGAGCCGGTACGGTGTCGGCCCAGGTATCGACCTTTGTCCGGATGTTGTCGTCCGAGTACGAGGTGAGGCTCACGCGGTCACGGCCGAACGTGACATTGTAGATCTCCCCGTTCGGGTCGTGGCACTTCACGGTTGCCGAGAACGTATCATTCGCCGCATCGTGGACCGGGGTGCCGTTGTGGGCGGTGTTCAGCGTGGCAAGACCGGCAAGGGCCGGGATGCCGGCGGTGTAACCGGCCATTGAATCGAACGAGTGCGAAGCCGTGCCGGTCTTCTTCGCGTCAGTGTCCTGGTAGACGAGCTTTGCCACATAGTCTTCCCGGGTCTTCTCCACGGGCTGGTGGGTCTTCCCGGCGCTCACATACGATACGCAGGCAAACGGGTTGCCGGCCAGGACCGACTCGACGATCGTGTTGAACGCCGTCACGTCTGCAATCGGGTTCGCAAGGGTGCGGACCGCGGTCTTTACATTGGTTTTCTGTACGAAATCTGCCATGTTTGGTTTCCTCCTTGTTTTTTGTTTTGCCGGGGATCCGCTCCGCGGATCTCCTGCGGGTTTTTCCGGGAAGGCCTGCGCAGACTTTCCCGGAGGAGAGATTTTTCCCCTGTCGCCGGGGCCCCTTTGACATACCAGTATAGGACGGGAAGGGAGATGGGCTTTGATTATTGGCAGATTTTCCGGAGGAACGGGCGGGGATACGCAGCCGGATCGGGTTGAAGTGCGATTTATTTTGCCGGATGGAAGGTACCTGGGAGGTTCCTCCGGGGTGAGATTTGCGTGCAGGAAATCCGCGGGGGTCTGGCATTCACTGGAGCTCCAGATCAGCCGCGTGGGCGAAGCCCGTTGAGCAGCCGGCTCTCCTGGAGTTTTTATGGTTCATTTCGAAAAAGGTCTGAAAGATCCTGGCAAAAAGTCCGGCAATATTTCCGGCGTACATTCTCGCAAAAAACCCCGGTCCCCTAAATCCCCCTTCCCCCGGACACCCGTCCCAAACCACGTCCCACCCCCGTTTTTCCACCTGACAGCGATCTACAGCGGCAGATTTTCGGCAGGGATATCTGACGAATTACACCAATACAAGCCCAAAACAGCCTCCCTCAAAATCAGCGACCGATATTTTTGCCACATCGGCCGAAAACGTGTACCGGGAGAGGTAATCGGAGGCTGAAATAGCCTCCGATGGCCATACCCCTCCGGGCACCGCCGGTACCAACGGGATTATTCCTCCCGCCAGGGATATCCCCGGGGGAACTTTACTCCCTTCAGGCTGTCGGTCCCGTTCCGCCGGCCGGATTTCCCGCCTGGCCCTTCTCCCGTGCTCTGCGCCGGAGGTACCGGACCGGCGCAGGCTCGCGGTCGCTGCTGCCAGCCGGCGCCAATGAGGGGCCGGGTGTGCCGGGCTTCTGATGATGAAAACCGGTGCCCGGGGATTGCCCCGGGCCGGGACCCGGCAATGGATCCGGGCCACCGGATTTCCTCCGGGACTTCCTCCAACGCGGCCGCACCGCACCGGCAAGTGCACCTTTCACGAGCGGTGCCCGGACAACTCCGAGCATGTCGAGCTCGATCAGGGATGTGCCATCGACCCGGAAGTACCGCATGGTACCCCAGGGGGACCAGAACCAGAGCTCGCGGGAGATGCCGGGAGCAAGGGTCGCGGCACTGATACGGGCGATCGGCGCAGCATGCGTTACGGCGATCTCAGCAGGGGAGCCGTGGATGCGGAGCGCTCGTTCTGCCCGGATGGCACTGGTCCCGGTCGGTCCGCTGACAAGGAAGTCAAAGCAGGAACCGGGGCGCTGCATGAGAAACATCACCTCTCCCCGCATGCGGGCAACCTGCTCCGCGGCGGCAAGGGCCCGGTCCGAACGCCGGCCCCCGCTCATCCCGCACCCCCGGTCCGTACAGCCCGCCAGCCGAATTCCTTCCTCACGGGCCGGGTTCGGATGCGGATCGTGTAATAGTGGAACTTCGATCGGCGTACATGGATCCAGTCCAGCTCATCCCCCACGACATGGATCCATTTCAGGATCACCTGCGGGATGAGCCAGAGCGGGATACTGTTCTCAGTCTCGGTCGGCTTCCGGGGCATCAGGAACACCCCGGGTTCGGAAAGACGAGAATATGCCGGTCCATCTCATCGAGCCATTTCCTGAACCACTCAAACTTTTTATTGATCCTGTCCAGGATAAGGTCAAGACGATCCACGAACCAGGAAAACACCTCGCTCTTCTTCTCCGGAATCACTTCCGGTTTTACGGCCGGGCCCACCGGATCCCGGCAGTTCTTACTGCTTGTTGTGGTATCGATGTTATCAGCTCCATCATTGTAAAACCGGGCAGAGGTTCCCCCGGCCGGCCCGTTGCCCCAAGGCGCGACAATCACTGCAGGAGAGATGTTGCAGGATGATCCCCGGGCTGCCTACCTTGCTGAATATTCCGGTTTCGTTTTTTCTCTTCACATCCATGTGCTTAGCCCGACAAACCACGAAAAATGATCCTTCGGGCGGGATCAGATCCAACACAGTTCGTCACCTGGTGGACCTGTACTTTCTTTGCGGGACAGCTCCCCCGGCTGCCCACGAAGAAACATTCGTTACGCAATATATAACGGTTCTAACGCATCCATCTACATGAAGCCCCCCGGTGTATCCGATTGAAAAAGGAATATCGATCTGTTCTGTCCCGGATTGCTTTGACGGTCCGGATTATGACTACGAGAACCTGAAACACGCTGACCCGGTAAAAGAGGAACCAGGCTGGGTAACAGAATGATGAGAATAAGAGTTTGGACAATAAGGCTGGAATCTTCCATGACGATTGTTCTTCTTCAAAAATTATCCCCACTTCTCTCGTTCCAGACTCAACAGATTCCGCTGAAAAATATTCCCGTCCATATTCCTGCAAGAAGCAACGCGATCAATAACGATCCTGCAGTTTTCTCTGCAGCGAAAAATCCCTCCAGCCCGCCAACCAGACTCAATGATACGATATAAAAAACCGAATAGATCAGGTAACCGATACCGGGAGGGCTGGTACTGGGAAGAATCCTTGAAACACCGGTCGTCAGGAGGAACGGTAATGCCCCGATAAGTATAGCACCGGTTCCGTCACGCGAATACCACCCATATACAACGGGGGAAATGATCGTGAGCAGGAGCGCAATAATCGAAACGAAACCCCATGCACCGCTGCCTGCCTGATCCCTCAGTGAGAATACCGGGATCAACCAGAGGATGACAATTACAGCGGATATTAACAGGACCGGGGAAAAATTGAGAGATTTTGGGGTTTTACGGATTTCTGATGACATGTGGAGAATTACAAGTCCAATGCCCAAGAGGAAAAAAAACTCCGGGAACAGGGGAAAAATCCTGGTATCCATAAAGAGTCGCCCCTGCCGGCAGAATCGAATCTGCCAGGAGGAGACCTGAGAAAACAAGGGAGATTTTCACCAAAAGGTCGAAAGATATCGGATATCTATAAGGACGAGAAGAACGGATTCCACCACGGCTTTCACGAACAGGGACACCTGGGCTGCCCACCCATCCAGAACAATCCCAAATAACAGGTCTTTCCGATCGAACAGGATTGCAAAGAAAGTTCCGGAAAGCAGGAGGATCAGAATCCCGGCCATCAGGAGAAGTATTCCGAATGTGCAGAGCTGCACAGGCAGGCAGGTCACCGGGGTCTTGTTTCCGGTCATTGTTTCTCTCGTTCAAGAGTATTCACCCGTTGCTCCAGGTGAAGAATGGATTGCTGGAGAGTTTCTGGTGATTTCGTTGTTTTCATTGCTTCGAGATAGAGCAACTGGCGGGCATCCAGCCAATCCCTGATCGATTCTATAAGGGCATCGATATAGAGCATGGCTGTGATCCCGGCCCAGAAAATCCACCAGCCGGTTATCATGCAATAAAAGGTCACGATCACGAATACAGCGACAGCCGCATTTCTTTTGAGATCCTTACGGCTGGATTTATGCGATTCCTGGAAATCCAGGTAGAGAAACGTGATAACGATAAGTGTCACGATGAAGAGTGCCGGGAAAAACTGGGCAAGAACAAATCCGACCAGACACACGATACAACCGGTAATCAATAATAATAACAACAATGTATTCCGTTCCATGGCCATGCAACCGTCCGGGACTCTTTTGAAAGTCCGCCGTTGAGTTTTTTTTGTGGCGTATATAATGGTTCTAACGCAATCGTCTACCTGAGATTGGATCACACGGGAGTCTGGAGCAGTAGACACTCAGGACGGCCCAGAATCTTTTTTATGATTGTCCCATGGTGCGGAGAAGTGTATCCAGGAAAAGGGGTATTGAGTGGCTATTTTTTTTATTGAAAATTCGATCAGGGATATCTTTTCGAGAATACTTCACCAACATAGAACAATATCATGCCAAATAGTACAGCGAGGAAAAATACAATCTGACCTGCTCCTGCATCGTGTCCTGCAACAAATTCGCCAACTGGGATTGAGATCAGGTAAATACACATTACCATGACGAAGTTGAAAAAAAACTGGAGGGTTTTGCTGGTTGTCATTTTCGGATCACCCCGTTTCAATTCGTTTTTTGCTGAGACCTTGTTGGGAGAACGGATGTCTGTTGCTCATTAGAGGCACTGCCCGCACACCATAGGTCAAACGGCCTGAGGACACCTCGTTCAGGATCGAGACTGAATGATTCTGTACAATCCGAAGAGATTGCCAGTTGTTCGTAATGAGATGAAATATTTCCATCCTCAATGAATGTTACAGAATAGTTACCGTCACTTCCTGCCTGTGGATGAAGTGTCAGTGCGGTAACATTACCAGGCACCACATCATAACGGCCCCGGGTCTGGATCGTATGAGAGGAATTGTATACGGAAATATCGACAGTATGGGATCTGTTCAGATCCTTATTAATAACGAAAAACCGGGAATCTTCCTGATGAGAGCAATCATAGCCTGATGTTCCGGAAAAAAATGGATTTATGATGAGTAAAATCGCCAGGACGAGTCCTGTTACCAGACAGATAATGGCAATTTTCCTCGTTACAATCATGATATGTGAGCCCCGTCTACCTGAATGCAGCAACCGTTGCCTTTGTCTGAGCAATTCTTTGGTCCGCCGTTGAGATTTTTTTGCGGTGTATATAATAGTTCCAACGCAATCATCTACCGGATTTCCGAGCTATTATCACCAGGCATTTCCGATTATGTTTACTTTGCCAAACCATAACAGGATCAAAATAAATCCCATCGTAAATATTGCCACAAACGCAGCCCTGTCTTTCGTTTTTTCATGGAATGTGAGAATACTATAAAATGTAATGATACCGAATGCGACGACAAGAAGGAGAGCTGAACAGGTAATATGGAAAACCGACGGAATCCAGAAGAACAATACCGGTAAGACAGATGCATAAATCACCGATTTCATTGTTTTTTCGAAACCCCGGTGTTCACCCGTAAATAGGACAAAACAGTGCTCGATAAGACTGACAATAAGCATCAGGAATAATCCATCAACAACAAACAGGAACAGTATCGTTAAGATCATGACTACTATTCCTGCTGGGCCCAGGAGTTCTCCCCGACCATTGACGGCCGTCGTGATGACCGTTGAAAAGAACATCAGGATCGATCCGGCTACTGTAACGAGAACGAAAGAAAGAATATCGTCTTTCAACGGCTGGTCTCTGATCTCTTCCAGGTATCCGGAAGGACTGAGGATTATTTCCCTGATTTTTTTTAATGCAATCACGTAAAACTCTCCTGAAAAAAATGATTATGGGATTCCGAAACAACCGAAGCCGGTTGCAACCCAGTCTGAGGTAGCGGAATTCCCATTTGTGGATCCGTATATGTTACAACTTATCCACGCATTTACAGAATGTTTCGGTGGCATGGCCGTGTATACAGACCAGATTACGGATGAATCAATGTATCCCGTGATACCGGTTATACGGGTTGAGTGAGTGAACTGGCACTGATCAAACCCGAGAGCCTGATAGGTGTTGGAATTATCATTGATGGCCAGGATCCGGTTACCATAATCATAGGTAAAAGTCCCATCGGTATAAAGGGACGCCCTCGAGATCCCGAGCCAGATCCAGCTGTCTGTCCTGGTGATATGGTTTGAATAAACAGTTGCGGTGCTGAATTCGGATGATCCAATACCTGCCAGCGAGATCCTGCTCAGCTCGTAACGCGTAGTATGAACTGATCTGTTATTCTGGTCCAGCGTGATTCCCGAGGAGTATACATCCACAGACTGTTCCACCTTTGAACCAATAACGGTGGAGCTTACTTTCGTTATGGTTATCGCGCCCTCTTTTTGCAGAAGAGCGTAGAAATTTCCATCATTACCAGAATAAAGAACGACCTGTTCGTTTGTTCCGTCCAGGTAACCGATGACATTCCTGACATCCTTTTGTTTTCCGGCTTTTCCCAAGAGAGTGTCAACTTCTTTTTTTGAAGAAGCATAGGTCTGCCATTTCGGACCGGCCGAAAGAGCAGGTTTTGCGATACCCAGATATGCGAACATATCGGTATCCGGTGACTGACTCGCCTGCAATGTTTTCACATCTGACGATAGTACGGGCATCTGATTTCCCGCACTTACCACCGGTACCATCGCCATCGCTGCAAGCAACAGTGCCAGCAGGATGACGCCAGATTTCATTTTTCTCATGGTTTTTTCCTCCCATTCAAACGCTTCACCCGGAAGGCATGATCCAACTCAGTTTTTTTTGAGGTGCATGGGAACATGGTTCATGCCTCCGGGCGGGACCGGGTTTTAGTGACGTGCGTGGTTTTGTAAACCCGGTCCTTTGTTTTTGTGGCTGCCCCCGGCAGGCCACGCAGGGAGATTTCATGACGGGGGATATAACGATTCTAACGCACGCCTCTACACGATTCCTGACGTGTAGATGATCGCGTTAGAAACTTTAAGTGCCGGATAACGAAACCGCAGAACCGGTATACTATGAACGTATCCCGAATCAGTATGGCAATCCTGGTCTGCGCCCTCGTGCTCATATCGGGAGTTTCTGCATTGAATGTCGACAAAAGTGCGGGGTATTCCGTGACTCCGACAGGAAACCTGTACCTGCCAGCGGTTATGTCACCCATGACCGTGGGAACTATCACCACGGGACAGACTAACTGGTATTCACTCGTGATCCCCGCAGGAAAGTCATCCCTGACCATGGACCTGAACTGGGGATATATCCCCGATTCGCTGTCGCTCACGGCCATTGCCCCGGATGGGACCCTCGGCCCGTATTACGATGCAGCCGACGGCGTGACAAACGGGAGGATCTTCCTTACGATCAGCAGGGCGGGCGGAATTGCTCCCGGGACATGGAACTTCAAGGTGTACGGGGTGAGTGTCCTGGGAACCCAGAGTTATAATTTTGTTACGTATTAAAACAAAATCATAAAACTGATATTCTGTCATGAGAAAGATTCATTGATGGAACCCTCTCAGGCGAGGGCTGTCGCCCTCTTCATCTCCATTTTTATGGTCATCGTGCCATTCGCCGCCGCAGATACCGGCGGATACAGCACGACCCCGGGCCTGACCGGTGCAGTGCCGGATGACCACCAGGATCCCGTGCCGATCTCGTTCTGGGACCTCCCGCTGCGGGAGATGCTCCTCGCAGTTGCGCTCTCGTTCTGTCCGGTACTTGTCTACCCGATCGAACTCTTCTTTTTCCTGAAGCTGCTGACGGTCCTCGGATACCGGAAAGTCGAGCAGAATGCCGTCTCGTATAACGAGAAGCGCCAGAAGATCTATGACTGCATAGCAGAACACCCTGGCCTGAATTTAAATGAACTGGAACGGCTGACCTGCGTAAAAGAAGGGACCCTGAAGTACCACATGCTGATTCTCGGGGCGAAGCAGAAGATCGTTTCCTATGGCACCGGCAGGTCCATACGGTATTTCGAGAACAACGGCCTGTACGGCGAAGTGGAAAAGAAGGTGTTCCTGTATCTCCAGAGCCGGACGACACGAAGGATCCTCGATATTCTCGCCACGAGCCCGGAAGTCGCCCGGAAGGATCTCGCGGAGAGGGTCGGCGTCGCCGGCCCGTCGATCTCCTGGCACATGAAGAAGTTGTCCGGCGACGGGATTATTACCAAGAGCAGGAAAGGGAAGGAGGCGCGGTACACGCTGTGCCCTGCGGGTGTGAATATTTTCAAACGCTATTTAAGGGAGGAGGCCGGGATGGGGACGGGGAGCGCGGGGGCCGGGAAGGAGGCAGGGGAGTAAAGGAGTGGATCGGTGTATGAAAATCATTGCCCGGGCATTTCCGGAACAACCTCAAAAAAATTATGCCCGGGACTTTTTCTTCCCGTGGACGATTAGCAGCCGCAGGATATTTGCCAGGATCTTTTTTTAGCCACTGCTTTCTCATCTTTGGTGTAATCGCCGCTTCCCTTTTGTGTATCAGGATGGTTCATCAGGCTCCCCGCCACGCCATTGATGAATGCCGGGACCCGGCGGAAGTATAACGTTTGCCGAGCGTGAGCAAGAGAACCTTCGGCACCCACCCGAATGATGGGGATGGTGCTTTCTTCGAAAGAGTTTCACCAGCTCATCGATAGAGTGAATTGCCTCCTCACGTAAATCCGGTGGGAGCATCCGGATTTTCTCTTCGACTGATCCTGATGGGGCGGACATGAATTTTCAGTATTTTATCGTTTTATGCAGGGAATCTTTCCGGGTGCGGGAACCTGGGAGGGGGATCTGTTTTCCATCACAAAAAACCAGTACAGGGAGGACCGCCTCCTGTTTCCCGGATCTGAATACACCAGCCCTGGTCGTACTCCGGGCAGTCCGGCCCGGTGCAGAGGACGATGCCGGCATCCCCATCCCTGTTTCGTCCCGGGTCCATGCACCGGAACACGATCTCTTCGTTCATAACCAGTCTCCCCGTCACCTGCTTATCTTCATCTGGATGCAGTACGGGTATTCCGGCTTATAGCGCGGGCAGTCCGTTTCAAGACAGGGGATAAGCCCGATGGCCGGGTCCAGCTCCTGTGCCCGTTCGACCCTCGCTGTTTCCATGCACCAGTTCCGGATGGGTTTTTTCATAGGAGGGAATGGGGGAATGGGGATGATAGGGGGGAGGCAGGGAGGGGGTGAAAGTGAGTGAGGGGATTGATGCTTACCGGGGCTCCGCCCCAGCTGCGTGGGCCGGTGACAGGTAAGGGGGAACGGGATGCAAAAAAGAATTAATGCATGAATACCGATGATGTGTATATGAAATCGATCCATGTTCCCATCATTATTGAAACTGATGAGGATGGGATCTTCATCGTATCCTGCCCCCAGTTCAAAGGCTGCCACACCTATGGGAAAACCATTGATGAGGCACTCGTCCGCATCAAGGAAGTTATCGAGCTCTGCATGGAGGATTCCCTTGCAGACCATCACAATACAAATTAACTCCGGCTGATAATGGATTAGTAAGGATCAGCGATTGGCCGGGAGGGATAAACCATGAAACATACACGTATGCGATATACCGTTCTGATGAACAGGAACGAAGAGGGAGGGTATACGGTTACTGTTCCTGCACTGCCAGGGTGTATTTCAGAAGGAACTGACTGGGATTCGGCGCTGAAAAATATCGAAGAAGCAATCACCGGCTATATCGAGACATTGTCAATTCTGAAAAAACCGGTACCGGTAGAGGTTGAAGTGAGATTAAAAGATCCGGTTGTTGCATGAAACTCCCCCGGGTGACCGGTGAAAAAGTTATCAAAGCTCTCCAGGGTGCCGGGTTTTCTCTTGTCCATATCAGGGGAAGCCATCACTATCTCCACCACCCCGGACACGACTGTATCGTAACCGTACCGGTGCATGCAAAAAAGACGCTTGCACCAAAGACACTCAAGTCCATCCTCGAACAGGCCCATCTTTCTTCAGAAAAATTCACCTCGTTGTTGTGAGAGTTCGCTCCGGCCCTGCCGTCATATATTCTCTGATGGAAATAACAATCAACCGTGAAATAAATATGGTATTGGTCAAAAACCCGCGATATTTATTAGGTGGCTTGAGTGGGCGCAGGAGCCTGGTACATTGCTATAGTAGCCTTGAATTGATCTGCCAATTTGAATAAATCCTCTATGTTATCGAGGGCAACTTTATTTTCTTGTCTTTCTTTATTATTAAAAATACCAACGTGTTTCTGTTTCCCCCCTAAATACAGACGACAGATGGGTTTTAAACGATTATTTTCATATAATATGGAGAAATATGATTTTGAAGCACGCATGACAATTTTTGAGGGTTCTACTGAATCATGCAAAATTGCTTTTACAAAATAGTAGGCTTCCCACTCATCCTCCGTTGGCACTATTACATCAGTAGTTTCAGCTGTTTGAGGTTGAGAAATTTCCGTTGATTGTGCTTCCGGCGTTTTAGATGGTGATTCAGGTTGCATGGCAGATTTAAGGCGCTCGTTTATTTTATCTGATAAAAATTGATTTAGCGAATCTTTGGTTATTATTGTGAAATTTTCAAGGGCTTTTTGAGTTAATTTTTTTGGATAAACTTTCTGTGCGAAGAATTTAACAAAATCTTCTGAGGGTTGTGAAAATTCTTTGTTGGCAATTTGAATAATTTCTTTAGTGTACTTTAATTGGGTCGCATCATCGTGAAGTTCATCGAGATTAAGTGCTTGTTTTGTATATTTTTTAAGTTGGTCAATTAATGGCTCTTTTATATCTAACAAATTAATTTCTAAAAATGGCTTTATATCCATCTTATTTTTTTCATCGAGGTCAGTAAAAAATTGATAAATTATCCCATTTGTAAGGATACCGATCTTCGCAGCTGTTACAGAAAAGTACCTAAATAATTGTGATGCTTGTTCTTTACTTAAATCCGAATTGATTGATTTACATTCAATTAAAATACAAGGTTTTCCATCTTTTATAATCGCATAATCGACTTTTTCACCCTTCTTAGTACCTACATCGGCGGTAAATTCCGGGTTTACTTCCGAGGGATCGAAAACATTGTAGCCTAAAATTTGGATGAAAGGCATAATAAGAGCATTTTTCGTTCCTTCCTCAGTCTGAATTTTCTCCTTGAGTGCCGGAATAGTTTTTGCATGGGTTTTGATAAGATCTATAAAGTCCATATTGATAATGGATGTAAATTTCAAACGATAAACATTCTGTTTTGATTATCGGAAAAAAATATTTTTTTGTCGGCTATATTGTCATATAGATTACTACGGAGGGTCGTTTGTCTTTTACACTGGCCGGGTACAACATCGGGTTCAATGTCGGCGAGGCGGCGGGTCAGACGGTGATGCACTGCCATTGTCATGTGATCCCGCGGTATGCCGGGGATGTTAGCGATCCGCGGGGTGGGGTGCGGGGGGTTGTGCCGGGGGGGAGGGGGTATTGACGCTTCACGTGGGGCTCGAAGGATTCCCGGTTTTTAATAACCAAACCTTCGCTCGTACTCCTTGTGCGGCAGCCACTCGATGATCAGGGCAAGAACATTCTCACCATCTCCGGCAACCGTATACATGAGTCGCCAGCTCTTGTGGAAATTATATTTCCACAGGTTGTCGATCCTGTATTTGCTGATATAGGATTTTGGGATCAGTCGTTTGGGGATCTGAATGCCGCAAAACGCATCAGGCGCGATTGCATCGAACGCACCTTTGAGCTCTCTTGCAAGATCCCTATCCTCCGCTTTGCCGGTAGCGAGTGCAGAAAAAGCCTGGTGGGCCTCATTCATCGATAAAATAGAGGGCCGCCTTCATTGGATCTTCAGATCAGCATTGTCAAGATAGCGTTTTATAAGTTCCGGGTTATAGATCCAGCAGATTTTTCCTTCGGCGTCGGTCGCGATCTTCCCGGAGTCCTGCAGGTACCCGATGATAACCGAAAACGTCTGGTACATCATCTTCTTGGGCAGGTTCTCCCACAGCGCCCGTTTCTTGTATTCCCCACTGTGCTCTTTGATGAACGATTCAACCATCAGAACCGTGTCGAGCTGGGGCGAGTGAACTGCTTTCGATGCTGATGTCATGAGATGATTTTTGTTATATAACTATATATAACAACTGGGACGAGCCGAAAATAGTTTGCTTCTCTCACCATGCGTTGTCTGCCCGTCTGGATTTTTCAGGTGTCTGACGCTCAAGGGCCCGGACGCTCCGGTTCTGGCTTATTGATTCTCCGATATAATATTCCCGGGCGGAAGGGTTCTCCATCCGCATCAGGAGACGGTAATGTGACCAGCTCAATTCGCTACACACTGTGTAGCCTTTTTTTGGCAATCGGAATATCACCGTCCTGACAACCGATGATTCCCTCCCTAAAATCTATTAAGAGGCACGAAGACAAGATCACTACCGGAGTACATAATCCCGTGCAGTGGCTCCATCGAGGTGACGATGGATGGAAGCGAAGACGTTGAATGAGATCGGGATCACGGGGTTCCGCGTGCTGGTGAAGAATCTTGGGCCTGCCGATGCAATCCGATTCATCCAGAGCTACACCTGCGGCAGCGGGGATTATACCAAAGAGCGCAGGCAGTGGCTCGATGAGGATTTCGATACGGTCATGGCCGGGATCAAAGAGCGCCGGAAGAAGAAAATCACGAAGTAATATTCAAATTCTTATTGTCTATTCTTTCTCTTTGTTATGGCGACCAGGATTTGAACGAAATCAGGTTACAAGATCCTTCGGTTCCATTCTTCCTTTTTCTGTCCGATCAAAATCCTTATCAAAGCTGACAATTGAGAGGCCGTTTTGCTCCGCGACAGCGTATTGGTACGCATCATCGAAATCCAGGTGAAACCTGTCTGCTGCCCCGGTGATCCTGGAGAAATTTTCGGGAGTCACGCTCGCGACCCGGATTCCGCCCGCGATGATATCCTCATCAACAAAAGTGAGAAAGTCGCGCGATTTATGCTCCCGCAGGTAAATCACACCTATCGTGTGCAGTGAAAAATCGCTGACATGAAGCGTCGCAGGCTCAGCCCGGCGAAAAAAATCTTTTACTTCCCCGACCCGTGAGCGGCCGAGGATGTACTAGAGGAAAATATTGGTATCGAGAAGATACATCAGGCTTCCCGCCACTCCGATGCCTTGTGCTGGAGCTCGACAGAAGAATAGCGTTTGCCAAGATCAGCAAGAGAACCTTCGGCAGCAAACCGGAATGGTGCAGATGGTGCTCTCTTTGAGCGTTTCACCAGCTCATCGATATAGTGAATTGCCTCCTCACGTAAATCAGGAGGGAGCATCCGGATTTTCTCTTCTACGGATCCTGATGAGGCGGACATGTGATTTCAGTATTTTATTGTTTCTTAACCATAGAATCTTTTCGGGTGTAAGGATGTGATTGAGGAGAATTTCACGCCGGCCGGATATAACATCGGGTTCAATGTTGGTACTGCTGCCGGGCAGACGGTAATGCACTGCCATTGTCATGTGATTCCGCGGTATGCCGGGGATGTTGGCGATCCGCGTGGCGGGGTGGGGGGGTTGTGCCGGGGAGGAGGGGGTATTGAGGAGGGGGATATATGGGCCGGGAGGTCCGTGTTCTTCTTTTTAAGGAATTTTCATGGTACTTAATCGTAATTTATTAATATTGCACTGCATATGTATACATCAGTGAGTAAGTCCTTCCCGAAAAGGATGATGCCACCCTGAGGTGGATGGGACGAAGTAGGGGAGGGTTCACTGATTCATTTCTGCGGACCTTTGAAATAATCATATGCCAATGCCACCTTTTCATCGATGATACCAGAAAATGTATCGTCATTGGTCCGGTAATAATAATGTAGGGCTCCTGCAATGAAGTCGGCGGCCTGGATACAGGGCTCATTCTTTGAATCGGCATGTACGATTTCTATCGGGATCGCGGCGAGGTCGTTTGCCTGGTTCTTTTCAAACGTTTTGTACACGAGATACTGGTCGAAAGCTTCCCGCTGGATCCCATTGAGTGATTTATCTACGGTAATCTCAACACGGCCCCCATCATAGAACCGCTGGACGATGTGAGAGATGAGAGACCCGGTCAGATAATTGTAGACAATCTGATGATTCGATCTCAGGTGCGGGTACACCTGTTCTTTCCGGAGCACGCAGTAGGCAATATCCACATCGGCAGATGCGATGCAGGAGAGGATTCGTTTCCTGATCTCCGGGCCGGAGTTGTTGAACTTGAATTCAGGGAGTTCACGGTATTTTTTCTTAAGTTTGTTTCTCCGGACTTTTGCAAAGCACCGGCGGATCGCGAGGGGGTCATGGACGACAAGCGCCGCGATGACGAAGTAGGGTGATGAACGGTCTGTGAACCCGAGATCCCCCGATTCGTCGATGTATATCTTCACAAATGAAGTATTGTACGGGGAAGTATATTTGCATGGGGTTTTGACGCTCATTGGGGCTCTTCGCCCCAAGCCTGCGTGGGCTTACCCCTCGTTTCCCGGGGGTAAACAGAAAAGAGAAAAGCATGGACGGATACCTGTTCACTATGAAAACATCCGAACGCGAGAACCGGGGGTGCTGTGCATGGCACCGGTGAAATGCCCGTTCTGCAATCCCATCGCCGAGGATATTGTCGCCCGAAACGAATTGTGCTATGCCCTCTGGGACCGGCACCCGGTCAGCCGCGGCCACCTGCTGGTCATCCCGTTCCGCCATACACCGGATTTCTTCTCGATGACGGTTGAGGAGAGGGCGGCTGCGATGGCGTTGATTACTTCCTGTAAAGAAGTGATTGAGGAGAATTTCACGCCGGCCGGGTATAACATCGGGTTCAATGTGCTGAAGGTCGCACAGACCTGAAGCAGGAGAAGACGGAGTCTTCGACATGTCGGTACGGCGGCCGGGCAGACGGTGATGCACTGCCATTGTCATGTGATCCCGCGGTATGTTGGGGATGTGCCGGATGCGAGAGGCGGGGTGGAGGGGGTTGTGCCGGGGAAGCGGGGGGATTGACGAGGTTTGGACGCTCAAAAGGGGCTGCCGCCCCACAGCCAGCGTGGGCTTATCCCCGGAGGAATATTTTACAAAAACCAATGACAGAATCTCCACCTTGTTTTTAGGAGAGGAGAACATTTTTCTGTGTGTTATCATTCCATTTTCTGTCTTTGTTTCCATTGTGCAATGAGGGCCCGGCATTCATCGAATGGAGGATTTCGCCGGTTTTTTCGTATTCTGTCATATGCAGCAATGGCCCCGGAGAATGTGATGATGGACTGATTTGCCAGATAATCAATAAGCCAGCAGGTTCCCCGGCAGTCCACACGGTTGTCTGCTGCAGCACGCAGCAGGGCCTTATCACCGGTAATAAGAACCGTGTTCCTGGATTTTGCAAGTACAAGAACCGAGATATCTGCATACGATGGCTCTTCGTACCGGGCCATCAGAGCGATCAACTCTTCCACGTTTTCCGGACTGAGATTCTCAACCTGCAATCCCATGGAAGCCAATGAATGGAATGGTGGATCTCGTAATTCATGAACAATGATATTGGAGATAAGAAATTTACACGGGAGAGTGAATATTATCGGGAGCAGATTGCCATAATGCAGGTCAAAAATCGTATTTGTGTCAACCACATAAAACTGCGGATTGCTCAAAATCGGATTCTCCTTCAAATGAACAGAATGTACTGATATTCTGGTTCAGGAGTTCAGCAGCTTTCGATGTGGAAATAAGTCCTTCTGCATGGGCTTTGAAAACAAGCCTGGACATCTGAACCGGCATTTCTCCGGGGTCCTCCCCGTCATCGGGCTCTTCTTTTCTCCATCCCCGTTTTGAAAAAAATTTCTGTATCAGAATAAAAAATTCCGGGGAGATTATTCCGAGATCCTTTGCTCTGAATATCCATGCTCCCATTGAAAGACCGTATTTTTTCTTGAGAATCTGTAGTTCCTTAATGGATAATTTTTGACGCTTCTCTCCCAGTTCGAATACGACTTTTTCCGCGGGGACGAGGAATGCGCCGGCAAACCGGTGCATTGCTGACTCTTCCCTGATATCTCCTTCAATATCAAGGAGACAATGTCCGAGTTCATGGGCAAGGGAAAACCTTTGGCGGGCACGGGGTAATCCCTCTTTCATAACAACAAGCGGGTATCCGTCGTATTCGGTAAACAGGGCATCAAATTCTGTGATACCCTCGATAAGCCCGATTTTTATTCCTTTATCTTCCAGGAGCGTTGTGAGATTCTCTATTGGATCGCTCCCCAGATCCCATATCTTCCTGAGTTCCCGGGCTGCCTTTTCCGCATCTTCATAGGAAGTGACTTTCTTCGGAAAGCCCCGTGGCATCGTAAAAATACGATGATTGCCGGATAATTTCTCAATCTGCAAATATCTGGCGAGCCATTCTTTGGTCTCGGCATTGATCTGCTTCTCGTCCCGCTTCTTCATTTTTTTAGACCGGAATGCCAATGGATTTAATTGAATCTGCTGGTTCTGGGGCCGGAGAAGCGATGCGAGCGGTATCTGCAATATTCCACTTATCCGGATGAGGGTCTGTGAATCCGGCGTCAGGATACCTTTTTCGTATTTATTCACCGTTGTATGAGAGACACCGATTTTCCCGGCAAGGTCCCTCAAGGAAATCCTGAGAATTTCACGTCTCAGCTTAATGCTCTCTCCCAGGCTCATCAGGTACACCAGAAATGGTTAGTTTACAAATCGACTAACTACATTACTATTTGTAACCTGATATTTATAATGATATCATTTGTCCCCACAGCGGTTCTGTCATCGTTCGTGAGATCCTTGTTCGACAGAACCAAAGCCCCGATTCCCCCAGAGAATTACTCGGTCAATGGGCCCGGGGCAGGAATCAGAGAAAGAGGGAAAATTTCGTTCAGAGCAATGAAACCAAACGTGGGGGGGTCTGACGCTCATCGGGGCTGCCGCCCCTTGCCGCGTGGGCTAACCCTTCGTTTCCGGTTGGCACATAGAAACAAGCAAGAGCATTGACCGATACAATCTCACTATGGAATCGTTTGATCTGGAAAATTTCAAAACGATCAACACGATTATCGAGCGGGACAGTAAGGATACCACGTACAAATTTGCTCTCCTCCGCGGGGCCGTTGAAATTTCCCAGGAATACCAGCATCTCAAACACCGGAACGGCAACAGGATTGAATTCCCGCTGGGCCTTCTCATCGAGAAGTGGCTGCTGTATTACTATCCGTTCATCGAGAGCAATATTCCCCAGAAACCACGGGAGAATGAAGAGGCAGAAGGGGACGAAGTCCTCTCTGTACAGGAAGCAAAGAAGCACTACCGGTCTTTGAAAAAGGATTGAAATGCCGGCATGTGGATATAAAAAGATCTTTTTGAAAGATCTCGCGGCGATACCTTCCCGGTATCGTTCACGGATTGAGAGACTGGTCTTTGATCAGATCCCGGAGTCAGAAAATATTTTTCGCGATCTCGATATCCACAAGATTAGAGGATACGAGAATAATTATCGCATCCGTACCGGAAAATACCGGATCGGCTGCAAGATAACATCTGATAACAGGATCGTTTTTGCCGGGTTAAGAGCCGGGAAGAAATTTACCGGGTCTTTCCCTGAATAATAACCGGGAAGACCGGCACATCAATCTCATTCTGGTTAACCAGACTTAACCACCCATTATCGCATGTAATTCCGGCTGGCCAGAATTAGCAGCAAACCACGTCAGCGTGAAAAAAAGATCTGGTTGAATGACAACCGAAATGACAACTATCATTTCAGGATATGCCGGGTCAGCCCTCGGCCTCACACTTTACGCAGGCCTCCACGTATGCGACGGGTGGCAGAATACGCCGGTCGTGTTCGCAGCGGTATTTCTTCTTGGGACCGGAGCGTTCAGCGTGTGGGTATGGTATTTCAGCGACGGATGAATTCAGGCAGCGGGGCAACTTCAACATCCGGGACCCGCTGAACGGTGACGCATCAAAATGTACACAAATGATCGTACGTAAATCGCAGCAGGTGCATCACTTGGCCAGGATGATCGATAAACATTATGCTCTGAGCGATACTTCTGCTGTTTAATGAAGGGGACGATTACGTATGGAGAATACTACCGAATGGATCAAATATCGGGATGAAGTATGTTATCCGATTGAAAAATTTCTTCTTGGTTATTCAGTCCAGAATAAAGAACGCCTCATCAGTGCTATTATCAGTAATGCTTTCCTGAATGAAAAAGTAGAATTTGAACAATTGAAAAAAATTCCCGTCGATACGAGTTTCGAGACTATGGGAGATTTTGTTCTGGATTTTGTAATATTCGATCATTTCGCGATGAGAGAACATTACACTTCAAAAGAAATTGATGATTTCCGGCAATTTTATGGGGGGAATAAAACACTCCACTGGTTCTCGAAAAACTGTCTCCATTTACAAAATTTTATTCTCTGGGGGCCGGATGAGAGAGCCCAGAAAAAATGGGATCATTCCACAACAACGATGTTAGCAGATCGCTTTGAGATGGTGATTGGAGTTATTTATCTCGAACGTGGCGTTGACGCCGTAAAAGATTTCTTAAGAAAACAAAAATTCTTCGAAGAGATCGATAAAAATAAAGAGAACCTGCAATAGGATTCAACCTCCGGGGCAAGCCCACGCAAGGCCCGGGGCGCAAGCCCCAATGAGCGTCAGAACTTCTAACGCTTCCCGCCTTTCTTCGCCATGTAATCCGGATCCTTCTTCTCGTAAATCGAGAATAGTTCAGAAGGAGCGATCTCAAGAGCTGAACAGATCTTCAGGATAGTAGAAAATGTCGGGCTCCGTTTTCCGTTCTCGATGAGGCTGATGAAGGTCCGGTCGAGGCCGGCGAGTTTTGCAAGTTTTTCCTGGGAAATTTTTTTGGCTTTCCGCTCTTCCTGCAGCATCTTACCAAAAATTTCTTCCTCGTGCATGTTCACTGGATGAGATTCCGTTGAAAAGAGGGTAATGTCTATCGCAGACTATAGTCGACAAATTTATCCTCCCCGCCCGCCAACACATACTTTGGTGCCTGGTGAACCATATTCGTCAAACCCCGGACCAAAAAGAAAATTCCGAGTGGCCACCCCCGGCTGTAAACCAATATTCTGACATGGCACTCCGGCAGTCCGGGAAAATTTCACCAGTCACCGGCATACGGGATAGAGGCAAAACGCTACGCTCACCCGACACCCGGAAAGGAAATTTTTTCCCTTCCGGGACCGGCCCGGCCTGTGGAAAATCCGGTGCCACTCAATTCCCGGGTACCGCAACGATGCGGCGGTATCCGCGATGGGATTCGTCGGCCCGGATCTCCGCAGGCTCAAGCAGTGCCGGAAAATCTTCCGGGTCGTTGATGTTCACAGGACTGTGGGGCAAGCCCACGCAGGCCCGGGGCGGCAGCCCCCATTGAGCGTCACCACCACCCTTCATATCCCCGCACTGCAGATATCCGGTACAGCCATGCACAACATCGTCCTCATCGGCATGCCCGGCGCAGGCAAGAGCACCGTGGGCGTCATCCTTGCAAAGACGCTGGGCATGAACTTCATCGACACCGACATCATGATCCAGCAGCGGGCGGGCCGGCGCCTGCAGGAGATCATCGATGCGGAAGGGACCGACGGGTTCCTTGCGGCCGAGGAGGAGGCGATCCTCTCCCTCCACGTGAAGAACGCCGTCATTGCCACTGGCGGCAGCGTAGTCCTGGAAGGGAAAGCGATGGAGCACCTGAAGGAGGACGGCATGGTCGTGTACCTGGAGATCTCCTTTGCGGAGATGGAACGAAGGCTCCGGAATATCACGAGCCGGGGGATCGTCCTTCCCCCGGGCCAGGGCCTGCGGGACATGTACGACCAGCGGGTGCCGCTGTACCGGAAGTACGCCGGGATCACCATCCGGTTCCCGGGCTGGGATTTCGAAGAGGTGGTCGGGAAGATTGTCCGGGAACTGGGAACGTCCGCCGGGCGGGAAGAGGCCGGGTACCGGTGACCCGGAAATAACCGCGACCGGGCCCGGAGCGGAACCAGGTATCAGGAAATACCTGGCAACTGCCGCCGGCAGCACATCCTGCCGGACAAAATAGTACACCCCCCGTGCAGCAAGGCTTATTCCCCCATCCCGCCAAAACCCGGTGCATTCATACATGACACCAGAACCAAGACCGGGAAAGGCAGTCCTCATCCTCTCCGGGGGGATGGACAGCACCACGCTCCTCTATGATCTCATCAGCCAGGAGTACGAAGTCCATGCGATAACGTTTGACTATAACCAGAAGCACAAAAAAGAGATCGCGTGCGCAAAGAAGAGCTGCAGGAAGCTGCACATACCTCACAAAGTTATTGATATCGCGGTGTTAAACCAGCTCGCCCCCTCCTGCCTCACCCGGGACCAGTGGGAGGTACCGGAAGGAAATTACGCCGAGGAGTCCATGAAACAGACCGTAGTCCCGAACCGGAACATGGTCTTCCTCAGCCTTGCCGCTTCGTATGCCATCGGGATCGGGGCAAACCGTCTCTTTTACGCGGCCCATGCCGGGGACCATACCATCTACCCGGACTGCCGGCCTGCGTTCGTCAGCGCAATGGCTACAGCCCTTCACCTCTGCGACTGGAACGATGTGGTCCTTGAAGTCCCGTACCTGTACCAGACAAAGGCCGATATCGTGAAGCAGGGGATCGCACTCGGCGTGGATTATGCCATGACCTGGACCTGCTACAAAGGCGGGAAACTCCCGTGCGGCAAGTGCGGCTCGTGCGATGAACGGCTGGCAGCGTTCAAAGAGGCCGGTGCTACGGACCCCCTGGAATATGAATAAATTTTAAGGGTAAAAAATAAACCCCGGAAAAAATTCGCCCGATCATAATTTTCCTGTCGCAAAAACTCAAGGATCCCGGCCTCCGGGGCAGGTCCACGCGGGGCCTGTATCCGTACGGTTTTTTTGCTCTTGGAGAAAACCTCATAACCGCTGACGCTCTTTTGGGCTTTGCCCCCGCTGCTATGGCATCTCCCGGTTGCGATGACTATTGTATTACCTGCCATTTGACTCGGGGTTCATCGTCTCTTTGAAAAAAAATGATTTTCTACAGAGCAGGTTTTTTTCAGGAAACAGCCATGCGGACGGGCCCCCCGGCTCCGGATGCCTCAGCCGGTTCCCCAACCCACCATATCTTATACTCCGGAGTCTAATATACTAGAACACTGTTTATAATCAGACAGTCAAGAGAAATCATTATGTTCGGATCATCGAATTTTGGTGGAAACCGCGGTCCCCGCGATATGGGTCCCCGTGAAATGACAAAAGTAGTCTGTTCAGACTGCGGAAAAGAGTGCGAAGTACCGTTTAAGCCAACCGAGGGCAGGCCCGTCTATTGCCGTGACTGCCTGCCGAAACACCGGAAGCCCCGCTTCTGAGTGCTTAACGGTTTATCATTTTTTCTTTTTTTAGTATGTTCCTGTAACAGCCCCGCCCGGTACGTCACCGTCTTCCCGGGCACCGCAGGGAGGGACTTCCGGATGATCACAGGGTTTGTCAGTCCCTCCTGCCATACCTTTTGGTCGTGGAATGCCCGATAACCTGCTTTCAAGAGACCCGGCCGGAGAACACGGGCGTCACGTTCCGGCTGGTACGGGAACGGGCGCCCGGTGCGGGACGAACGGATGAATTAAAATATATATTACATGGGTGGAATGGTATTTCTAATGCAAAAAATCCGGTTATGCGTGGAAAAACTGGACAAAGAAAATTCTGATCCATCCAGCCATCTCATTACACTATACCCTGGATCGGAAAGGACCCGGGATCCTTACAGGATTGAACAGGCAGAACGGTTTTTTGCATCCCCACGCGCTGTTCCTGGCGGGATGACCTCTTTTCAGAAAGCCCCTCCTGGCACAACCACCGGAACATTTCCGGGAAAGACGCGGTTTGCTGATTTTCTGAAAAAGATCTATAAGCGTAGGCCTGCCCGGTAGCACACCCGGGCATTGGATTACCGTCAGCATCCGTGATTGTGTCAGTTACAGACAGATAATACATGGCCATTCCTGAAGAAAGGTGGAACTGGGAAGAGATCCGGTCGCGTACCCGGAAGACCATTATCGGCGCCAGGAAGAATATAGAAGACCCCAACATATTCCATAAGATCGCCCTTATCCCGGTACTTGCCTGGATCGGGCTGGGGGCGGACGGGATCTCGTCATCCTCGTACGGTCCCCCCGAGGCGTTTATCGCCCTCGGCAACCATGCCTACCTCGCCATTTTTCTCGCGCTGGGGACAGCGCTCACGGTTTTTATCATCTCGTATGCATACACCCGGATTATTGAGCATTTCCCCGGTGGCGGCGGCGGGTATATTGTCGCCAACCACACCATCAGCGAACAGGCCGGAGTCGTCTCCGGCAGTGCGCTCCTTATCGACTACATGCTGACCATTACGGTCTCCATCGCCGCATGTGCCGATGCAATCTTCTCGTTCCTGCCACTCAGTTACCAGCCGTACAAACTTGCGTTTGGCTGCCTGCTCATCCTCATCCTTATCGAGCTGAACCTGCGGGGCGTGAAGGAATCGGTGAAGATACTCGCCCCGATATTTTTTGTATTTATCGCGGCGCATCTCCTGCTGCTCGGGTACGGGATCTTTGCCCACGCACCCCGGATCGCCCCGGTCGCCGCCGGGATACAGTCCTCCTTTTCCGGTGACCTGTCGACCATCGGCATCATCGGCGTGCTCGCGATCATATTGCGGGCGTATTCCCTCGGTGGCGGGACCTATACCGGGATCGAAGCGGTAGCCAATGGGATGCAGATCATGCGGGAACCCCGGGTGAAGACCGGTAAACGCACGATGGCATATATGGCGGTCTCCCTTGCGGCCATATCCGGAGGACTCTTCCTCTGTTACCTGCTCTGGAACGTCCATCCTGTGGCAGGGCAGACGCTGAACGCCGTGCTGGCGACAAATGTTTTTGGCGGCTTGCCTTTCGGGCAGGCGCTTGCGCTGGTCACTATCTTTTCCGAGGGGGCCCTGCTCTGCGTAGCCGCCCAGACCGGGTTTATCGATGGCCCGAGGGTCATGGCAAATATGGCGATCGATTCCTGGCTCCCGCGCTCCTTCGCCCTGCTCTCGGAACGGTTCACCATGATCCGGGGGGTCATTCTCATGGGCGGGGTGGCACTCCTGCTCCTGCTCATCACGCAGGGATCGGTGGTCATCCTCGTCACTATGTATGCGATCAATGTGTTCATCACGTTCTCCATTTCCCAGTTCGGCATGGCACGGTTTTTTTATAAGAGACGGGACACGGAGGAGCACTGGAAACGGCATATCCCCATCCACATCATCGGGTTCCTGTTATGCGTCACCATCCTCATCATCACCCTCTACGAGAAGCTGGGAGAGGGCGGCTGGCTGACACTCCTCATGACTTCCGTACTCATCTGCGTATGTTTTGCTATCCACCGTCATTATTCAGAAGTTGCCAGGTGGCTGCGCAAGCTGGATGTCCTCCTCGATACCATCCCATCCACCGGGGTAAAGAATATTGATCCGGTCAACACGCATAAAATGACCGCCGTCCAGCTGGTCACCGGGTTCAACGGGTTCGGGGTGAACACGTTCTATTCCATTGCCAAGAATTTTCCGGGGGTATATGAAAACTTCATCTTTGTCTCCATTGCTGTGGTCGATTCCGGGACATTCAAAGGTACGGCAGAAGTGCATGCCCTCGCAGAATCGACGGAGTCCGCACTGTTGAAATACGTGGACCTGGCACGGGACATGGGGTTTGCTGCCGATTACCGGATGGACCTCGGCACGGATGTGGTTAACCTGGCCGTCCCCCTGTGTAAAAATATTGCAAAACAGTTCCCGAATTCCACGTTCTTTACCGGGCAGCTGGTATTCCGCCACGAGAACCCGTTCCAGCGGATACTGCACAACGAGACCGCGTTTGCGATCCAGCGCCGTCTCCACTACAGTGGGATCACGACGGTTATCCTGCCGGTCCAGGCGGAGAGGTAGGTCCGGCCATGACGACGAGGCTTTGGGAAAACATTCCGGGAAAAAAGAGGGAAGGCCGCGACCGGGTGACGGGTGGAGATTATGCCAGGTCCCGGGGAGCGGGCAGGACCACGGAACGGTCCGGTCTCCCCGCAACCGGGCCGGCGGGGTGTCGTTGATGCTCAGACCGGGCGACAGGATCGGTGAATACACGATCTCGGAATTCCTGGGCCGGGGGGGGTTCAGCCAGGTATACAAAGCAGGCGATCCTGATGGCACGCCGGTAATACTTAAGATCCCGGATATATCTGTACTCGGTGATCTGGCAACATTTGCCCGGTTCCGGCGTGAAGCCGCCATCCGGCAGAGCTTGGACCATCCTGCAATCCCGCGGGTGATCGCCGTTAACGAAGGGGCGGACACGATATCGCTTGTCCTAGAATATGTAGAAGGCACATCATTCCGGACCTATATCAGCGGACATGCACCGTTACCCCTTGACCAGGTCCTCTCTTTTACCGGCCAGCTCGCTGATGTCCTTGACTATATCCATTCCCACGGAGTGTATCACCGTGACCTGAAGCCGGAAAATATTATTGTCGGGACCGATGGCAGGATTCACCTTCTCGACTTCGGGACTGCGTTACAGGAAGGGTCGTGGCGGGTGACATGGAGGTGGGGGTCATATGCCGTTGGTACCGTGGATTATATGGCACCCGAACAGATCCAAGGTAAACGGGGGGATTCCCGGACAGATCTCTATGCACTGGGGATGATTGTCTATGAGATGCTCACCGGGACTCTGCCATTCACCGGGGATAATACCTTCTCCATCATGAACCAGCACCTCACGGCAGTCCCCATCCCGCCCGGCAGGTTCCAGCCGTCAGTCCCGCCGGGCATAGAGGCCGTAGTACTCAGATCGATTTGCCGCGATCCCGCCCTGCGCTACCAGTCCGCCGGCGCATTCCGGTATGATATGGAGCATTCTGCAGAACTGGACCTGTCGCAGTTCCACGCGGAGCCGGTGGCCGGGGGATCGCTCACCGGACGCCGGGTATGGCTCCGGCGCATCTCAATCTTCATTGCATCTCTGGCAGTTGCGACACTGCTCTTTATGGTTGTTTACTTAATAGAGCACCGGTAAAACCGGGGGCCGGGCGCCAAGACGTGCGGATGCACGAAGAAGAGGCTGCACAGGATTGCAGGGCAGGAGCTGGTTTTTTACCGGGACCGGGTATATTCCGGGTGCGTGGCACAAAAAATGTCATTGCTGTGAAGTCCGGGGAAACCGGAGAGAAAGAACCCGGGGATGACTGCATCAATTCACCGTTCCGACCATTGCATCCCGTAACAACAGGACAGGCCTGTCTCCGGTAACACCCTGCCCGGTACAGCACGGTTCCGTTCCCCGGGAAAGACCGTGGACATGGGGATATGCTGCCGCGGGGCCGGTCTGCCTGATCGCAACCCCTTATCAGATCCTCCTGCCATACCTGTGGTCATGGAACGCACGGTAACGTACTTTGAGACCCTCAGCCCGGAGAACACGGATGTCACGTTCCGGCTGGCACGCGAACGGGCGCACGAGCTCGGGATCCGGAAGATCGTGATCGCCTCAACAACAGGCGCGACCGCGAAGAAGGCGATGGAGTATTTCAAAAACGATGGGGTGCAGCTGGTCGTCATCCCCCACCAGTGGGACTTCCACCGCGAGGTCAACCCATTCCCCGCAGACCTTGCCGCCACGTTGCGGGGGGCGGGGCACGTGGTCCACTTCGGCACCATGCTCTTTCACACGGGCGAGCTGTACGATTCGGCTGTCCCCCAGCTGATGGCAAACCTGCTGCGCTGCTTCTGCCAGGGGTTCAAGGTCTGCTTTGAGATCGTGCTCATGGCAACCGACGCGGGCCACCTGAAGAGCGGCGAGCAGATCATCGCCATTGCCGGGACAGGGCGGGGATCGGATACAGCGCTGGTCATGCAGGCGGCATCCTCGCAGCACCTGAAGAAGCTCCGGGTCAACGAGATCCTCGCAAAACCCCTCAACCCGCTGAACATCGAGGAGCTCCATGCAAAGATGGCACAGGAATCATCCCGGTAATTCCGCGGGAAATTATTTCTTTTTTCAAGGCTGGTCCTGGCCGTGTTTGTACGGAGATTGAACTGATGGGATTCCGGGCCATTCAATTTTCCCGGAAATGGGCTGCACGTATCCTGGAGTTCCCGTGCGGTTTGCACGAGAGGGTATAGTATTTTTAAGAGAAATTCGGTTGTAGATCATTGTTTTTCATTGGGAACGCTATCAAGTGTTTCAACTCAGCCGCTGTGGCAATCGCTTAACAGGTAATTCCTGCAGCATCGCAATGCGCAGGGGGTGGTGAGGGGGGACAGGCACTGTCCCCTCCTCTCAAAATATAATCCAGCACTATTTGTTCCAACACAAGGATTTCTCCCGAGCAGATTTTCCATGAAAACCGTACTCTGCAGAAATGATGATGGCGGTTGAAACCACCATGCCCCCGGTTATGAGGGGTGCGGCCGGAAAATCCCGGGCCGCTATTGCAGGGACCGCTCCCGCAGCACATAAATACCTCCCGCTCTCCCATCTTCACACAGGTGATACCAATGCCGGAGTTAGAATTAACCAGGACCACAACAGCCCTCGTTGTCATTGACCTGCAGAAAGGGATCGCGGCCATGCCCACGCAGCCGCACACCGCACAGGACGTAGTGAAGAATGCCGCAAAACTCGTGCAAGCGTTCCGGAAGAACAGCATGCCGGTATTCCTCGTGCATGTCGTTGCATCGCCGGAGACAATGCTGAAGGTACAGAGCGACACGACATTCAACCGCCCCGCGACTATGCCCCCGGACTGGTCGGAGTTCGTCCCGGAGATCGCGCCGGTCCCGTCAGACGTTGTGATCGCGAAGAAGCAGTGGGGAGCGTTCTACGGCACCGGGCTCGAACTCCAGCTGCGGAGACGGGGGATGGACACGATCGTGCTCTGCGGGATCTCCACCGAGTACGGCGTAGAGAGCACGGCCCGGTTCGCGTACGAGTTCGGCTTCCAGCAGGTCTTTGCAGAGGACGCGATGTCCTCGGGCTCAGCGGAGTCGCACAACGCGGCGGTGAATTTCATCTTCAAAAGAATGGGCAGGGTGCGGAAGACCGAGGATATCCTCAGGGCTATCGGGTAACTGTACCGGTACCCTGAAATTATAAAAGGCGGTTACCAGGGTCAATCCCCTTTTTGCGCTTTGAAGTCCGCGTTGTTAACTTCCGGGTTGCGATACCGTACCCGTACTGCTGTCTGTTTTCCTGCCTGGATCGCCTCCGCGGGGCAGAGGTGGATGCAGCCGCAGCAGAGCTCGCACCGGTGTTTCCATACCGGCCTGCCACCCACGAGTTCGATATTTTTTGCCGGGCAGATGGCTGCACAGGTCCCGCACGACGTGCATCGATCATTTACGGAAAACTTCCTGTCATCGTCGTGGACGCGGGACGCGAACCGGGGATAGAACAGGAGATGCGCCAGCCGGGCCAGGAGTGAATATCCCGGGCCGGTCTTTGCCGAATTTTTTACTGCCTGCGCAATATCCTCAAGCTGTACGTCAGCAGCGGCAAGGATCTGTTCGCATTTCTTTCCCGAGGGGGGTTCGTACATGAGGATGTAATTCGATGGCATCTTCACCATGAAACCGGCATCGGGTCTACGGCCGGAGCGTCTCTTAAGGATGCCGTCCAGTTGCCGCAGGGCAGACGGGCCGCCAAAACCACCAGGGGTTACCACGGAAAACATGTACTGCGAACCGGAAAGGTCAAGGCGCCCGGCAAAGGAGGCCACCATCACCGGCAGGCCGGTAAAATACACGGGGCAGACGATCCCGACGCGGTCAGCCCCCGGGTGGATATCCCCGGTTGTGTCCTGCAATGATGCAACCGGTACGAGCTCGCAGTCACCCAGTACTGCGGCGATTTTCCTTGCTGCTGCAAGGGAGTTGCCGGTGCCGGTAAAATAGTAGATGATGGTCTTCATAATCCGCCTCTATCATGATATAAAGACACCTCCATTAAAATCTGCCCGCGTCCCGTTATGAAAGTCCCCCAAGTGAATAAAGTCACAGTAACGATCGGGAGGCAGGGGAGGTGCCGGAACCATTGGATGAAGAGTACTCCGCTTACCCGGGCATTGTAAGGTATACCGGGCCGGCGTGAAACAGCCCAGGTTTAAGAAGAAATTCCCTTTTAAAACGCCTGTCCTTATTTCGCGCCTTTCCCGCTGTCGTACCCGCACCGCTTGCACCGGTAGGAGCCGTCGGGCTTCTGGACGATATTGGGATCATGGCACTGCTCGCAGATCGGGCGGTCGCGTTTAACCTTCGTCTGGGCCTGGGGTTGTTTATCCATGGGGAATGATTGCCGGCTTCGGTATAAAGATATGACGGGAGCAGTGCGTTCGCCAGAAGGCCTGCTTTTAAGAAACAGCCGAAAGGATAGTTCCGGCCGGACTACTGTTCATTGAGAAAAAACCGGCTGGAGAAAATTCCCGCAGGGAACCGGCGACAGGCCGGCACCCTCACGCTTATGCACCCCCCCGCCCAATCCATGAACAGCCATGTGTCCCGACCCGGAGCAGCCCCCCGTCCCCGATCTCGAAGCCATAGACCACTTCTTTGACAACTGGTGCAACCTCACCTGGACCGAATGGATCCCCTTCTCCGCAACGAAGCAGGTGTGGACCAGGATCCCACGAGAACCCGGCCTCTACCGCATCCGGCCGGTGGGTAAGGAGTACCTCGTGTACATCGGCGAGACCAGGCGGACGCTCCGCGAGCGCCTGCACACCCTCCGGATCGAACTCTCAAAGGCGGAACAGATGCCCTGGAGCGATCCCCACACGGAAGCGCCGGCGCTCTGGGCGTGGCAGTCCGAGTGGCTGGCAGAACGGCAAAGCGAAGGAGGTCAGCAGGATCCGGCGAATTCCGGGAGCTTGCTAGGCCCGGGGGACAAGATGAGTCCTGCCGCAGGGAGCAGACCGGTTCCGGAAACAGGAAATGCCATCCTGGAGGAGGCTGCTGGTGAACAGCCAGTCATGGAAGAGGCCCTGCCGGCAGAAATATCCGTGTTTGAATGCTCCGCCGCACCGCTCGACGCCTCCGACAGCGGGCGCCGGGGCATGGAGAGTTTCCTCCTGTACCGGTACCGGCAGGAGTACGGCGAGTCGCCGCTCTGCAATCTCGGCCGGTTCCCCGCCCGGTACCGCAGGTCCACCACAAAGAAAGAGGGGAAGCGGGGCGGAAAACTCGCAGGCGGGCAGAGGGACAACCCGGCCGGGGGACCGGGCCAGCTCCCGCTCATTCCGTCGGGCACGCCCGGGGAACCGGGATGGATGGGGCTTACCTGGAGCGACCCGGCACCGCTCGATGCAGAGCACATCCGGAATGTTCCGGATGGCCAGGGCCTGTACCTCCTCCTCGATGCCGGGTCAAAGGAGGTCATCTTCATCGGCAGGGCAGGAAACTGTGCCGGGCAGCTCGCAGAACAGGGCAGGAGATCCTGGGAGGGGACGGTGCCACACTTCTCGTACCATACGATAGAAGAGCCCGTGCTCCCGCACCAGCTCCGGGAACTGGTGACAGACCTCATCGGGAACTATTACGAGCAGTACCGGAAGGCGCCGGAGTTCCAGTTCCGGGGCAGCAGCCACGTGGCCCGCGGGCCGGGGACAGAGTAAAAGGGTAAGGAGATCCTTTTTTACATTTTTTTGTATATTGCCTTTAAAAAAATAACGGCTCTGGTGAAATCATCGTTTTTCACAGGAGACGCTTCCGGGGGCCCGGGGAAGGTGAAACCTCGTGCCGTTTTTTTGAGTAATGCCTTTTGAAAATCTCTTTAAAAAAAGATTGCTGATACTACATCTTCGACTGGTCGCGGGGGAGGGCGGTGCCGCGGGCGCCGGGCCCTTTTGCGCCAAGTCCGAGCATCGGGTCACGCTTCTTCTTCCGGGGCTCGCCGTCATCCGGGGATGCTGCCGGTACCTTGTCCAGGAAACATTCGACCGGGTCGCGGTCGCCGGTACAGGTCTTTGCCCTGAACTCCCCGCACTCTGCGCAGGTCGGCACCTGGGTTGGCAGCAGCGAGGGGAAGTTGTTCTTCCAGAGGGTGGGATCGATCTTTCCCTGTTCGAGAAAACGCTGGATATGCCGCGCCGTATATTTCATGCTCAGTTAATAGGCGCTTGATCCTCATATGCCCTTCTTTGCGGGCAGTGGGCCCGGGCAGGCACCGGGTTCAGGCCGGCCTGTAACCCCGCAGGTACCAGCCAACGGCGAGCGGGAGGAGGAATGTCACCGCATAATAGGAGAGCACGTCGGCCTGGTAATATGCCGCGGGATGAAAGAGCAGGACGATGAAGAGGTAATCGGAGAGGATCGCAATTGCCGTCCAGGCCACGGCAATCTGTACAAAATACGAAAGCGGGAGCCCGCGGTGCAGGAAGTACCAGTACGTCACGGCAGCCATAACCGGGGTCAGGCACACGAAGAGGACCCAGCCCATGACCGGGGCAAGGGGCGTGAAGAAGAGGACGAGCGAGAGGAGGTAGCCAGCGAGCCAGAATGCGATGCCCAGGCCGACTGCATCCCGGGTGAACTGCTTCATGCAGAACTATCGCAGCCCGGGGAAATTGACTCTTTCGGAATAGATCACAGCCCCGCCTGTTCCCGCAGGATCTCCTCAAGGAACGCCGGCCCGTACTTCTCCCGCTTGAACTCACCTACGCCAAAGACCGCCCCGAACCCGGCCATATCGCGGGGCCGGGCGACCGCCAGTTCCCGGAGGGTCCGGTCGGGGAAGATTACATACGGCGGCACGCCATCCTCGTCTGCGAGCTCCCTGCGCAGGGCCTTTAGGCGCAGGAAGAGGTCTTCAGCGCCGGAGTCCATCTGTGACGGGGCCTTTGCCTCCGCCTTCACCGGGCCGGCCTCGGGCACGGGCAGCATTACCCGGCAGTGGCCCCTCACCAGCTCGTCCGTCCGGGGCGTGCACCGGATCACCGGGTACTTGTCGCCGTTCCGGGCAAGGAAGCCCTGACGGACGAGCTCGCCGATCCAGGTGCGGTACTGGGCCTTGCTGTACTTCTTCCCGGCCCCGTACGCGGGCAGGGTGGCGAGGCCGTACTCCTGGATCTTTGCGCTCTTCGAGCCGCGGAGCACGTCGGCGATCAGCTCGATCCCGAAGTTTGCGGGCAGCTGCTTCACGCAGGCAGCGATGGTCCGGGCTGCATCCGTGCAGTCCACCATGTCGGGGGGATGGTCGCAGCTGTCGCACGACCCGCAGTTCTCCTGCGGGTACTCCTCCCCGAAATACGTGAGAAGGAACTTCCGCCGGCAGCCGGTGGTCTCGCAGTACTCTGCCATGTCCTGGAGTTTTTTTAAGGCAATCCTGAGGTGCTGGCCGATCGCATCGTCATGCTCGAGCATGGACCGGACCCTCGCGTAGTCGCCCCGGCTGTAGAGGAGGAGGCACTCGCTGTACTGGCCGTCCCTCCCTGCCCGGCCCGTCTCCTGGTAATAGCCCTCGATAGTCTTGGGCAGGTCGTAGTGGATCACGTACCGCACGTCCGGCTTGTCTATACCCATGCCGAACGCGACCGTGGCGCAGACCACCTGCACCCGGTCCCGGATGAATGCTTCCTGCACCTCCTCCCTCACCTGTTTTGTGAGGCCAGCGTGGTAGGCGAGCGCAGAAAAGCCCTTCTTCCGCAGTTCCGCTGCCACCTCTTCGGTCTCTTTCTTGGAGAGGCAGTAGACGATCCCCGAGTCATCGCGGTGCCGGCCGAGATAATTGATGAGGAAGACGAGCGGGTTCTTCTTCTGGACTACCCGGTACCGGAGGTTCGTGCGGTTGAAGCTGCCCACGTACTCGCGGGCACCGGAGAGGCCGAGCTGCTGCCGGATGTCCCGGCGTACCTCGGGAACAGCGGTCGCGGTCAGGGCGATGAGGGGGATACCCGGGAAGTACTTCCGGAGCTTTACCAGCTGCCGGTACTCGGGCCGGAAGTTATGGCCCCACTCCGAGATGCAGTGCGCCTCGTCAATCGCGATCAGCCGGACCGGGACGTGGGCGAGCGAAGATAAGAAACCCGGCTGCACGCACTTCTCGGGCGAGATGAAGAGGAGCCGGAGGCTGCCATCCTTAAGGCCCTCTTCAAGCCGGACCCGTTCGCGGTAGTCGAGGGTGCTGTTCCAGGCAGCGGCCGGGATGCCCCGGGCATTGAGGTCGTCGACCTGGTCCTTCATCAGCGAGATCAGGGGGGAGATTACGAGCGTGAGGCCGCCGAGGTACAGGGCCGGCAGCTGGTAGCAGAGCGACTTGCCGCCGCCCGTAGCCATGATCGCGAGGGTATCGTGGCCGGCAAGGACAGAGCCGATGATCTCTTCCTGGTGCGGCAGGAAGGCAGAAGAGCCCCAGTAGGTATGCAGGAGTTCGCCGGTCGTGACCATAGGGATCCCAAGAACTGCCCGTAAAGACGGGAATGCTGGCAGAGAATAGGCAGGCCGGCGGGAATAAGGCTTTGGATAGGAGAGGGAAAGTGAAGGGCATCCGCGGCCGGGATCCCGGGTGACGGACCAGAGGGTTTATGCCGCTCCCGTTTTTAACCATAATGGAGTACATGACACGAAAATGCGGGAGCTGCAGTACCCCTGCCCCAAACGACAAGGCGAAGTTCTGCAACGAATGCGGTTCAGCGATTGTGGACGTGCCGGATACGCACTTCCCGGTCTGCGACAGCTGCGGGGACGTGGTCTCCGACACCCTCGCGCAGTTCTGCGATAAGTGCGGTGCGCCGGTCCGCCCCTCCTGCCCGTCGTGCGGCAACAAGGCGATCACCCGGGAATCGAAGTTCTGCACCCGGTGCGGCACGATCTTTGCCACGGCTGCCACCCGCCCGGCCCAGCAGCCGATCGGACAGGTGTCGCCGTCAGTGGTCCTGACAAAGAAGCGGGCCACGCTGCCGGTGCAGGAAGAGCCTGGACCGGCCGCGCCGGTCGCCGAATGGGATCCCTGGAGCGACGGTAGTTCGGAGTTCGATGCCCGGCCGCTCCCCGCCCCGCAGGAGAAGCGCTATGCCCACCTGCCGCTCACTGCGGACGAACCTGACGAGGCCCGGAGCCCGCGGTCAGCCCAGATCTCCCTGCCCCCGAAAAAATACGGCCACCTCCCGCTGATCGCCGACGAACTGAAAGGTTCAAAACCCTCGTACCAGGATGCGGGGGATGTGCCCGAACCCACACGGAAAGGGCGGTCCCCGGACAAGAAGGGAGTCCTCGGGTTCCTGAAAAAATAGTTCTTCTTCTCATTTCACGCGTTTCAATCGAAGTACGCGACAATGTTCCGGAAGATCTGCATATTGAGCGACTCCACGGGCAGGGCCGTGCCGGAACGCGTCATCTGTTCTTTGAGGAGCGGCCAGTCATAGAGGTTCGTAAACTCCATCGCCCGCTCGGGGTGCGGCATTATGCCGAGCACCCGGCCGCTGGCCGACGTAATACCGGCAATGTCTTCCACCGAGCCGTTCGGGTTGAAGGGATACTCGCCGTTCGCGGGGCTCAGGTCCTCCCGGCAGTACGTGAACGCGACCATTTTCTTCTGCCTGATCTTTTTGAGGGTCTCCGGTGAGCACGAGAAGTTGCCCTCGCCATGGGAGACCGGGCAGCAGATCCGCCCGATGTCCTTTGTCCAGAGGTTCTCGTTCGCTGGCTTTATGGTGATGAACCGGCACTCCAGCCGGCCTGTGCGGTTCGGCATCAGGGCGATGTCCCGGGCATATGTCCTGTCAAATGCGGGGACGAGACCGAGGTTTGCGAGGATCTGGAACCCGTTGCAGATCCCGAGCACCAGATTGTCGCCGTCAATGAATTCGAGGAGATCGTCCCAGAGATTGTTCCTGATCCGGTTCGCATATGCGTTGCCGGCGCCGGTGTCGTCCCCGTACGAGAAACCGCCGGGGAAGACGAGCAGCCGGTAAGCGGAGAGGCGTGTGCGGCCCGCGATCAGGTCGTTGATGTGCACGATATCCGAGCCCATGCCGGCCCGGGCCAGCGCCACCTGCGTCTCCATCTCGGAGTTGATCCCAAACCCGCTCATGACCAGGGCTTTCTCGGGGATCAGCTCCCGTGCGGGGGCGGGTTTCGCCACGGTCGCCGGACGGTTCACGTTCCTGTGCACAGGTGCCATCTCAGTACCCCCCGAACGGCGCCTTGTAGGCCTTCTCGAGCTCTTTGATCTCCGCATCCAGGACGAGGGTCTTTGTCGTCACCCGCAGCCTGCTGCCGGCCACCCGGCCGAGCAGCACCGCATCGGACCCGATCGCCTGCTCGAACGCCCGCTTGTGGTCCGGGGCAACCGTCACTACGAACCTGCCGAGCGACTCCGAAAAGAGATAACGATCGGGGCGCATGCCGGCGGGGACCGGGACCGTGAGGTCCATACCGTGCCGGCCTGCGATCGCTACCCTGGCCAGCGCCACCAGGAGACCACCGTGGCTGACCGGGAATGCCGAGGCCACGAACCCGTGGGCGATCGCGCCGGCGAGCCGGGTGTAGCGCTCCTTTGCCGCGCCTGCGTCGAGGGCGGGCACCTCGTTGCCCACGCTGCCGAGCATGGCAAAGTACTCCGACCCGCCGAGCTCCTCTCTTGTCTCCCCGATCACGTACACGAGGTCGCCTGCGATCTTCGCGTCCATGGAGACCGCTTTCCCTGCGTCCGCATGGATACCGATCGACGAAACCAGCAGGGTCGGCGGCACCGAGACCTTTACCGGCATGCCCTCCGCATCGAACCCCGAGAAGTCGTTGAACATGCTGTCCTTGCCGGAGATGAACGGCGTGCCAAACGCCTTCGCGAAGTCATAGCACCCCTTCGCCGCGAGTTTCAGCTGCCCGAGGCGTTCGGGCTCGTCGGACGAGCACCAGCAGAAGTTGTCGAGGATCGCGATCGCGGACGGCGGGATACCCATAGCCACGAGCCCCCGGATCGCCGTATCGATCCCTGCACCGGCCATCCGGTAGGGATCGAGCTCGGAGTAGGACGGGAAGAGCGCCTGCGAGAGCCCTACCGCTTTCTTCGAGCCGGGCACGACTTTCGTGAGCGAGGCAACGCCCTGCACCCGGCCCATCCCCTGTACCGGGCCGAGCACGTGGCCGCCCTGCACGGTGTGGTCGTACTGGATGGAGATGAACTCCGTGGAGCAGATGTTCCTGCGCGAGAGCATCACGAGCAGGGCCGCATCGAGCCGGTCGGGGCATGGGGCGTCGGGCTCCGGGTGCATCTTTCTGGTAAACGTAGTCTTCAGGTGTTTTTTGGGCAGGCCATCGTGCAGGAATTTAAGTTCGATGTCCATCACCGTCTTCCCGCCGCACTCCACAATGCACCGGCCTGAACCCGTGAACTTGCCGATCACGGTCGCCTCAACTTCCCGGCGCTGCATCAGGTCCATGAAGGCCGCGAGCTGCTCCGGGGGAACGGCCAGCGTCATCCGCTCCTGCGACTCGGAGATCCAGATCTCCCACGGCGCCATGCCGGGATATTTCAGGGGCACCGTATCGAGCTGCACCCGGCAGCCATTGCACTCCTTTGCCATCTCGGCCACCGAGCAGGAGAGGCCACCCGCCCCGTTGTCGGTGATGCTGCGGTACAGCCCGGGGTCCCGGGCCTCCTTCACGATCACGTCCGAGAACTTCTTCTGGGTGATCGGGTCGCCGATCTGCACGGCGGTGACCGGGCTTTTGTGGTCGAGTACTTCAGAAGAGAACGTGGCGCCGTGGATACCGTCCTTGCCCACCCGGCCACCCACCATCACGATGAGATCGCCGGCGTGCGCCGCTTTCTCGTGCAGCTTCCGCCCCCCCCGGACCCGGGGCATCACGCCGACCGTGCCGGCAAAGACGAGGGGTTTTCCGGCATAGCGGGGATCGAAGTAACAGAAGCCCTGCGGGGTCGGGATGCCCGAGCAGTTCCCGCCCACGCCAACACCCCTGACCACGCCATCGAGGATCTGGCGGGGGGAGAGAACCGGGTTCGATGTGTCCTTCCCGCGGTAGAGGGGAACGGTTGCATCCGGGTTGCCCACGCAGAACCCATAAATGTTGATGCAGGGCTTTGCGCCGAGGCCAAACCCGATCGTGTCCCGGTTCACACCCACGATGCCCGTGAGGGCCCCGCCGAACGGGTCGAGGGCCGAGGGGGAGTTGTGGGTCTCGACCTTATGGGTGACTATATAATCGTCATCGAAGACGATGGCGCCGGAGTTGTCGGAAAAGACCGATACGCAGATGTCCCTGTCACCGGCCTCCTGCCGGATCTCGTTTGTCGCCGCCTGGATGTACGTCTTGTACAGCCCATCCGGCACATCGTCGTCCATTGCCGACGCGAAGATCGTGTGCTTGCAGTGCTCGCTCCAGGTCTGGGCAAGTGACTCGAGCTCCACGTCGGTCGGTTTGCGCCCGAGTGCGAGGAAATAATCGCGGATCGCGTGGAGCTGTGCGAGGTCGAGTGCGAGCGGCCCCCGGCGCTGGTGCGTCTGCGGGTCCATGATCCCCTCCTTCCCGAGCCGTGCAAGTTCCGCATCATCGAGATCGAGGTCCACCGTCTCCGCGGTCGGCAGCTCGTGGAGCTCCACGTACGGCACTATGCGGTCCATGCCTGCCTGCCCGTACCCGGCCCGGTCCTTTGTGAGCACCCGGTTCACGAGCGGGTTTGCGAGCGTGGCGGCAAGCCCCTGCAGCGCCCCCGCGCCGGGCCGCCCGCGGACGAAGTACAGCTGGGAGCTGTAGACTGCCTCCCCGTCCGCAAATTTCATGGAGAAGAAGTCCTCGATCATCTGCCGGGCCGTTGCCCCGACATTGTCGGTCACGCCCGGGAGGAACCCGACCTCGATCGCGTAATCGAAGAGGGGCTTTGTTGCTGCGTCCACCGTGAACTCCTGCACCACCGGGTTGACCAGCTGGCTGCCGATCTGCATGAGCTCGTCACGGGTGAAGTCCCGCGATGCCGTAGCAATCGTATAGACCTCGGCGAGGTGCAGCTCATCAACCGCGAAGCCGAGCGAGCGGATCCGGTCCGTACGGGTCTTCAGGCGGGGATCATGGGAGTAGTGAACTTCTATGCGGTGGACAAAAGAAGCCATGCATACAGATTTTGGCGCACAGGAGAAAATAGGTATCGCCCTTGCCATCCTGTCGGAACATGGAGGCGGGCGACCCCCCGGGAGTACGGTCATCCCGGTCTACGGGCCCGGGCTCGTCCGGCCCGGGAGCGTGGATGGAACCACCCCGGATCATCTCCCCGGTTGTATTTCGGCACATTCATATAATGCCGGTGAAAAAAACCCGGTATGGCACCTGCACTCAAAGACCTCATCCTGCGACCCGGCGACTTTTTCCGGGACCTTGCCTCTGACCCGGCAGCTTACCGGATACCGGTCCTCATCGTCCTCATCTGGGGGATCCTCACAGCCGTCCTCACGTTCCTGAACATGAGCCTGGTGATGGGGGCATTCCTCCAGGCAGCCCCGCACCAGCAGGGCATGGAACTGATGACTGGTATCTTCTCGGTCATCTCCGTCATGGGCGCGGTCTTCTCCCTTCCTATGGCCTTTGTCTACTGGGGCGTGGCCGCATTCGGCCTGTACCTGGTCAGCAGCATTTTCTCCCGGACCGGCAGCATCTCCCATACGGCTACGGCGACTGCCTGGGGCATGATCCCCCTGGTGATCTGCGATGCGATCAGGATACCGCTCTTCTTCCTGTACCGGAACGCCATGGCAGTCACGGTTTCCCCGGGATTTTTCAACCTGACTATGAAAGGCCAGGCGAACGGCTCCGGCCCGTATGCACCCGTGAGCTCGGCGGAACTGGCAAAATACATCAGCTTCAGCCACGCGTTCTCCGAGTACTCCATCGTCTCGTTCATGATCTTCACCCTTGCCCTGCTTGGCTGCGCCTGGTTCTGGTTTCATGCCCTGCAGCACACCCGGTCGCTCACCCCGAAGCAGGCAGCGATTACGGTTCTCGTCCCGGTCGTCCTCTTCCTTGGCATCCTACTGGCGTCCCGGATCATGAGCGGATGGGTATGACGGCCCGGGTTGCACACGTGCGCAGGACCTGCTGCAGGCAGGCGGGTCCTGTGCCCGGAGCCGGTTTCCCTCTTGCAGCAAACGGGAGCGCCGCGAAATCCCCGCCGCTTTTTGCCGTCTCATGAAGAACAGGAAGGACCGGGGCCGGAATGGGAGGGGATGTCCCTGCCCTGGACACGGGCCTTCAGAAAGAGTTTAACGGTCTGCATCCCACAGATCTGTAGAGTGTAAACCGGGGTATGGAACAAGTGAGACCTGCGCACGTGTGTGGCATACTGCTTGTCGTCCTGCTGGTATCCTGCGTGATGCCGGCAGCCGCATCCGTCTATTTCACGTCGAGTGCACCGCAGGTAATCACCAAGGGGGATTCATTCTCCGTCAGCGGGACCGGTGCAATGAACGGTACCGTTGCCCTCTGGATCATCGGCAGGAGTTATTTTGATGTCAGGACCATGGCCCCGGACAGGCACGGGAATTTTTCCTTTGTCCTGAAACCAACCGAAACGGTGAAGTTTACGGGTGGCCAGTTTGTGGTAGTTCTCCAGGACCCGGGCCCGGATGGGACAATGGAAATCGAGCCCGGGACGGACAGCCACGGGAACCTCACGATCATGAACCGCGGCAAGATCATCGACCGCCTGGGGGCACAACAGGACCTTTCGGGGAGGGTCGAGCCCATTGCCGCCATCTTTGCATCCGCGGCAGTGATCCCGGGGGTTGACGACTCCTTCGTCCTGGATACGTTCTTCGTGGAGGAGCCGGTCGTGTATGTCGACCAGCTCGGGCCCGGGACCAACAACCTCCCCCAGCAGACCTCCGGGGATACGATCGTGATCACCGGGACCACCAACATCGGGACCGGGAATTCCCTTGTAGCGGATCTCTACAACCGGGATACGAACGAGCGGGTCACGGAGAAGATCCTCCCTGTCGCTGCCGGGGCCGATATCAACCACTGGAACTGCACGTTCGATACCCCCGGCCTCCAGCCCGGGAACTATTACCTCCTGGTCGGATGGATGAAAACCGATACTACCGGCACGGGAATGGCAGAGTTCTCTGTCGTGAAGGCAGCCCCTGCCGTGCAGCCGGGCCAGCTCCCGCCGCTACCCGCCGATGTTCCCCAGCTCCCGCAGGGGCTCGGTACCCTGCTTGTCCTTGGCATCCTCTTCGTGCTCGCGATCATCCTTTACACGGTCCTGCAGCGCTGAGCCCGTAGGATCTACAAGAGTAAGTAAGAGGAGAATGGTACAGCGCTACCTTCCTGTATCTCTCTTCGTAACCGTGACCGGGTCAAGGTTTGCATCGATAAGCAGGTCGAATTCCACCGTGTCCAGCCACCCGGCTTTCTTAAACATGCTCATGAAACAGACACCGGCAAGCTTCGCACCGGAATGACGGGCTGCCAGGTCGCGGACCTGCTCCTTTTTCACCGGCATATAAGGCATGGCAAGCCCGCCCATGATCACGAGGAGACGGGGGCGCAGTACGGCCGGCCCGCCCGAGACCTGCATACCGATGTCCTCAATGTTCACGATCTTCTGTGCCTTTGTCTCGTCCAGCAGGGGCACGAAGACCTGTTCGGCATGAAGACCCCGCACTGCAACGGCAAGGAGTTCGACAAACGGAGTACAGGTACCGGCACAGCCATAGTATACGATCTGGTCCCCTTCGTGGATCCCGAGGTCCTGCACATATTCCTTAAACGGCCGCAGGAGCCCGGTGATCCCCCGGAAACGCTCATCTGTCATGTACTGGAACGTACACGCGGGGCAGGGATAAGAATTTTGGAGCAGCGGCGGTGAGACGGAATATAAGCCCGAAGGGCTGGTTTGCGCGCAGGTGATTTTCCCCGGCGAATCCTTTGGGAGGGCGAATCTTACCGGAGATGAGACACGAAGATTTCCTCTCTCCCGTAATTCTTCGGGGGCAGGGATCGTGATGGCCCCGGTTACCGGAACCGGTCATCGGACCGGGTGGTCTTTGCATTCCCGGCCACGGTCTCGAGCCATCCGCAGCAGGAACCGGGGTAGGCGTCGAACTCAGGTACATACGGCTTGATGTCGAGGAGCGGTGTGTCGTCGAGGACATCGATATCCTCAACCTCGAGGGTCCCTTCCCGGACTGCGATCAGCCGGACTACCGAGAGGCCGATCGCATTCGGGCGCCGGGGAGACCTCGTGGCAAAGACTCCCCGCGGGATTGTGTCAAGGAAGGGTTTCACCAGGAGACTGTGACCGGTGCACCGGTGAAAGGCATAGATCAGGATGATGCGTTCGAAACCGCCAAGGTCCCTGAGCCCTTCCCGGTACCCTTCACCGATCGCGATCGTTCCCCTCGTGCCCCGGGCGCCATTCGGCTGGATAGGCATACCGGCGATGTCGTGGAACGGGGTGTGGATTGTCCCGATCGGGATACAGGTGAAGGTGTTGACATCCGGTTGCCCTTGCATGGAAAGGATTTGGTGCCGGGGATAAAAATGCGTGCGGTTCTTCCCCGGGTGCAACCAGGCCGGAGAGGATCGTTCGAGGAATTATCATTACATTGACATCAGGGCTTCACCCTTGAGCTTGATTGCCATCGCCGCCTGAGAATCCGAAACAGTTGAGCGGAACTCCCTGTTGAGCGACCGGATGCCGGCGTTGGCAGTCATCAGGGCATCGGCAGAGTTGTTGGAGAGGGCATCCTGAAGGTCTGACCGTTGCGCATCGATCTGGTCCGAGATGTTCCGGGCAAGGCCCGTGTCGATCCCCTCCCGGTCCAGGCTGCGGAGGAGAAGGGCTCTTTGCTCTGAGTCTGCATCGAACAGGGTGAGCCGGGCCGAGTCCCTGGCAAGCCAGAGCGAGTCCCTGAAGTCCGTGAACGAAGCGTCCGCGGCCTGCTCGGAAGAGGCGATGCTCTCCCGCATGTCATTGGTGCTGCCGTTGAAGATCACGAGCTGGGTATTGGTCTCATCGGAAAAGAGCTGGGTCTGGGCCCGCATGTCATCCCGTGCGCTGGTGATCTCGTCGTTTGTGGTCATGAGAGGAATGGAGGAGGCGATAACGAGATAATCATCCTTGATCTGCTGCAGGCTGGAGGCCCCTGTCCCGCTGCTGATATTGTTGATATATGCGATTATGCCGTCCATGCGGGCTTCCTGGTCCTGTCCAAGGACAGCGGCATGGAGCTTGAGGGCCGCGATCAGGTCCGGGCTGTTCTCGGCAAGGGGAGTCGTGTCCACGGGCAGGGTTGTGCTGTCAACCGATGCCGAGACATACGGTGCGATCAGGAGGAAGAGGAGACATGCTCCCACGATCAGTACTGCCTTGCGGTTGCCGATTATCATGCCGGATTCACCGAACCGTATCTGGTAATGATATCACTGCCACCATAGTTCGATGGATAGTAAATAATATTTGTAGGATAGCCGGGGTTAATCGTATAACCGCCCGGTTAGCTCAATGGTATGCAGGTACGGGGGTACGGCGACTCCGGAACAGGCCGGAATCCTGCATAATCCGGGAAAGGACCGGCCTGGTGCGGAGTGCCGCTGCCGGAGGGGGCCATACCCGTACGAACTTCTATACCGCAGGCTGACCAAAAAATACCTGAGATGAACACGTGGTAAAGGACTATTTCTTCAGGGACGAGCGATCAGCCATCATCAACGAGGATCTCTTTGCCACAACAAAGATTGCACAGGACAGCATCGACCTTGTCGTCACATCGCCCCCGTACAATGTGGATATCCAGTACAACTCCCACAATGACCGGATTACCTATGCGGAGTACCTGGAATTCTCGGCTGGCTGGATGAAGCGGTGCCACGGGTGGCTGAAACCGGAGGGCCGGTTCTGCCTTAACATCCCGCTCGACAAGAACAAGGGAGGACAGCAGAGCGTGGGAGCAGACCTCACCACGATCGCCAAAGAGGCCGGGTTCTCCTACCACGCGACCATTGTCTGGAACGAGGGCAACATCTCGCGCCGGACCGCATGGGGCTCCTGGCTCTCCGCTTCGGCCCCGTTCGTAATCGCTCCCGTCGAGTTGATCGTAGTGCTCTACAAGGACAGCTGGAAGAAGACGGGCGGCACCCGGGAGTCCGACATCACCCGGGAGGAGTTCATGGCATGGACCAACGGGCTCTGGACATTCAACGGCGAGAGCAAGAAGAAGATCGGCCACCCCGCGCCGTTCCCCGTGGAACTCCCGCTCCGGTGCATAAAACTCTTCACGTTCCTTGAGGATACCGTGCTCGACCCGTTCATGGGCAGCGGCAGCACGCTGGTCGCGGCCCGGCAGTGCCGGCGGACAGGGATCGGGATCGATATCGATCCCCGGTATTGCGAGATCGCAGAGGGAAGGATTGAGAATAACGAGGGGAAGACAGGGAACGTGAGCTGAACCGGCAATACGGGAGTTTTTTAAGAGGGTCTCCCGCGATCGGGCACACGGAGGACCGGAAATAATAAGGGAATTATTTATCACATCCCAGTGACTACTCCATTCTCATCCAGAGGCGGGTCACCTGGCACATTCAGTCCTGTACGTTGACGACGAACCCGGTCTCCTTGAGATCGGGAAGCTCTTTATCGAGCAGTCCGGCGGTTTTACTGTCGAGACGATGAAGTCGGCGGAAGAGGCACTCAAATCCACGATCATCCGTTCGTGCGACGCAATTGTCTCCGATTACCAGATGCCCGGTATGGACGGGATTGCGTTTCTCAAGGAGATCCGGAACACCTATGGGGATATCCCGTTCATCCTGTTTACCGGGAGGGGACGGGAAGAAGTTGTCATCGACGCGATCAACAACGGGGCCGACTTCTACATCCAGAAGGGCGGGGACCCGACGGCCCAGTTCGCAGAGCTCACCCACAGGATCCGGCAGGCGGTTCGCTGGCGGCACGCGGAAAAGGAACTCCGGGCAGCAAATGAGCAGATCACTGCTTCAGAGGAGGAACTACGGACACAATATGACGAACTGGCAAAGAGCGGGCAGCAGATAAGGGAGCGTGAGGCACAGTTCCGGGCATTCTTTGAAAAATCCCAAGACGCCCTTATCCTTTCGACAACGGAGGGGTTCTTTGACTGCAACGAGCAGGCGCTGCAGCTCTTCGGGTTCGGGTCGCGGGAGGTGTTCCTCCACCTTCACCCATCAGATGTCTCCCCGCCCGCCCAGCCGGACGGGCAGGGATCGCTCGCAGCAGCGAACACCCATATCAGCCAGGCATACCGTGACGGCAAGGACCACTTTGAGTGGGTCCATATGCGCAGGGACGGCAACACATTCCCTGCAGAAGTCTTCCTCTCGGCCTTCGAGATCCAGGGAAGACGGGTTGTCCTCGCATCGGTCCGGGACATGACCGTGCGGAGGCAGACGGAAGATGCGCTGCGGGAGTCTGAGCTGAAGTACAGGACGATCTTCGAGAACACCGGGACCGCCACCGTTCTCATTGAGGAGGACACAACAATCAGCCTGGCAAATTCCGGGTTTGAACACCTGAGCGGGTATTCCCGGAAGGAGATCGAGAACAGGAAGAAGTGGACCGATTTTGTAGTGATGGAAGACCTGGGCCGGATGCTTGCACAGCACCGGGCACGGAGGCAGCAGAACGAGGAAGCGCTCCGGCACTACGAGTTCCGGTTCCGGCAGCGTTCAGGAGTGATACGCCAGGTCTTCCTGACCGTGGATGTGATACCGGGGACTACCCGCAGCATCGCCTCGATGCAGGATATCACGGAACGAAAACTGGCAGAAGAGAAACTGGTGGCGGCAAATACCGAATATACCAGCCTCCTCAACCAGATCCAGGACGTCTATTACCGGAGCGACCGGGAGGGCAGGCTGGTCAGGGCAAGTCGTTCCCTCACAGAACTCCTCGGGTACGATGACCTCGGGGAGCTTATCGGCAGGGATATTGCAGACACATTCTACTTCCACCCTGACGACAGGAAACCGTTGCTTGAATCCCTTGCAGTAAGCGGGAAAGTCACCGAGTTCGAGGTGACCCTGAAGCATAAGAACGGTACGCCGGTGCTGGCATCGACAAGCACTCATTACTATTATGATAAGGATGGCACCGTTCTCGGCGTTGAAGGCACAATACGGGATATCACCGGACGCAGGAAAACGGAGAATGCCCTCAGGGAAAGCCAGGGCCAGCTGCTGAATGCCATAGACCTCTCTCAGCTCGGGAGCTGGGAATACGAGACTGCAACGGACGTATTTGTGTTCAACGACCGTATCTTTTCCCTCTTTTCGACCACCGCGGAGAAAGAGGGGGGGTTGAGGATACCCTCCGATATGTTTATCCGGCGGTTCGTCCATCCCGATGACAAGGGCAGGTTCCGGGAAGCCCTCATGGCAGCGCTTGGCACAAATGACCCCCGCTTTGCATCGAACCTGGATTTCCGGCTGGTACGGTCTGACGGAGAGACCCGGACCATGACCGCCCGGTACGGGGTGATCATGGGTGCCGGCGGAAAGGTAACCCGGATTTACGGGGCGGTGCAGGACATTACCGAGTCCAGGGCCATGGAAGAGGCAGTCCGCGAGGCAAACCGGAAACTCAACCTCCTCAACAGCATCACCCGCCATGACATGGTGAACCAGCTGACACTCCTCAAGGGATATGCCCAGCTGGCCGGCATGAAAAATCCCGATCATGCGATCGCAGACTTCCTGGAAAAGATCACGTCAGCGGCAACCATGATCGAGCGGCAGCTCGCGTTCACCAAGACATACCAGGAACTGGGCATCAAAGCCCCGGCATGGTCTGACCTCAGTCAGATCGTAAAAAACGTGGGGAGAAAAGAGGTCCGGTGTTCCAGGACCTGCGCTGCCACCGAGATTTTTGCCGACCCGATGATCGAGAAAGTCTTTTACAACCTGTTTGACAACGCGATCCGTCACGGGGAGAAGGTCACGGAGATCATCATCAGGTGCGAACGCGGCGCCGGGGAGCTGATCATCAGCGTTGAGGATAACGGGATCGGGATCCCGTCTCCCGAGAAAGAGAAGATCTTCGGGAAGGGATATGGCAGGAATACCGGTTTTGGTCTCTTCCTGGCAAAGGAGATCCTGCTGTTGACCGGCATCACTATCCACGAGACCGGGATTCCCGGGCAGGGTGCCCGGTTCGAAATGCATGTACCAAAGGGCAAGTACCGTTTTCCCAGGGACCATCACTGATACCGGTGTTTCCACATTTTGGTTGGATCCTTGAGTGGACCCGTATCCGGTTCCAGGAAAACATTTATGTGTGATTATTCACACAAGTATGAAAAGTATGAAATGCGGAAAAGAAGACCTGGTATCCAGTGAGATCGCTCCGAGGGAAGGAAAGACCAAGCACCTCTTCGGCAGCGTCCGTGTAGGCGAGCGCGGGCAGATCGTGATCCCCAAGGAAGCCCGGGATCTCTTCGGGATTGCACCGGGAGACATCATGCTCGTGCTCGGCGACGTGGAGCGGGGCATCGCGCTCGTGAAGGCAGACACTCTCCAGGAATTTGCAAAGAAGATCCTGGAACTCTCAAACAAGCCGGACGAATGATCCTGTCCCCGTGGTGAGAGCAATGAAAATTATTCTTTTAAATGGCAGCCCGAAAGGAGACCGCAGCGTCACTATGCAGTACGCCCGATACATCATGAAAAAATTCCCGGAGCACGAATACCACATAGAAAATATTGCAGCCGGGATCAAAAAGATCGGGCGTGAACCCGAAGTGTTCCAGGAGATTGTCAGATCCGTTGCCGGTGCCGATGCCGTAATCTGGGCATTCCCGCTCTATTACCTGCTCGTCCCCTCCCAGTACAAGAGGTTCATCGAACTGATCCATGAACGTGATGCAGGGGCCGCGTTCCGGGGAAAATATGCGGCAGTCCTCACGACATCCATCCACTTCTTCGACCAGACAGCGCACCAGTACATGCACGCGGTCTGCGACGATCTCGGTATGAGATTCGGCGGCTCGTTCTCGGCAGAAATGAGCGATCTCCTGAGGGAGACGGAACGCCGGCGCCTGGAGAGTTTTGCGAGGCTCTTCTTCCGTGCAGCGGAAGAGAGGGCTCCGGTCCAGCGGATCTACGCCCCGCTCGTGTGGCCGCAACTCGCCTATATACCCGGGCCGGTGACGGCACCGGTGACCGCGGGACAGAAGAAGATCCTGATCCTTACAGATTCGGATAACCCTGAGAGTAATCTCGGCAGGATGATCGAACGGATCCGCGGGACATTTTCGGGCAGTGTTGAGCTCATCCGGCTCCAGGATCCCGACATCCGGGGAGGATGCCTCGGGTGCATCCAGTGCGGGTACGACAATACCTGCATCTACACAGACGGTTACAGGGCATTTTTTGAAGAGAAGATCCTCCCCGCCGATATCATCATCCTTGCCGGTACGGTCACCGACCGTTACCTCTCATCCGCATGGAAGCAGTTCTTCGATCGGAGTTTCTTCCGCGGCCATATCCCAAGCGTGGAGGGAAAACAGCTGGGATTTGTCATCGCGGGACCTCTCCGACAGATCCAGCCGCTCAGGGAGACACTCTCGGCATGGGCAGAAAACGGGAAGGCAAACGCCCGGTTCGTGACGGATGAGGCCACGGACTCCGGAGAACTGGATGCCCTGCTCGATCGATTCGCGGCGGAGCTGGTCCGGTGCGCAGATGAACAGTACATCCCACCTCCCACGTTCTACAGCACCGGGGGACATAAGATCTTCCGGGACGCGATCTGGGGCAGGATGCGGATCGCGTTCCAGGCCGACTACCGGTATTACCGGGAGAACGGGGAGTTCGATTTCCCGCAGAAAGAGTACGGGATACGCCTTTTCAATGCGCTTATCGTGCCATTCACCAGATTCACCGGCTTCCGGAAGAAGGTGATCGGGGACATCAGGAACCGGATGGTCCAGCCGTTCGAGAAGATTCTCACCGATGCCTGACACGGGAGACAGGGATACCGGGATACGAAACAACCCATATCCCGGTTGTGTCGCAGAGCCACTGCCAGTCCCGGACAACCGGCAGGGCACGGAACCGGGGATCAGGTTCATAAGATCCTGTGCCAGAGGATCACGTGAGGATCTCAATGGCCGCTCACGCAGAAGTGTTCATTGCCGGTGCACCGGACCGCAGGGACGCGGTCCGGACCGTGCTTGGGGGTTTCGATCTCTCTGTGCTCGCCGGCTCGAGCGTTGCAGTCAAGGCAAATTTCAACAGCGCAGACCCGTTCCCGGCGTCCACGCACCGGGACACGCTTGAGGAGATCTGCAGCGCCATCCTTGCGGAACGACCCGCCCGGCTCACCCTTGCCGAGCGGAGCGGGATGGGAAACACCCGTGACGTGCTGGACAGGTGCGGGGTGCTCGCCCTCTCCCGCGAGCTTGGGTTTACCGTAACCGTGCTCGATGAACTCGACCGTACCGGCTGGCAGGAAATAGAGGCCCCCGGCCTCCACTGGAGCCGGGGATTCTTCCTTGCATCGGCCATTGCCCGGGCCGATCACGTGGTCCAGACCTGCTGCTTAAAGACGCACCGGTATGGCGGGCACTTCACCCTCTCGCTCAAGAACGCCGTAGGCTGCGTGGCCCGGACCGTGCCGGGCGTGAACTTCGATTTCATGAACGAACTGCACACCTCTCCCCACCAGCGCCGGATGATCGCCGAGATCAGCCGGTTCTTCCAGACGGACCTGGTGGTACTCGACGCAACCGAAGGATTTGCAAGCGGCGGGCCGGACAAGGGGAAACTGATCCGGCCCGGGGTCGTGCTGGCCGGCAATGACCGGGTTGCCATCGATGCCGCAGGTGTTGCCCTCCTCCGGTCCTTTGGCACGGTGCCTGACGTGGCAGACGGGAAGATCTTCGGGCTTGAGCAGATCGCCCGGGCTGCAGAACTCGGGATCGGGGTTGCTTCGGCGGATGCCATCCGGCTCGTCCCGCTCAATGACGCGGCCGGGAAGGCAGCACTGAGGATCCAGGAGCAGCTGGACCTGGACCGTTAATTCCGGGCTGGTGGACCACGGGCCGTATTCAGGGTGCGTTCATACCTTTTTTGGATTTTCCTGCCCGGGGATGACCATTCCGACCAGAAACTTTGTAAATAAACCCATCATTCCTGTACAATCATGCACTACACCATCATTACGGAATCCCACGAGATGGGCGGTTTTACCGCACGTTGCGTGGAGATCCCGGGAGCCCGGGGGTATGGCAGCACCCAAGGTGAGGCGCTTGCCAGGATCCGGGAAGAGATTGAAGTGGTGCGGGAAGCCCAGAATGCGGAACTGCACAAGACCATTGCATCCGTCCATTCTGAGATCATCAGGATCGAAGTCGCTGACTCCGCATAACATCCCGTCCCTGGCGGGAAATAACCCTAACCCTTTTTTGTAACGGAAGCCTGACCCGGTAGACCGCCCACGTGGAGACAGTTCCAGACATTTAAGTACCTGAACAGGAAATGTTCATGCACCAAAAGGTGACCAAACGTGGAAGAAGATAATTTCCGGCTGCTCGTGGTGCTCATAGGCGCATTTCTTATCGTATCGCTCCTGATCAACGCCCTCCTGACCATGGCCCCCGCCTCCGTCACCGGACCACCGCTGAAGGTCAACGGTTACTTTGGGGCAGACGGCCGACCGGTAGATGGATATTATTCCAGCACTCCGGGGATCGTAATCATCCCTCCACAATCGCCGCAGGCTGTGTCCCTGACATCTACGTCCCTGAAGTGACACCGGTATGCCGGATCCTGAACGGTTTTCATTTTTCAGCTTAAAAAAAAAGTGCCGGTTTCAGAACCCCGCGGGGTCCACGGCATCCCACTTCACCTTCGCCTTCCGGATGAACAGCCAGGCCGGGATGGCAAGGGCCAGGGATGCAAAGGCATAGAGCGGGTTAGCATAGGCGAGACCGGTGAATACCGTCAGGACGATCCCAACGAGGACAAGGTAAACAGCAAGCACTTTCACGTCATAGACCAGCACGTTCGGTGAGAGACCGGTCAGCCAAGCCATGACTCCCACGGCATAAAACGAGACCGAGATCCCGAGCACCACGGCGGGGAGAAGATATGCACCTTCCCCGGAAAGAAGCGCTACAACCGCGATGAAGAGGGCCGGTACCAGCTGGAGAACCGCGAACGTGGTGAGCTTGCTCTCGATCAACGTGCTGACGGCAACAGGCAGGCAGGCGTACGGCCCGAAGCTGTCAAACATCGTCACCCACGTATACATCGTCGATGCGATCACCCCGGCAGTTATGGCGAATATGAAGAGCAGGCCGTGAGGCGGGAAGTACGGGCCCAGCAGGGAGAGGAAGAACCAGATCACCGCGAGGGGGAGGATGAACGAGAAGATTGTCTGGCCGACCATGCTCCCGCTCCGGTACAGGTCGAGCGTATCCTTGGCAGCGAGCGGGGGGTGTGGCAGGAACGAGAACCGCTGCATCAGGGGCGCAAAAGAATCCCTGTACGATTTCTCCGATCCAACGGATTCCGGGTTGAACAGCCAGATCGCGACAGCGAAGAGGATTGCGAGCACAACGCAGGAGAGTACGAGGTTCCCCCACGTGAACGCGCTGTTGAGCAGCAGGGGCGGGAAGAAGAGCGCCGGGTTCATGCCGGTTGCGGCAGAAAGGCCACCCACTCCAACACCGAGTGCAAGCAGGACGAGCCAGAGTGCCGGCCGCGAGCGGGCATAGACTGCCGAGAGGAAGAAGACGCCGCAGAGGCCAAAGAGGAACGAGAGTGTCAGGGTAAGGAGCAGGAGCAGGGCGCGGGCAAGAGGGACACCCGTGAAAGGAGAGGCCAGGATATACCCAAAGCCGAATGGCAGGACCCAGAGGGAGAAGTAATAGACCGTGTCCTTGACAACGAAGTTCGTGAAGATGAACTTCTCGGAGAGCGGGAGGCTCCGGGCGGAATAGGCGAGCAGGCTTGCCTGGCCGAACCGCCGGTTCATCACCTCGTTGCCAAGGAGCCCGAACCCGCCTACCATGATCCCGAGCATCAGGTAGTTTGCGTGAATGAGGAGCGTGAGGTTGCCGGCCGGGATGGTGGTATGCATCAGGGGGATGAGGAACGAGCCCATGAAAGCGATCCCGAAGATCATCACCGGGAAGAGCGCAAACGAAAGGCTGCCAAACATCGTGGAATGGACACGCCATTCCTCCTTCATCATGTTCCTGAACAGCTCAAGCATGGGGACCCTTCCGGACAAGCGAGAGGAAAAAGGACGGGAGGTGTTCCCCCCTTCCGGTCAGGTCGGCAACGGGGCCGGTATGCAGGAGTTTTCCCTTGTGGAGGATCGCAAACTCCGAACAGATCTCCTCGGCCACTTCGAGGATGTGGGTAGAGATGAAGATCGTCCGGCCTTTCTTCACGTACCCGACAAGGAACTCCTTGACCAGGTCCTGCATGATCGGGTCGAAGTTGATGAGCGGCTCATCGATCAGTGCGAGGGCCGGCTCGTGGATGAAAGCCTGCGTGAACATCAGTTTCTGCCGGGTGCCCCGGGAGAGGTCCTTGCAGAGCACGTTCTTCTTGTCCGCAAAGTCGAGGTAGTCGAACCAGAAGTCTGCCTTTTTATCGATCTCCGGGATCTTCCGGACTGCAGCAACAAACTCCAGGTACTCTATCGCCGTCAGGAAACTGGGTGGGGTCTCCTGCTCCGGGATGATCCCCACGCGGGTCCGCACCCCGACCGGGTCACTGATCACGTCCACCCCGAGCACGGTCGCCGTGCCGCCGGTCGGTTTCGTCTGGCCGGTGAGCATCTTGATCATCGTGGTCTTGCCGGAGCCGTTCGGGCCCAGCAGGCCAAAGAGCGCTCCCTCTTTCACCGAGAGGGTCACGTGGTCGACTGCCTGTACATCGCCATAGGCTTTTGATAAGTCAGTTGCTTCCATTACATTTTTCATACGGTCACTCCTTTCCCTGTTTTCTCATGGTGTCGTTCTTTGGTGTCTTTCTCCTGCATTCAAGCCCGTTCCAGACAAACTCCAGCCCCTGCCCGATGATTGCCTCACGCTCAACCGGGTCATCCGTTAAGGAGACCCGGGCAATCAGGCCGGAGAGGGACGAGGCCATCATGCAGAAGAGGAGCGGGGGATCGAAATCCCTGACAACCCCCTCGCGGATGCCCTCCCTCACGAGGTCCTGCATGAAGTGGAAATGGGACATGCCCTCCTCGTGGGCGGTCGTGGACACAAACGGGGAATAAGCAAACTGCTCCATGAACTTCATCTTTGCAGGATTCTGAATACCCCATTCGACCGCGTTAAACCAGAGGCGGCGGAGCTTGGCCTTTGTGCCCTTTTCCGTTCCGATCCCCTGGCACATAGCCTGCGCTGCCTCACTCTTGATCCGACGGTAGAGCGTATCGATGAGATCTTCCTTGGTTTTGAAATAGAAGAACAGGGTGCCGGTGCCAACTCCCGCTTCTTTTGAGATCATCGAGGTCGGGGTCCCGAAAAAGCCCCGTTCGGTAAAGAGGGTGAGCGCCGTGTTCAGGATCGCTTCCTGCTTGTCCGGGCCCGGTTCAGGCATGGGCCTTTTCTCCCATGATCGCCCGCCTGACTCTCCCGATCTTATGTGAGCACCAGAGCAGGCCCCTGAGAACCGGGACCACAACGCCCATCATGCCCTCCATCTCCTTTGATACATCCTTCATGAGGGCAGGGATGGGCAGGTGCTGGGGGCAGATCTTCGCGCACTTCCCGCACTGCCGGCAGAGCCCCGCATGCGACTTCTCACCCATGAGGCCGCCGTGGTGGCCGAGGTACTGGAACTTTATGGCCCGGTCATGGGGGAAGATCGCATGGGCATTGTAACCGGCAAAGCAGCCGGGGATGTCCACGCCGAAGGGGCAGGGCATGCAGTATCCGCAGCCCGTGCACCCGACCTTCATCAGCCGGCGGTACTCGTCCCGCACCCGGTCGATGAGCGCACGTTCATCCGGGGTGAGTGAGCCCGGCAGGGCTTCATCCGCAACCCGGAGGTTCTCGTCGATATGGACCTCGTCGTTCATCCCGGAGAGTACCACGGTCACTTCCGGATGGTCCCAAACCCAGCGCAGGCCCCATTCAGCCGGGGATCGCTTCGCCGGTGCCTCGTCCCAGATCTTCTGGATAGATGCGGGCACTCTTCCGGCAAGGTTACCTCCCCGCAGCGGCTCCATGATGATGACGGCAAGCCCTTTTGCCGCGGCATACCGCAGCCCCTCTGTTCCCGCCTGGTTCTGTTCGTCGAGGTAATTGTACTGGATCTGGCAGAACTGCCAGTCGCAGGCATCCACGATCTCCCTGAACTCCTTCACGTTCCCGTGGAACGAAAAACCTGCGTTTTTTATCCGGCCGTCTTTCTTTGCGGCATCGAGGAACTCAACAACCCCGAGGTCCCGCATTTTTTTAAAACTGGCCCCGGCAAGGCTGTGGAGGAGGTAGTAATCAATATGATCGGTCTGCAGGGTCTTCAGCTGCCCGTTCAGGATCCGGTCCATGTCCTCCCGTTCAAAGACGGACCAGTGGGGGAGCTTGGTAGCGATCCGGACCTTCTCGCGGTACCCGCCGGCAAGCGCCCTGCCCAGCACCTGCTCGCTCTTCCCGAGGTGGTAGATCGGGGCTGTATCGAAATAGTTGACACCGGCATCGATCGCGTGCCGGATCTGCCGGATCGCCCGCTCTTCATCTACGCCGCCGGTCCGGGTGGAGGGGAAGCGCATGCAGCCAAAACCGAGGATTGAGAGCTTGTCGCCGGTCTTTGGAACAGTTCGGTATAACATGGGGAAACACCACAAGAATTGACTAGTCAGTCAATTGTTGGGAGCGATGATATAAAAAAGTGCGGGCCTGGAAGAAGAGCTCACCTGAGAATTCCGATGCGGAACTCCTCACGCCGGCGACGGGTTTCCCGGATGCGATCATCGTAAAAGTCCTGGTCCCGGACCCCCCGCCGGTTCCCCGGCTTTCCTCCAAATAGGAAAAAACACCCTCCCGATCATCCGGAAGGGGCGCCCGAACAAATACTATTCCCTGGCGATGCCGGTCGCGGTGATCATGGACCGTATCGGGAAGCAGAAACGGGACAGGGTCAACAACCAGCTGGCCCTGATCGGGAAGGTGCGAAGTTTCGCCTGAGCGGATACCGTGACAAAACCTGTTCCGGGCGTGTCCACGCTCGCGAGTGGTTAGAAAATATTACGCGATGAACAGCGGTCATCAACCTGAACGCATCTTCCCTTTTACGTGAGCGTCTTAGTCCTGGATCGGACTGCTGGCTTTCGTTCAACCAGCTTTCCCTTCCCCGCCAGTTCCGGGTTCCCCTTATATCCGAACAGAATCTTCCCCATCTCAATCCAGCGCTCACGGAGCTCTTCCCGTCCCACTCCGATAAGCGAGAAGTACCGGATACCCTGGAAGAGGCTTGCCATAGCAAAAGCGATAGTACGGGGATCGGCATCCGGACTGATGATTCCCCGTCGTTGCAATTCCGCAACCCCGTGGGTAGCGTTCCGGAGTCCGAGCTCCATATTGTCAGAGAAACTCTTCGCGATCTCAGGATTCCGTGCGGCCATGGAAAGGAACTCGAAAATAAGAGCGTTCTGTTCTGCATTATTTTCCAGGAAAAAATCGAGGACGGCGATCCAGGAATCAATCGGATCGGTGGCATGGGACATCGACATTTTTACCTCGCGGATCTGCTCGGGGAGAGCTTTTACGATCTCAACGACCAGTTCATCCTTACTTCCGAAATACAAGTAGAGTGCGCCTTTACTGACGCCGACATCGGCAGCGATGTCATCCATCGTGGTGGCGTAGTATCCTTTTTTGCTCATTACTTCGCGACCTGCGGCTATGATCTTTTTCTTTGCTTCTTCCTTGTATTCCGGGACAACCTTGGGCATGGTGATTTTACTTAGAGCGGTATGCATAATAAATCTGACTGTTGGGTGAATTAAATGACTTTATAGTTAGTTTTAATAATGACTGATGAGTATTTTTATAAGAGACTTTGAACGGAAGCCGAACGAACACGCCATGCCACGATCGATCAGGGAGAATGTACGGCATTCTCCATGAGCGTCCGGGCGTACGAAAGTTTCCGGGTACACGAGATTGAAAGGACAGGAAAAAATGAAACGAGTGTTGATTGTTTTCAGTATTATCGCGTTGGCATGTTTGATCACCGTTGCGGGAGCGGCCACCAGTACCGTCTCAGTAATGACTCCCCAGGATGCCGCAGCGCTTGTCTATGTATCCGGCTATGATCTCACCCCCGGTGTTTTTTACCCGGATGAGACCGGCACCCTGACGGTACACGTTACCAATGCGGCGAATGCTTCCGTGGCTGTATCCCAGCCGGATCTTATGGATCCCCACATCGACGTAATTAACAAGGGTGCATTTGCTACCGCCACGGTAATCGGACCGGGAGCAACGGCCGATTATAATTTCGTTATACAGGCCGATGGTCCCGACGGGACATATCTCCCGCTCTTCTCCGTTTCCACAAACGCATGGGGTACCTTCGCGATCCATTCCCAGATCAAGCTGAAGATCGACTCGACCGACGTGAGAGCAAGTGTCTCGAACAAACCCACTATATTCTCTCTTGAAAAGACGGATACGGTAAATGTAAGTATCGTGAACCCGCGGCTCGGAGATATATCCGATGTCCTGATCATTGCGTCCTCCCCGGGAAGCGACATATCACCCTCAGAAGATTACGTGGAGTCCATCCCGGCCGGAACCTCGGTGAATATTCCATTCGACATAACACCTCACCAGCAGTCCGATGTCAGCTTCAATGTCAGTTTCCGCAACGGGGACAACGTTCATACAACTACAGTTGTCCTGCCCCTGAACATCGGCGAAGACAAGTCTGCGGCAATCCCACTCATCAGTAATGTCGCACTTGTCTGCAACGCCGGGACCTGCACGATGACCGGCGAAGTTGGGAACGCCGGCATCACCGACGCCCAGGGGATGGTCGTCTCTGTCGGTGCGCCGGAAAAACCGGTGGGGCCGTACCCGGACTATCAGATCGGTTCGCTGGCATCGGATGATTTTTCGAGATTTACCCTGACATTTATCTCCCCTGATCTCTCCGCAGTGCCGGTACAGGTCCGGTGGAAAGACTCGCAGGGAAACACTCAGTCATCGACAATTACGCTTGATCTTCACACGCTTGCGGAAGGATCCCCGGGTGGGATAAGCAGTTCTACCGGACAAACAACTACCGGTGGCGGTCCCGGTTCCTTCTATCCCGTCATAGCGGGTGGTATCATCGTAATTGCCGGCATCGTCCTGTACATGAAGCGGAAATGGATCACATCGAAGCTGAAGAAGCAATAAACGGGTCTGACGAATGGCACGACTTCATGATGAACCCCGGCAGCCGCAATCTGATGATGAAGATATGACAGCCACAGATGAACAAATCGACTGGATTTCTGATACAAGGAGTGAAGTCTTACCGGTAAAAACGGAGGGGAAGGCGGCCAATCTCATACAGAAGATACGCGGCAATCCCCTGTTACTCGGGGGGCTGGTCGTCCTCGTCATCCTGGCTGCCATCGGCGGGCTTCTCTACTGGAACAACCTCCAGAGCACGGTGTACGTCGAAAATTCCCAGATTACCGCGCCTGTCATCTCGATCAATCCTACGAACCCGGGTATTATCACTGATGTGTATGTTTCCGTCGGGGATCAGGTCAGGAAAGATCAGGTACTCGCAAAGGTCGGCGATCAGGTTCTTGTCGCGAAGACCAGCGGTGTGATCACGGGTGTTGAGAATGCCCCGGGCCAGCTGGTAAACCCGTCCCTGGATCCCTCGCCCGTGATTACCATGATCGACCCCCGGGAGCTCCGTGTGGTCGGGAGGGTGCAGGAAGATAAAGGCCTCAAGGATATCGCACCCGGCCAGCATGTAATGTTTACCGTCGATGCCTTCCCGTCCTCCCAGTACGAGGGGGTGGTCGAAAAGGTTGCACCATCTTCCCGGACAGGTGATATTGTCTTTTCCATCTCTGACAAACGGCAGGAGCAGGAATTTGAAGTCAGGGTCTCCTATGACGTGACTGCCTATCCTGAACTGAAGAACGGTATGTCTGCGAAGATGTGGATCTCAAAATAATTTTCCTCTCATGGCAGAAAATAACCGGAACCGGTGGCTGATTCTTCTCACGGTCATGGTGGGCACATTCCTGGGAGCTATGGACCAGACCGTGGTAAACCTTGCCGTACCGAAGATCATGCTGGATTTCAATATCCTCACTGCCGATGCGGCCTGGATAGCAACCGCGTACATCCTCGCAAACGCAGTTTTCGTGCCGGTGTGGGGCAAACTCGGCGATACTATCGGCCGGAAAAAAGTATACCTCTGGGGTTTTTCCATCTTCATTGTCGGCTCGATCCTCGCCGGCTTTGCCTGGGATCTTGGATCGATGATCATCTTCCGCATCATCCAGGCGATCGCGAGCTCTGCCGACTACCCGACCGCCATGGCGATCATCGCGGTAAATTTCAGTAATGGCAAGGAACGGGCCCAGGCACTCGGTATCTGGTCCTCGGCCTTTGCTCTCGCCATCGTATTCGGCCCGCTCATTGGCGGCCCGCTCATCGATATCTTCGGCTGGCGTTCGGTCTTCCTGATCAATCTCCCCATCGGCCTGATCGGGATCGCTATGGCCCTCACATTCATTCCGGAATCGGTAAGCAACAAGAAGAGCGTCTCCTTCGACTGGTATGGTGCTTTAACACTGGGCACTTCCCTTGCCCTCCTCGTTTTCGGCCTGGACCGTGGGTATGACTGGGGCTGGACATCACTCCCTATCGTGCTCTGCTTCGCAGGGTCCGGGCTGTTTATGTACATATTCTACCTGATCGATTCCCGGCATCCGGAACCGATCATTGATTTCAGTTTTTTCAGGATCCCCGCTTTCGTCTTTACCCTAGTCAACAACTTCCTGATCTTCATGTGCCTGATGGGAGGGATGTTCTTAATCCCCATCTTCGACCAGACTTTCCTCGGCCTGACAGCAACCGAGACCGGCCTCCAGTTCGTTCCCATGGCCTTCGCTATCATGCTCGCGGCACCTATCGGGGCAGGCCTGGTCGGGAAACTCCAGCCACGCTATGTGATCGCCATGAGCACTCTTGTGACAGGGATTGCGTTGTTCCTGTTCGTCGGCCTGGACGTCCGTTCCAGCTCACTGGACGTCATTATCCCGCTCGTTGTCATGATGTTCGGGATGGGCTTTGGCATGTCCCAGCGCACGGGCGTCATTGCCGCGGTCGTTCCCAATGATGAGATCGGCAGCGCCTCGGCGGTTCTTGCCCTGGTACGTAATGTTTCCGGTGCATTCGGGATCGCCATCTTTGCCACCCTGCTCAACATGTCCATCGAGGATAATATGCTGGCCATTTCGGCCCACTCCGTGGTGAACGTGCACACTCCTGCGGTGATGCAGCAGGCTACCACCCTTATGTACCTCGATGCACAAGTCCTTGCCTATCACACCATCTTTATCATCGGCTCTCTCGTCATGATCCTGGCGGCAGTGCTCGCGCTCCTGATCGACGTGAAGAAGACGGGGAAGGGAGAGGAGGGAAAGGAGGTTGTTCTGGAAATATGATTCCTGATATTCATGAGTAGTAAAATTCAGGACACTCTTCTGCAAGTAATGACCCCCGCCAGTTCCCCGTCTTTCCTCCAACAAGGAAAAATACGCTCCTGATCATCCGGGAGGGAATCAAGAGATATTATTTAAAGCCCAAATTGCCCGCCGTATGGGAAAAATAACCCCATAAAAACCTCATCGCAAAATCACTGCTCTATAATTCGCAAAAATATTCGCGAAAATTCGAGACCTGAAAAAACCGACCCTTCAAATAGGGCCCGTATTGACAACCGGGGCGTTTTACGGGCAGTTATTTCCAAAAGGGATTGTAAGTTACCGGATTCCCGTAAAATAGTGACTCTCCGGGGACTCCTTCAGACCCCCCAACCCCGTCTACAGTATCTCTTCCAGAATATCCCCCGCATCCCCGACAAACTTCGCGCACTTCGCATGGAACAGTTTCTTTGCCCGGGCCGCAGCAAGTGCGTTCGGATCAGAAAGATCGTGCCCGAACAGCTCGGTACAATTGACGGAATGGTTCCTGCGCCGGAACTCCCGGATGAACTGCTGTGCCACTTCGTATGTCTTCTCTTTTGCCTCAAGGTCGTCGAGTGAAGTGCGGCCGTACTTCATCCCGATCACCATCAGGGCACCCGTCACCGCCCCGCACGTGTTCCCCGTGTGACCCATGCCGCCCCCGAGGGCGCAGGAGAGGCGGAGGGCGGTCTTCTCATCGATGCCGAAGTCCGGCGCGAATGCACCGCAGACTGCCTGCGAACAGGACCAGCCTTCCAGGAACAGGCCGGCCGCGTCGTCCCCTTTGGTTGCCATACCTACCGGTTAGTCCCGGGGCACAAAAGCGTTCGCTGAGGTCGGGGCCGCTGGTGCTCCGGCTAGGCCGGCCCGTATATTTTTCTCCCTCTGCGTCCAATGCAACGGCAGGAGGAAGGGACCAGCCGGTCCCCGGTACAGGAGCATGCAGTACAGGTTTGCAGACAGGGTGGCCCGGGCACCGGAGTCTTTTCTCGGTGAACTCTTCCGGGTCTCTTCCGATCCCTCCATCATCTCCTTTGCCGGGGGACTCCCGTCTTCAGCACTGATCGATGCGCAGGGCATCGCGCAGGCGACCCGGGACGTGATGGAAGAGGAGCCCCGGGTGGCGCTCCAGTATACGACAACCGACGGGTACCTCCCACTCCGGGAATATATCGCGGAACGATACCGCAGGCGCCTCGGCCTTCCGGCATCGGCTGACGAGATCCAGATCGTGAACGGCTCCCAGCAGTGCCTCGACCTCGTAGCCAAGCTCTTCCTCAACAAGGGGGACCACGTGGGCATGGAGCGGCCCGGCTACCTCGGGGCGATCGAGGCCTTTTCGCTCTACGAGCCGGTGATCGATACCGTGCCGCTTGAAGACGACGGCCCCGATCTCTCCGCATTCAGGAATCTTGTCACCACAACGCACGTGAAGTTCTTCTACGGGATCCCAAACTCCCAGAACCCGTCAGGACGGACATACTCGCAGGAGAAACGGAAAGCGATCGCAGAGATCCTCGCGGGCACGGATACCGTCTTTTACGAGGACGATGCATTCGGCGAGCTCTTTTTCGATGCACGGCCCCGCCCACCGGTGAAGCGCTGGCTCCCGGATCAGGCCGTGATCTCGGGATCGTTCTCGAAGATCGTCGCCCCGGGGATGAGGATCGGGTGGATGTATGCCCCGCGGGAGATCCTCGCGAAGTTCAACATTGTCAAGCAGGCAGCAGACCTTCACTCAAACTTCCTCTGCCAGAAGATCCTCCACCGTTACCTCACCACTAACGATCTCGACGCCAGTATCCGGAAGATCGTTGCGGCCTATGGCCGGAAGTGCCGGCTGATGTGCGATCTCTTCGACGACCTGATACCGTACGTCTCCCATACGCACCCGGAAGGGGGCATGTTCCTGATGGCGACTCTCCCTCCCGGGCTCAGTTCGCGGAAAGTCTTCGATGAAGGGGTCAGGCAGAAAGTGGCGGTGCTGCCCGGCCTCCCGTTCTATGTAGACGGGGGAGGGGCAGATACGATACGGCTGAACTTCTCGTCCGCTTCAGAAGAGCAGATCTCTGAGGGGATGCACCGCCTCTCCCGGGTAATCGCCGGGCTAGCAGGAAGATAATACCCACCCTATAAATAGATCGGTTTTCAAGATTTACTCTTACAGGAAGAGATACTGTGAAACATACGCTTACTATTCTCCTGGCCGTACTCCTGGTCTGTGCACTGTGTGCTGTGATTGTCGCACCGGTTGTTGCAGATGGGGAGTCGCCAATCGGCGTCCTCACCACGCCGACACCGGAACCGGTCACATTCGTCACACCTGAGCCGACTACGGTCATGACTACGGTGCCTACTACAGAGCCTACGACGATCGTGACAACGATACCGCCCACGACTGCCGAGACCACGGAGACTATCACCATCCCCCCCTCGCAAGTTGGCGGAGACAAGGGCTGGATCGATACCTATTGCAATGTGGACGGGGCACAGGTGTACTTTGACGGGGCACCGGAATGCACCATCGCCGGGGGGGTCTGCAGCGTAGCAGTCGTTGTCACGGGATCACCGATCAGCACGGTTACCGTATCAAAATCCGGGTATACGACGTGGTCCGGTGCGCTCTCAAGCATGCCGGCTCCGCAGGCCCATGTAGCGGTTTACACGACCATAAACCCAATCGTGACACCGACAACCTATCCACCCGTCCAAAGCGGGACGATCTATGCCCAGTCAAGCCCGGTCGGCGCTGCGATCTACATGAACGGTAACTTCTACGGGTATTCACCCGTCACCATCCCGAACCTTGTGCCGGGGTCATACTCCATGAAGGCGTCCCTGAACGGGTACACCCCCGATACGCAGATTGTCTACGTCTACGCCGGCCAGACGGCAACCTACTACCCGGCACTGCAGCAGTCGCCGCCGGCACCACACAGTACCGGCACGGTCACGGTTACGTCGAACCCGGACCACGTACTCGTCTACGTTGACGGCTCCTACCAGGGAAAGGGCCCGCTCACGGTCACCCTCTTCCCGGGAAGCCATACCTTCCGGCTCACGCTCACGGGGTATAACGATTACACGGCAAACGTCTACGTTAATGCATATACCAACCAGAACCTGAACGCGATCATGGCCCCGGCAGTCTATGGCACGATAGCAGTGACCTCCATGCCCGGGGCAAGCGTATACATGGACAGCACCTATCAGGGAACAATACCCTCTTCAGGCACACTCACGCTCTATAATGTGGCAAATGGTAACCGCCTCATCAAAGTGAGTGCCGGAGGGTACAATGACTGGATCAACTCCGTCTATGTCCAGCCGAATGCCATCACCCCCATCAATGCAGTCCTTACCGCGGTCGGCCCGAACCCGACACCTGTCCCGGCAACCGGAGGTTTCAATATCGTATCCACACCGGCGGGTGCTGAAATCTATGTAGACAACCTGTTCCAGGGCTACACCCCGTCAATGCCAAACAACATTGCTCCCGGCCAGCACCAGATCCTGCTGAAGTATACCGGGTATGTCGACTACTTGGCAACGGCGTCCGTAACCTCCGGGCAGACGATGCCACTTGCGATCAGTATGCAGCCCGCACCATCCCCCACGCCGGCATCCGCACCATCCCCCGTAACATTCATCGGGTGCCTTGCAGTGGCAGCCGGGGTGTGCGTTGCCCACAGGAGGCGATCCTGAAATGACCTGTGCATGCTCAACAACCAAAAAGATCTGGGTGGGCGCTATCCTCGCAATCGTGATCATCGGCGCGCTCACTGCATTTGCCTATACCAGCGAACAGAACGCCCTCCGGGATTCCACCCGGCAGGGGATGATGTCAACGGTGAGTGTTATGGCCACGCAGATCAATGCCAGCGATATTGCCGGGCTCACACCGGGAGACGAGATGTCGCCGCAATATCTCGCCGTTGCAAGACACCTGGAGACCATGCGCAGCATGGATGACAACATCCTCAATGCCTATATCCTCAAGGTGAACCCGGACGAGACCGCCACGTTCCTCGTGGACGATCTCTACCCGCTGGACCCGCAGGGCTCGGCAAAGATCGGCGAAGTGTCAACCGCACCGGACCGGGACGAGATCTTTGCCGCCCTCTCCGGCCCGACCGCATCGAAAGAACCGTACACCACAAAATACGGTTCGTTCTTGAGTGCCTACGCCCCCATCGATGATTCAGTCAACGACTCCGGCGGCAACACGGTCGCCGTGCTCGCCATCGATATATCGGCAAAGGACTACAATAACGAAACCTCGAAAGGCGGGTTCATCCTCCTTACAGGTATTGTATCCATGATCCTTGTCGTCGGTGCGATCTTCTTCGGCACAAAAGGCATCAGGGATACTGAAAAGAAAGCAGAGTGAACACATACCCTGACGGGGAGATGAAAGTCCCCGTAACCTCTATTTTCCTGTGGCACCGATATTATGAAGATGTCACCAGCTCGGACACTATGTATTCTTGGTCTTCTTGCGGCAGCACTTGTGTTCTGCGCGGGATGCACCCAGCCAGCACCTGCAGGAACCTTGCAGGCTCAGGCAACCAACACGCTCCCCACACCGGAAGCAACAACCGCGGCAGCGACCCTGACACCCACCGCTACGACAGTCACCGTATCCACAGCAGTTACCGCCACGGCAACAACAACGGCAACCATGACAAACACGTCAGCGCTGTCTGGCAGGAAGGTGCTGCTCGAGACCACGATGGGCAACATTACCATCGCACTCGATCCCGCGATGCCAGTCACGGCCGGGAACTTCGAGACCCTTGTCAATAAGGGCTTCTATGACGGAACTATCTTCCACCGGGTCATCAACGGCTTCATGATCCAGGGCGGCGACCCCACCGGAACCGGCATGGGCGGACCGGGTTATACAATCCAGGACGAGCCGACCAACGAAACAAACAGCCCCGGTGCAATCGCCATGGCCAACACCGGGCTGCCCAACAGCGGTGGCTCCCAGTTCTTCATCAATCTCGTAAACAACAGTGCGCTTCAGCCCGGCTTTGACAGCCACTATCCGGTATTCGGGAACGTGGTCGGGGGGATGGACGTGGTGGATGCGATCGGGAACGTGCAGACCGATGCAAATAACCGCCCTCTCCAGAATGTAACGATCATCCATGCTGTGATGGTCTGAACACTTTTTTTAAATTCTTCACCCTGGCTCCCCCGGTCATTCACAACACAGAATAATCAGGAGATGACATATTCTTAACCAGCTATGACTGAAGCAGATCAATCCCCAAAACATGTGAAACTCGAGACGAACATGGGCACGATCACCATTGCCCTCGCCCCCGACATGCCGATCACGGCCGGGAACTTCGAAAAACTTGTCAGGGAAGGGTTCTACGACGGCGTAATCTTCCACCGCGTCATCAGCGGTTTCATGCTCCAGGGTGGAGATCCGAAAGGGACCGGCATGGGCGGACCGGGCTATGCGATCAAGGATGAGTTCTCGCCAGGCAACCGGAACGACCGGGGAACCATCTCGATGGCGAATGCCGGCCCCAATACGGGCGGCAGCCAGTTCTTCATCAACCTCGTGAACAACAACTTCCTCGACGGCAAGCACCCAGTCTTTGGCAGGGTTGTCGAAGGAATGGACGTCGTGGACAAGATCGGGAAGACAAAGACCGGCCACGGGGATCGCCCGCTCAAGGACGTTGTTATTGTCAGGGCAGAGATAGCGTAACACGTCCGGAACCACAGCACTTTTTTTTTTAAAAGGACCATAATCCGGGTAGCTACGGAAATATTCTTTCCCGGGTTCACCGGCCCGGAAATGAGATCCGGGATCGATCCTTGTTGGGATCGAACATTTCCCGGCAGGATTTACATGTTTCCAAGGCAGTGTTCGATTGAAAATTTCTGCCCGGGAAACCTTCAGGTAAACCTCGGGTTCATTATCCGGTTATGATAATCAAAGCCCCTCAAGATCGTGCGATCGGAGGATTTCACCGGATCCGGGTCACGGGAAAATATGATCCCCGGGTCTCCTGCCCCGGTGCGGCCCTTCAATCCGGCACCCTGGGGGACTTCATCTCGCGTACAGCCAAAACAAGCCCGTATCGGGCTGCGTTGCCGGATCACCGGTCCCGGTGAACATCCTTTGATGGCCAACCTGTCCACCGCCGGGAAAAAGTCCACGAATTCCTCCAGGATTATCAAAATACGTATAAAACGGGAAGATTTTTTTTCTCTTTAGCGGTGTTCCATGGGGGGGCGTTTCCGGGCCGGCGTATCCATCGTAACCGGGAAGATCGTGCAACCGGTCGCTGATATGTGACCTTTTTTCCGGATTGACCCGGCAAAAAAAGTAAGGGGTACCGGGTGTTCCCTTACGGCCCCATGCCACCCGCTTTGTGGAGAGAGAGGATCTCACCCCCTGGTTATGGGATCGAAGATGCGATTGATTAAAAACGATGCTGTTGAGAAAACATCTTTTCCTGAAGCTCGTGGAGGCAGGCGAGCTGCCCCTGCCGCCGGGGCATCCCCAGAGAGCACTCGTGACGCGGGGGGGTCGCGGGTACATCCTGAACAGGAACCGGCCGAAGAAGGACCTTCGGGTTTTTCAGAGTGTTTCCACTCTTCAGGACCCGGCATGCCAAAGGTACCGGGAGCAACTGCAACAAAAAAGATGATTTTTCAGCGGCAGAAATTTTCGAACTCCGGCCGGCCCTGAATGAAATCAGGAAAGATTACCGGCTCCGGGAAGACCCATTCGTACGGACCGGCAGCGTGCCGGCAAACCGGCGAAGGGCATCAAGACATTGTTTCCTGTCCAGGGCCGAGACGATCCACACAGGCGTTGTCCCGAACTCCGCAGCAATTCCCGCGGGTACCGGTCCCTCAGCCTCGCACTTGTTGAGGATGACCACGAACGGGACCTTTGCCGCAGTCAGCGAAGAATAAAGATGCCGGGTGAATTCATCAACCGGTGAACCAGCGTCTACCAGCAGGACTGCCCCGTCCATTCCTTTCGCTATGATCTCCCGGGCAAACTCAAACCGTTCCTGTCCCGGGGTCCCGTAGAGATGGAGATGGCGGCCGTCCAGTTCCACACGGCCGAAATCGAGGGCCACTGTGGTTGTCCCTCCGGCGCAATTCGCCTCGATATGGGTGGATTCGGGATCGATTGTCTTGATCAACGTTGTTTTTCCCGCGCCAAACGCACCAAAAATAACGATTTTCTGCTTTATCGCTTCCGGCATTGGTACAAAATGGGGCGGGAGGAATGTTTAGAGTTGTGGTTCAGAAGGTTCCGTCAGGATTCTGACGACGGGAAGAACGCATCCGGGTTCTTCTCTTCCTCCGGATCTGATGACCTGTCGGAGAGAGAAAATGGGATCGGGGGAAAATTTATACTGCGAGGTAGTCGTTCGGCGTGGGCATAACTTCCTTTAAGCCCTTGCGCTTGCGGATCCCGACAACGACTTCCTTGACCATGTTGTTGGGAACCAGTTCGAATCCTGCGAACTCGGTGTTCCACATTGCACGGCCTTCAGTAGCGGACCGGATATCACCGGCAAACCCGAAGAGCTCGGCAACCGGTGCCTTGCCGACTACCGAGATGGTGTCGCCCTCGCTCTGCATATCGAAGACCTGGCCGCGCCGTCCCTGGATCTGGGAGGTTGCCGCTCCCATCTGGTCCATCGGGACCGAGATCTGGAGTTTCTGGACCGGCTCTAAGAGCGAGTCGCCGGCGAGTAACATACCGCCCTTGATGGCCCCACGGACTGCGGGGATGACCTGTGCAGGGCCGCGGTGGATTGCGTCCTCGTGAAGCTTCACATCGGTAAGGCTCATCTTGAGGTTCTGGACCGGCTCGTCAGCGAGCGGGCCGCCGGCGAGTGCTTCCCCGATGCCCTCAATGATCAGTTCCATGGTCTCGTTGAGGTACTGGATACCCTTGGTCCTGTCGATGAGCATGTTGGTGCCCTTGATCATCTTGACAGCCTTGGCATCGTCCTTGTCAAAGCCGGCTTTGAGGAGCGCATCACGGCGCTCAAGAGCCTGCTGGTTCATGGAGACTTCGCCCTTCTTGATCAGATCCACGATCCCGTCGGGTAAGGGCTCGAGGGTGAAGTAGAAGCGGTTGTGGCGGTTGGGGGATTTCCCTTCAACATTCTCCACCTTGCCGGTCACGGTCTCACGGTATACCACGATGGGTTCGGAGGTGACGATCTCGACACCTTTATCGCGCTTGATACGCCCGCAGATGATCTCCAGATGCAGTTCTCCCATACCAGAGATGAGATGCTCGCCCGTCTCTTCGTTTATGGTGATGACCAGCGTCGGATCTTCCTTCGCCACCTGCCGGAGCACTTCAACGAGCTTGGGCAGGTCCTTCATGTTCTTTGCTTCGACAGCAACGGTCATGACCGGTTCCGAGTAGTGTTTAAGGGATTCAAACGGTGTGATTTCGAGCAGGTTAGTGACGGTGGAACCGACGAACGCGTCCCGAAGACCGGTAACCGCGGCTATGTTGCCCCCGACAATCTCCTCGACTTCGACACGCTTGGGACCCATGAAGATACCGACCTGCTGGAGACGGTTCTCCTTCATGGCTGAACCCATCACATAGAGCGAATCGCCGCGCTTGAGGCTGCCGGAGAAGAGGCGCCCGGTGGCGACTTCGCCGGCGTGGGGATCAAAGGAGATATCGGTGACCATCATCGCAACGGCACCTTTGGGGTCGCAGTTGATCATCGCCTTTCCTTCCTTGGACTCCTTGTCGCCGTGCCAGATAATCGGGATACGGCGCTTCTGTGCTTCAAGGGGGTTTGGCAGCTGATGAACCACGATATCCAGGAGAACATCCGAGAGCGGACTGTTCTTTGCCAGGTATTTCATGTCGCCTGCACGGCACTTATCGAAAACAATCTTGAAGGAGATCCCGCTCTTCTTCATGAAGGGTACCGAAACTGCCCAGTTATAGAGCGCGGACCCGAAGGCTACCGTACCTGCACCAGCATCAAGTTTCCAGCCGCTATTGTAGGCTTCCTCGTTCATGCCCTTGATGAGCTTGTTGACCTTGTCGATAACCTTGCCGAGACGGATCTGCATCTCCATCTCATCGACTTTCAGCTCATTGACGAGCCGGTCGACCTTGTTGATGAAGAGAACAGGGCGGACACCCTCCTTGAGGGCCTGCCGGAGCACGGTCTCGGTCTGGGGCATGGTACCTTCAACTGCATCAACGAGAACTACTGCACCGTCAACTGCACGCATAGCACGGGTGACGTCGCCACCGAAGTCAACGTGACCGGGCGTATCGATCATGTTGATTAAGTAATCCTGACCTTCATACTCGTGCACCATCGAGACGTTGGATGCGTCAATAGTGATACCGCGGGCCTGCTCTTCCGGATCTGAGTCCATGAAGAGCTGCTTTCCTGCGAGCTCCTCAGAGATGATGCCTGCACCTGAAAGCAGGTTGTCAGAAAGAGTTGTCTTGCCGTGGTCGATGTGTGCTACGATACCGATATTCCGAATGTGCTTCGGTTCCTTCATGAGCTCAGTTACGCGCTCGACTGATTTTTTGCCGCGGACCATGAAAATTACCTCAAAAAAAGATGTTTAACGGGCGGATTTTGCAATGCGCTCGCGTTCTTCCTTTTTCCCTACCGAGTAACACTTCATGTCGCCCTTGGAGGCGGCGATCAGTTCATCGGCGAGGATTGCACTTGCGCTCTTCTTGCTGGAGCGGGACGCCTTCAGGGTTGCCTCAGCGAGGAACCCGATGGCGGTGTCGACCCTGCGCATGGGTGCGGTGTCGACAGATTTCGGGACATTGATACCACCATATTTCAGGCGGACGGTCTCTTCCCGGGGACCTGAGTTGGCGATTGCCTCAACCAGCACTTCGATGGGGTTGCGTTTGGTCTTCTTGTTGACGATCTCGAATGCGTCCCGCACGATCCGGATTGCAAGCTGTTTCTTCCCGGTATTATTCTCGGTCTGCATCAGGCGGTTGATTAACCGCTCGACGATCATCATATTGCTCTTCCCGAATTCCTGCCGGGAGAACTTACCGCAGGTATGGGGGATGATCATGGAGGTGAGGGTGACATAGCGCATGAGGCTCGGGTCTGTAACCTTGACTTCGGAGGCATCCCATTTGTTGAACAGAAGTTTCTGTCCGGTGGTTGTTGCTTCGGTTTCCGTCATCTGCATCACCTGCGCGGTTTCTCCTTGCGGCCGATGACCATTTCGTGAAGGCAGACATTGTTGACTTTGGTCACAACGAACCTGACCCCGGGGATATCACCCATCGAACGCCCGAGACGGCCGCCGATACCTTCGATCTCCACTTCATCGTGTTCATCAATGAAGTTGATCGCACCGTCGCCGACTGCAAACGCGCTTACCTGGCGTCCGTTCTTAATAAGCTGGACGCGAACGCATTTCCGGATAGCGGAGTTGGGCTGCTTGGCTTCAACACCGATCTTTTCCAGCACGATACCTCTCGCCTGTGGCGCACCCTCGAGGGGATCCGACTTCACATCGAGGTTGAGTTCGCGGCGGGCGTAGTTCTTGTCTGCCCACCGGAACTTATTTGAGTCCCGAACCAATTTTCTGGCTGCAAATTTACCCTGTCCCATTAAATAGCCTCGTTTTAGTTGTTTTCGTGGTTATCGATAACCCACACTGAGATATATACTAACGCGGGTGATCGATTTATAAATTGTGGCACCCCACCTGCCTGTCTTATACTATTATTCCTCACTCATAATAATCTTATATCCCGCTTAAACCAATACTGTACAATGAAAGTCGGGATCTATAAGGAAGTGCAGATCGATGCGAGCCATCGCCTGCTCCACTACAAGGGGAAATGCGCCAGCCTTCACGGGCACCGCTGGAAGGTGGAGGTCTGGATTGAAGGGGAACCCGACGCGAAGACCAATATCCTGATCGATTACAACCTGATCAAGCAGGTGGTGGCAAAATACGATCACCAGATCATCCTGAACCAGGATGATCCGATGGTGGCAGCAATCCGGCAGCTCCAGCATGTGATCACGACTCCCGGCGATCCTACCAGCGAACTGCTTGCGCTCATTATCCGGAACGATCTGTACGAGATCTGTAAGACGCAGGGGATCGATGCGACCGTGTCCCGGATCCGGGTCTGGGAATCCCCGAACGCGTATGCGGAACTGAAGACGCCCGACACATTATCAGAGCTTCCCGATGCAGATCGCTGATATCTTTGTGAGCCTCCAGGGAGAGGGAAAGAACCAGGGCAGGCCATGTCTTTTCATCCGTCTTGCCGGCTGCAATCTTGACTGTTCCTGGTGCGATACGAAAGAGTCCCGCAGCGGGGGGATTTCCATGAGCATGGATACGGTCCTCGAGCAGATCTGGCGCGTCAACCCGACGTATGTCTGCATTACCGGCGGTGAACCCCTCCTGCAGGCAGATGCCCTCGAACTCCTCCTCGCTTCCCTTCACCGGCGGGGGACAGAGATTGATATCGAGACCAACGGTACGATCGACTTCTCCCCGCTCCAGAAGTACGCATCGGTCTGCATGGACGTGAAATGCCCGTCTTCGGGAGTGCAGAGCGATCTCGGACTGCTCGGGAAGATCCGCCCGGATGACACGGTGAAGTTTGTTGTAAAGGATGAAAACGACTGCCGGTACGCGCAAGGTGTGATCGCCTCGCACCGGATAGCGGGGGAGATCTTTTTCTCACCGGTTTTCGGAGCGGATTACCAGGTAATCTCAAAATTTATCCTGACCAACAACCTGCCGGTCCGGATGCAGGTTCAGCTGCACAAGGTCATCGGAGTGAAATGATGAACGCGGTTTGTTTATTATCGGGAGGTATGGACTCGTCTACCCTTGCTTACGTGGCAAAGAGCAAAGGATACGATATTCTCGCCCTGCACCTGAATTACGGGCAGCGGACGGAGCAAAAAGAGCTGGCAAGTGCGAAGAAGATCGCAAAACTCCTGGACGCAAAGGCATTCGTCGGGATCAACCTGGATTATTTTGCAAAATTCGGGGCGAACAGTCTCACGGATAAAGAGATCGCTGTCGAAGATTTTGACCCGGAACGGGCACATATGCCCAATACCTACGTCCCGTTCCGGAACGCGAACCTGCTTTCGATTGCCACCGGTTTTGCCGAAGCAAAGGATGCGGATGCAATCTTTATCGGAGTCCAGTCGCTGGACTACAGCGGATATCCCGACTGCCGCCCGCAATTTATAGAAGCCTTCCAGAAAGTGATCGATCTCGGGACAAAAGACACCACGAAAATCACGCTCTATGCACCGTTCATCCGCATGACCAAGACCGATATCCTGCGCGAGGGCAGCCGGCTTGGAGTACCCTACGAGCATACCTGGTCCTGTTACCGGAACGAAGGAAAGGCATGCGGGACCTGTGGCTCCTGCCATTTCCGCAGGGAGGCGTTTGACGCTGTGGGGATCCGGGACCCGATCGAGTACGAGGGATAAATGGAGATCTTCCGTAGCAGACGCCTCTGGATCGAGACAAAGACGATCCGTCTCCCGACAGGCAGGGAGCGTGAGAAGGTGATCGTGCACCCGTCCGGAGCCGTAGCCATCCTTCCCATACACGAGGGCATGTGCAAGCTCCTGCGGCAGTACCGGTATGCGATTGATGAACATATCATTGAAGCACCTGCCGGCACCATGGAAGAGGGTGAAGACCCGCTGACAACGGCCCGTCGTGAGCTGATTGAAGAGACGGGATTTGCAGCCGGGACGATTATTCCCCGGGGGTTCATCTACACGACCCCGGGATTTACCGATGAAAAGATCTTCCTGTTCGAGGCCAGGGACTTGTCACCGTCACAGGAATATGGGAAAGACGAGGATGAGGTGATTGAAGTGATCGATGTTGCCATCGGTGACCTTCCGGAGATGATCCGTAACGGGGATATCGTTGATGGGAAGACGATCTGCCTGATCCAGCGCTGCCTGGGGTGCTGACGATGCGGGCAGTCATTATTCTTATTATAATTCTCATTGCGGCGACAGCCATTGCCGGATGCACCAGCAGTCCCCCTGCCACGCCATCCTATTCCGTAAATAACAACGGCGTCCTCTCGGTAACCTGCGCACCCGTCACGACAACCGAGAACATGCTCTTCTCGAACGAGACATACACTGAATCGCGGGTTGTCCTGCACACTCAAACCGGTGATGTAGTAACGTACCTGAGCTATCCAAAACAGCCAAAAGCCGTGATGGTGTACATTCCTGGTGCCGGAGAGAAAATATCGGGGCATGCAGAGCGGATGGTAACATATGCAGCAGCCGGGTATGCATTCATGTTTGTCGATATCCGGGGCCGGGGTGGGGAGACAGAAGGCGACGCGTTCAATCCCCAGACGGATTATGCCAGATTCGAGAGCGGCAACTGGCCCCAGTACTATCTGACCATCTGCGACATCTCGTCGGCACGCGCTGTGCTTGCCAGCCGGTTCAGCGTCCCCGTCTATGCAGTCGGGGGAAGCAACGGCGGACGATACGCGGCAGTAGCGGCCGGGGTCGATCCGAAATTCGCCGGGTACGTGGGGATTTCAACCGCGGACTGGGGACTCCGGGACGCGGTTCTTGATCAGGGCGGGTCGGGAGATATCCTGAGGTTTGCTACATCCCTTGAACCGAGCACCTACCTGCCAGGGATCTCTCCCCGACCGGTCTGGATGTTCCATAATGCAACCGACCCGTTCATTCCCTTCGCCGATGGAAAAGCCCTCTTTGCTACGGCAAACGAGCCAAAAACATTCATCGAGTTTAATGGCGATCACGGGATCAACTCAGATGTCGATCAGCGGCTTATAGCACAATGGGCGCAAATTTATGGCACGTGAGTGTGAATAAGTAATAGCTTCAGAGAGGTTTGAGTCCGGCAATGGCAGAAGAACGGGAGATGGACGACGCGCGAAAGCGTTACGAGTTCAAAAAGGCGCTCGAAAAACTCGAGTCGCAGCAGGGAGACGGAACGGAACTTATCACGATCTATATCCCTCCTGACAAGCAGATCTACGATGTTACCAACCAGCTCAAGGACGAGTTTGGCCAGTGCGCCAATATCAAGAGCAAACAGACCAAAACCAACGTCCAGAGTGCCATCTCCTCCATCCTCTCCCGGCTCAAATACTACAAGCGCCCCCCGCAGCATGGACTCGCGATCTTCTGCGGGACGGTAAAACTCTACGGTGATCGCACGGATCTCCAGTGTACAATTGTCGAACCTCCCGAACCGCTCAACCTCTACATGTACCGGTGCAGCTCGAACTTCGAGCTCGAACCGCTCAAACAGATGCTCGAAGAAAAGACCATCTACGGGCTTCTCGTCCTTGACCGCCGGGAGGCGTACTGGGGCTTTTTACGCGGCAACCGGATCGAGCCCGTGGGCGGTACAACCTCAACAGTCCCGGGAAAGACGCGCAAAGGCGGCCAGTCCGCTGCCCGGTTCGGGCGTCTCAGGGAGATCGCGATTGCCGAGTTCTATACAAGAATCGGGGAGCGGGCCAGTGCCATTTTCCTTGCAGAGAAGGATTTCTTCGAGCGATTCAAGGGTGTGCTGATCGGTGGCCCCAGCCCGACAAAAGAGGAGTTCGAGGCCGGTAACTTCCTCCACCACGAGATCCAGAAGCGGATCATCGGGATCTTCGACGTAGCATATACCAACGAAGACGGGCTTTCGGAGCTGGTGGATGCGGCAAAGGACGCGCTCAAGGGCATGACCGTCATCAAGGAGAAGGCGTACATGGACAAGTTCTTACGGGAGCTTGTCAAGGATGACAACAATGCAGCCTATGGGGAAGAGAGTATCAGGAAAAATCTTGAGATCGGGGCAGTCGACACCCTGCTCCTCTCGGCAAACCTCCGTAAATCAAGGCTCCGGATAAAATGCCAGAGCTGTGACTTCACCGATGAGAAGACAGTTCAGATTGAGCCGGGAAAATCGGTCCAGGACATCCCCTTTGGTTCCTGTCCGAAATGTACCGCACCGCTCATTCTCGAAGAGGAGATCGATATCATCGACGAACTGACCAAACTCGCTGAACAGAGCAGTGCAAAAGTCGAGCTGATATCTGATGATTTCGAAGAGGGTTCGATCCTCTTCACGGCATTCGGCGGGATCGCAGCGATCCTCCGCTACAGGACGGGACTCTGATGCTGCACAAGGCATACGAAACAATCGGGAATGCAATAAAGGAACAGACCGGACTGCCGGATGCACAACTCATAGACGGCGGAGAGCATGCGGACCTGGCATCGACCGTTGCATTCTCCCTTGCAAAAGAGAAGAAGCAGGCGCCGGTGAAGATTGCCCAGGACCTTGCCCTTGAACTGGCAAAGAACCCGCAGCTTGCCGGGATTACCGTAGAAGCGAAGGGGCCTTACATCAACTTCATTCTCGGGAAAGAGTTCGTCTCGGAAGCCGTGAAAGCAGCGGTGCAGCCCGGGTACGGGACGCTCCCGCGAAAGCCGACCCGGGTAGTGCTCGAGCACACGAGCGCCAACCCGAACGGTCCGCTGCACGTGGGACATATACGGAACTCAATCATCGGCGACACCCTTGCCCGGGCATTCCGTAAAGCGGGCTATCCGCTCGAAGTGCAGTATTATGTCAATGATATGGGCCGCCAGATCGCGATCGTGGTCTGGGGGTTCGACAACCTCGACAGCACCCAGCTGCCGGGCGAGAAGGAAGACGCCCACATCGCCCGTGTCTATATTGCTGCGAACCGGGAGATCGAGAGAGACCCCGGGATCACTCAGCAGGTGAACACCCTGATGCAGCTGGTAGAGAACGGCGATCCCGCAACGGTCAAAAAATTCCGGAGGGAAGTCTCGCGGTGCCTCGACGGGTTCAAGGTCACGATGAAGAACCTGAACGTGGCTCATGACCGTTTCGTCTGGGAGAGCGATTTCATCCGGAACGGGTACACGGAGCGGATCATCAACCGGATACGCAAACTCCCGCAGGCGGTGGACGATGAGACGCTCGCACTTGACCTCTCGGGCTGTGGTTTCGAGAACAAGTACGTAATCCGGCGCAGTGACGGGACTTCAGTGTACGCGGCACGGGATCTTGCGTTCCACGTATGGAAGGCGGCCAACTTCGACCGGATGATCGATGTCCTCGGGGCAGACCACAAGCTGATCGGCTCACAGCTCCAGTGCACCCTGCGGCTGCTTGGAGAGAGGGCCCCGGAGATCGTCACGTTCGAATTCGTCTCCCTGCCGGAAGGATCGATGAGTACCCGTGCAGGCAAATTCGTCTCTGCCGATGACCTGATCACGGAGATCACGAAGCGGGCCCTTAATGAGGTAACGACACGCAGGCCGGAACTGGATGAAGAGACACGCCATTCGATTGCAAAATCGGTCGGGCTTGCGGCAATCCGCTACGATATCGTAAAGGTCTCACCGGAGAAGAGTACGGTGTTCGACTGGAAGGAAGCCCTGGATTTCGAGCGGCAGAGCGGCCCCTATATCCAGTACGCCCACGCCCGTGCCTGCAGTCTTCTCGAAAAAGCCGGCATATTCACCGAATGTTACGATCTGGAAACGGAACAGGAAATCAGGCTTGCTAAACAGATCGCAAAATTCCCCGTTGTTATCGATAAAGTCATTGCAGAACTCAGGCCGCATATCCTTGCCACATATGCCCGGGAGCTTGCGGATACATTCAACACATTTTACCACTTTGAACCGGTGCTGAAGAGTGAGGGGAATATCCGGGACCGCCGGCTGACGCTGGTCAGGGCAGCGCAGAACACGCTCAAAGAGTCCCTCGAAACGCTTGGGATCGATGCCATCAGTTCCATGTAAATCCCTGCAGAAACAGGGGTACCAGTTTTTTTCAAAGACCTCTTCGGCAGCCCTCAAGCCCTGCATGTGGTGCAAGCGGGCGCTGGCCGGGGGAGAGATGTGCTACAAGCACCAGTTCTACGGAATTGACAGCCACCGCTGCGTCCAGCTGACGCCGACCCTGCGATGCAACCAGCGGTGTCTCTTCTGCTGGCGATCATTCGAGCACGAAGCCGTGGAAGAAGAGGAGTGTCCCCCCGAGACAATCCTTGCAGGGATCCACAAATTCCAGAAAAAGGCGCTGGCCGGATACAATGCGGTGCTCGATAATACCGTAACGGAGGAGCGGTGGCGGGAGGCACTGGATCCCCGTCACGTGGCAATCTCCCTATCGGGCGAGCCCACACTGTACAGCAGGCTCCCGCAGCTCATCGACCTCTTCAACAGCAAAGGATACACTACATTCCTCGTGAGCAATGGAACCTGCCCGGAAATGCTCAGGAGATGTAACCCTTTCCAGATGTATGTCTCGCTGGATGCACCTGACGAGCAGACGTACCTCAGCGTGTGCCGCCCGTCCGGAGATTACTGGGAACGGGTCGGGGAGAGTCTCAGGGGCCTCGGTTCGCGCCGCTCTGCGGTGAGGATCACTCTTGTGAAAGGCCTCAATGATTTTTCACCGGAAAAATATGCAGCAATCCTCCAGGATTCGGGGGCACAATTCGTTGAAGTAAAGGGATATATGTATCTGGGATACAGTAGAAATCGTTTGTCAAGGGAGAATATGCCGGAGCATGCGTATGTGCGATCATTTGCCGGGAAGATCGTGAAGGCGTGCGATTACCGGTTCAGGGACGAAAACGAGTTGAGCAGAGTGATCTGCCTGGAGCGAGAGAGATGAAGTTCAATCCTGATGAATGGAAACGGAAGGCACACGATAACTTCGAAGGGGCATGGCACGAAGGACCCTCAGTTCTGACATCCGCAGGACACGCGGGCACCTACCCATCACGAGCCTACAAGAGGGCTCAGCCCCACCCGATCTTTGCCACGATCAACCGGCTGCGGGAGACGTACCTCTCCCTTGGTTTCGATGAAGCGGAAAACCCGGTTATTATCGAAGAGCAGGACATCTACCGCCAGTTCGGTCCCGAGGCGATGGCCGTCCTCGACCGGGTCTTTTATCTTGGCGGACTCCCGCGCCCGAACGTAGGGATCGCCCGCAAACAACTGGACGAGATCAACGATATTCTGATGAGCCATAGGAATCCGCTCGTCCACCAGGAGTCTGGCCCTGCCGGACAGTCCCATGGCCATTACCAGCCGATGACAAAGGAGACCGAGGAGCACTTACGGGAGACACTCCATGCGTACAAGAAGTCAGAGATTGATGGCGACGAGCTGACCTATGAACTCGCAAAAGTCCTCGGCGTTGACGACGCACTCGTAGTGCATATCCTCGACGCGGTCTTCCCGGAATTCCGGGCCCTTGCCCCGGAGTCCTCGAGGTCAACCCTTCGCAGTCATATGACGAGCGGCTGGTTCATGACGCTTGGCTCCATCTGGGACAAGACTCCGCTGCCGATCCGGATGTTCTCAGTGGACCGGTGTTTCCGGCGCGAGCAGGCTGAGGGGCCTACCCGGCTCATGACATACCATTCGGCCTCCTGCATTGTAGCTGGGGAAGATGTCACAAATGAGGAGGGAAAAGCGGTCAGCGAAGCGCTTCTCTCGGCGTTCGGGTATACCGACTTCCGGTTCCAGCCGGATGAGAAACGCTCCAAGTATTATATGCCGGACTCCCAGACCGAGGTTTATGCCCGGCACCCGGTACACGGATGGGTAGAAGTTGCAACCTTTGGCATGTATTCTCCCTCGGCACTTGCAGAGTACGGCATCGGCGTCCCGGTCATGAACCTCGGCCTGGGCGTCGAGCGGCTGGCAATGATCGCGTACAATGCAAATGATGTCCGGCAGCTCTGCTTCCCGCAGTTCTCACCCAGGCAACTGACCGACCGGGAGATCCTGCGGGCAGTCCACCTGCGGGAAGAGCCACGATCACCTGAAGGAAGACTCATGGCCACTGCCATTGCACAGACGGCGGCTGCCCATGCCACCGAGCAGGGCCCCTGTTCCTTTGAGGCCTGGGCGGGGACCATCGGGGACCTGAAGCTGAAGGTGATCGTGGAAGAGACGGAGTCCAACGCGAAGCTCCTGGGCCCTGCCTGCGCAAACGAGATCTTTGTTCACGAAGGCTCCATCCTGGGCGTACCGGATGCAGAAAAATGGAAACAGGTACGGACGGAGGGGGTAACGACAGGGATCACCTACCTCAGCGCGGCCTCATCCCTTGCCGCTGCGCGGATCGAAGAGGCAGCCCGCTGCGGGAGACCTGCAAACATCCAGGTGAAGATGGCAAAGCTCCCCAGCGATATCAACCTGAAGATCGAGGAGTATGCGATGCGGTTCATCACGGACAACAAGAAGAAGGTCGATGTCCGCGGGCCGGTATTCCTCGCCGTGCGATCCGTTATCGGGGACTGAGCTGCCGGCTGCCGGCATCCTCACACCCGGTTCCTTTTTTTCATCAGGATGCGGGTACTTCCCGATTTACTTCACCGGTGGAGACGGGGGAGTCCGGGACCCGGGAGAGCTCCCCGAGGAGAAGGATCGTTGCAGTTTTATCGAGCGGCTGGTTGTCATTGCCGCATTTGGGGGAATAGATGCAGGAGGGACACCCGTCTTCGCACCGGCAATCTTTTACCAGCTGGAAAGCGGAGGAAAAGATCCCGGGGAGGAGCCCGAACGCTTTCTCAGCAAGCCCGATCCCTCCTTCGCAGGCATCATAGACAAACACTGTCGGCTCGCCTTCATCACCAAAGGCAGGGGATGATAAACCCCCGATATCCCACCGGTCGCAGATCACATGCAGTGGCATCAGGGCGATGATCGCATGTTCAGCCCCATGAAGTCCCCCGGCGAAATCAAGTCCGCGACCATTGATGGCCTGTTCGGTCGCAGCGGGAGCAATGAACCAGAATGCTTTCGTCCTGAAAGTAAGCGGTGGCAGGGTCAGGGGCTCGACTCCGATGATGGTATCACCGCGTTTGATCTTATAGCCGGTGAAGCATTCGGTCACTTCGACCTCACCGAACGCGCACCGCACTCCATTCACAACCCGGGTATCGAGGACTTCGATAACGGAGAGATTCACCTCCTTGAGGGGTTGGGTGTAGTAATCGACATCGATCTCCGTCACCCGGATGGCATGCGTTTCGAGATCCATCTCGTTGACAATGTACGTCTCGCCCTGGTGGAGCATGATCGCCCCCTTGTGTGCCTCACGGTATGCCTGCCCGAGATCCATGGTTTCGAGCAATCTGCCGCGGCACATGATCCGGAAGGTTTCTCCGGGAATCCCGTCGAGTCTCACCGCATCGGCTGCACGGCCCCTGCCGGAATAAACCCACCCGCGAGATGTCTTCCTGACAAGATCGCTTGCTGCAAGTTCTGATAATAACCCGGGTGCAGATTTCCCGAACAGATCCAGCTCGGTATCGTCTTTCAGGGGCAGCTCTGCGGCGGCACAAAGCAGGTGGCCGGACAGAATGTACGGGTTCTCCGTATCGATGATCGCATGCTCATGGGGCCGGCTGAAGAACTGGTCCGGATGTCTCATAAAATACTGGTCAAGAGGGTTGGCCTGTGCCACAAGGATCGCAAGGGCCTCCCCACCGCTTCTCCCTGCACGCCCCGCCTGTTGCCGGGTCGACATCATGGTCCCGGGAAATCCTGAGATGAGTACAGCGTCAAGGGTACCTATATCGATGCCGAGCTCAAGCGCATTTGTCGATACAACGGCTTTCATCTCCCCTTCTTTCAGTTGGCGTTCGAGCCGACGCCTCTCTTCCGGAAGAAATCCAGCACGGTATGCGGAGATAGATTCTGCAAGTCGTGCGGATAATCGACGGGCGTCCTCCCGGGCCCAGACGGTTATCAGTTCTGCCATCTTCCGCGAACCGGTGAAACAGATGGTCTGGAGATCTTCCCTCATGCATGAAACAAGGAGATCCTTGGTCTCCTGGTGCGTAGAGCGCTCTCCGACACCGTTGTAAAACGGGTTGTAAAGGACAAAACTCTTTCTGCCATGGGGGGATCCATCGTCATCCACAAGAAGAAAATCCTGGCCGGTAAGACACCGGGCAAATTTTCGCGGGTTTGCAAGAGTGGCAGTCGAGAGGATAAATCGGGGGGAGGAGCCGTAATGTCGGCAGAGCCGCAGGAGCCGCCGGATTACGAGCGCAACATGTGACCCAAAGACACCACGGTAACGGTGTGATTCATCAATGATGACGAATTCTAGGTTGGAAAGAACGGGGCGCCACTTTGCATGCCATGAAAGCACCTGGTGGAGTTCATGCGGGTTTGAGATAATGATCCGGGAGTGTTCACGGATCGCTGCCCTTTTCGATTGGGGCGTATCGCCATCATATATCGCGGGACTTGCAGGGATACCCGTGAACTGTGCCATCTGCGCAAGAGTGGAGTATTGGTCATTTGACAGCGCTTTTGTCGGATACAGGTAAAGAGCCCTTGCATCAGGATATATATGCAAAAGTTCAAAGACCGGAATGTTGAAGGCAAGAGTTTTGCCACTTGCTGTGGGAGTGGTGATAATGACATTCCGTTTTGCCCGGACATGGTTGATTACTTCACACTGGTGAGAATACAACCGGATCCTCTTCTGCAGAAGGTATGCCTCAAGGGTCCTGGAAAGGGGGGTATCAAGCTCACCATACCGGGGAGACTCCGGTTCAGTTGTCTCGGTATGCACAATTCTTTTGGCATATGTTGGGTTGGCGTAGAGAAACCGGACGATTTCAGGCCCTGCCATAAGATTCCTCCAAGAGATGGAAAAAGAGTAAGGCAAGCGAGTGGATATCCTGCTTGTTGTGCTCAACAATGGGAATGAGCGGCCCGATGTTGCCCGTCTGCAGGTACGTCTCATAAAATTCCGGCACCATCTGGCCCGGGATATCGTCTTCTCTTCCAATACCCAGAATCCCCCGTTCGAGATCAGTAAGGCGCAGCGAAGGAAGTTTATCTTTCCAGCGTCTCCTGCTGAAATGGAGCACATCGAAGTGCGGGATTCTGCCGGGAGAGCCCATTCCGTAATAAGCCAGGCGGTCGGCAATGTAAGGCAGATCGAAAGACTTGCCGTTGAAGGTGACAAGTGCCGGGTTATCCCCGGAGAGGTGTTCGACCGTCGCGGTCAGGGCTGCAAGCTCTTCCGTTATGTCCCGAAGAAGATACTGGTGGACATTCATATTGTGACCTTCAACCAAACCTACACCAAAGAGGATGATAGGTCGTGAAAACAGTCCGAGCGTTTCGATATCTATGAAAATAAAATCCTCCGGATTGTGCAGGCATGCAGTTCCGAGAATGGCCGGGTGCGATTTCGCGTGTCTGCGCCCGATCCATTCCATTATCTCGAGAGTGTTTGTACCGGAGATGCACTCAAGGACGTCACGGGCCCCGGCCCGGAACGTGGGGTGTGAAATGAGGTCTGACAGGGTGAGGAAACCACGGGCATTCAGCTTCTTCTCGGTCGTTCGCCCAATGCCCCGTACAAGAGTGAGATCTCCCATAATCGTTTTCCTGAATCGATCAATGTCAACCATGGGACGCGAGAGATCCAGCCGGCTTTCACAGGAAAAGCAACTGCCCCCGTCATTCGAGACCTCGGAGCCATTGAACGCAGAGTCAAAGGGAGTATCCTCGAAACGGGCGAGGAGCGCTGCCATCTGTTTTCGCGCCTGGTCGTATTCTGAGACGAAAACTACATTGTTTGAGAGGCTGCTGCCGAAAATGTTCCCGTCGCGGACAACTTCATACTCGTTGACGGACTGCATCCGCTGCTGCCACATAGGGCCAATCCTTGGGGGGGCATGGACGGACAACATTATCTGAATACAAAATCATGACTGGCAGGTTTAAAGATCCGGCCGTGCAGGGTGAAAGTGACGGGAATACTGATGTGACAAGGCAACAAACCTCTTGAGCAATGATCACCATCTTCCAGCATGGCAAGGATGAATCTGCCGGGGAGATCACGACCTGCCTTGAGGAGTACGGCACATCGTTTGACATCGTCAGGTTGTTCGAAACCAACGAGACGCCGACCGAAATTCCTGCGAGTCTTATCGTGCTGGGGGGTCAGATGAGTGTCAATGAGACAGAAGAATATTCGTATTTTATCCGGGAGAAAGAGATCATCAGGGAGATGATTACACGGCAGAGACCTGTGTTCGGGATCTGTCTTGGGGCCCAGATGATCGCCTCGGCATTTGGCGAGAGGGTCTTCCCATCCACACCAGAGCGCGGCTGGTGCCGGGTCTACGGGGATCATCTGGGAAATACGTTTCCATTTCCTCAAATAGGTACAGTGTTTCACTGGCACGATGAGACATTTAATCTCCCTATGCAGGCAACGCTCCTTTTACAGGGAGATCGTGTGAAAAACCAGGCGTTCCGTTTGGGAAGCGCAGTGGGCGTCCAGTTCCACCCGGAAGTGACACTGAAGATCATCTCCCGATGGTCTGAAAAGCTATGCCCACGTGAGAGAAATCAGTTGCTGCGGGATTCGGAACACGAGATTGAGGGTAATAAGGAGCGGTGTGGGATCCTGACGGAAAAATTCCTGAACGGATGGGGACGCTGATGTGCGTCAAAGGCCTGTTAATCGATCTCGATGGCGTTATTTACGTCGGGGATACACCTATCGACGGGGCACGTAACGCGATCGCGTTTTTGGTGCAGAACGATATACCATTCCGGTTTCTTTCCAACACGACACGAAAATCCAGGCGGACTATAGCGGGGAAACTGGCAGCGATGGGCTTCGAAATTCCTGAAGAACATATTTTTACTCCACCTCTTGCCGCGATAGCTCACATGAGAAAAACCGGCCGTAACCGGTATCATCTTCTCACGACAGGGGATGTTGATCAGGATTTTAACGATATCGGATTAAACGACGGGACGGGACTGGTCGACTACGTAATCCTCGGGGATGCCGGAGATGCAGTTACCTACAACAGCCTCAACCGGGCGTTCAGGCAGCTTATGGGGGGAGCTGAACTGATCGCCCTTGAGAGAGACAGGTACTGGTTGTCTGGCGATGGCCTGGCCCTCTCTGCCGGCCCGTTTGTGACTGCGCTTGAGTTCGCAACCGGGAAAAAAGCCACTGTAGTGGGAAAGCCATCCAGGGCTTTCTTTGAACTTGCCCTCCAGGAGATTGGCCTGCACAGGGATCAGGTTGCAATGATCGGTGATGATATCGTTACTGACATTGAGGGGGCACAGGCTGCAGGAATCCGGGGGATTCTTGTCAGGACAGGTAAATTCCGTGAACAGGATCTCACCCCGGGGGGAATCATCCCATGGAAGACCATCGATTCCATTGCCGGCATAAAGGAGATCCTGTGAGATGCCATGAATTCACTTAACCGTAAACTGACTGCTGTCATCGCGATTTTGATATTCCTGATTATTGCTGTGATCTGTGCAGGATTTCTGGCAAACGGCAATACGATTATTACACCGCATATCACCCCGGTAAAAACAGACACTGCGATACCGGCGCCGGTCTATACCTTCCCGTTTGAACAGTCACAGGTCACGATATCAAGTCCGGTCGATTCTTCGGTGTATGCCGGGGCCAAATCGGCCGACAAGGATACGTACACCCGTGGGAATATCTCAGATAATGTCCTGTTGACGGATACGTACCTCTCCATGATGAATGATCCCAACCAGGAAGCGTTTTATACAGATCTTATTTCCGCCATGAGATCAGTCCGGGAAAAACAAGGGCTCAACGACGACGAATACTTGGAACTTATCACCGTGTTCGTCCAGTCAATCCAGTATGAAACAATCAGCGAGAACCCACCAAAATTTCCCATTGAAACATATGTAGAGAAATCAGGGGACTGCGATGACAAAAGTATCCTGCTTGCAGGCATACTCTCCCGGGAAGGGTACAAAGTCGCCCTCCTCTCATTCCCCAATGAATCCCATATGGCAATAGGAGTAGTCTGCCCGGGAACGGATTATAAGAATACCGGGTACGCGTTCGTGGAAACGACCGAGCTGTCCTTTGTCGGGGTTCCCACAGAGACGCTGGAAGGGGGCATACAACTCGTATCTACACCCATTGTAATCCCGGTCGGGAACGGAACGAGAACATTCGGAAGCTGCGGAGAGTCCCAGTACCTGGATTCGGTATTTCATTCGACTGAACAGGAAGTGAATACGCTTACTCCCCAGATCGATGCGATGAAAGGACAAATGGACAGTCTTTACCAGGCTCATGATGTGAACGATTATAATTTGCGTGTGCCGATCTATAACGATCTGCAGCACAAGCGGTTATTGCTTGCAGAGATCCATAATTACATCCTTGATCATCAGTTTGACCGGAAAGGCACATACGAATATGTAAGCCAGAATTTTCCGTCTTAAACCAATCATTTTCCTAATCCGCCAGTTTTTCCAGAGAGAGAAATTCTGGTGCCGGATAACCAGGAGATTCCCGATCCGGGTCTTTTGAATCTTTGAGTCTTTTCATGGCCTGTGCCGAGTATTGTTCCGATACGTCGATACCGATAAAACGTCTGCCAAGTTTCCAGGCTACAAGGGTAGTTGTGCCGGCCCCATTGAACGGATCGAGTACGATGTCGTGTTTATATGAGAAGAGTTTCATCAGCCGTCGTGGCAACTCTTCCGGAAACATCGCAGGGTGATTATGATCTTTCATACGGGTTTCCGGGGGAAACGACCACCGGCCCTTCACCCATTCCTTGAATTCTTCAGCTGTAATATCGATATCTTCCTTTCTTCCGGGTTTTTTATGAGATTCCTTGTCAAAAACCTCGATGTATTCCCAAGTATATTTGATATAAGGCATCGATGGGGATTTCCAGCTGCCCCATGCAGTGTACTTGGCATTGTAATTATTTTTCTCCCAGAGAATCTCCGCTCTCCAGAGAAGCCCCAGACTTGCCAGCTGGCGGGATATAATGTGATGCGTAGGAATGTAATCGGAGAAGAGAGGCTGGATATTTACAGCAATCCGCCCGCCGGGTTTGATCACCCGTTCGCATTCCCTCCACACAACAAGCAGTTTTTGAAAATATTCATTCCATTCGTGCGTATCATCGTGAGGATCCTGTGCGTATGAATGCCCGAAGTTATACGGAGGGGACGTGATGACAAGATCGATGCTGTTGTCAGGGAGGTGAGACAGAACGGTTTGAGCATCTCCACAGATTATACGATTCACAAACCGGTGAAAATCGGCAGGATCGCCAGTAGCGATACTCTTCCTGGCATACCGGGAACCCTGGCGGATCCTGGCTTTCCCTTCCTTGTCCTTAACTTTCTCCGGTTTCATCTTCTTAATCCCAGGATACTGTAGTACGATGCGGGGAGTAAAATGTGCCGAAACAATACTGTGCCAGGATTAACGAGAAAAGCGTTTAATGCAGCAATGGACATATTGTCTACGATTATCTTATGCTCCATATTGAGGATCTGCATGTAAAAGTTGGCGACAGGGAAGTATTACACGACATCAATCTCCACATCGGGGAGGGTGAGACCCATGTGCTTCTGGGCCCCAACGGGTCGGGGAAGACAACGCTTCTCATGACACTCATGGGATATTCCAATTATACTATCACCAGTGGAAAAATTATTTTCAAAGGAGAAGACGTGACAAAGATGAGAGCCCATGACCGGGCAAAGCGCGGGATCGGCATGCTTTTCCAGCGCCCGCCGACCATCTCAGGCCTGAAACTGGGCAAGCTGCTCACGGCAATTTCCCGGACAAAAAAAGAAGATATCCCCGCACTTGCCGCGTCAGTCCATATGGACAAATTCCTCGAGAGAGACATCAATAAAGGTTTTTCAGGAGGTGAGATCAAACGCAGCGAGGTACTCCAGCTGATGATCCAGAATCCGGATTTCATAATGCTCGATGAGCCGGAAAGCGGTGTGGATATAGAGAACATCTCTCTCATCGGGACCGCAATTGGATCCCTTCTGGAAAAAGACAAACATGTTATCAAACGCCAGAAGAGCGGGCTGGTCATCACCCATACGGGCTATATTCTCGATTATCTCGAGACGGATCGTGGTCATGTGATGTGCGACGGGCAGATCCGGTGCCACGGGAATCCCCGTGAAATCATGAAAGATATAAAACAGCGCGGCTATAAGGAGTGCCTGGAATGTCGCAGCCCATAAAAGTCCCGGAGATCTCAAAAGTCGACAGGGAGAGACTCGCCCAATCGGGCATCGACCTTGAGATGAAGAACAGGTGTGGCAGTTATCTCCAGATGGATCAGGATATTGTGCATTCCGAATGTGCTGAGGAAGGCATTGAAGTCCTCCCGTACAAGAAAGCGATGGAAAAATACGACTGGCTTAAGGATTATGCCTGGAAGGTCGTGTCACCGGAGAAAGATGATGTCACGAAATATGTTGCGGCCCAGAACGATCCTAAAGGGTACGTCATCATCGCGCATAAGGGATCAAATAACATCTTCCCCATCCAGGCATGCCTGTTTCTGGGTCGCGAACAGATCCAGCATGTCCATAATATTATCATAGCTGAAGAAGGAGCCGAACTCCATATCATATCAGGTTGCACCAGCGGCGAACATGTCGGGAAGGGCGGGGCGCACTACGGCATCTCCGAATTTTATGTAAAAAAGAATGCGAAGATCAGTTTCACGATGATCCACAACTGGAGCGAGAATATCGAGGTATATCCGCGGAGCGCGTCCGTTGTAGAGGAGAATGGGGTTTTTCTTTCCAACTATGTCTGCATGCAGCCGGTGAAAAAGGTGCAGATGTATCCGACAGCAACACTGAAAGGAGAGAATTCGGTTGCACGGTTCAGCAGCGTTGTGATCGCAACATCGGGGTCCTACATGGATCTCGGATCCCGTGCAATCCTTGAGGGAAAGGGCGCCAGTGCAGAGCTTATAACCCGTGCCATCACCAAGGGGGGTACGATCATTTCCCGTGGCCATATCAACGGGAAAACTGCGGGTACCAGGGGCCATCTGGAATGCAAGGGACTTATCCTCAAAGACGGGCTGATTTACGCAATACCGGAGATCGAAGGCTCCGTAGTCGGCACTGAGCTCTCGCATGAGGCCGCAGTGGGTAAACTTGCCCAGGAAGAGATTGAATATCTTATGTCCCGTGGACTCGATGAGGATGAGGCCACCGCAACAATCATCCGGGGGTTCCTCGATGTGAAAATCTCCGGCCTTCCTGAAGCCTTACAGAAACAGATCGATGCATCTATAGATGTGGCGGAGAAAGCAGGATTTTGAGGGTGATCGTATATGGAAAAGTACCCGAGGGCCGACGAGCGTTCTGCCATGGTGGAGCACCAGATCAGGGCCAGAGGGATCTCCAATTCCCGTGTACTTGAGGCGATGCGGGAAATTCCACGACATATTTTCATTCCACACCCTTATGATACCTCAGCATACGAGGACAATCCACTCCCCATCGGGAGCAGTCAGACTATCTCCCAGCCATATATTGTTGCACAAATGACCGAACTCCTCGATCCTGAACCAGGTGACAACCTTCTCGAGATCGGGTCAGGGAGTGGATACCAGACGGCGATCCTTGCTGTTCTTTCATACCATGTAACCTCAATCGAACGAATTCCTTCTGTAGCGAATCTTGCCAGGAAAAACCTGGCAGCTATCAATATAAAAAATGTCCGGATTTTAGTAGGAGATGGGACTCGCGGATATCCGGTAGATGCTCCATATGATGGGATCCTGATAACAGCGGCTACACCTGATATTCCCCAGCCTTTGATAGACCAGCTTGCAATAGGTGGCAGACTGGTTGCACCAGTGGGTGGAAGAGAAAGCCAAGAGCTGGTCTCTCTTACACGGCAGGTACGGGGACTTGTGAAGTCATCACACGGGGGAGTCAGGTTTGTCCCGCTCATCGGTGAATACGGCTGGGCGGAGAATGCATGAAAATTATTGACATCACCCGGCCACTCTCTGGATCTACCGTTGTCTATCCAGGGGACACACCTCCGGTTTTCACACAACATGATCAGGGACAGTACCTGATCTCCGATATTCGTATAAACAGCCATTCCGGAACACATATTGATGCACCCGTTCACTACCTGAAAACGGGGGACACGATCGATACGATACCCCTGTCGCATCTTGTGGGTCCCTGTCGTGTCCTGGATGTATCACAATCAGGAGTGGAGATCAGTGAGCCAGTTATTCGGGGACGGGTTGATGGGAAATCCCGCATACTATTGAAAACGGCATTCTCAACGTGCACAACGTTCAGGGAGGATTACCCCTCACTGACTCACGATGCTGCATGCTACCTCATAAAAAAAGGGGTTCACTGCGTGGGTATTGATTCTTTTTCTATTGAGGCTTTCATCTGTGATGGGGCTGTCCATCGTGAACTTCTTGGCCATGACTGTGTAATAATCGAACTGCTCGATCTTTCTGCAGTAGGTGAAGGGGATTATATAATGGCAGCATTGCCACTCCGCCTTTCCGGTCTCGATGGATCGCCAGCACGAGTGATTCTCTTACAGGACGGTGTCCAGACATGACTGATATTATCACAGAATCCGTGAAAAAACTTGAGGCACTCCTTGAACATAGTGGATGTGGAGATGCAGGGGTTCTTCTTGATGTGGATCCTGACACGAAAAACTGCCAGTTTGAGCACGGTGCATGTATGACTGCTGAATTCGGGGGGCGATGCGCAGAGTTTGTCACGTTCGATCCCATTCGCGCCCGGACAAAAATTTCGTTCATGTTCGGGGCTCCTTTGGATAACAATGCAGTGAGAGGGGCTGCGTGTGCAATAATCAATGTGGCCACAGGATTTCTCTGTATATCCCGGGTGCTCAGGGCCTGTCACCCATCATCCCACAACGCATGTCTTAGACAGTTGGTCGAAGAAGTGGCCGGTAAAAAAATTCACATTGTCGGAAGTACTGCACCTCTTGAAGACCACCTTACAAATTATCTGGTCTCCGATCCATCGGATGCAGAGTTGATTATTATAAATGGGGAAGCTAGCATCGATCCCGTTACCGGCAATCTTGTTGAAAAATACAAGGCCACCAAACGGATCATATTCATCGGACCGTCAACTGCCGGAGTTGCCCGATTACACGAATTTGAGCATTGGTGTCCATTTGGAAGAATCTGTTCCGATAAAATCCGCCAGGAATAAAACCGGCGGCACAATACCGGGACACAAAATCTTTTGGGTATACGTTCAATACAGTATCATGCTTTTCGGGTCCTCGGGGATACGAAGGAAATTCGATCAGAAACTGGTCGACACGGCATTGAGCGTGGGATCGTTACTGGCAGAAAAGTCTACGGATATTCTTGTTGGCATGGATACCCGGACAACGAGTCCGGTTCTCGCACACCTGGTGATTTCCGGTATCCTTGGTAGTGGAGGGCGCGTCCATATGGCAGGAGTGGTTCCCACACCCACGGTTGCCTTCAATACCCGGATATGCAAGGCCGGATGTATGATAACGGCCTCCCACAACCCGGAAGAGTATAACGGACTCAAACTGTTCAACCCGGACGGATCATCCTTCACCCAATCCCAGCAAAAGATTATTGAATCTAGGATTGATCTCCGGCAATGGACCAGCTGGCAGAAGCAGGGTAGCGAGGTGCAGGTTGATGGTATCACTCCCCATAAAAATGCAATTTTAGAGCAGGTCCACCCAGGATCGGCCCGGCCGGTGATAATCGATTGCGGAAACGGTGCCGGGTCAATATTCACACCGGGACTCCTTTCAGATGCGGGTGTCAAGACAATCTGCATCAACTGTAATCCATCGGGAACGTTTGCCAGACCCTCCGAACCCTTGCCGGAATATCTGGGATACGTTGGAGAGATAATAAGAAAAACCGGGGCTGGATGTGCAGTAGTCCATGATGGGGATGCAGATCGGATGATGGCATTTGACAGCAGGGGAAAATTTATCGATGGTGACCATCTGCTCATGCTCTTTGCAAAATATACCGGTGCCAAGCGTGTCGTCACCACCAGTGATGCTTCCATGATCATCGAGGAAGTCGCAGAAGTTCATCGCACTCCGGTCGGCGACGCATATGTATCAGAAGAACTCGCATCATGGGGTGATTTTGGGGGCGAGCCTTCCGGGGCATGGATATTCCCCATGATCTCTCTCTGTCCTGATGGCCCCTATGCAGCAGCGCTTTTCTGCGAGATTGCAACCGAATGGGATATTGCATATGAGATCGATTCAATGCCATCGTACCCTATTCTCCGCGAATCATTCCATAACGAGGCCGCACGTGATCTGGTGACTGCAATGGGGGCTTCAAGCCCGACAGATGGACTTCGTATCTCTGGAGAAGACGGGTGGTGCCTCATCCGTGCAAGCGGAACTGAGCCAAAAATCAGGATCACGGCAGAAGGTAAAACCCTTGCCCGGGCAAAAGAGATGCTTGAAAAGGGCAGGGATCTTGTCCGGCAGGCGAAAACTGCTTAAATGTTGTAAGAACAGCTGTACGTATGGAATGCGTCGTTCTCGCTGCAGGGGAGGGAAAGCGGATGCGTCCGCTCACAGCGAAGCGCCCCAAAGTAATGCTCCCTCTTGCAAACCGACCGATGCTGGAGCACCTCGTTCTTGCAGCCCGCGATGCAGGGATCCATGATTTTATTTTTATTGTGGGGTATGGTGAACGTGAGATTCGCAAACATTTTGGTGATGGATCGCCGTGGGGAGTGCACATTTCATATGCCTCCCAGCGACACCAGCAAGGAACAGCTGATGCGGTAAAAGCTGCCCGCGAGCTTGTTACGGGACCATTTCTTGTATTGAACGGAGACATGATCCTAAGACGTGAAGACATATCTGACCTCTGCAAACAAAGAGCACCCTGCATGAGCATCAGCACAACCGATCATCCCGGAGATTTCGGCGTGGTTCTCGTGGAAAACAATTGTGTAACATCCATAGAAGAGAAATCAAAACATCCAAAATCCAACCTCATCAATGCCGGGGCATATTTTTTTTCACCGGATATCTTCACGCTCATCGATCAGGTGCGCCCATCCCCAAGGGGCGAGCTTGAGCTCACGGATGCTCTCGACATTCTGATAAAAACCGGAACATTGCATGCATATCACCTCTCGTACTGGATTGATGTCGGTCATCCCTGGGATATGCTCGAGGCAAATGCCACGCTTATGGAGCACGTGATTTCCGATAACCGTGGCACGGTCGAAACCAACGTATCACTCAACAACAGTGTCGTCGTCGGGGAGGGAAGTATTATAAAATCCGGTTCCTACATCGAAGGTCCCTGCATAATCGGAAAAAACTGTCGTATTGGTCCGCACGCGTATATTCGCGGGTCAACCAGTATCGGCGACGATTGCCATATCGGCCACTGCACTGAGATTAAAAATTCAATCATTATGAACGGGACAAAAATACCCCATTTCAACTATGTTGGAGATTCCATCATCGGGACCGGGTGCAACTTCGGTGCAGGGACAAAAATTGCAAACCTGCGTCACGACTATGCAAATATCAAAGTCGGGGGTAAAGATACCCGCAGGAAAAAATTCGGTGCTGTTATCGGGGATGGAGTCCGGTTTGGGATCAATTGTTCCATAAACGTTGGTGTCATGATTGGAAGCGAGGCAAAATTTGCACCAAATTCAGTCATTGAAGGATGTATTGGAGACAAGGCAATAATCCGGTAGGTAACACATGCAGGCAGTAATACTCGCAGCTGGAGAAGGAAAAAGAGTTCGTCCCCTGACAAGGAGCAGGCCGAAAGCAATGATTCCGGTCGCCAATCGCCCGATCATTGAGTATGTCATTGAGGCCCTGGTGAAAAACGGGATCCGGGAGATCATTGTTGTTGTCGGTTACCGGAAAGAGCAGGTGACCAGGTTTTTGAACCAGTTGGACGTGCCGGTTGAAGTGATAGTGCAGGACAAACAACTGGGAACGGGTCATGCCCTTTTATGCGCAGAATCAAAAATACGAGATAATTTTCTCCTCCTCCCGGGGGACAATTATATTGATCCTACATCCATCGCCCGGATTATGGATATTCCGAACTCGATGCTCGTCAAGGAACATCCAAACCCTTCAAATTTCGGCGTGGTTATGCTTAATGAGGGGCTTGTTTCGAGAATCATCGAGAAACCGGAATATTCTCCCAGTTTTATGGTCAGCACCGGGATCTATTCTTTCAAAAAGGACGTTTTTTCCTACATACAGGAAAATGACCTGACCGATGCCATAACATCCATGATCGAAGACGGGGTGCAGATACAGGGAATCCCCGCAGATGACTGGCAGGATGCGATCTTCGCATGGGATCTGCTGAAAATGAACCGACGCCTGCTCCATAACCTCGATCCTGCGCGTGAAGGTACAGTAAGCAGGCAGACGATCATTCAGGGATCAGTGAGAATCGGGAAAGGTACGACAATCGGGCCCAATACAGTTATTACCGGCCCGGTAATTATCGGGAACGATTGCACCATCGGGCCAAACTGTTGCATTCTGCCGAATACCAGTATAGGTGCAAGGGTAATTCTCGAGCCATTTACCTGTATTGGGGATGCAATAATAATGGACGACTCATCGGTTGGATCTCACTCCAGGATTGTCGATACCGTCATGGGAGAGCGTTGCGCTCTTGCAGACCATACATCAACCAGCACAGAATCCGGATTAATTGAAATCGAGGGGATAGCGACAAGATCTGAATTTGGTGCGATTATTGGTGACACAGTAACAAGTGGCCCATTCACGGTATTCAAGAATTCCATTATCGGAAATAATGTCACCATAGAGGGGCAGGATTCTCTCAAGTCAAGGTATATTTTTGACAATTCTACGGTGATATAACGTGTGCGGCATTGTGGGGTATATCGGGAGGAGAGACGCGGCCCCCTTGATCGTCGAAGGCCTGAAAAAACTCGAATACCGTGGCTACGACTCTTTTGGCGTTGCGACGCTCGAAAATGGGATTTTCATTGCCAAACATCAGGGCCGTATATCGGAAAACAGCAGCGCCGCACGTTATCTGAAAGGAAAGATCGGTATTGGCCATACCCGATGGGCAACACATGGCGTTCCCAATGATGCCAATGCCCATCCCCACACCGATTGTTCAGGAACACTGGCCGTGGTCCATAACGGCATTATTGAGAACTATACTGATTTAAAAAACCAGCTCCGATCCCGGGGGCATACATTTCTTTCCGAAACAGACACAGAGGTTATTGTTCACCTTATTGAGGAGGAATACGATAAGACAAATGACCTCCACAAAGCAGTTCTGGCAGTTATTCCCTCTCTTAAAGGATCCTATGCCTTACTTGTAATATCCGCCAGAGAAGATCGGATAATCGCTGCCCGGAATGCAAGCCCACTTGTAATCGGCATAGGTGACGGGGAATACTTCGCTGCTTCTGATATGACCCCGATTCTTGAACATACAGAGCGAGCAGTTTTTCTCGAAGACGGGGATACTGCCTCATTGACCCAGGAGGGAGTTGAGATTTTCAATCAGGGACGACGTGTGAACCGTCCTGTGGAGCTCATCGACTGGTCTGTAGACGATGTTAAAAAGGGTGGGTTTGCACACTATATGCTCAAAGAGATCTATGAACAACCGCAGGCATTCTATAATACCATACGTGCAGTCGATCCAGATTCCATGCCTGCGTTTACACGGCACCCGGATTCCGTTTCGATCGTAGCCTGCGGATCATCATATCATGCGGGTTTCATTTTCAAATACCTTCTCGAGGAATCCTGCGGTATTCCGGGGCGCCTGGAAGCTGCCTCGGAGTTCAAATATTATCCTCCGCCAATTGAGGGGCTTGTCATTGGAATCACCCAGTCGGGTGAAACTGCAGATACCCTCAGCGCTCTCAAGCAGGCAAAGGCACATAACTGCCGGACACTCGCGATTACAAATGTCCTCGGGAGCACGGTCACAAGGATTGCTGATGCAACCATTTTCATGCGAGCAGGGCCCGAAATCAGCGTTGCCGCAACAAAATCGTTCATGGGTCAGCTGGCAGTGCTCATGCAGATGATCAATGGATTGTGCGATAGAAAATACGAGGATATACTCCAGAACGCCCACAAATCCATCGAGGAGGTACTGCTCATGGATTTGACTGAAGCGGTGAAACTCTGTAAAAATGCCGACAGTATATTTTATGTTGGACGGGGGCCATTCTACCCGGTGTCTCTTGAAGGCGCACTGAAAATGAAGGAGATTTCCTATATTCACGCAGAAGGATATGCTGCCGGGGAGCTCAAACACGGGCCATTTGCACTCCTTTCTCAAAAAACACCGGTTATTGCTATTTGTATGCCGGGAAATACGTATGGTGTGATGATCTCGAATATCAAAGAGATGAAAGCAAGAGGTGCACCGGTAATCGCGATAGGGTGTGAAGGAGATATGGAATTGTCAGATATTGTCGATTATCTGATTCCCATTCCTAAGACAGATCTGTTTGTCCAGATCCTTACGACGCTCGAAGTACTTCAGCTTCTTGCTTATTATACAGCAGTGGCATTAGGTCGTGATGTGGACAAACCCCGTAATCTGGCAAAGAGCGTGACAGTCGAATGATTGAATATGGATTGAATAGCATCGGTCCCGATGCACGGATATTCGAACCTGTGACCGTTGGCTTTCCATCACGGGAAAACCTTTCCAGGAAAGGGTTCCGGGGAACAACAATCGGGAAAAACGCAATAATTCGATCTGGAACTATTATTTATTGCGATGTCTGTATTGGGGACGATTTCCAGACGGGACATAATGTAATGATCCGGGAAAGTACCCGCATCGGGGACAGGGTCGCAATAGGAACCGCAACCGTGATTGAAGGTAACACGGTTATTGGCGATGACGTAAAACTCCAGAGCATGGTGTACATACCAACAGAAACCTGCATAGGAAACCGGGTTTTTATCGGGCCAAATACAGTACTCACAAACGATCGATATCCCCCAAGAAATATTGGCGGCCTGAAAGGACCCACCTTGATGGATGGTGCAGCAATTGGTGCCAATGTCACCATACTCCCCGGAATTTGTATTGGTGAGGGAGCATTGGTTGCAGCAGGGGCGGTTGTAACACGGAATGTGCCGGACCGGATGCTTGCGATTGGTTCCCCGGCAAGAATAAAAGACCTCCCGTCCATACTATGTACTCCACAAAAATAACTGCCGTATGAATTGCTGCGTAGCCTCAATAGGGAAAAAGTGTTGCTATGAAGATTCTTCTCGTTTCCACTCAGGATTACATACATCACCCAATCCCTTCGCGGCATCATTATATTTTTGAAGAGATCGCAAAGCGCCACGAAGTCCATGTAGCACACTTTCATGTCAGTCGTGGTAACGGACATCCCACCCGATTAACGATTGAAGAGGCAACGCAATTTCCCCTGAAAAGCCCGCTATTGCATTATACAATCAATACACCTTATCACTTTTACATTTTTGACAAGATCTTGAGGCATGAACATTTTGATGTGATCGTTGCGGCTCATGTCTTTGCCGGAACTGCAGTGATCAATGCTGCAAAAAGATATGGGATACCGGTGATATTCGATCTTAAAGACTGGTTTCCGGACTCCGCAGCCGCGTATTTCAATAACACATATCTCCAGGAGATTGTCAGAAGGACAGTCTGGACAGTAACAAGATACAATTTGTCCAGAAGCAACAAAATTACAACCGTTTCTCCGTCTCTTGTGCGAAAACTTAAGACATTCGGATTCTCAGCGCAACTCATCACTAATGGTGTTGATACGGATCTTTTCAAACCACTCGATGGAACGGAAACAAGGAGAGAACTGGGCCTTGGTAGTAAGGATTTCATTATCGGTTTTTCAGGGAGTGTTGAGCGCTGGTATGCTATCGATGAAATGATCAGGGCACTTCCGGAACTGATCAGATACAATGAGAATACTAAGTTGCTGATCGTCGGGGGTTCCTTATTCACGGGATATAAAAAAGAACTTGAAGGGCTCGCCCAGGAGCTTGGCGTTTCATCCCAGGTCATTTTTACCGGAACCAAACCGTACCAGGAATTGCCGCGATACATCGCATGTATGGATGCCTGCACAATCCCGCTCTCTCCACCGGAATGGGGTAATATTGCACTACCCAATAAATTCTTTGAATATTCCGCCTGCAGAAAACCAATCGTCATGAGACCAATGCCCGATGTGGAAGAGATCGGAGGTTCTCACCTTCTTGTTTACCGGACCCGGGAGGAGTATATTGGCCAGATAAAAAAACTGATGGCAAATCCGGAAACAGTTTCGTTAAATGTGGAGAAATACAGCTGGAAGGAAAAAGCCGGGGAGTTTGAGGAAATTCTCAGGACCGTCGTCTGATGCGCCTATCCAAATTTATTAATGGTCTCAATCGAAACAAAATACCCAACATAGGTTGATCTTATGATATCTCTTGATTTGAAAAATCGCCGGACTTATTTGATCTTCGGTCTGGTCGCATTCTTTACACTATTCGCACTCTGGCTCCGCCTTTTGCCAATGTTTACTATGGGAAATACGGATAACCTGTCAATGGTTGCGAGTGATGACCCGCTCTATAACCTTCGTCAGGTAGAACTTTTAGTTACCAATCATTTGAATTATGCATGGTTCGATCCTATGACATTCTACCCTAACGGGACAAATGTCTATTGGGGTCCGCTTTTCCCGACAATTATTGCAATATGTTGTCTCATTACTGGCGCAACAACCCGCCCTGAGATCATCAGCATCGGACTTCTCATTCCACCCCTCATGGCAGCTGCGGTTACAGCGATCATGTATTTTGTTGGGAAAACCTGCGGCGATTGGAAAACCGGGATTCTTGCATCAGGTTTCACTGCGATAGTGACGGGACAGTATTTTTACAGGTCTCTCTATGGATACATGGATCACCATATTGCAGAAGTTCTTTTTTCCACGATATTCTGCCTGATTTACATGTATGCAATCCTGTCAGAGAAAGATTCCAACATCAATCTGAAAAATATCAATTCATACAAATCGACAATTCTGCTTTCTGTTCTCGCAGGAATCGCATATCTTCTCGGTTTTTTTGTAATGCCGACAATGATTCTTTTCGCATTGATCGTCGGGATATTCACGGTCATCCAGTTTATTATTGATACTTATCGTGACCGGACGAGTGAATATCTCCTTATCATCAATAGCGGGATATTCATTGTTGCCATAATCGGACTCCTGGCATTTGGATTCAAGAGTCCCACGCCGGAACTTTCCACATATTCCATCGCCCACGTATATGCCGACCTGGGCATGATCGGAGGTACGGCATTTCTCTACGTACTCCAGCGGTACCTGAAGGGAAAAACGAAATATTATTATCCCGCGGCAATCGTTGGATCCATTCTTCTCTTCCTGCTTGCCCTCTATATTATTTCACCGAACCTGTTCGCACTCCTCATTGTAGATTCTTTTGCGTTCTTCGGACAGGCACCCATTACCAATACAGTCCAGGAAGCCAGGGGATGGACGCTGGATCTTGCATGGACTACATTTAACTATGGTCTCCTGCTCGTGATCGGTGGCTTCCTGGTCATGATTTATAACAATATACGAAATGAGCGTCCTGAACAGATCCTCGCGATAATCTGGTCGGTGATCATCCTCTTCTCGACATGGCAGCATGTCAGGTACGAGTATTATCTCGCAATTAATGTCGCGTTACTCTCCGCGCTATGTGTGAGTTTTACTCTGGACCGTACTTGGCCGGTAATCCGATCTCTCATAATGAGCAATTCTGCAACCTCTGATTCGGAGACCAGTTTAAAACAGGATGTTCGAGAGACTCCGGTAAAAAATAAAAAGCAGAAAAAAATGCAGAAAGTACCGGTTCATGAGGCTGAAAGGGTGATCATCCCGGTAACAATAACAATTATCGTACTTGGGCTGGGTATCCTGTTTGCATACACATCCGCCTCCTATAGTTATGTCAGTGCGTTGTCTAACCCGACACTAATGAATCCCGATTGGAAGGAGTCGGTGGAGTGGTTGAGTAACAATACACCGGATCCAGGTGTGGATTACTATACAATCTATCCGGAAAATACATTCCAGTACCCGAATGAGTCGTATGGAGTCATGTCATGGTGGGATTACGGACATCTCATAACAACCATTGGGAAGAGAATTCCTAATGCAAACCCATTCCAGGAAGGTGTAGATGGTGATAACGGTGCCGCAGCATACTTCATGGCAACTTCCGAGGAAACTGCAAATAACATCCTGAACGTTGACGGGACACGGTATGTTATAACGGATATTGAGATGGATACCGGTAAATTCTGGGCCATGTCAACCTGGTTCAATGCCTCTGCTGCAACGGAACCGTATCAGGAAAATATGTTTCTGCAAAACGGGAATACCGATCAAAGTTACCAGCTTGCGACCCTCAATAAACAACCGTATTATCTGACAATGATATCCCGCCTCCACAACTTTGACGGCTCAATGACGCTGCCAACGGACGTATATTATGTCGAATATGTTGATCCGTCAGTAACCCATGCATCATTGCCGGTTATCATTGCAGCACAATCCATGAATGTGTCCGCTGCCGATCAGGCTGTAGATCAGTATAATCTGAAGGCACAAGCGGGATACCATGCGGCTGTACTTAGTCCATCGCTCGTCTCACCGGTTGATATTGTACCTGCACTCCAGCATTACCGACTTGTCCACGAGTCCCCAAGAAACGTACTCGATCCCAAAATCGCGGATCTGAAATACGTAAAAACCTTTGAATATGTCAAAGGGGCCCACATCAAGGGTGATGGAATTATCGAAGTACCAGTAGTCACCAATACCGGTAGGAATTTCACGTACCAACAGGCAAGTGTCAATGGGGAGTTTATTGTTCCCTATTCCACCACAGGAAATTCCTATGATGTGAAAACTACCGGCAAATACCGGATTGAAGGAACAGACCGCCAGTATGATGTGCCAGAATCGGCAGTGATGCAGGGTCTGACCATTGATTAGGTTTTACAATCCTATTTTCATTTTTCTTCTTTGAGATATTTGGGAAGTCAGGAATACCGCTTTTTTATTGAAACAAAATTTATCTTCAGAAACATCTCATTCAACAATATGCTCGCAGAAGAGATTTCTCCCGGGATGCGGGTACGATACCCCCGGACCGGAACCACCGGGAAGATCCTACGCACAAAGCAGGTCAAAGGCGTAACCTTTGCTGAACTCGATAGTACCAATCTCCTGTACCGGATCGATCAACTGATTCCTGCAACAACAACAACACAAAAAACTGTGGCGACAATTGTTGAAGATGCAAAAAAAGTCGTTGCCCGTGAGCGGGAATTTGCTGCGGGGAGCGATCTCCAGGAAGCTTTGAAAAATATCGATCAGAGCTGCGAGGGTGGCGGATAATTCCCTCCGCGATTCCAATTATTTCTTTTCCCGTAAGGATATTCATCTGTATTCTTTTTCACAGATAAATCAACAACCAAGCTGACGATCAAATTTTATGAGGGGAGGGGACCGGTTCTGTTGTTATGGCCAGCGCGATAAATATTCAAAACAAAATCAAACGGCTAACCTGTCACGAAAGTTCTCTCTTACTGGTTATGTATAAGTATGACCATTATATATAGAGTAAGGAGGTTCGATTTCATTTGCATGATGTGACAGTTCCCAGTGTCAATATCGGAGTTGTGGGCCATGTCGACCATGGCAAGACCACACTCGTTAACGCACTCACAGGGACATGGACAGACCGGCACAGTGAGGAAGTAAAACGTGGTATTTCCATACGCCTTGGATATGCTGACGCCACCTTCTACCGGTGCGAAAAGTGCGAAGGTACTGACGCCTTTTCGACAAGCCCTGATTGTCCGGTCTGTGGCGGAAAGGGAACTCCATTCCGTTCCATTTCTTTTGTTGACGCGCCGGGACACGAAACGCTGATGGCGACCATGCTCTCGGGATCGGCACTCATGGATGGGGCGATGCTTGTCATCGCCGCCAGCGAGAAATGTCCCCAGCCACAGACTAAAGAGCATCTGATGGCGCTGGAACTCGTCGGCATCAAGAAGATCGTGATCGTCCAGAGTAAAATCGATGTGATCAGCCAGAAAGAGGCGATGGACAGTTATCTGGAGATTAAGGCATTCATCAAAGGAACAATTGCCGAGAATGCACCTATCATCCCAGTCTCTTCGCAAAAAGGGATCAACATGGGCGCACTGGTGCAGGCTCTGGACCAGGTCATTCCCGAACCGGAACGGGATCCGAATGCGGAACCCTTGATGCTGATTGCACGATCATTCGATGTGAACAAACCCGGCTGCAACTGGAAGGACGTGAAAGGAGGGGTCGTAGGGGGATCTCTTATACGGGGCATCCTCCGCGAAGATGACAAGATCGAGATCCGTCCGGGAAGGCAGATGCAGGTTGAAAACAGGATCAAATGGATTCCCATTACAACAACCGTCACATCCATCAATGCGGGTTCCAAAGTTGTTGAAGCAGCAACCCCGGGGGGACTTCTTGGCGTCGGGACCAGGCTCGATCCAGCCCTGACAAAAAGTGATGCACTTGCCGGCCAGGTACTGGGCCACGAGGGGAAACTTCCCCCGGTGTGGGAGAAGATCCGGTGCCGGGTCACCCTTATGGAGCGGGTAGTTGGTGCAACCAGCGAACTCATTATCGAACCGCTTAAACATTCCGAACCCCTTATGTTATCCGTCGGAACCGCTGTCACCGTAGGTGTCGTCACCAATACAAAGAAGGACAGTGTTGAGATCCAGCTGAAACGACCCGTTTGTGCAGAAGAAGGCTCACGGATCGCTATCAGCCGGCAGGTGGGAGCACGCTGGCGCCTGATCGGGATGGGAGTACTGGACGAGTAAAGGTGCTGCTGGACGCCAATGCCCTCATGATGCCGGCACAATTCCAGATAGACCTTTTCGATGAACTCCGAAATCTCATCGGGAGTTTTGAGCCAGTCGTACTCTCTGCCGTCCTGCAGGAGCTCGAGGGACTCACCCGGGCCAGAGGCCGGCACGGTGCGGCGGCCCGTGTGGGTCTTGCGCTTGCTGCGCAATGCACCCTCGCGGAAAGCGGAGATCTGGAATCGGAATCGGTTGATGCAAAGGTGATCGAATATGCGGCACAAACAAAATGCATGGTTGTCACGAATGATCGGCGCATCCGGGATGCCTTGAATGCGCGGGGTATAAGCGTAATATCCATGAGAAATCAGAAGAAACTGGAGATAATGCGGAGGTAAGATGAAGTATGTATCATAAACTGATGCTTGAGGACAAGGTGCGGGTTCCACCCCAGCGGCTGGGAGAAAAACTTGAGAAAGTCATCCTCGATGTTCTGCAGGAACAGCTTGAAGGAAGTATCGACAAGGAGATCGGGATATTCATCTGTGTCACCAAGGTACAGGATGTTGGTGAAGGCGAACTTGTTCCTGGCGACGGGGGTGTCTATTACGATGTGAAATTTGAGGCCATGGTCCTTCGTCTTGCACTGCAGGAAGTGATCGAGGGGGCCGTTGTCGAGACCACCAGTTTCGGTGCGTTCGTCAGTCTGGGACCTATCGATGCAATGCTTCACGTCAGCCAGATCTCCGATGAATACATCAACTATGATGAGAAGAACTCACGCTTGATCTGCCAGGAATCCAAACGGTTCATTGGCGTCGGGGACGTGGTCAGGGTCAGGGTCGTAACCTTATCCTTAAACGAGCGCGAACCCCGTGACAGCAAGATCGGGCTTACAATGCGGCAGGCAGGGCTTGGCACAGCTCTCTGGCTCGAAGAAGAAATGACCAAAGAGAAAGAGAAGGCGGGGCAGCCGGCAGGTGCTGTAAAGCAAGCACCCGAAAAGGGAAAGGGCAGGAGGAAGGACCATGCCTCCGACGAATAAGAAGAAACAGGGCAAGGTATGCCGTGACTGCCATCGGGTTGTCGATGGCGAAAACTGCGTAGTTTGCGGTACAACGAACCTGAGCGAAGACTGGTCCGGGTACCTTGTTATTATCGATCCGGAAAATTCCGAAGTGGCCAAAAGGATGAACATCAAACTCCCAGGCCGTTATGCGCTGAAGGTCCGCTGATGCTCACCCTGCCAGAGGAGCACCGGAAGCTCTTCCAGGAACCTTTTGGCGACCTATACCGGAATATTAACGAGATAATGCCCCTTTTGGCGGGCCAGATCATTTATTCCGTCGGGGACGTAGTAACACATAATCTCCAGAGAAATGGAATCACACCGGATGTCGCCATCATAGATGGTTTAACGATGCGAGCTCCTTGTTGCAGACAGTCACCACTCAGGGGCAGTTGTATCAGGGTAAAAAATCCCGCAGGGACTCTGACTGAGGACCTCATCGAAGCAGTCAACAAAGCGATTGCAATCCCACCTGTGACCATCGTTGTTGATGGCGAAGAGGATCTCGCAGTAATTCCCGTAGTGATAGCAGCTCCCCTAGGTGCTATCGTACTCTACGGGCAACCCCACAAAGGGGTCGTCCTTCGTCGGGTCACTCCTGAAGCAAAGCTCGTGGCCCGGCAATTTCTCGAGTGTTTCACGCATTTCGCTGCCTGAATCCAGTTTTCACTACGCATTTTTTATCCGGTCTTCAGGATACCGGCCGGGGGTCATGTTTTAAATAACCCGGTTTCCAATAATTACAGGATATCGATGGACTTTGAGATCACCAGCGATAAAAGAAATGAACTTTTATCCAGAAGAGAGGTTCAGTTTACCCTCAAATACGATGGAGCGACCCCCTCCCGTATGCAGATCATCGGCAAACTCTGTGCCCTGCTCAATGTGAAGGAGCATCAGGTTACCCTTGACACCCTGCACAGCAGCTTTGGCAAGACCGAACTTACCGGATCAGCACGCATTTACGATAGCGAAGAAGGTAAGAAGAAGACAGAACGCCCGCACCTTTCAGCGCGCGGTATGCCCAAGCCCAAGGAAGAGGGGGCGGCATAACAATGGCAGCAGCAACCGCAAAAAAGGCGGCAGCCTCGAAGGGGCCCAAGAGGGGTTTATACTTTAAGGTCGAGGGTGCAAAGGTCACCACTGCAAAGAAATACTGCCCGCGCTGCGGACCCGGTGTTATGATGGCAGACCACAAGGACCGGACCACCTGCGGAAAGTGCGGATACACCGAATTCAGAAAATAAGATCCAATGCCTGTTTTTGGGCAGATACTGGGGATTGAGGGCACTGCCTGGAACCTCAGTGCCGCTCTTTTTGATCGCGATCTCGTCACTCTTGCTTCACACCCGTACAATCCCGCACAGGGGGGTATTCACCCAAGGGAGGCAGCCCAGCACCATGCTTCGGTAATGAAAGATATCATCGGTTCCGTTCTCAAGGAGCCGGAGAAAATTACCGGTATCGCCTTCTCGCAGGGACCGGGCCTGGGCCCATGCCTCCGGACCGTTGCTACTGCAGCCCGCTCGCTTGCTCTTGCCCTTGATGTCCCACTGGTCGGAGTGAACCACTGCGTAGCTCATGTGGAGATCGGATGCTTTGCAACCGGTTGCCGGGACCCGGTAATACTCTATGCAAGCGGGGCCAATACGCAGGTCATCGGGTACCTGAACGGGAGGTACCGGATCTTTGGTGAGACGCTCGATATCGGTATCGGAAACGCACTTGACAAATTTGCCCGGGCAAAGAATTTTCCACACCCCGGCGGTCCGCATATCGAAGCGCAGGCAAAAAACGGGACTTATACCGAACTTCCTTACACGGTCAAAGGAATGGATCTCGCGTTCTCCGGCATTGTATCCGCAGCAAAGGATCACAAAGCGCCGCTACCTGATGTCTGCTACAGCCTGCAAGAGACCGCGTTTGCCATGTGCGTGGAGGTGACAGAACGGGCACTGTCCCTAACCGGAAAAGATGAAGTTCTTTTGGTTGGAGGTGTGGGGGCGAACCGGCGCCTGCAGGAGATGCTCCGGATCATGTGCGAGGATCGTGGTGCCCGGTTCTTTGTGCCCGAACAGAAATATCTCGGTGACAACGGTGCGATGATCGCATATACAGGGAAGCTGATGCTGGAAAGCGGATGTTTACTCCCTGTCGAAGCGTCCCGGATCAATCCCTCGTTCCGTTCAGATGAGGTCGAAGTGACCTGGCGCCACAAACTGCAACATACGGAAGAACGGATACCGGCTCCCGGGTCATTGCGACGTGGTGCGGAGGCAGTAGTCACCTTCCATGATGACGTCGTCGAGAAACACAGGGTCCCGAAGCAATACCGTGTTCCTGCACTCGACCGGCGCCTGATAGCCGAGCGGACACGGGCCGAGGCACGACTCATCCATTCCGCCAGGAGAGGTGGCGCTCCGACTCCAATAATCCGGGATATTACTGCTGATACAATTGTTATGGAGCGGATAGGGGACACGCTGCTAACCCAGGAACTGACCGATGAAAATGTCAGAGAGGCCGGAGGTGTGATCGGGAGGCTCCATGCTGCAGGCATCATGCACGGAGACCTGACCACAAGTAACCTTATCCTGCGTGAGACCGATGGCAGGTGCGTACTTATTGATTTCGGCCTAGCCCAGGTTACCAATGAAATCGAGCAACAGGGCGTAGATATCCACGTCCTGTTCCAGACACTCGAGAGCACGGCACCTGAACGGGCAGATCAGCTCAAGGCCGCATTCACCGAAGGGTACAAGGAGACATTTGCGGGTGCCAATGAGGTCATCGCCCGGGAACACGAGATCGGACTACGGGGAAGGTACCTGTGAAGATAACGGTCGTTACGAGCAATGCGAACAAGGCAGCGGAAGTTGCAGCATTCTTCCATGGGGCAGTAGAAGTGGGACACATACCGCTCGACATCCCTGAAACCCGTTCAGAGGATGTGGGGGAGATAGCACTGGGCAAGGCGAGGTATGCGTTTGGGCAGCTGAAAACCCCACTCATCGTTGATGACACAGGTCTCTTCATCAATGCCTTAAACGGATTCCCGGGCCCGTATGCTGCGTACGTCCAGCATGCAATTGGGAACACCGGCATCCTGAAGCTGATGGAAGGGAGGGTGGATCGCACCGCCAGGTTTACAACTGCCATCGCGTTTACCGATGAGAACGGTACCCGAGTTTTCAAAGGATCGCTTGAAGGCCGGATAAGCAGCAGTCCGCGGGGTGATTCCGGCTTTGGCTACGATCCGATCTTCGAGACAGGGAAAAAGACACTCGCGGAGATCGGAGTGGAAGAGAAGAATCGGATCTCCCACAGGGCGAAGGCGCTTGCCGCCTTCCATGACTGGTTCCTGGAGGAGTTCCGGGATCGGATTGACACAAACGGTTAAGAAGTCTTACAGCTTTGTTATAAGGGCAGACAGGAGTGTTTAATAATGGCAAAGTTTCCCGAAGCCGAGGCCCGGCTACTCAACGTGAAAATATGCATGCACTGCAACGCACGCAATGCAATCCGCGCAACCAGCTGCCGCAAATGCGGTTACCAGAACCTGCGCCCCAAGAACAAGGAAAGAAAAGCGTAATGATCTGATATAATACGTTTTTTTCCGGTTTTTCTCATTTCCTTATCGCAGTTATTCACTGCTATTTGAGGATGTGGCAACTGCACTATGCACCCACTCCTTTTAACATCACCAAGATCCCGTATTAGGGACTGCTGGGGATCCCCGGATCGTTGTAGGACAACCATCCGGATTTTTACATGTACCTTCTTCCAAAACCATGTATCCACACCGCGATGATCTTTGCAATTCTTTCGCGGAGGGTAAAAGAGGATATAGCGTACAAGGATTTCCGGAGGGCTGATCCCGCAGATTTAAGAAGAACAGGACCATTCCCGCCGAGAGAGAGAGAGAGAGAACAGAAGGAAAAAGTAAAAAGAACCGGTTGCACCACTATTCCGGGAAATGCCATAGTCGCATTGGCATATTACGCGGAATAATACGTAACCCGCTTTCCTTTCTGGGCATATTCCCCGGCAAATGTCTCGATGTTCCGCTTATACCCGATCCTGTCGGTGAACCCGAGCGTTCGGAGCTTCTCCCGCACCCGCATGACATCCGCCTCATCGGCCCAATCTTTTGTATAGACATAGATCACTTTGCGGTTGTCACGGGAATCCGGATTGGGTTTGGCGGTACTCACTTTTGCCGAGATCCCAAGTTCGTGGGCAACCGTCGCATCCCTGATCTTCTTCCATGCCGCATCCACCACATCCGGCTCCTGGAAAAGCAGCCACTTGCCTGCATTTTCATCCTCGATCGCTTCAGGCGCGCTACCCGGAGCGTCCAGCACAATCCAGTACATCTGGGTTGTTTTTGAGGGGATCACACCCTCTCCTTCGCACAGCATCCGGTAAATTGTATCGATGCTGGAGAACCTTTCCAGCATTGCCTCGGCAAGTTGCGGGTATTCCTCCCGGAACTTCCCGAAGATGCCGGAAAGATCAGCCGTGAAGTCGATACCTCCCTCGACCAGCACATACAGGTACTTGTCCTGCTCCAGCAGTCCGCGATTTAAGAGATGCTCGAAGATGCCGTATGCAACATCTGCCAGAGCTTCGGGATCGACATCAGCCATACGTATCCGTCAGATGCTGGCTAAAAAAAAGTTTCTGTATTGATCCTGTGATTTCGGGATGGTTCCGGTTGCGATCATTGCGGGTACTTGAACCGGGCAACCGGAACGCCACGAAAATCGCGCAGATTTTTGCAATTTTCGATTACTTTAAGAGAGTACGGTGAGAACATGTACTACTTATGGAATGGAAACGTGACTGGGGCCTGACGGCCAGGGTCTGGCTGACAGGACTGCTGTTATTACTGCTTTACCTCGTGTTCATGACCGTGCTCTTTGCGTATGGCGTAGCGGTGTGGTTCATTGTCCTGCTGGCAGTGGGCATGGGCTTGTTCCAGTACTTCTTTTCCGACAAGCTGGTACTCTGGACCACCGGGGCACGGATCATCGGCGAGGATGAAGAACCCGACCTGCACATGATGGTGGAGAAACTCTGTCAGGAAGCCGGGCTTCCGATGCCAAAGATTGCTATTATGCATAGCCCGGTACCGAATGCCTTTGCTACCGGCAGGAGCCCGAAACACGCGGTCGTTGCCTGCACGGATTCGATCATACGCCTCCTGAACCGTGATGAACTCGAAGCAGTTCTTGCCCACGAGTTGTCTCACGTCAAAAACCGTGACATCCTGACCATGACCCTCGCGAGCTTCATTGCGATGATCGCGTCCATAATCATGCAGAGCTTTTTCTTCTCTATGCTCTTCGGGGGCAACAATCGGGAAAACGGAGGGGCTGGGATCATCATCTGGATCGTCTCGATCGTCGTCTACGCAATCAGCACACTCCTGATCCTCGCGCTCTCGCGTTACCGGGAGTTCGCTGCCGACCGTGGCAGTGCACTCATCACTCGGAACCCGAGGGCACTGATATCAGCGCTGAACAAAATCAGCGGGAGGATCGAGGCAGTGCCTCCCGAAGCGAAGGCGAAAATCGAGGGGGCAAACGCCTTCTTCATCATCCCTGCGTTGTCCGGTAATACCATCATGGAACTGCTTTCCACGCACCCGCCGCTCGAGAAGCGGATCGCCAACCTCGAGAAGGTGGAGGCCGAGATCAGGAGTTATTAACCAGCATACCCATTTCAACCATTTTTTGGGGGGGCATCGTATCTACCCGGCTTGGCCGGACATTGGGAAAACCGGGCCGGTAACCGCTTATTCTTTTATTCTGATTGCGATATTCACATTTTAAAGTGACATCATGAGTTCCTCTTCTCGGTTAAAATCTTCGAACAGATCGGCGTGATGTGCATGCGGACAAAATACCTTGAATCGGCAATACAGACATTCAGGGAGTAATCGGCCAACTTCCAAATAATACGGATGCGTTGACGTATCTCGGCAGGTTTAAGAAGTCCTGGAAGCCGGACGACGCAAAATTTTACCTGGATCGTGGCAGGGATATCAGGATGGGAAACTGCAACACGCCGGTTTAACGATCCCGTGATGAATATCTGCGTGCAGGGTAAGGTGCGTCAGGGTCCTGCATCGGGCTCAGTGTATAAATCGCCGGAAGACGATCTTCTGATTATGTTCTCCAGAGTGCTTTTTTTGGCACTTCTTCTCTGCCTCATGCTTCTCACTCCGCTTGCAGGAGCCCTTGTCCCTCTCGGGGCCGGGGGAAACACCCATATTAAAAACGCATTTTCTGTCGATGATCCGGCAAAAACCTACATCATTTATGGCAACCTTGAGAACGCCAGTGATACCGCGTATTTTCGTTATTCTCTGAATACAGGAGACAACCTCGACCTGTCGTTGATGGTGGTGGGACCCCAGGACCCGGTCCCCAATATGGTGATCCTGATCCCGGGAATCACGGGGACGATAACGAATGTCTCTGCAGGAGTTGAAACTCCTGCCGGGTATGACACACTTCTCGTAACCGGTCATGCACCGGCAATGGCAGAATACGAGCCATTTACTCCGGCTGCCATCTATAAAGTTGCCACATATTCAGAGGATGTCAGAAATCCCGGAGTATATTATGTCGCCATAGTCAGCCAGAAGAACGGAACACACTACAGCCTCTCTTCCGGATACAAAAAAGAGTTCTCACTTATAGAGTGGGTGCTCATCCCGGTCAGCACGATAAATACCCGTCTCTGGGAAGACCAGCCTGTCCTAACCATCCTCGCCCCGTTCTTTGCCTTGATCATCCTCGGTATCATTGTGATTGCCCGTCGCGAACAACGAAAAGGATCACGGCCCGGGCCGGTGTTCTGGCTGGCCACAGTCGCAGGTCTCATGTACCTGGGAGGGGCGGCAATGACCACCATCCAGATGTTCCGGGTATTCCAGAACACCGGAATCCCTCCAGCGGCGGCAATAACCATCATCTTCGCAGCAGTTCCTGTGATGCTGGGTATCTTCACTCTCCGACTTGCCCGAAGGCCCGTCCCCTACTCATTTCGTGACAGGATCTCCCTGCTGCTCATCGGTATGCTGGGGCTGGTATTCTGGGCAGGACTGATCATAGGCCCGGTATGCGCACTGATCTCGGCACTGGTTCCGGCCCGGATACAGGATACTCCATGAATTCACGTTCCGGATTACCAGATCTTGCAATTCCATTTACCATTCCCCACCAGACCGGGTGATACGCTCAGGATAACCATAGCAATCGATCCGGGCAGTGACAATTATTAATACCACTCCCCACCAAAATTGTAGAGCACAGTGCATCGATGGTCTAGAGGCATGACTTAGGCCTTCCAAGCCTATAGCCCGGGTTCGATTCCCGGTCGATGCATCGGGGCTCGTGGTCTAGTTGGCTATGACGTCGCCTTCACACGGCGAAGATCTCGTGTTCGAATCACGACGGGCCCATGTCGGTTTTGAACCATTCTGCTCCTTATTGGAATTAATAAGGTCTATAACTTGATTGATTTTTGTTTCAAGGCCATCTATGCGTTTTTCAATGGACAGTTTAGCAATCGGTTGTATAACTTTAGGGGCACTAATTGTCTCATCATAAGGGACAAGTAGGAATGCGCGCCTTCCTTCGTGCTCTGTCTCGTATATCGTCATGGTGTTGCCAATAAGATCCTCATACCCTTGAGGAAATCTAACAAACGGATAGATCGCATTTTTCTTCGACGTTTGTCTGCTTACTTTGGACTTCCCAATAGGTTTCATTCCAGTCACCATCTATTGTATAATATTGTGCAACTAATGTTATATAACTTTCTTTACCGTGTTTGAGGTATCATTTTTAAGAGATTACCGACGTGAACAAAGTAACAAGTACCTTATATACTGATAATAACATACAAGTAAATATAAGAGTCAATCTATTGGTGCCCCAAGTATAGTTGTGGGGAAGATTGCTATTTTATGAACTTTTAAGCCCTGTGATGTTATTTCAGCACGCGGGGTTGGATAAACCATCATTCTATAGAATTTGATATACCGATAGCGAGGGCTCTTCAAAGGTGATATATTGACTGAATCAATTTTAGAGACAACACTATCATCCTCGACTGGAGGATATGGAAGTACAGTAAGCGATCTAGACTATTACAGAATTGCTCATGCATTGATTGCAGAATACCACATCGTCACATTTACGGGTAAGGTATTCGTTTATAGTGAAGGTGTATATACAGAGAATAAGGGGCAGGTTCAAAGAGACATCATTGCAATCCTTAACCGCAGTGGTCGTTCTCACTCAAAATCATACACTGAACCAACACGGCAGATTATGCATATTATAGAGTGCGAAACATCTGAACCTGAATACCCATTTAACAATTCTACAAACCTTATTCCCGTCAAGAATGGAGTATTAAAGATTAACTTTACTTCAGGAAATGTGACTCTTCTCGATGATTCTCCAGAACATCGGTTTACATACAAATTACCGGTAATATTCAATCCTGATGCAAACCCTTCAGAGATAAGAAAATATTTGGAATCGTTGGGGTGCGATATTGATCTTCTCACCCAAATTCCTGCTCAAGGGTTACTTTCGATGTTGGGGAGAAATTACAAGAAGTCATATCTGTGCATCGGAGAGAAGAATTCAGGTAAAACAACATTTCTTGATATGCTGAATGAACAGTTTTTTGGTACTTCTAATTGTGCTAACATTCCTCTGAATGAACTTATGAATGACAGGTTTAAGGCATCTGGGCTCGTTGGTAAATTGATCAACATTGCAGATGAATTATCGAATGTGAAGTTAGAGGATTTGGGTAAATTCAAAGCCCTAACTGGTGGTGGTCGCATTGACATAGAAAGAAAGTATTGTGATAGTTTTTCCTATCAGAATAAAGCCATACTCGTTTTTGCAACTAATGATTTCCCGCCACTTCACTGTGATGATCCTGCTTTCTGGGAAAGATGGATGGTGATTCAATTCAATCAGTCATTTCCTATAGACCCAACATTTGCAGAAAGATGGTTTACAGAGGAGAACCTTTCAGCATTTCTTAATCTCGTGCTAGGAAGGATTCGGGATATCATCACAAAAGGGACGATCATATCAACCTCGTGGGAACAAACACGAGAAACTTGGTTGAATGGCAGTGATCCATTTTATCGTTATATTAACACTCACCTTGAGAGGAATATTGAGTCTTTTGTATCCTGTGACGAGTTGTATAAGCATTATAAAAAATATTGTGATGACAACGGGATTGATTCTACCCCAAAAGAATTTGGAGGTCGAATTCAGAAGGCTGGAGCAAGAAAGCGCCAAAAGACGATCAACGGAGAAAAGAAATGGTGTTATTGTGGGTTTAAAATTAAACCTTCACCATTTGATTCTTGATTAGTAGTTCTATTTTTATCGACGTTAAGCACTACATTCACTAGATTTTTACTATAACTATTGGAAAGTAAGAAAAATAAGATAAAAGAAGTTTGTGCCAAAATGTAGTGAATCGCGTGATTACCTCGTGAAGTCAGAACAACTACTTTGTTTTAGCACAGATGGTCAATGTGGATGCTTCGCTCTCACAGGGCGACAACTAGGTATGGGTCATCATCACACCCGCGTGCTATGTAAAAATGAATGGTTATGATCCTACACTAATTCCAATAGTTTAAACAAATCTGCAAGGCCATCAGAACAATTACCCAGATTTTATTGTTATGCTGATTTCCTTATACTAATTCAAGAGTTCCTGACATTAGAATCGCATATTATCTAACTATCTTGGTTTGTTTTTTAGCACAGGTGCATGAATTACGTTGAAACTTTGTGTACTACACTAAAATGAGTTTATAAGCAATGTATTTCATTTACATCATAGCCTCAAAGTCAAAATTGGCGAAAATCAACGTCAAAAATATGATGAGAAAACCCAAAGCAGGGAAAAAAATGGAATCATGGGTTGCCCAAACTTTACTATGGCGGGGTCGGTTCTTCCACACAAGTAAAAGTTACTATGTAAAAAGGGCTCTGTAGAATTCCTCAGTAAAAGATCCATCTGAAGATCGCAAGAATAATTTTCGAGAGGTTGTAGAG